>PEAK01000087.1 GCA_002753515.1 Magnetococcales bacterium
GAGGTAGTCCGTCAACTGGAAGAGCGTCACAGAAAGCGCCAGATCTCAATTGATTTAGCCTATATTAAACAAAGAGTTACACAGGAATCTGCATCTGGTTAATGAATGTGACAAAGTAGAAATAACGAATTTCGGCTATCATCCCGAGTCACTATGCAACTTCAGGGGGCACCATGACTTCCACCAGGTTACGTCAACGAGAAGGCCTTTGTCGTACAACGAGTCAATCAACGAAACCGTGGCAGGCCTCCAATGAGAATTCTGAAAGACATCAACTCAGACTCCGAATTCAGGCCATGTCCAAATGATGCCTTCATGCAGTTTTCTTTCGATGACCTCATGAAGGAATATGTCAACGGTTTCCACGTTCACGTTACCGCAGAGCGGCTGGAATTGCGGATGAGATCTGGAAGCATCGGCAGACACCCACAGTGGGACAGCTCATGCCCACAGTGAGAACATCTATATTTCCTGGGAACTCGTGCAACTCTGAAACAAGCTACTGTTGATTCATGCCACTATCGGTCTGGTAACATCATTTTTTATTGTGGTGCAATTACCTCCAGGATGTTGATCCCCCCCCATGGTGGATTCATTATTTCTCCAAAACGTGTACACATATACCCGGAAACGATGATCAATTTTGTCTAACGCCAAGAAATTCTTCAACTTTTCCTGCAGAAAAATCCAGCATGTCCCTGGTCAATCCAGGGAACAAGCCGAGCCAGAACGAATTGTTCATCACGGTATCTGTATTGGTCAACTCACCGGACACCCGGAAGTTGAGCCCAATCATGTAGGGCTGGCGCGTCAAATTGCCCCCAAACAACAACCGGGTGCCAATTTTGTTTTGTTCAAGATAGTTAAGCATATCTACACGCTTAATATCGCAATGTTCCCTGATGGTAACGAGAAATCCAAACCACGAGGGATCAGAATCAAGCGTTGCTTCAGGCAAAATCAAAAATTTCTCACAAGATTGAAGGCGATTTTTCAAATAATTAAAATTTTGCCTTCGCAAAGCAATAAAATCATTCAAACGATCAAGTTGCGCCAGAGCACAAGCGGCTTGCATATCACTAATCTTGAGATTGTAGCCAATATGACTATAGGTATACTTATGATCGTAACCCGCAGGGAGGTTACCGAGTTGCCAGTTAAAACGCCTATTACACGTATTATCGCTGCCAGGAGGACAGTAACAATCCCGCCCCCAATCCCGGAGCGACGTAGCGATGTTTTTCAGTTCCGTATTATTAGTGAAGACGGCCCCTCCCTCACCCATGGTGATGTGGTGGGCGGGGTAAAAGCTTAAAGTGGATATATCACCAAAAGATCCAACCAACCGACCTTTATAGGTGGCCCCCAAGGCATCGCAGCAGTCTTCCACCAACCAGAGATTATATTTTTTGCAAATAGCGCTGACCACATCCAGGTTGAACGGGTTACCAAGCGAATGCGCAAGCATGATAGCTTTGGTTCTAGGGCTGATAGCGGCTTCTATCTTTGTGGCATCAATGTTGTGGGTGACTATATCAACATCCACAAATACTGGCACGGCACCAAACTGCAGGATTGGGTTGACAGTAGTAGGGAAACCCGCTGCCACCCCGATCACTTCGTCACCGACTTTAATGGCGCGTTGACCCAGTTTGGGTGAAGTTAACGTGAGAAAAGCAACCAAATTAGCCGAGGAACCCGAGTTGACGGTAATCAGGTGCTTGACGCCGAGATATTTAGCAAGGCGATTTTCAAACATATCATTGAAGCGACCTGTGGTCAACCACCCGTCAAGGCTGGCATCAACCATCAATTGCAGCTCTTTTGCACCAATTACCTTGCCAGATACTGGGACAGGTGTTTGCCCTGGTACAAATGGTTTGGGGGCATAAACAGCGTCTGCATACCGCTGTACCAGACTCGCGATCTCGATGCGAAGTTCATCCGTGCTTTTGGTTGGGTATGGAGTGGGTGTTGAAGTAGTCATATTTTATCGACATCAATTCGGTGGTAAAGTACTTAAGTTTATATATTGGTTCAGCGGCAACGTGAACACATAACACTTGGATATCAAGAAAATCTTTCCAACTTTACGGCGATGTGACAAACCTCGAACTGCATTTATCAGGCATTTCTAAACTTACCTGTTAACAGGGACATGGTGCCCCCTTTAGGGGCGAAAAGTCAAAGGATAAGTTGGACGAAACGGATTCGCCGTAGGGGTGCAATATCATGGCGCCGGTACCAAATCGTTCATGCTATCGTAGTAGTTGTTCGACCCTTTTCATGACAACGGAATGAACCGTTGAGTAATCACCCTCATGGAAAGGAAAGAAAGATGGCACCCCTTCGCAAATAAATGATGGACGATATGACCCTGGCCGGTCTGGCAACTCGAACACAGGTGGCTTACATCAAGAGTGTGGAAGCCCTTTCCAGATACTTCCGGCGTTCTCCCGCCGATCTTGCCGAAGAAGAGGTTCGGTAGTACTTGGTGGATCTGATCAAAACTCGTGACGTGG
The DNA here is from genome assembly GCA_002753515.1 of Magnetococcales bacterium. Classification (GTDB taxonomy): domain Bacteria; phylum Pseudomonadota; class Magnetococcia; order Magnetococcales; family UBA8363; genus UBA8363. Next base: position 2,523 of record PEAK01000087.1, read on the forward strand.
CCCGAGGGACCTTCAAAACGGCTCACTACGGGATCCAATTTCTCTATATCAACACTTTGGGCCGGGATTGGCCTTATTTTTTTAAAACAATGGTAACTATTCCGACCCCCTACCATACTTATCGGAGACATTCACACAAGAAATTTTTAAAATATTATGGCACTACTCAGAAAATTCTCTGTTAACGAAATATAGAAATATATTTAATATCAAATAAATAGTAGAATATGCATCCAAGAAATAGCCTGGATCTTGCTTTCCTATGTTAAACATGGGTTAGGATGGAGGGGGTGGAACGCAACACCCCCTCCCAATCGACACTCCTATTGCCCACCACCCAGGCTGTGGACGTACACCGCAACCTGTTTGATGGCCAGGGGGGGCAACTTGTGATTCGTCCCTTCGGTGCCCATACCCCAGGCCGGCATGCGCCCACTGCGCCCCTTGGCGATGGACTGGCGCACTGTGGCTTCATCACTCCCATACAGCCAGATGGCATCGGTCAAATTGGGCGCGCCAATCGATTTTTCCATCGGTGCGCCGTCCAGGGTATCCCTGGCCGACCCCTTGCCGAGATCACCATGACAATGACGACACCCCGCTTCACCCTTGAACAATGCCGCACCCCTGGCTTGCGCCTCCTTGTTGCCACCCTGACCACTCAAGGAAAGGACGAACTGGGTCAGGTCATCCACCTGTTTGGCGTCAAAGGAACCGCCATACTCTTTTTGATGCGCCGGCATCATGGCGACGTGGCCATGGGTGATGGTATTGGCAATGCCTTCAATAGTGCCGGAAATCAACCAATCATCGTCCACCAACACCGGAAACCCACCCGATTTGGACCCGGTTCCACCATTGCCGTGACACGGGGCACAGTTATCACCAAAAATCGATTTACCCCCGGCAACGGCATACTGCAACATTTGAGGGTCGTGGGTGATTTCCGCCAAGCCCATCTTTTCCAAACGGTCATTGAAGGGCTTTTGCAGTGCCCGGGCTTGTGCCAATTCTTCGTCCAACTGCCGGTGCATGCTCCAACCCAACAGGCCGCGGGTGTAGTCGGTCACCAAGGGCCACGCCGGATAAAATATCCAATAGATCACCGCCCAGACAATCGTCCCATAAAAGCTGTAGAGCCACCACCGTGGTAACGGATTGTTGAATTCCTTGAGCGGGTAGCCTTCGTCCTCATCCCACTGGTGCCCCGTGGTTTCCACTTCCTTTTCTTCTGACATCAAAGGGTCTCCTTTTCGTTCGTCGGATGGGGCATCTTTCAGCGAGCCTGGGGTTGGGGAACAGAAAAATCAACCAGTGTACCCAACATTTGCAGATAGCCGATCAAAGCATCCAGTTCGGTGATGGGATGATTACCCGGCTCCCGTTCACCGATGGTCACGCGTTTGCCATAACGTTGCTGCAATCCTTGGAGTTCGCCGTTCAACCCCGCCTGGGTTTTCAGGTCATTCGCGGCATGGGTGATCTGCTCCCGGGAATAGGGCACACCCACTTTGGCCAAAGCCTCCATGCGTTTGCCAACGTCGGCGAAATCAAGTTCGGTTTTTTCCAACCAGGGATAGCTGGGCATGACCGATTCCGGGGCGACATCCTTGGGTCTCCTCATGTGGGCTTGGTGCCAAAGGCTGGAATATTTGCCGCCGACACGAGCCAGATCGGGTCCGGTGCGTTTGGAACCCCATTGGAACGGATGGTCGTACATGCTTTCCGCAGCCAAGGAATAATGGCCATAACGCTGATCCTCATCGCGAAACGGGCGGATCATCTGCGAATGGCAATTGTAGCACCCTTCACGAATGTAAATATCACGTCCCTTGAGTTCCAAAGGGGTATAGGGACGCATCCCCTCCACCTTTTCGATGGTACTCTTAAGGTAGAAAAGGGGCACGATTTCCACCAATCCCCCGATGGCAACCACGAGCAGGGTCAAAATGGCCATCAGCGGTATGCTTTTTTCAATGCTTGCGTGATTCACAGTGTTCTCCTTGTCTCTTCTGACAAAGCGCTTAAGACGATTCTTTCCCAGATCAGGCGGTACGGAGGGGGGATGGTTCCCCCTTGTTGCCGATGGTTTTGGCAACATTGAAGGCCATCAGGAGCGCCCCCAACAGGAAGATGATGCCGCCGACCGCCCGAAAGACATAATAGGGGTGCATGGCACCAACGGTTTCGGCAAACGAATAGGTCAGGTTGCCGTAATGGTCGTAGGCGCGCCACATGAGCCCTTGCATGATGCCGGAAATCCACATGGAGACGATGTAAATAACGATACCGATGGTGGCCAGCCAAAAATGGACGTTGATCAAGCGGACCGACCAGGTTTGCGTCCCCCAAAGCTTGGGAACCAGGTGATAAATGGCACCGAACGAAACCATGGCCACCCAGCCCAGGGCTCCCGAATGGACATGACCAATGGACCAATCGGTGTAGTGCGACAGGGCGTTGACCGTCTTGATGGACATCATCGGTCCCTCAAAGGTGGACATGCCGTAGAACGAGAGGGAGATGATGAAAAAGCGCAGGATGGGGTCGGTACGAAGTTTGTGCCAAGCGCCGCTCAGGGTCATGATACCGTTGATCATGCCACCCCAGGAGGGCAGCAACAGCATGATGGAAAAGGTGGCCCCCAGGGTGCTGGCCCAATCGGGCAGCGCCGTATAATGCAGGTGATGGGGACCGGCCCAAATGTAGAGAAACGCCAGGGCCCAAAAGTGAACGATGGACAAACGGTAGGAATACACCGGGCGCTCCGCCTGTTTGGGGACAAAATAATACATCAATCCCAAAAAGGCCGCCGTCAAAAAGAAACCGACCGCATTGTGACCGTACCACCATTGAATCATGGCATCCTGGACACCAGGATAGATGGAATAGGAGTCGGTCAGGTTGACGGGAATCGCCAGGTTGTTGACAATGTGCAACATGGCCACGGTAATGATAAAGGCGAGAAAAAACCAGTTGGCTACATAGATGTGTTTTTCCTTACGTTTGGCCAGGGTGCCCACAAAATTGATGAAATAGGCCACCCATACCACGGTGATCAGGATATCGATGGGCCAGATGGTTTCGGCGTACTCCTTTCCCTGCGTCAGCCCCAGGGGGTAGGTGATCACCGCCAGGACGATCACCAAATTCCAACCCCAAAAGGTAAACTTGGACAAGGCATCGGAAAACAGGCGCGCCTTGCAAGTCCGTTGCACCACATAATAACTGCAGGCGAACAGCACGCATCCGCCAAAGGCGAAAATGACTGCTGATGTATGCAAAGGCCGCAGTCTCCCGAAGGAGATATAAGAAATCCCCCCATTCAATTCGGGGAAGGCCAGTTCCAGGGCGATGATGACCCCCAGCAGAAAACCAACGATACCATACACGACCGACATGATGGTGAACTTTTTCACCACGTCGTAGTCGTATGTTTCCATGTTACCCGAGTGTGCGATCATCATCCCTCCTTGCGATCATTGATCATGGGAATGGCAGCCAGTCAGAACGTTGATGAGATGAAAACAAATTATCTGAATTGAAAACATCGTCATTTAAAAATATAATTGATGCGTGATGCAAGAAAAAAATGGCCAACCGGTCAAAAAAAAGGAAATCCGTCATGGCAGAGGCCACCCACTCGCTGTATGCCGATTGGAAAAAACAATATCCCAAATATCAGTCGGGATTTTTCAGGAATCTTCGATGGCTCTCTATCTTAGTGTTATTAGGGCTTTACTACGCATTACCCTTTATTCGCTGGAAAAGACCGGGAGATTTACCGAATCAGGCTGTATTGTTCGACTTGCCTGAGCGGAAATTCTACATTTTTGACATTGTTATATGGCCGCAGGACATTTTTTTGCTGGCCTTGCTGTTGATAGCGGCAACCCTGGCGCTGTTTTTCATCACCGCTCTGGCAGGTCGTGTTTTTTGCGGTTACATGTGTTTCCAGACGGTTTGGACCGATTTGTTTTTGCAAGTGGAACGTTTTTTTGAGGGCAATCGCAAACGACGCATCAAGTTGGATCAATCGCCCTGGAGTTGGAACAAGCTGGCCCGAAAAACGGCAAAACACCTGGTATGGCTCGTCATTGGCGTCATTACGGCGGGGGTGTTCGTTTTTTATTTTGCCGATGCCCCCACGTTGCTCTGGGGATTTTTGACCCTGAACGCACCGGTTGCCGCCTGGGTCACCCTGCTGCTTTTGACCCTGACCACCTATCTGATGGCAGGTTTCGCCCGGGAACAGGTGTGTATTTACATGTGTCCCTATGCCCGGTTTCAGGGGGCCATGTTTGATGAAGACACCATCATCGTCGCCTACCATCCCGACCTGGGGGAACCCCGGCAGGGTAATCGCCGCAAACGTTTGGCGGCACCGGAAAAAGTCGGATTGTGCATCAATTGCCGCGAATGCGTGACGGCTTGCCCGACCGGTATTGATATTCGCAACGGCCAGCAATACGAATGCATCACCTGTGGAGCCTGCATCGATGCCTGCAACACGGTCAAAGATAAACTGCATCTGCCGAACGAATTGATCCGTTATACCTCTTTACGGGAAATGGGCGGGCAAAAGACCCGATGGTTTCGATTCCGGGTCTTGGCCTATGGATCCTTGCTGACAGGTTTTTTACTGGCGATTGCCTTATACCTGACCCATCGCGCTCCGGTAAAACTCAACGTGGTCCACCACCGGCAACCGACTTTTATTGCCTTGTCCGATGGCAGCATTCAAAATAATTTCACCATTCGTGCCCTCAACATGAGTTCCAGGACCCAGACCTACACCCTGGAAGTGACTGGTCTGCAAGGTGCGCATGTGAAGATTGCCGCAGTGGAGACGGAGGATGCTTCCGGACGTCCCATGGTCACTTTGGCCCCGGGAGAAGTGGCCCCGTTTACGGTTTATGTCAAACAAGCCGCCAATGCCCGCCAGCCGGGATCCCAGGATATCGTATTTAAACTGGCCTCCCGTACCCCACAGGGCGGGGAGGATTCCTATCAAAGCGTTTTCATGAGGCCGTGATGTCCGACAACAGGATGCCAAGGGATCCCCACAAACAGCGCTTGAACCCCTGGCTGTTGGGAATCATCGTCTCTTTTATCGTTGTCCTGGGGGTTAACGGGGTGTTGATTTATCAATCCGTCCATACCTTTTCTGGAGTGACAACAGCCAACCATTATGAGCGGGGAATGGCCTTCAACACCCTCCTGGCAGAGCGACAAAAACAGAAAGATCTCGGTATTTCAGTATCCTATTCCGACTCCGGACTCCTCGAGGGGGAAACGGGAACAATCCGGCTGTCGTTTCGCGATCCAGGCGGCAATCCCCTGACCGGTATCAAGGTTACCGGGTTATTATACCGCAACGCCCATGCTGGCGTGGATCAACCCGTGACGGCGGTGGAAACGGGCTCAGGAAACTATGAAGCCCGGGTGACACCGCCAGAGGCGGGGCTTTGGGAGATACGGCTCGATGTTACGGGCAGCATGGGGCGTCTGTATTTCAGCCAACCAATCACCGTTGGAGAAAAGAAACGTGAACTTTGATACCATGATCGTTTGGTCCAAGGAAATATCACTGGTCCTGTTCTTCCTGGTGTTCGCAGGGGTCGTTACCTGGGCTTATTGGCCGGGAAATCGGGCACGATTTGAACGGGAAGGTCGCAAAATCCTCGAGGATGACGCCAAGGATCAATAAACCATGTGCTTATCGTAACTATTTTCCCGCGCACCCGATCATGGTGTCATCCCCCCACCTAACGCCTTGTACAGTTGCGCCGCAGCCGTCAGCCAGGCACGCCGTGTTTGTACGGTGCTTCGTTCCGCCGTGTATACATCCCGTTGGGCATCCAAAACTTCCAGATAACTGGATAGCCCGGCCTGATAACGGGCATCGGCCAGACGCAAACGTTGCCGCTGACTGGTAACCACTGCCTCCTGAGCCCGTATTTGTTCGGCCACATGCTCGCGGGCGGCCAACAGGTCGGCCACCTCACGAAACGCCTGCTGGATGGTTTTTTCATACTCGGCGACCGCGATGATCTTACGTGCTTCGGCCAGGTCGACACCGGCTTGGGCCCGACCCGCATCAAACAACGGCAAGCTCAACGAAGGTTGGAACGTCCAACTGCCACTGCCGAGTGCGAACAGACCGGACAACTCCTTGCTGGCGGTGCCCAAACCCGTTGTCAGGGAGATACCCGGCAAAAAGGCGGCACGGGCTGCGCCAATGTTGGCGTTGGCGGCCAGCAACCTTTGTTCGGCGGCCAAGACATCCGGGCGTTGCAGCAAAACCTCGGAGGCGACCCCCGTGGCGAAATCGGGTACCACCCCCTGATCTGCCAACGAACGTCCCTGAGGCAAGTGTTCCGGTTCCCAACCCGCTAAAAGTTCCAACGCATGCTGTGCTACTGCGCGCTGCTGCTGCAACCGATCGTATTCGACGCGTGCCGTCTGACAGGCGCCATCCGCGGCCAAAAAGTCCAGATCCGCCGCCAATCCCACCCCACGGCGGCGATCGATCATGGTACGCACCTCTTCGCGACTGTGTAACGTCGCCAAGGCCAATTGGCTCTGCTCTTCCATTTCCAACAGGGTGAAATAGGCATTGGCAACTTCGGCCACAAGGGACAAACTGAAGGCACGCCATGCCTCTTCGCTGGCCAGATAATGGGCACGAGCCGCATCGTTCAAGGCTTTCACCCGGCCCCAAAAATCGAGTTCAAAGGAGAGCAGGGAAAACCCCACATCGTAGCGACTGCTCGTGGATTGCGCTCCCGAGGAGGACAAATCCGCTGGGGTGTGTTGTGTCGCTTCCGTGGCGCTGGCTTTGACGTTCGGCAAGCGCTCCGCACTGGCCAGACCATGGAGGGCACGTGCTTCCTTGAGGCGTCCTGCGGCTACGGCCAGGTCCCGGTTGTGCGCCAGGGCGGTTTCGATCAGGGATTGCAGACGGGGATCGGGGAAAAACTGACGCCATCCGGTTCGTTCCGCCCGGCGTGGAGTTGCGGAGGGATTGGTCTGGGACCAATGATCCGGGATGGGCGCTTCCGGTTGCTGGTACTCGGGTATTTGGGCGCAGCCGGCCAGGGTTACCCCCACGGCCAGGAGGAAGGAACGACGCATTACGAGTTCTCCTCGTGACGACGGTGACGGCCAGGGAAGATGGAGCGTACCACTACAAAGAACACTGGAACCAAAAATACCGCCAGCAAGGTTGCTGAAACCATGCCGCCGATGACACCGGTACCGATGGCATGGCGACTATTGGCCCCGGCCCCGGTGGAAATGGCCAGGGGCAGCACCCCCAAAATGAAGGCCAACGATGTCATCAAAATCGGGCGAAAGCGCAGGCGGCAGGCTTCCAGGGTGGCCGCAATCATCGGCATGCCCTTTTCCTGGAGGGATCGGGCGAATTCAATGATCAAAATGGCATTTTTGCTCGACAACCCAATGATGGCGATCAATCCGACCTTGAAATAAACATCGTTGGGTAGCCCGCGCCAGGTCACCGCGAGGGCGGAGCCAAAGACTCCTAAAGGTACGACAAGGATCACGGCAAAGGGGATTGACCAGCTTTCATACAGAGCCGCCAGGGCGAGGAACACCACCACCATGGAAAGGGCGAACAAGAAAGGGGCTTGACTCCCGGAGAGCTTTTCCTCGAAGGAAATACTGGCCCATTCAAAGCCCAGACCGGATGGCAATTGTTTGAACAAGTTTTCGATGGTTTGCATGGCTTCGCCGGTACTGCGGCCTGGTGCGGGACTCCCGGCAACTTTCATGGAAGGCAGTCCGTTGAACCGATCCAGTTTTGGTGAACCGACGATCCAGCGGCTGTGTACCAGTTCGGCCAGTGTTACCAGGCCACCGCTGCGATTTCTCACCGGCAAACGCAGGATTTGTTCCGGGGTCGAACGCAAGGTGTTTTCCGCTTGCATGAGTACGCGCAAGATACGCCCTTGCCGTTCAAAATCGTTGATATAGGCCACGCCCAAGGTGGCTTGCAGGGTGTCGTTCAGATCCGCGATATTCACCCCCAAGGTTTCCGCCTTGCGCCGATCGACATCCAGCAACAGTTGCGGTCCCGCTTCCTGGCCTTCTGGGCGCACCCCGGCAAGCATCGGGTTTTGCGCCGCCAGTCCCAACAAGGCGTTGCGTCCCGCCAACAGGGTATCGCGTCCCACGCCGCCACGATCCTGCAAGCGGAAATCAAAACCGCCCGAAGCGGCGAGTTCCGGGATGGGGGGCGGATTGATGGCGAAAATCATCGCCTGTTTGATTTGCGACAGCGCCCGGTTGGCGCGTTGCACCAAAGAGGTGGAGGTATGTTCCTGGCCGGGGCGCTCGTCCCACTCTTTGAGGCGGACAAAAGTCAGGGCCGAATTTTGCCCACGTCCAAAAAAGGAAAAACCTACCACCCCGACGACATGGGCCACCTCGGGTTGATCTTTGTAATATTTTTCCACCTGTTTCAAGATTTCGATGGTCCGTTCCTGGGAGGCTCCCGGTGGCAATTGTATCATCGTGATGAAATACCCTTGATCTTCATCCGGCAAAAAACTGCCCGGGAGATGGAAGAGTAGCCAACCCGCCCCGCCGATGATGGCGGCATAGAGGATGAGATAACGTCCTGTTTTTTTCAGAATGCGGGCCACCACGGATTCATACCCGAGGGTGGTTTTGGTAAAAAGACGGTTGAATATTCCGAAAAAACCTCGTTTGACGGATTCCTGGGGCACATGTTTGAGCATGGTGGCGCACAGGGCCGGGGTCAGCGTCAGGGCCATGATAGCGGAAAACACCATGGTCAGAATGAGGGTGGTGGCGAACTGGCGATAAATCACCCCCACCGATCCGCCAAAAAACAGCATGGGGGCGAACACCGAAGAGAGTACGAGGGTGATGCCAATGATGGCATTAAAAATTTGCCCCATGGCTTTTTGCGCCGCATCGTGTGGCGACAAGCCTTCGGTGCGCATGATGCGTTCGACCGCTTCCACCACGACGATGGCATCGTCCACCACGATGCCGATGGCCAGCACCATGGCAAACAAGGTCAGGACGTTAATGGAGTAGCCGAATGCGTACAGCCCGGCCAGGGCACCGGTCAAGGCAACGGGTACGACAATCGTCGGGATCAGTGTTGCGCGAAAATTTTCCAAAAACAGCAGCATCACCAGAAACACCAGGACCACCGCCTCCACCAGAGTGATCAACACCTCTTCGATGGAAATGTGAACAAAACGCGATGTATCGTAAGGGATCGCCCAGTCCACCCCTTTGGGGAAGAATGGTGCCATTTGAGCCATTTTTTCCCGTACCGCCTTGACCACGTTCAAGGCATTGCCATTGGGGGCCACGCGCACGGCGATGGCGGCGTTGGGTTGCCCATCCAGTCGGGCAAAAATATTGTAATCCTGGCTTCCCAGCTCGACCCGTGCCACATCGCGAACCCGGAGCGCCGAACCATTGGGCAGGGTACGGATGAGAATGTCGCCGAACTCTTCCGGCGATGACAAACGGCTGCGGACGACGATTACCGCGTTGGTCTGCTGACCAGGGGCTGCCGGGGCTTGCCCCAATTCACCCGTGGCCAATTCCACGCTTTGGGCGCGTACCGCCCGGGTGATGTCAGCGGGTGACAATGCGTATGCCTGGAGCTTGTCTGGATCCAGCCACAGGCGCATGGAATATTCGGTACCGAAGAGGATGGCTTCCCCGACATCTTTGACCCGGCGAATCTGATCCAGGACATTGGCTGCCGCAAAACTGCCCAAATCGACGGCTTTCAGGCTTTGATCCGGTGAAAACAGGGAGATGAACATCACATAGTTGCGTGAAGGCTTGGTGACCGGCACCCCCATGCGTCTGACATCGTCGGGCAGTCTGGCTTCCACGCGCTTGAAACGGTTTTGAGCTTCCACCGAAGCGACATCGATGTTGGTTCCGGCCTCGAAGGTGAGCGTGACCGTACCCACGCCCAATTCCGAGGCCGACTCCATGTAGAGCAAATGTTCGATACCGTTCATTTCCTGTTCGATCAGGGAGGTGACGGTACTTTCGATGACTTTGGCGGCGGCTCCGGGGTAGGTGATATTGAAGGCGATTGCCGGCGGGGCGACAACCGGGTATTGCGACAGTGGCAATCCCCGGATGGCCAAGACACCAACCAGCATGATCACCAGGGCGATGACCCAGGCGAATACCGGGCGGTTGATAAAGAATTTGGCAAGCATGGCCGACCCCTATTTTTTATTGCCAGAGGTCGTGTCCGTCCACGCCACCGCTTTGACCGGGGCACCGGGTTTCACCTTCTGCAGACCGTTGACGATGACCTGTTCGCCCCCCTGCAATCCTTCCGTGATGATAAAATCGTTGTCGCTCATGGCACCGGTTTTCACCACACGGGAGGCCACCGTACCCGTTGCATTGTCCACCACCAGGACCGACTGTCCCAGGGGATTTGACTGTACCGCGCGTTGCGGCACGCGTATTACTTTTTCGGCAGTGGCTTCGGGAAAACGGATGCGCACAAAGGCACCCGGCAACAATTCGCGTCGCGGGTTGGGAAACAACGCCCGCAGGGAAACACTGCCAGTAGTCGGATCCACGGCCAGATCGGAAAACAACAATTGCCCGGGTTCGGGATAGAGGCTGCCGTCTTCCTGAATCAGTTCGACGAGTGTTCGCGCCGCCTCTTTGTAGATTCCCGACTGTACCGCTTGTCGTAACCGCATGATGTCGGTGCCTGGCTGGGTAAAGTTGGCGTAGACCGAATCGATCTGCTCGATGGTTGCCAGGTGTGTTGCCTCTCCTTTGCCCACCAGGGCGCCTTCGGTCACCAGGGCGCGACCGATACGGCCTTCGATGGGAGCCGGTACGGTGGTGTTTTCCAGATCGATACGTGCCCGGGTTACCGCCACTTCCGCTTGTTTCACCTTGGCTTCGGCCAAATCCACCTCTTGCCGGCTTACAGCCTTGATATTCAGCAACGGACGATAGCGTTCCAGGGTCACCCGTGCCACCGCCAGGTCCGCCTGGGCGGCGTCAAAGGTTGCCTTGTAATTGCGGGGATCGATGCGAAACAGGGTGCTGCCCGCTTTGACATCGCTGCCTTCGGTGAACAGACGTTGTTCGACAATTCCTTCCACCCGTGCCCGCACCTGGGCGATCCGAAAGGCTTCCAGGCGCCCTGGCAGTTCCCGGGTCAAGGTTGCCGTGCCTGGAGTCACCGTGATGACGTCGACCTCCTGTACCTGTGGTGCTGGCGCAGCGGCAGGGGGGGGTGCCTGTTTGTTTTCCCCTTCGCCCGTGCACCCGGCCAGGAGAAGGGATGCCAAAAGCATGGGCAGGATTATCGGTTTCATCGTCGTGGGTTCCAATTTTATTTATCCAGCCAGAAGTCAAGCAAGATTTGAGTATCCTAAAGAAAACGCCTCTTTTCGATTGCCTCAACGCTTGCCATCAGGCGTCAGGATGGTCTCCCATCCCGGAAAATTACAGTGAAAGGACATTATGGTAAGCTATCAGGGCCTCCATGGTCAATTGGCATCCTGGCAAAAAGAATTCATTTATTTTGCATCCCCCTGCGCCACTCAGTTATCGGTGGTGCCTTACGTTAACCTAATCGGTCGGGATGGAAATAAAATCCATTCATGAACCGTCCAAACATGGTCAGCGAGGCCAGCAGCCATGGCCGGTGTTCGGGGTTCCCATTTTCC
>PEAK01000088.1 GCA_002753515.1 Magnetococcales bacterium
CGTGCGTTTTTTCATGCGTTCCTTGCAACGCATCCCCGAAAAGGTCGCCGGCTTTTTTCGGCACCCTGAAACCCGATATGCGGTACCTGTCAATGTCGGCTAACCAATGCACTCCTTAGTATGGCAGGGCGGCCACGTCCAAACCGCTGCGCGTCAAGGTGACCGAGTTGGTCCCGATGGCAACCGAATCGATCAAACCGGGAAAATAATAATCCACACGTTGTGACAACGGAATCAACATCCCGCCCAAACTCCGATCCGCCAGAGTACTCGTTCCCCGGGAAACACCAGCGTCCAACGCGAGCCCGAGGTTGGATTGGTAAATTTTGTTCGCGGTGTTGCCGTTCCCCAAGGACTCCCGGAGGAAATGAGCTGCGGGACGCGCCCCGCCTCCGAGGAAAAAGGCCAAGGAATCATTGCTGGCCAAGGCATTGACCATGCTGTTATAGGCCGTGATCAGGGTCCCCATGGCAATGGAAACCGTGGGAATATAGGTTGGCTCGTTGACAAAGTCGACAAAGGAAGAGTTCGTATCCAAAGAGACTGTCAGACCGCTGATGACTGGTTTGATACGCAAACGGACGCTCAGTTTGTAACCAGCCGCATAGGGGGCGAAGGTATCGAATATCGATTGCGCGACGCTGCGAGTCGCCGCTGAGAGTCGGGAATACAATTGATCCACCAATGCCACCTGCATCGTCGCGGTAATCAGGCTGTTCGTGATTTGCACGCTCAGACTGGGGACGATATCCGTCAACGCCGGCGTGAACAATCCGGCGGATGTCAATTGTTGCGCCGCCTTGCCCACCACCATGTTGGCGAACTCATCCGCTGACACGGTAACCTGCTGCCCGGGCGTCGCTGTCACCAATTCATTGTAAATATTGGCATAGGTGGAACGACTCTCGGACAGCCGCGTGGCGACTGTCGGCGTCGAAGGGATCGTTTCCACGGTGAATCCCACCACCGTAATGGTAAATGTTTTATCAAAAGTCAACCCACCCGAGTCGGTCACCCGGATGGGAACAGCAAATACGCCATGGACAGGGGTCGTGGTTTCTACAACGAAAAGCTGATCCCCGGTAATGGAAAACCGCCCACTGAAGCTATCCAGCAAAGAATAGGTAAAGCTTTCTTTGGTATTGGGATCGGTCGCCGTCAGGGTGCCGACAAGGGCGTTACTCGGTCTGCCAATGAAGGGGAGCAATGCATTGCTCAAAGAAATATCAGTGGGCGCCTGATTGACCTCTTGCACCGTAACCGTCAAAGTCTTGGCCAGCGACAACCCACCCGAATTGGCGCAGGTCACCTGGACACTGTACGTTGGTTTTGTCGTTACATTTAAAACCGTTCCAGATTTAAGCTGCAGGGTCATCCCCGTTATCTGGAAACTGTTCTGATCCGTTCCCCCGGTCACGGAACAACTGACGGTTGCGTAAGGGTCGGGGTCGGTCACGGTCAGGGTGCCAACGTCCATGGGCAGGGTGTTGTTCGCATTGGTATAGGCGATTCCCGGACTCAAACTGATGGCAGTCGGGGCCACATTATTAATGGCAAAAGAAACGCTTTTGGCAAACGCGAGACCACCCGCATCCGTTGCCGTGATTTGCACCTGAAGGGCATGATTCGTCGCCGCTGAATAGCTCAACACCGTTCCGGCGACAATTTGCAAAGAATTGCCGCTAATGGCAAATTTGGCCTGATCCGCCCCACCGGTGATGGTGAACACATGATTCAAAAAGGCGGTATTGATGTTCGGGTCAACCGCCGTCAACGTTGCCACCGTCAGATTGGTTGCTGTACTTTTATCTTCATCCACCGATGTGGCCGACAGTACAATATCAGTTGGTGCCCTGTTGGCCTCGGTGATCTGAACAGTAAGGCTTTGCGTGGAACCGCCGCCGCTGATAATCAGGTTGTAGGATGATTGGGTCCGGTAAGACAAGGTCACACCTGATTTCAACCACAACTGATTGTTATTTTTGATCTCGAAACTGGAAGCATCGCTCCCGCTGATAATGCTATACGTGGCACTGCCGGCGGTGGGATCACTGGACGACAAGGTACCAACCTGCGCTGGGATCGTCACATTTTCCGCAACCGACGCGGGTGACAGGGAAAGAAGGGGACTGGACACGGTAAATTTTTGTTGATAGGTCGCGACTCCCGGCAAGGTTATGACCGACCAGATATAACTTCCCGCAGCAAGCTGTAACGATGGTGTCGGCGTCAAGGAACACACCCCGGTACCACCGGGACAGCCGAGCTGGGTAGCCGTATAGGTAGCATCCAAAAATGTGTTGGGAATCGTGGTGACCGACTGGACCCGGACAATATACTGGCTGATCCCGTTGATGGCATTCCATGAAAAGGTTGGACTCTTCTCATAGATCGTCCCCGTTGGAGCAATGATGACCGCCGCTACCGAAGGGGCACTCAGGGTAAAAGACATACTGCTGGAAATTTGCCCGGTCAGATTGGTACTGGAGTTGGTGGCCTGTACGGTCCACGTACCCGAACCGGCTGCAAAAGGGGCCGGAAAAGAATAAGTGCAGGTCGTGGAGGTGGCACAACCGGCCAAGGTTGCTGAAATGGACCGGGTTAGCGTTGCAGAACTGGAATCGGTCACCTTGATGGTATAACCGTCCGCATTGGAGGTAGCGTTCCAGGTAAAAACCGGAGAAAGAGAAAGCGTTGCCCCACTTGGGGAAACCAGGGTCAGAATCCCCGGTGCCGTAGCCGCAGTCACAATCGTAAATGTTTTCTGACTCGACTCGGCACTTTGGGTACTGTTGGTGGTATTGAGTGCCATCACCGTCCAATATCCACTGCCCAGGGCCAAGGGAACACCCGGGGAAATCGAACAGGTTCCGGTACCACTGGCACAAAAAACCGCCGTGGAAGTCAATGTTTGGTCAATGACCGTGGCCTTGGTGGCATCGGTCACCCGCAACCGATAGTCCGTGGCCCCCTGAACGGCGTTCCAGGAAAAACTGGGGGTCACGCCACTCGTGGTCCCGGTGGGACTGATGGTGACAGGGGCGGACAATGCCGGCGCCGGGACCGTAATTTTGGCCTCACCGCTGATATTGGAGGGCGATGCCAGAACCGACCATTTGGCCACCCCTGTGGGCAACGTAACACCGGGAGATATCGAACAAGTCCCGGTTCCAGCGGTACAACCCGCCGCTGCCGGGGTCAGATTGGCGGAATAATACATTGCGCCCGTGCTATAATTGACGACACTCAGATAGTAGCTCGTCGCACCCGCCACCGCGTTCCATACAAAGCTCGGGGTGTTGGTACTCAAAGTCCCGCTTAAGGGTGAAACCAACAGGGCCGATGCACTGGATCCGGTACTTATGGTGAAGGCCTGACTATTTGAGACCGCCCCGGTTAAATTGTAATCGGTGTTGAAAGCCTGCACTGTCCAGGAACCCGCCCCGGCAACAAGGGCATTGGAAAAATTGGCCTGGCATGTACCGGGAGCGCTGGGACACCCCGCAGCAGTCGCCGTTATGGTACGGGAATAAATGGCGGAACTCGCGTCAGTGACACGAACGACGTAACTATTGGCATTGCTTGCCGCGTTCCAGGAAAACGTTGGGGACGAGGTGGTTATCGTCCCGGCGGGCGCTATGGGGACCGGGGTACCCGGAGTCCCGACAGGCGCGACGATGGTGAACGTCAACTTACTGGATTCGGTACTTTGGGTGCCAGAGGTCGTATTGAGCGACTGTATGGTCCATGATCCATTGCCCAACGCCAAGGTCGTCCCGGGAGCGACCGTACAGGTACCGGTCCCTGCGGCACACCCGGCGGCACTGGCAGTATACGTCTGGTCAATCACCTGGGTATTCGTGCTATCCGTAACCCGCAACCGATATTGGGCAACACCAGAAACGGCACTCCAGGAAAAGCTTGGCGTGCGATTGGCAACGGTACCACTGGGAGAACCGGGAACAGGTGTTGTCAAGGATGCCGAAGAGATTGTAAAAGTCGCCGTGGTCGTTGCCGCACGCAAGGAGGAAATATAAGGCTGAACCGTCCAATTGTACGTCCCGCTGGTCAAACTTCCCATAATGGACGTCGAACAGACCCCCGCACCACTGGAACACCCACCCAGAGCTGCCGATACCCATTTGGTGGTTGACGTTCCTCCAACTTTCGTTACTGTAAGAAAATAGTCACTGGCTCCCGTTACGGCACCCCAGTAAAACGTACTGGGAGCCGCACTCAATTGACCACTGGGATACCCCGGGGCTTGATTGGCGGGTGTCATGGAAAAGCTGGTCGTATTCCATGGTTTCGATACCCCATTGTCAGCCCAAACATACCAGAAATAACTGCCCTTGCTCAAAGTCAGAGAGGGGGTCACCGAGCAGTTGCCCGAGCCCCCGGAGCAATTGCTGGCGGCTGCCGTATAGGTTTGATCGAGGACGGAGATTTTTTTTGCATCCAGGATAATGAGTCGGTAAGTGGACGCCAGGCTTTCAGCGGCCCATGTAAACGTTGGAGACGCAGAGGTTATAACCCCCGTGGGTGAAACGGCGGTCACGGTGGTACCCCCAGCATACGCATTGGCCGGTACTTGGCTGACGACCAGGGCAACCAACACTGTCATCACAATATGGATTAGACGCTTACCCACATTCCCGGTCCCGAACAGGATGCCTATCGGACATGGCAACCCAAAAACGGTGTTATCAAATGATACATAATCCTTATCAAAAAAGACAGCCCACCTTTCATCACGGACCCTAACAAAAGTAACATAATGTAAGCCAGACACCCCTTGCCGTTCTGTCAGTCATGTCGTTAATTTCATTAATAATTTTCTTTAAGTAATACATATTAACCTTGAATATGGAAAATTTGCCGAATCATAAATCCCTCCTAAAGCGCCGAACACGCGCACGCCAATCTATAAAACCAACCCATCCCTGAGGTGTAGGAGTGTCACAAAGACTGGAAAAAGTTGCAGCCCCTGGTTCACCATAAAGAAAAAATTGCCTCAGCCAACACCAGACCATTCTTCTATTATCGGAAGCCAATCAGTCCTCTTGAGGGTATTATTCATCCCGTGGACCCCTTCTATTTCCACTCCACAATCAAGGACTTGGCCAAAACGATCCCAAGTTGCCCCCGGTAAACCACAATATTATGAAACTTCAGATTTTTTTCAGGGGATCCCAGGTATCAATGTGGAGAACTGCACAAACCGGACCGAAACTGGAAACGACAGGAATTGAAATTTAAATTATTGATATGGCTTGTTATTATTAAATTTTCGGATCTGAGTTTCTATATTTTCCGCTTCAAAAGATCGATTCATCTTGCGCAAAAGGTTTGCATAATTTTGCATCACAACCAAAGCATTCGCCTGATTGTCCGAGGAGGTTTGCGCATAAATTGCCAGACTTCTGGTGTACAGGGGTTCGGCAGGGCCATAGCGCCCTTCCTCTTCATATGTTCGGGCCAAATTATTCAGGCTGGTCGCCACTTCGGGATGAATCATGCCCAATTGACCCTGCACAATCTCCAACGTCCGTATCTGCAATTGTTCCGCTTCTCGCCATCGTTGCTGACTGCTGTAAATGGTGGCAAGATTTTTCATGGTTGTAGCAATGGACAGATCATTTTCAGGAAGGGTCTCTTTTTTTATTTTCAAAGCTTTTTCAAACAGTGGCGCAGCTTCACCATAGCGCCCGAGACTGGCCAGAATAGAAGCCAGATTATTCATGCTGACCGCCACGGATGGATCGTTTTCTCCCACAGAGGCCATTTTTTGATCCAATGCCCGTTGAAAAAGCTCCAACGCCTTGGGATAATTACCTTCATTATAATAATTGGTCGCCAAACCGGACAGGCTCGCCCCTCCGACATCGGTCGTAGCAGAACCGACCGTCTCTTTGACCACAGGGGTCATATCACCTGCCGGAACCGCTGCCAAACCTTGATCTGGCGGGGCATTCGACACATCGCCACTTGCCGCAAGCGGTTGTCGTTCGTTGACAACCTGGCCTTCCCTCTTTTCCTCCACTGCCGCTGAGGGTGGAACTGGTTTGTCGGCAACCGGTGCAGAAACAAGCGCTTGTTTCTCAATATCAAGGGCACGTTGATTGATCTCCTCCGCACGATCCAAACGACCTGCCTTGAGCAAAATATCCGTCAAATTATCCAGGTTGGTCAGCAAAGCGGGATTATTCTGACCCAAAGCCTTTTCCTTGATTCGCAAGGCCTCTTCAGCCAGAGCCTGTGCTTCATCCATACGGTTTTGATTAGCAACCGCTTTGGCAAGGTTGTCCAATGTTTCCGATGTCTTAACATTCCCGGGCCCGTGCAAGTCTTCCTGAATCACCAAGGCTTCTTGAAATGTCTTCTCCGCTTTGTCATGGGACCCTTGCGATGCGTAAAAAGTACCCAGTGTTGTCAAGGCATTGACCACAGGGGGATATTTCAGTCCGATCTCTTGTTTGGCTACTTGAACCGACTCCAGCAAGGTCTTCTCCGCTTGCACGGTATCACCTGCTTGACTCAAGGCATTACCCTGTTGTTGCAACATCTGGGTGCGCTGTTCCGCTATCGGTGACAACTGAACAGATTGCGAAAAGAATTGCGCCGCTTTGGACGGCTGGGACTGCATCAGCGCCATTTCCCCCAAGGAACCAAGGAGATAGGAGGCATTTATAAGTAAACGTTCATTTTTACTTAGCGAAATTCTGTTTTCTGACTTAACAATTGCAACAACTTTAATAAGAATATCTTCCGCCTCTTTATAATTGTTCTTGTTCAGCGCTTTGACCGCCAGATCCCGCTTCTCAGTCATCTCCCTGAAGGGGAACTCAAGCAGGGCAATGCTACCCACCAAGCGATTTTTATCCACCGATTTGCCAAATCTTTTCAGTGATGCGGCAAACGTCTTGCGTAAGGGGGATGTGGTGCCGGGGGAAACCGATTTTTCTGGCTGGGCCACCTTGGGTAGTGGGCGCTCCCAATGACCCGCAAACAAAGGCCAAAGGATGCCCAACAGGGCACAAACAACAACCGGTGGAAGAAACCTGTGCCGACTCTCCGGAACCAGATCCAAAACAGAGCCCAGATATTTGAAAGCCGATGCCTGTACCTTATTCGTTGGCTCAATGAAGCAGGATATCCCGCAATTGGCTAATTGTTTTTTGTAACTGTTGACCTGAACCCGTGAAACATGACTGAGTTTAAATTTCAGCGTTGGATTCTGGTAAAGTTTGCTGGCCAACGAGCGCACGGCAGGGGTATGAATTTCCTTGATGGCACGCAACCCCTTTTCCTCCCCGGGATCCAGATAAGAATGCCAACGAAAAACAGCATTGACACGATCCTGACTCTGGAAATCCTCGCTTTCGGAAAAATCCGAGGACTGGTGCCGCAGCATAATGGCCACGATGGCCATGGTACCACCCACGACGACAACCACCAGTGACGACAACAGCATGGGATGCAAAACGGGGTGACCCGGGTGGCCCATGGCATACGCCACCACAGGGGGAACAATAATCCCTCCCAGTCCAACCGCCAGGACAACCCATCCGGTATCGAACAAGGTACGATTCCGTGGCTTCATGAATTCCATGTACTTATCCCATGACGCAGCAAGTTCATCCGCCCCACCCTTCCATAAATCAAGATATCGCGCCGCAAAAAAGGCCGCAACCGCCAAAATCCTGCAGATGGAACTTGCGATTTGCCCTTGATAGACCTTATCCTTGAATTGGTCGGAGTTGACGGCCCGACTCTTCGCATCAAGTTCAAGGGATCAATACAGATGGTGACTCTTGTCGTATATGTCGATAACATGTTGCTCGCAATTGCTGAGTTGAATGGCGCTCCGCAACACGCCATTCGTTCCGGCATTAAATCTTTGCTGGAGGAACGGGGCCTGACCTTTGATGAACGCTCCGATGACCATTTAGTCCTGGCTTCAGGTCACCGGATCACTTGGGTGGAAAGTGGTCCGTCCACCCCGGACTTTGTACAGCAAGCCCTCGATTTTGATAGCCAGGTTAAAAAACTGGCCGCCACCTCCCGCGTCCACGAATGTTGACCCCCCCACCGGCAATCCCCATCCCCTGACCCCGATCATCCGGGCAAAGTTGCGAGAAAACGCGAAAACAGCCAGGCGATCTCATCAACGACATGTAACAAACGATGTCCATCGGGAAACAAGGTTAAAGGAATGGTATGCCTCCTGGCATAGGCGATCACCTTGTCCGGTAGCACCACATCGTCGTTCCAGCCGTGAACAATAGCCACTCTGGTGGCGTGGGGAACCGGGTCTAATTGCGCATATTCCCCTGTTTCCATGCCAATGGCAGGGGCCATGAGAAACAAACCTTTGGGTCGCAACTGCGCCGATGCCACAAGGGACTGATATCCCCCCATACTCGATCCCACCAGGACAAGCCCGGAATGATGGGGCGGGACACTTTGTAACAAGCGTGCAACCCGAGGCTCCGCTCCCGCCAGATCACGAAAATCGGGACTCTCCACCCGATATCCGCTGCCTTGGGCCACCTCGGCCAATCGTTGAATCTTGCTCCCCCAGGGAGTCCCCTCCTTGCCGTGGGAAAACATCACGCACGGGGATGGATCGTTATCAATCATAAAACCTCCTCCTCAGATCGTTGGACGGTATCGGGCAATGTAGGGTAATATGTCCGAGAAATCGGTGGATTGACCCGGGTAAGGAAACCTCCATGAGTTCTGCCATACCATTTGACACCCTGGCCTTTGCGAAGGAACTGGAAAGTGCTGGCGTTCCGTCCGCTCAGGCAGAAGCACAGGCAAAGGCACTTTCTGGCGTTTTGCAGAAGGTGGAAGAATCCAGACTCCAGGAATTGGCCACCAAGGGTGATATTCTACGTCTGGAGAAAGAAATTGAGGTTGCCAAGGTGGAAACCATCCAATGGGTTGTCGCCACTGGAATTGTTATTCTTGGCGGAATAGCTGTAATGAACCGGCTCTTCCCCCCCCCAGCACAGGTTTTTTACCCATCTTCCGTTCAAGAAAGACACCTGCCCGCACCATAGGTTCCTCCGCAACCACCGATTCCCCACTCCCCACCGGTTTCCCCCTCCCGCTGACAAATTCCAGAACGTGACATCAAGTACGGTCCAAGAAATCGGCGATACGTTGGATCCCCTCCTGCACATTAGCCATGGTCGTGGCAAAGGAAAACCTGAGATGATGATGGGCCTTATGGCTACCAAAATCGACCCCCGGGGTCACTGCAACGCCAGCATGTTCCAACAGATCGGCACACAAGGATCGGGTATCGGGATGACCAGTCCGTTTAAGGAGTGCGCTGGCATCGGCATAGACATAAAACGCCCCGGTAGGCATCACTGGAATCGCAAAGCCAAATCGCCGCAAGGCGGAAACCAATACCAGTCGGTTGCGATCGAATTCCTTGATTTGTTGCCGCAGATGCTCTTCACAACCAAAAGCAGCCAGGGCGGCATGCTGTGACAAGGTAGGGGCGCTGATGAACAAATTTTGCTGCAACGATTCCACGTGACGTAGCGCCGCCGGCGGGACGATCATCCACCCCAGACGCCAACCCGTCATGGCGAAAAATTTGGAAAATCCATTAATGACCAGAACATCCTGGGAAAATTCCAGGGCGCTCCTGGCGGGCTGTTCGTAGGTGATGCCATGGTAAATTTCATCGGAAATAACCCGCCCACCCCCTTCTTCCACCAGGGAGATCACCTGGGCCATGGCAGCATCGGGAATCAGCGTGCCGGTCGGATTGGAGGGACTGGTGATCAAAGCTCCTTTAAGCCCCTGTTCTAGAGCCGGTTCCAGCAATTCCGGCGACAGTTGGTACTGATGCTCGGGACCAACCGGTATGGCAACCGGTTCCCCACCCAGGAGGCGAATCATATTGGGGTAGCAGGGATAACCCGGGTCGGAAATCGCCACCCGATCCCCCGGATCCAAAAGAAGACCAAAGGCCAGCAAAAAAGCCCCCGAAGTCCCCGGTGTAATGACCACTCGTTCGGGCTCGATCCGCACGGCATATTGCCGACGATACCAGTCCGACACAGCTTGGCGCAACTCTATGATCCCCATGGCAGCGGTGTAGCGGGTCTGGTCAAGCGCCAGGGAGTGCTGCGCCGCCTGCAACACGGCGGGAGGCGTTGGAAAATCGGGTTCCCCAACCTCCAGGCGTATGATGTGGCGCCCTTCGGCCTCCAAACGTTTGACGGCATTGATGACTTCCATCACGTAAAATGGCTGAATCCCGGCAACCCGGCGCGCCCACCCCCCACGATTCATGAGTGTCCCTCCAGCCGATCGGGACGACCCGGCAACAACTCCTGCCGTTCCAATTCCCGCAGACGATCCCGGTAACGAGCCGCCAATTCAAATTCCATTTCTTTGGCCGCATCCTGCATTTTTTTTCTGGCCTCCCGAATCAATAATTGCAGATTGCCTTGAGCTGGCAGGTATGATGCCCCCTCTTCGGCCACCCGCAACGGTTCCTCGTCTTCCCGCGCACCCCAGGATTCCGGCTGTCTGGCGGCGGAAACCGGCTTTCCAACGCCAGGCAACACCATGACCCCTTTGGCGACAGATTTGGGTGTAATATTATGTTTTTCGTTAAAACTTTGTTGAAGACGCCGACGGCGGTCCGTTTCGTCCAGGGCACGTTGCATGGAACCGGTTATCCGGTCGGCATACAAAACCACGCGTCCGAACACATTGCGCGCCGCCCGGCCAATCGTTTGAATCAAGGATGTTTCCGAACGCAGGAATCCCTCTTTGTCGGCGTCGAGAATAGCGACCAATCCCACCTCGGGAATGTCCAAACCTTCGCGTAACAGGTTGATGCCGACCAGGACATCAAATTCATGTTGCCGCAAATCACGGATGGTTTCGAGGCGCTCCAAGGTGTCAATGTCGGAATGCAGATAACGTACCCGTATCCCGACATCCCTGAGATAATCGGTCAAATCCTCCGCCATGCGTTTGGTCAGGGTGGTCACCAGCACCCGATGCCCCGCGCCCACCGTCAAACGAATCTCTTCCAACAAATCATCAACCTGCCCCTCCACCGGGCGGATGGTGCAAATCGGCTCCAAAAGTCCCGTGGGTCGCACAATCTGCTCGACGATGGCCCCAGCCGACTTCTCCTTTTCCAGCAGCGCCGGGGTCGCCGACACATGAACGGTGACCGGACGCATGCGGTCGAATTCTTCAAAGGTTAACGGTCGGTTGTCCAAGGCGGATGGCAGGCGAAACCCATGCTCCACCAACGTCTCTTTCCGGGAACGATCGCCGCGAAACATGCCGCGCACCTGCGGCAGGGTGACATGGCTCTCATCAACGAACAACACGGCATCTTTGGGCAAATATTCCAGCAACGTCGGGGGGGGCTCCCCGGGGGCACGACCACTGAGATAGCGGCTGTAGTTTTCAATGCCGCTGCAATAGCCAACCTCCTGGATCATTTCCAGGTCGTACAGGGTCCGACTCTCCAACCGTTGCGCCTCCAGCAATTTGTTCTGGCTTTGAAACCAGGCCAGTCTTTCGACCAAATCCTGCTTGATCGCCTCGATGGCCTTGAGAACTGTCGCCCGCTGCGTCGCGTAATGACTGGCGGGAAACAGGATCAAATGTCGAATCTCCCCACCCACGCGACCTGTCAGCGGGTCGATGGTACAGATGCGATCCACGGTATCGCCAAACATTTCAATACGTATGGCCCGTTCTTCTTCGTGGGGTGGAAAAATTTCGATGGTGTCGCCACGCACCCGGAAACGGCCACGCTGAAAATCAATATCGTTACGTTGAAACTGAATCTCGACCAACCTTTTCAACAAATCCCTCTGATTGATTTCATCCCCGGTCAACAGGTGCAAAGACATCTCCTGGTAGGCCTCGGGTGAACCAATACCATAAATGCAGGAAACCGAAGCAACGATCACCACATCCTGCCGAGTCAGGATAGCCTGGGTAGCGGAATGCCGCATCCGATCAATCTGCTCGTTGATGGCCGAATCCTTTTCAATATACGTATCGGTTCGGGGCACGTAGGCTTCCGGCTGATAGTAGTCGTAATAGGAGACAAAATATTCAACGGCATTGCGGGGAAAAAATGAGCGCATTTCACTATACAATTGTCCGGCAAGGGTCTTGTTATGGGCCAAAATCAATGCCGGGCGGCCCAATGTTTCGATGACCTTGGCCATGGTGAAGGTTTTTCCAGAGCCGGTTACGCCCAGAAGAACCTGATCCCGTCGCCCCTGCCGAATCCCCGCCACCAGGGCACGAATGGCCTCCGGTTGATCACCACGGGGTTCAAAATCGCAAACCATGGAAAAAGGGGTCGCCGCCATCGGTGCCAAAATTTGTCTGTAAGGGTCAGAATGGGTCATCGTCCCGAACCATGTTTCCCATGGTTCCGCCAATCCTGTGACTGGATCAGGTTACTCCGCTTCCCGTCACGGGAACCAGGGTCCATCATCACTCATGCAAAGATAGTGCGATTTGGATCCCAGGGTCCAAAGTTGTCTTAACATTGACAAAGATTGGCACACAACGGTAACCTTCCACTGTGAAAAAAAATACTATCAATAAATCTTTGGAGGAAGCTTGCCATGTCCGTCATGAAAGGAACTCGTAACCGTTCTGTTGTCGCAATTTTTGCATTGGGCCTGTGTGCTATCGTTTCCACACAGCTCAACGCTGCTCCTGAGTCCACCCCTGCTGCCGCCGCTCCTGCTGCCGCCGCTCCTGCCGCCGCCGCTCCTGCCGCCGCTGCTCCTGCTCCTGCTGCTGCTGCTCCTGCTGCTGCCGCTCCTGCCGCCGCCGCTCCTGCCGCCGCCGCTCCTGCTGCTGCCGCTCCTGCTGCCGCCGCTCCTGCTCCTGCTGCAGGTAAACCGGTCATAGTCGGGAGTTATGATGTCACTGGCGTTAATGCCGTGGATAAATCCAATTTTTCCGGGGTGGCCATGATTTCCAAAAAGGGCGAGGCCTTCCAGGTACACTATGAAGATTCCGAAGGGAAAAGCACTGGTATTGCTTCCATGATGGGTAATGTTTTGGGTTTGGCATTTTCCGATGACAACAAACCAACGCTGTGTCTTATGGAACCGGATGGGACAACGGGTTGGAAAGGTCACTGTATTGAAAAAGAAGAGACCTTCCTCAACCAGGAAACATGGAAGCGTCGGTAAGGATTCGTGTTCCGGGTTGATGGTTGGTTAACACCTTCCAGCAGGAGTTTATCCCAAGGAAAATGGTCTTAACTGCAACCATGAGCCGTCCAAAAGAGTGGAATGGTGAGATCATGTGAATGAGCTGATAGGGTTTGGGCCGCCAACTCACGGGGCTTCAGACTGCCGCAGGTGACTCCCTGCCAGCGACTTGATGCGCAACAAATCGCCATCCATGGCTGGATGGCCGTGCCACCATTGTTCGTCAGGAGATTGGTGCCCAACGCCCAGACGCACATTGCGAAGATGCTCGTCGCGCATACGCTGGAGCAGGATCCGGGTCTCCGGGTCGTCGCGTAGCGCCGCCGCTTGTGTGGCCTCCCGAACCTTCATGCGTCCGATCTCCACCATACGGTCCCCGGTGGCAAACCAGGTAGCCACGAAACGCGGAGAGTGGCAATCCCGGCAAGGGGCGGCCCGCGCTTCGGTGCGGGCGGCGATATCCTCTGGAGCCGGGGAGCCGCTCATGGGTACCAGCAGAAAGATCCCAGCACCCGCATCGTGTTCGCCAGCGTGTAAATGACAATAGTTCTACTTTGTCACATTAGAATATACGCCCTATAGGGGTAGGGAAGAGGTCTCCCCCTCCCCTCCCTCCGAACCGTGCGTGCGGTTTTCCCGCACACGGCTCTCCAGTCAACAGTTTCCACATCGGGACCGACTCGCTGTTCTCCAGGCTTCCTCCATGGTGAAAAGACCGAGAGATGCGAAGAATGCATTTGGCCATCGCTTGTGATCCGCAAGGGTTCGGCCATGTCCCG
>PEAK01000089.1 GCA_002753515.1 Magnetococcales bacterium
ATCCCCGCTTTCGCGGGGATGACGAAGCAGAAAATCCGTTGAAAAAAGGTAACCGTCATTCCCGCGAATGCGGGGATCCAGAGGCCACAAACTCCGAACTGGAAATGTGACAAAGTAGAATTAAACCGCAGCTATCTTGGGATGCGCAGTTCTTGTCATCCCCGCGAAAGCGGGGATCCAGAAAGTCAGGGAAAGGTGTGTAGACTCCCTGGATCCCCGCTTTCGCGGGGATGACGCTAGAAAACTACGTATCTCGCGCTGGTTGCGGTTTAGATTCCTTTGGCCGCAGCTTCCTGGCTGCCCACACCGGCTCCTTCGATCTCCTCTTTGGAAACCAAGCCGTAAGTGCCGCGATAGATATACTGCAACTGGACGTTGATCTGTTCCGCCAGTCCGATGATCAAAGGTTTCTGTCCGGTATTATTGGAATGGTTGGGCAGGATGAGTCCCTGTTTGTAGAGCATTTGCAGTGTCATGCGCCGCCTGTTCGTTGCCGCACGAAATTAGCGAAAGCCGGACGTGGCATGGGCTTGGCCAGATGAAATCCTTGGATCAAATCGCATCCATGCTCTTGCAGGAAAGCCAGTTGATGGGCGTTCTCCACGCCCTCGGCCACCACCTTGAGGTGCAGCGCCTTGGCCAGGCCGATAATCGCCATGACAATGGAGGCATCGCTGGAGTCCGAGCGCAATTCGCGCACGAAGGCTTGATCGATCTTGAGTGTATGGACAGGGAATTTCTTCAAGTAACTCAATGAGGAAAAGCCCGTACCGAAATCATCCATGGCCAAGCTGATACCCAGTTCGCGTAGACGCCGCATGATGGCCACGGAATCCTCCACGTTACCCATGACCATGCTCTCGGTGATCTCCAACTCCAGACATTCGGGGGACAATCCAGTATTGTCCAGAGTGTTTCGTATCATAGCGATCAGATCGGGCTGCTGGAATTGCCGCGCAGAGAGATTGACCGCCACTTGCAAGGGGCACTGATCGCCATGAAGCCAGTCCATGGTGTCACGACACGAAGTCATCAGAATCCACGCACCGATGGGCAGGATCAAACCCGTTTCCTCGGCCAGGGGGATGAAACGGGCGGGAGAAACCAATCCCTGGCCAGGCTTTTCCCAACGCACCAGCGACTCCATCCCCACCAACTTGAGGGAATGGGCATCAAACTTGGGCTGATAATGCAACAGGAGTTCCCGGTTCTCCAAGGCTTTGCCCAGATCCCCTTCCAGGGAGATCCTTTCCTGGATACGGGTTTGCAATTCTCTTGAGAAGAATTGGAAATTATTGCGTCCACGCTCTTTGGCGAGATACATGGCCATATCGGCGTGTTTGGTCAGGGTATCGAAATTTTCTCCGTCCCCGGGATAAAGTGCGATGCCGATACTGCCGCCAATGTTGACCTCCTGGTTATGAATCGTCATGGGTAGCAGCAAGGAATCAATCATCTTCTGGGCGAACGGCGACACCTGTTCCGGGAGTGCCACTTCCGTGATGATGACGGTGAATTCATCCCCACCCAGACGGGCAACCGTGTCGCTACTGCGTACCCGGGCCTGGAGACGGTCGGCAACAATTTTCAGCAGTTCATCCCCCGCAGCATGTCCCAAGGTGTCATTGACCATCTTGAAGCGGTCCAGATCAATGAAAAACAGGGCGACACCACTCTTGTGCCGCATGGCGGAACTGATGGCTTGCTCCATTCGTTCCCGAAAGAGTGCCCGATTCGGCAGGCCCGTCAATGGGTCGTAATAGGCCAGCTGTTCCAGCTTTCGTTCCGCCTCTTTTTTTTGGGTGATGTCGGTGAAGATACCGACGAAATGGACCAGTTGACCAGAGGCATCCCTGATGGCGCTGATGGAGAGCCATTTCGGGAATACTTCACCATTTTTGCGCCGATCCCAGATCTCCCCAGACCAACTGCCGGCGTTGCGGATGTCGTGCCACATCTTGATGTAGAAATCCCGATCATGATGCCCCGACTTGGTGATGTTGGAGGGGCAGCCGACCACCTCTTGCGCATTCCAGCCGGTGATCCGTTCGAAAGCATTATTGATGTAAGTGATGATGCCTTGGGTATTGGTGATCATAATGGCTTCGCTGGTGTTTTCGATCACTTTGTGGGCCAAGGCCAAGCGGGCCTCATCCTGTTTGCGTTGGGTGATGTCCACACCGACGCCGAGAAATCCGCTGATGGTCCCATCCTCATTGCGCATGGCGGTGACGGTCAAGGAAACAGGGAAACGCGAGCCATCTTTGCGAATGTAGCTCCATTCCTGTTCATCCGGTTCCCCACGACGTGTTTTGGCCACGAACACCTCAAAACCGGGGGGAATCGTTTCACCCAACTCCTGACTGAGGGCTTCGGCGCGCCGTGCCACCTCGGCGGGGACGTGAAGTATGGCGGGCGTATGGACGCCGATCAGTTCGTGCGGCTCATAACCGAGTTGTTCCCGTGCGGCATTGTTGAAGGAACGAATGATCCCATCAGTATCTGTGGAAATGATGGTTGACTGGGCGCTGTCAAGAATGGCACGCTGAAATGCGGCGGTGAATTGCAATTCCTTCTTGGCCTCTTCCAGTTCCGCAGTGCGCTGCTGGACCAGATGACGCGTCAAGATATCGCGGCCAACGACCAGCAGCACAAAGGCTTCTAACAGTGCGGCGAAACATAATCCGCCCACCAAAGTCAGCCAAGTGACAATGGAGGCATCCCGGACGGAAACGTTGCGGCTGAAATCAAAGTGAATTTGCCAAATCCGGTCCGCCACTCGGAACGTTCGCAAAATGTCATTTCCCATGAATGAGGATTGATCCAATGACTGGTAGATCAGACGATCCTTGGCGGGGGCATACGAGTCGATGATTCTGACTGCAAGGCCGCTTTCTTTCCAGCGTGTCAGGGTGACCGCCACCAGATCATCGATACGCAACACCCCCAGGGCGAAGCCGAGCAAGCTCGCACGGCGTTCTTCCCGGGTGGTGGGGGGCGTCATGGAAAGGTAAGTCGGTACCAGCATGAGGATGCCGACTTTTTTCCCCTGATCTTGCACCAGATTGAGCCGTGCGGTGGCTGTGGCTTTACCGGAATCACGCGCTGTCTCGAGGGTGGCCAGCCGGTCCGGGTTGGACCCCAGATCGTACCCGAGCGCCATTTCATTACCGCGCAACGGTTCCACCAAGGCAACCGGATAATAGGTTGATCGCTGCTCGGCCTGGATCGCAACCCCTGTGGCATCTCGTTCGGTGATGCGGAATCCGGGATACCATTGTCCCGCAAGTTCCTCCAAGGAGCGCCGTTCCCTGCTTTCCACGCGCGGAATCCATTCCATGGCACTGATGCCCGGATTACGTTCCAGCAGGCGGCGATTGAAATCACCAAACAATTCCGCATTCAAGTGCGGGGTCAAACGCACAAAATTAGAGATTGAATAAAGAATTTCTTCAGTGAGTTGGAACGTTGTATTCAGCTCATTCGTGAAGAGGGTGGCTTGTTCGCCCATCCTGGCTTGCATTTTCTTGCGTTCCAGGCTGTTAACCTGAGCCAACAGCGTGACCACCACGGCCAACACGAGCAACAAGCCGGTTGTGACAAACCATCGTGGCCGTTGCCAGTCCATGCCCAAGGCCGGGGACCAGATGAGGATCAGCGGCGTGAACAGCAGGACACCAATGGTATCCCCGATCCACCAAGCAAAAATATTGAAAGGCAAGCTCTCCGGAGTGATGATTCCGTTGGAGAGAAGGGTCAAGGGTCCGATCAGCGCGCTCACCAGGCAGCTCACCGGACCGCCCAGTAGCAACATGGCCAGTGTTTGCCTCTCTGAGAAAAAAAGGCGTTCCAGATTGACGAACCGGGTGATCATGGCAGCACCCAGCCAAGCGGCCAGGGTGGAACCCGCCGCGATGGCGGCGGATTGCAGCCAGATGCCTGGCGTCAGCCACTCCCCGCCCAGGACGGCTCCGATGCGGAAAAGATTGGCCACCATGGCTCCCAGCCAAATCCCGGGCCAATTTTTCTTTCCTGACAACAGCAAACCAGCCAGGGCCACACCCGCCGGTGGCCAGATAGCGGATGCATAATCCGGGACCAAAGGTTCCCATTGGCCCAGCAGGGCGGCTGCGAAATAGCCCGTTGCCAACCACAACCATTGGACCTGTTGGGTGGTTTGCGTCAAGAAATATTTCATTTTGGCTGTCATAGTTTCAAGAAGGTGGACGATCCGTCTTTCTACACGGTCATACCATGCCGATGTTGGAAGGGGTGGCAGCACAACGGGTGAACCAGCCATGTGGGATTCGCTCATTCAATGAGCGAAAAATACCTGATTAGTTCTACTTTGTCACATTAGAATATACGCCCTGGATCCCCGCTTTCGCGGGGATGACAGAGCAGAAAATCCGTTGAAAAAGGGCAACCGTCATCCCCGCGAAAGCGGGGATCCAGAAGCTACAAACGCCGAACTGGAAATGTGACTAAGTAGAATTAGGACGGGGCGAACAAGGGGAACGTGCGTTGCGCTCAGAGCGGGACACTCTGTATGGGTAACACAATGGTGACGATGAGACCACCCAGGGAATGGTTGGTGGCGGTGATGTTCCCATCATGGTGTTCAATGACATGGGAAGCGATGGCCAGACCCAGGCCAAAACCACCGTGTTCCCGGTTACGGTCCTCGCCAACCCGATAGAACGGGAGAAAAATAGCCTGCAACTGATCCTCCGGAACCCCTTCACCTTCATCACGGACCGTGATCACCAAGTTTCTGTCATCCTTGAAGCTGGAAACAAAGATATGTCCGTTCCTGGGGGTATGGCGCAAGGCATTGCGAATGACGTTTTCCAAAGCCGAGCGTAATTGGTCACCGTCGGCCCGGATTACCACTTCGCCGCATAGATTGAGTTCGACCGAGCGCTCCATTTTTTCGCCCTCGTAGCGCACGTCAACCACCAGGGCTTCGATCAAGCCATTGACTTCGATCCAATCGGTTCGCTGATCGATCTGAACGGTTTCATAACGGGATAGGGTTATGATTTGTCCGATCAGGGTATTCAATCGTTCCATCTCCTGCTCGATATGCTGCAGGTTATCAGCAGAGGCCTGATCTTTGGGGGTAACCATTTCGATCGCCACACGCATACGGGCCAGTGGGGAGCGCAATTCGTGGGAGATATCGCGGATCAAGCGTTTGTGGGAGTGAAACAAGTGGCTCAACCTTTCGGCCATGAAATTGAAATCACGGCCCAGGTTGCTGAGTTCGTCGGGAATGCGATGGGGGATTGGGAGATACCGGGCTGTCAAATCCCCTGCGGCCAATTTCAGGGATGTTTCACGCAACATTTTGATTGGCTTCGTGAAATGCAAGGCCAGGATGAACACGACCGCGCCACTGCAAATCGCCATGCCAACCAACAACCAGGGAAAGAAGCCCATGATGATCAAAAGCGAGGGACGTTTGGGGCGCATCCAGACACGATATTCCAATCCATCCTTTCCAGTGACGGTCAGCGGGCGGAAAGGATGACGATTTTCCATGATTTCCTGGGTCTTGGTATTGGGTGGCGCGACATGTCTGCCCAGGATATCGTTATTTTTTTCGTCAAAGATGTGATATTGATCCTTGTCGGACCGGGTACTCAATTCGGCACGGAGTCGTTCCACCCCCTCTAGGGTGAGCAGTGAAATCAACTCATTGCGCACTTCCAACTCCCCCAAAATGGCCTCGGGGACGCGTCGTTCGAAGGCATCGCGCATATGGTCGGCGGCCCAGGCGATCAAGCCGCCGATCACGATCAAGGTCAACCAGAAGGTTAAAAACAGCTTGGCAAAAAAGCGCACAGTTCGTTACTTCGTCAACGGCAGGGTATAGAGATAGCCTTCATTGCGAATGGTGATGATGCGCTGGGCATTACCCGGCCCGGGACCCAACTTGCGCCGCAAGCTGCTGATGTGAAAATCAATGCTGCGATCATACGGGTTGAGTTTGCGATTCAATCCTTTCAGGGAGAGCGTTTCCTTGTCGACCACCTGGCCGGGTGTGCGCACCATGAGTTCCAAAATTTTGTATTCGGTATTGGTGATGTCAATCTCCTGGCTGCCAATTTTGACTTGTCGGGAGCCGGGGTGAATGGTGATGTCGCCGACGATCATGGTGTCGGCGACCGGGATTGCGACGACCCGGGTGTTCCCATCGGCACGACGTAAGACTGCCCGCAAGTGGGCCGACAGCACTTTGGGATTACATGGTTTGGCCAGATAATCGTCGGCACCGATTTCCAGTCCGACGATGGAATCGTTTTCATCGCCGCGTGCTGTCAACATGAGGACCGGTGTTGCGCAGGTTTTCCTGAGGCGGCGCACCACTTCAAAACCGTTCATTTTCGGCATCATGACGTCAACGATCAAGGCGTCGTACTTTCTTTGTGCCACTGTGTGCAAGGCGCTGACGCCATCATGCACCATTTCGCATTGAAAACCTTCCCCTTCAAGAAACTGGGACAATACACGACAAAATTCTTTGTCATCATCAACCAATAGCAGGTTTTGCATGGTTTTTTCCCCAGTGTGACGATGTGAGGACAGCAACAAGCGCCAGTAACCCCGGTATTCGCAACGGCATCGAATGGCAGTGTACACCAGCAAGGTTTCAACACCCACTTAATCTTACAATCCCTTACTTGTTTACGATATTTGCTAACGAGCTCCAGGTCGAAAAGGATCTTACCCGGATGATCAAGATTGGTGGTGTCGATGTAAACCGCAGAAGGGTCGTTTGAAATATTAAAGTACCTCAAACTGGAGCGTGCAAATGAACATTTCAATGAATGGTATGTCCTTTGGTATGAATGCAATGCAGCGTATGGGTGGCGGTCGCCCCATGGGGGCACCGCCATCGGCTGACAAGATCATTGCCAAGGAGGATAAGGATGGTGATGGCAAACTGGGTGTGGATGAGGTCAAAGGCAAACTGAAGGATGAGTTCAGCAAGGTCGATACCGATCAGGATGGGAAACTGGACGCCAAGGAGTTGGATACAGCCCTGAAAGTTATTCGTAACAAAGTGGGTTCCATGCCCAGACCTCCTCAGGGCGGGGATCAGGACGCGCTCAACCCCTCACAAAATCCCCTTGGAAGCGACATGGCATCGTCGGCTTCTGGCAGCAACACCTTGAGTACCGGGGCGTCCCCCCTGACGGCACGTTTGTACAGCCATTTACTGAAAAACTGGTCGGCCAATGACGAATCGGTTTCCCATTCGGGTACCAACCTGATCGCCTGATCAGGGGGCATCGTCATCGGGATGGGTGATGAGCGATCCTGTAGCGGATTGAAACGGGGACCGCTACAGGATCCTGTTCAAGCTATTCTAAACCGCAGCTATCTTGGGATTCGTAGTTCTTGTCATCCACGCGAAAGCGGGGATCCAGGGGACCTACACACCTTTCTCTGACTTTCTGGATTCCCGCTTTCACGGGAATGACGCAGGAAAACTACATATCCCGCGATGGTTGCGGTTTACATCCGGCCACTCAAGCGGGTCCGATCTTTTTCATCGGCGAATACCACTTTGCCATCCTGTACCATACCCATGACCGTTTGTTCCCGGCGAAAGGCTTCGTGGGTTTCGACATCGTTGGGATTCCACGGTTGGTAGGGGTGTTTCCATGTCGCGATCACCCCTGCCACCGGGGCCTGAAGATTTTCCAGGGCTTCCTTGATTTTGCGACTGTCCGTGCTTTGGGCCTGTTCCACCGCAGCGGCGAAGAGCAACACAGCATCATATCCTTGCGCCGCCGAAACCGGAGAGGGGATGCGGGTGACGTTGTAGGCTTGGTGGTAGCTGTCGATGAATTGTTTGGCTTTGGGGCTTGAGCCTTCTTCGATGAAGGTTTGTGGCATCAGGGCACCGTTGCCATTTTTGCCAGCGTTGTCGATGAAATTGGACATGGACAAGGCCCATCCACCGATCATGGGTACTTTCATGTCTATTTTGGCCATACCATTGGCGATGGCGGCCAGTTCGGGTCCGATCCCCCAGGTGAGAATGGCTTGGGCACCGCCGGTTTTGGCACGCAAGAGTTGGGCGGTCATGTCCTTGTCGCCAACGTTAAATTTTTCAGTGGCCACAACGGTCAGTTTGTCGCCTTGTTTTTTGATTTGTTCCATCAAATCTTCGCGACCGGAAACACCATAGTTGGTGGCATCGTGAAAGATGGCCACCTTGGTAAAGTTGCGCCGGGCCGCCTCTTCAACCACCATGGCGGCCTGGATGCCGTCGTGGGCGGCAAAACGAAATATGGAAAGGTCTTTGACACCGGCCTTGCTCCATTGGGTCATGGAGGCGGAACCGGCGGCAGGGGTGATTATTTTGGTGATGCCCTTTTCCTGGATGAATTTATCCCCGGCCAGGGCCACCCCGGTGTTGACGGTACCGATGATTCCGGAAAGGGTATCCATGGAGGCCAACTCCTGGCCGATCAATGCGCCGCGTTCGTTTTTCCCTTCATCATCCCGTTCGATCACCTCGAAGGTCATTTTTTTTCCAGCGATGGTGATGCCCGGCCCTTGGTTGATTTGGTTGATGGCCAGTTTGGCACCATCCCGCATGGAGGTTCCCATGGGTGCGGAGCCGCCGGAGAAGGGGCCGGTAATGGCGATTGTGACGGTATTTTCCGCCCAGGCGGATGGAATCAGGAGAGAGGACAGGAGTATGGATATCAACCAGTTTCTATTCATGGATTTCTACCCCAGGTGTGGAACGTTAACAGAGGGTCCACTGGTAACACTGTTTCCAAGAATTGACAATATTTTTTCTAAACCGAGGCTTCCCAGGTAACGTGTGGTTCGGAGCTGAAGCCCGGTCACTCCGGAACGCAGGTCATGATACTCAAGGGGGGTACGATGATCACCTTGTATCGTTTAGAATGATGCTGGAAATGTGTGCGTCCAAGTGTTGGCGAAGTGACACCAATGCGGGGACACGGCAAAAAAAGGATATGATTTCCTCACTCCGGATGTAGGAAGGGTGTACCCTCCATGAAGGGGCAACATTTTCCTTGGCACTGGCCTGTCATCACATTCCTGCTGGCCGCCGCCATTCTGTGGGTGGATTGGCTGTTGCCCTTGGGAACGGCGGACGGCGTCCTGTACGTGCTGGTCCTGCTCACCACGTGGTGGTACCCGGCGGATCATCGCTACCCCCTATGGCTGGCGTTGGTCTCTTCTCTGTTGATTGCACTTGGATATTTTTTATCTCCCGAGGGAAATACCGCCGAATGGATCATCCTGATCAATCGGAGTTATTCCTTGCTCGCTGTCTGGGCCATGGCGGTGATGTTGGATATCGCCAAGTCCGCCCGTGCGGTTCTGGAAACACAGGCCATGGAATTGAAATTATTTTCCACGGCCATCGAACACAGCCCGGTTTCGGTGATCATTACGGACGACAAGGGGAGGATTTCCTACGTCAACTCCCGTTTTTGCACGTTGACCGGATACAGTCCGGAGGAGGCCAAAGGTCAGAGTCCCAGCCTGCTGAAGTCAGGATATCAGTCTGCAAAAGTCTATTCCGAATTGTGGCAGACTATTAACAACGGGGTGACCTGGAGCGGGGAATTCCTCAACCGCAAAAAATCAGGGGCAACCTACTGGGCCACGGTTTCCATCAGCGCTGTCACCGATCAGGACGGCCAGATCCGCCATTTCATTGGTATTCAAGAGGAAACAACTCAGCGTAAACAATCGGAACAAGAGCTGGCCATCAGTGAAAGACGGTTTCGTGCGTTGTTCGACACCATGCCCAGTGGCGTTGCCGTTTACGAACCCTGGAACGATGGCGAAGATTTCATCGTCAAGGAACTCAACCGTTCGGGTCAGCGGATCAGCAATCCCACCCAGAGCGACATCCTGGGTAAGAAAGCGACCGAGGTCTTCCCGGGAATCCGCGAATTCGGTCTGTTCGCCGTCTTCCAGGAGGTCCATCGTACCGGTACCCCGGCCTACCATCCCATCACCTACTATCTGGATGATCGCCATCGCGGATGGATGGAGAACCGGGTCTATAAACTCGATACCGGGGAAATCGTCGCCGTTTATGACGATCTGACTGAAAAGGTCAATGCGGAACACAACTTGCGTTTGGCGCAAACCTCGCTGGAAAATACCGGCGACATGGTCTTTTGGATTAATGATCGCGGGCGATTCACCAGCGTGAATCACGCGGCCTGCGTCACCCTGGGTTATTCCCGGGAAGAGATGACAACCCTGTCGGTTAGCGACATCAATCCCGGCTTTCCCCCGGATCCGGAGTTTTGGCGCACCCATTGGAACGATGTCAAAACCAGGGGTCGATTGACCTTTGAATCCATTTTACGCCGAAAGAACGGCTCTCTCTTTCCAGTGGAAATCAGCTCCAGTTACATCGATTTTGAAAATCAGGTCTACCTTTTGGGTATCGTCAGAGACATCACCGAGCGCAAACAGGCGCAATTGCAACTGCTGGAATCAGAACAGATGCTCCGTGATCTTTATGAAAATGCCCCGGTGGCGTTTCTCTCGATCCGCGCCGTGGATGGATGCATCATACGGGGCAACAAGGCTTGCGAAGATTTATTCGGTTATACCCGTGAGGAATTAGAAAATTTATGTATTTTTGAACTTTTTGCCGATTCGCCACTCGGGCATCCCGTCGCCGCAGCCATGATTGAACAGTTGCGTCGCAATGATCCCGTCATGAACAAAGAAATTCGCATGCGACATAAAGGGGGCCAACTCCTTTGGACCAGCATTTCCGTTACCCCTAAAACTGAGGCATCGGGCAAGGTCGTGGAAATGCGTTCGATCATCCTGGATCTCACCGAACGCAGGAAGGCGGAGAAAACATTGCGCCAATACGCCGGCATCGTCGCCGCCTCCCGGGACCATATGGCTTATCTGGATAGCCACTATGTCTATCGGGCGGTCAACGAAACCTATTTGGAATGCCACTGCAAAAAATACGATGAAATCGTCGGTCATACGGTGGCAGATCTGTTTGGAGAAGAAATATTTGAAGAAATCCGGGGCAATCTGGATCGGTGTTTGGCGGGCGAAGTCATTAACTATCAATCCTGGTTTGATTTCCCCGGGAATGGGAAACGATGGATGGACGTCTCCTATTTCCCCCACCGGGAAACGGATGGCCGGGTTGTGGGACTTGTCGTCGCCTCCCGCGATAATACGGACCGCAAGCAAATGGAGGATGCCCTGCGACAAAGCGAAATGGAAGCGAACCGCGCCAACCGTGCCAAAAGCGCCTTCCTGGCCAATATGAGCCACGAAATCCGTACCCCCATGAACACCATCATCGGCATGGGCCGGCTGGCCCTTGATACCAACCTGAGTGACCAGCAACGGGACTATTTGCGACGCATCCAGTTGGCCGCGCAATCCCTGTTGCGCATCATCGACGATATCCTGGATTTTTCCAAAATCGACGCTGGCAAGCTGGAACTGGCAAACGCCCCGTTCGATCTCTATGACCTGTTGGATCAGCTTGCCGATACCACCCTGGCCAAGTTGGAGACCAGCAAGGAGATAGAGATCCTGTTCTCCCTACCTTTTGATCTCCCTTCCCCCATCGTCGGCGATGCCAC
Organism: Magnetococcales bacterium; assembly: GCA_002753515.1. Lineage (GTDB taxonomy): Bacteria > Pseudomonadota > Magnetococcia > Magnetococcales > UBA8363 > UBA8363. The sequence continues at coordinate 11,643 of PEAK01000089.1, forward strand.
CCGCTTGAACCAAGTGCTGACCAACCTGTGCGGCAATGCCCTCAAATTTACCGAACGGGGGGAAATTGTCGTGGCAGTTACGTGGCAGGAGGTGGGTGAAAAGGAAATCACATTGACTTTTTCAGTCCGGGATACCGGTATTGGCATACACTCGGAGGCGCTCAAACTCTTGTTCCACCCTTTCCAACAGGCGGACACCTCCAACACACGCAGGTTTGGGGGTACCGGATTGGGATTGGCCATCTGTAGCAATCTCGTTACGATGATGGGAGGTCAGATCGGTGTGGAAAGCGAACCCGGCCAGGGGAGTCGTTTTTTCTTCACTGTCCGAATGGGGCGTATGCCACAAAAGAAAAGCAGGCGTTTTTCCATTCCGCCGATGTTTCGCGGCAAACGAGTCCTTGTGATCGACGATAACGCTTCCTCCCGGGACATCCTGCAAACGATGCTCGCCGCGTTGGCCATCGACACGACGGCAGTCTCTTCAGGGCCTGCCGCACTCTCGCTGCTGACCCGTGTGGGAGATGGCTCCCCGCCCCCTTGCGACTTGATTCTCATGGATTGGCGTATGCCGGCGATGGACGGACTGGAAACAATGGCACATCTCAGGCAACAAACGCCGCCCTTGCCCATTCCGATCATCCTCATGGTGTCCAGTCTGGAGCAGGAAACCGTGATGCAACGTGTCGATACCATGCCCCCTGCGGGTTATTTGCACAAACCGGTCCGGGCATCGGCCCTGTTCGAGACGTTATCCGCCGTGTTCGGTTTGGAACGAGTTCAAAAGCCCCCCATCCGAAAGAAAAGCACGGGTCTCGTTGCGCCCGGTCTGCGTGGTGCGCGAATCCTGGTCGTCGATGACCTCAAAGACAACCAGGATCTGGTCAAAGAATTGTTGACCCGCCAGGGGATGGACATCTTCCTGGCTGACCACGGCTTGCAAGCTGTGGAAGCCGTATTGGCAGCCCATCCACCTTTCGATGCCGTACTGATGGATGTCCAAATGCCCGTCATGGATGGTCACTCGGCCACCCGACGCATTCGTGAACGGACAGAATTCGCTAAATTGCCCATTATCGCCATGACCGCAAGTGCCATGGCGCAGGATATCGCCCAATGTTTGGCTTCCGGCATGAATGATCACATTGCAAAACCCATTGATTTCTCCATTGTCCTTGACAAGTTGAGCCAATGGATCCCCCAGAGGGCGGGGACGGGGGCCGAAGGCATCCCTTCGCAACCGGTGGAAAATACCGGAACGGCAATTCCGATATCGCACCCCCTTCCTGGATTGGACATCCCATCGGGATTGCAACGATGTGACGGGGACGGGGAGTTTTATATCCGTTTGGCCAGGCAGGTCACTGCGGAATTTTCCGGTGTTGTCGCGAAAATTCGCGAAGCCCTGGCACGCGATGCGACCGAGGAAGCCATGCGACTGGCCCATAAGCTCAAAGGGTCTTCTGGCAACATATCGGCGCTGGAAGTGTCAGCAAGAGCCGCAATATTGGAAAACATGTTGCGTAACGGCAGTCCTGTCCAGGAGATGGGGTCGCACCTGGATCTGTTGGAGACGGAACTGACGCAAATGTGTCGTTCGGTTGAAACATTGGCGGAAACATCATCGACCGGGGAGATTCCGGGGGATGCGTCACAACCGTGGCGAGCTGACGACTTAGGGCCAATGATTCGGGAATTGCGAACGCTGCTCGTCAAGCGGGACATTCGTTGTGATGACCACCTGCTCCAGATCAAGAAGCGTTTGCAAGGGAATGCCCCTTTGCGGGAAAGCCTGGATCGTTTGGAGTCCCGTATCGATCAACTGAACTATGAGGAAGCCTTGTTGGTCCTGGATGCCTTGATCCGTGAGATGGGACTTTAATTCTACTTTGTCACATTTCCAGTTCGGAGTTTGTGGCCTCTGGATTCCCGCATTCGCGGGAATGACGGTTACCTTTTTTCAACGGATTTTCTGCTTCGTCATCCCCGCGAAAGCGGGGATCCAGAGCGTATATTCTAATGTGACAAAGTAGAATTAACGTCTCCAACCATCCGGGGTTTTTCCCGCCAACACTTTCAACCAACCGACTACCGATGAGGAAGCCTTGTTGGTCCTGGATGCCTTGATCCGTGAGATGGGACTTTAATTCTACTTTGTCACATTTCCAGTTCGGAGTTTGTGGCCTCTGGATTCCCGCATTCGCGGGAATGACGG
>PEAK01000090.1 GCA_002753515.1 Magnetococcales bacterium
GCGTCATCGCCTTTCTCCCATCGAAGTTCCAAAAATCCACATGGTGCATCATTCAAAGCATCGATGTCACGCATCATTCTTTCAATAATATATGGATCGGAGCATGGTTAGGTTAACGTAAGGCACCACCCGGTTTTACTTGTCAACATATATTTGCGCCTGTCTTAAAAAAGCTATTTTACAGTACAGTAAAGTAATTTATTATACTATTAGCATCATGTTTGTTGTTATCGCATCAGAACATGACCTGCATCCCAATCACGAAAAAATGAGTTCCCTACGCCAGACAAACCGGGTATCCTCCGCTCGATAACGCTGTGAACAGGAGAAATCGCCATGACGCAGGCTGTAACCTTTGACGATGTCTGGAAAATGTTCCAGGAAACCGACCGTAAGTTTCAGGAAATGGTCCGGGAAGACCGTGAGCGGAGAGCGGAACTCGACCGTAAATTCCAGGAGACCGACAGGAAAATCCAGGAAACAGGGCAGCAGATTAAAGAGGTTTCAGTCCAAATGCGGGAGACTGATCGTCAAATGCAGGAGACTGATCGTAAGATGCAGGAAACTGATCGTAAGATGCAGGAGACTGATCGTAAGATGCAGGAGACTGATCGTAAGATCAAAGAGGTTTCCACGCAAATCGGTCGATTGGGAGGTCGTTTGGGTGAATTTGTTGAGGGGTTGGTCGCTCCTGCTTGTGAGACCCTGTTTGCTGAGAGGGGTATCCCAATCCACATAGTCAGTCCTCATGTAAAGGCAAAACTTGATGGAGGACGGCACATGGAAATCGACCTGCTTGTGATAAACACCGATACTGTGTCGCTGGTAGAGGTCAAAAGCAAATTGACGGTAGAAGATGTTCAGGATCACATAAAGCAAATGGAGGAGTTCAAGGAATTTTTCCCAGAATATGCCAACAAAAAAGCGATTGGCGCTGTTGCGGGCATGGTGGTTGATGAAAGCGTCATTCATTTTGCCATTAAAAGAGGGTTGTTTGTTATGGTACAGTCTGGAGATTCGGTGCGTATTGCCAACGACGAGACCTTCGTGCCCCGCACATGGTGAATGGTGGGCTTGTGAATCGTGGACCAATAAGAATCCAAGGCTGTGTGGCAGCCGGTTTAAGCCTGACACGTGAAATAAGCCTGAGTGATGGCTGGAAGTCCCGACCGACAACTTTATCAACGATGCAAGGGACGCTATCCATGACACTCGTTTCGCTTCTCGGTTATTCAGCCGCGACCCTTACCACCCTGGGCCTGGTACCCCAAGTGGTACGCACCATTAAAACCCGCGATACCCGAGGTATCTCCCTTTGGATGTACGCCATGCTCAGCCTGGGTACCTTTCTATGGGTTATTTATGGAATATTGTTGAATTCATGGCCAATCGTAATAGCCAATGCCCTGGCTTGCATCCTTCTGCTGATCGTTTTGTTCATGAAAATCAAACTCGGATAATTCTTGACCATAGCATACAAACTCTTATTCCGGCATCCTCCGATGGCCTGGGAATGAGGTAACCAAATAGCACGGAGTCACTAATATGAGTTTTTTTTCCAAGCTCGCCGGTGAATTCATCGACATCGTCGAATGGACGGACGATTCATCCGACACCCTTGTCTACCGGTTTGAACGCTATGACAACGAAATCAAATACGGGGCGCAATTGGTGGTACGGGAAACACAGCACGCCCTGTTTGTCAACGAAGGCAAACTGGCAGACGATTTCGGTCCGGGGATGATTACTCTTGAAACAAAAAACATCCCCATTTTATCAACTCTCAGGGGATGGAAATACGGTTTTTCAAGCCCCTTCAAAGCGGAGGTGTACTTTGTCAGCATGCGCACCTTCACCAACATCAAGTGGGGCACCCGCAATCCCATCATGTTGCGCGATCCAGAGTTTGGCCCGGTCCGACTGCGCGGCTTCGGCAGTTTTTCTCTGAAGGTCATCGATCCGAAAAAATTGGTGATGGCCGTCGTGGGAACCGAAGGGCGTTTCACCCTGGAAGAAATCACCGAACAGCTTAAATCCTTATTTTTGACCCGGTTTGCCGATACCCTGGCAGAAAGCCATATCCCCTTGCTGGATCTTTCCACCAAATATGACGATCTCGGAGTGGTATTGCAAAACAAGATAGGTCCGGAATTTCAGGAATACGGCTTGGATCTATTGAAACCTTTGGTGGAAAACATTTCTCTCCCCGAAGAGGTGGAAAAGGTGCTGGATAAACGGACCAGCATGGGAATGATCGGTGATTTGGGGGCCTTCAACCGGTTTCAGGCTGCGGTATCCATTGAAAAAGCGGCGGAGAATCCGGGTCAGGCGGGAGGAATGATGGGCATGGGCATTGGCATGGCCATGGGTCAGCAATTCACCTCGCCCTGGGCGCAAGCGGCACAACAACCACCCGCCGTTGCCGCACCACCTCCACCCCCCCCCCCGCCACCTCCAGTCGCTGCTCAAGCCCAATATCACCTAGTCATTCAAGGCCAGCAACAGGGTCCCTACGATACCGCCGGGGTACGACAATGGATCGCATCGGGTCAAGTTTCTGGACAAACGTTGGCCTGGAAATCGGGAATGGCCCAATGGATGGCACTGCAACAATTTCCCGAATGGGCCACACTGGCCGGTACCACACCGCCACCTCCCCCCCCACCACCACCCGTTGGGGGACCGCCACCGTTACCCAATCCGTAAAATAATCCGCCCTTGATAAAGTGAGAACGGATGTGACTGACGACCGAAACGTAACGCATGCCCCCAAAAGGTTTCCTTGCGCGCAATGTGGTGCCAGCCTGACTTTTTCCCCGGGAATGACCTCCCTGGTGTGCGAGCATTGTGGTTATTCCCAAAAGACCCACGAAACCAGGACGGACACTGGCGAGTTGGATTACAACGCTTGGTTGGAAAAAGGGGAAGCTGACGAGCATCTGGAAGATATCATGGTCGTCCGCTGCACGGGCTGTGGGGCATCCCTGGAGCCGAAAAAGGAAACGGTTGCTCTGCCCTGCCCCTTCTGCGGCAACGCCATGGATTTACATGAGGTATCCCACCGACAAATCAAGCCATCTAGTTTATTGCCCTTCAAAGTGGATAAAAAACAGGCTCGGGAACATTTCAAGCAATGGGTAGCGAGCCGTTGGTTCGCCCCCAGCAAACTGAAAGTGGCGGCACGGGGCGATACGCCCTTGAACGGTTTGTATGTCCCCTACTGGGCCTACAACGCCCAGACCGATAGCCAATACCAAGGGCAACGCGGCATTCATTATCAGGAACGGGAAACCTACACCACCACGGAAAATGGTCAAACCGTACAAAAAACCCGCTCTGTCACCCGTACCCGCTGGTATCCCGTAGCGGGTCAGGTTTCCCACTGGTTTGGCAATGTATTGGTCATGGCCAGCGATTTGCTGCCCGCTCCCATGGCCGATGCCCTGGAGCCCTGGGACTTGGAGCATTTGGTCGCCTATGATTCCAGTTTCGTCAGTGGTTTTCGCGCCCAAAGCTATCATGTGGGATTGGCGGACGGATTCGGACAGGCCAAAGGCAAAATGGCGGGTACCATCGATACCCTGGTGCGGCAAGACATCGGTGGCGACGAACAGCAGGTCAACCATATCTCAACGCAGTACAGCGCCGTTACCTTCAAGCACATCCTGCTGCCCATCTGGCTCAGCACCTACCGTTTCGGCAATAAAGAATATCGCTTTTTGATCAATGCGCGCAGTGGCGAAGTGCAAGGGGAACGTCCTTACAGTTGGATCAAAATTACAGCCACCGTCCTGAGTATCGTTGGTATTCTGGGGGGATTGTGGTGGAAATACGGCGAGCAAATCATGGCTTCTCTCCAATAGGAAACCTTGCGAAACAAACATCCCATGGCCAAACACCCCCTTCACCCCCATTGGCGACTCTTAACCTTGAATTGCCATGAGGCCTGGATTCATCAGCTGGAATCGTTGGCGTGCCCGCTGGATATCATCGATGGCCTGCCCAATCGCTTGGTCACCTCCTGGGATTACCGCATTCGACCACTCCCGATAAACGGCCGACTCATCACCTTATCCCAGGCCCATGCAACACCCGGTGGTTACGATTGCATTATCGCCCACAGCATCCAGGACATGATGGATGTCAAAGAAATCCCCGGCGCACGCATTCTTGTCATCCACAATCGTATGGAGAGTCGCGTACAGAGCGCCACCGTTTCGCAATCCATTCCGGAAGTGCAATCGATACTCAAAAACTATCTGGCCCTGGTCGGCGGTTCGGTGGTCGCCGTCTCCACCGCGAAAGGAGGCTCTTGGGGGTTTTCAGGGTGCGATGTCGTCGAGTTCGGGACCGATGTCGATCATTATCCTCCCTGGCGCGGCACCATCGCAGCAGGCCTGCGCATCGCCAATCAGATTGAACAAAAAAAAGCAATCCTCCTGTGGGAGTTTCACCAAGCCGCCTTTGCCGACATCCCGGTGACCATCGTCGGTGTCAACCCCACCATGCCGGACGCACGCCCGTCCAAGGATTGGGCCGATCTCAAGGAGACATTAGCCGCCCACCGATTTTACATCCATACCGCCCATCCCGAGCTGGAGGACGGATACAACATGGCTACTGTCGAGGCCATGGCAGCCGGATTACCCATTTTGGGCAATTGCCACCCCACCTCCCCTGTAGAACATGGAAAAAGCGGTTTTTTAAGCGATGACCCGCAAGCACTCAACCAGTACGCCCGCATGCTGTTGCAGGATCAGGCGCTGGCCGAACGTCTGGGACAACAAGCACGATCACGTGTTGTTGAACTCTTTTCCCTGCCCCGCTTCGCCGCCGGATTTAAAAAAGCCATAGAAAAGGCCATGCACACCACCCCGGCAGGATGATACGGAACACGGCACCGCATCGATCCCTTGTGGTCAGATTCCACCCCAACCGATAATTTTTTGCCTGACCTCCCTGGCCTTATCGAGCAATCCATTGTCCAACAATGCCTGGAAATATTCCTCTACCAACTTTTCCGCGAAGGGCCACGAACCCCGGTCCGTTTCCCGGTCCAATAATTCAAATCCCCTTTGCAGGTAATACATCCCCTCACGGCTGGCACCCACATGGCGCAAGTTGATCCCCAGCTTATAGCAACCGAACAGATCGTCGGGTTCCCGCTCCAGCCAACTCCTGAGTATGGTAATGTTTCGTCGAATTTTTTCGCGATTAACACCCTCCCGATACCCCAGGTGGCGCAAACGCACCCCCTCGGCCTCGACAGGGGGGTGGTCGGGCCAGTGGACGTACAACGATTGGGCAACACTTTCGTGAACAGGATTGGCAAAACGGATATCGGGATGATTTTTAAACAGACGTATCGCCTGACTGGTTGTTACCTGACCGTCCGCCATTTCATTGTCAATGGCAATAATGAACCCGGGGGTTGATGCCTCCCGACACAGGGTACGAATCGCCAACCCGATATCGGGGGTTCCCTGGAGGATTTCATCGCAATCAACACTCAAGATCCAGGAATACCGGGCATTCTCGATACCCAGATTTTTCGGGGCGGAAAAATTGTCGCACCAGGGGGTTTCGATCAAGCGGACGCCGGCCCGACGCACCAGCTCCAGGGTTTGATCCCTGGAACCGGTATCGACAAAAACAACCTCGTCGGCCACCTCCAGGAGGGGAGGGAGGCTTTGTTGCAGATGGTGGGCCTCATCGCGCCCCATCATGACAACGGAAAGTCCCTCCTCCCTGGAAGGCCTCATGAGCGTGTTACTTTTTTTCACCGATGATGGTGACACCGGGCAATTCTTTGCCCTCCATCAGTTCGAGGAAGGCACCGCCACCCGTCGAAATATGGGAAATGGAGCTGGCAACGCCCGCCTGTTTCACGGCGGCATCGGTATCCCCACCACCCACCACGGAGATGGCCCCACTCTTGGCAACCGTATTGGCAATGGCCATGGTACCGGAAGCGTAGGCCGATTTTTCAAACATACCCAGGGGACCGTTCCAAACGATGGTACGCACTCCGCCCAAGGCTTCATTGAACAATTTGACCGACTCCGGTCCGATATCCAAACCCATCCAGCCGTCGGGAATGGCATTCACCGGGAACACCCGGGTCTGCGCCCCGTCATCCATGGTCTGCGCACAAATGGCATCCACCGGCAACACCAACTGCACCCCTTTGGCCTTGGCCTTGGCTTCGGCATCCGAGGCCACTTTCAGTTGGTCGTCTTCAACCAGGGAGATCCCGGTGTTGTAGCCGCGTGCCTTGAAAAAGGTGAACGCCATGGCACCGCCGATGATGATTTTGTCCACCTTGTCCATCAACGCCTCGATGACGCCAATCTTGCTCGATACCTTGGCACCGCCCAGGATTGACACCACGGGCCGTTGCGGGGTGCGCACCACCTTGTTGAAATAATCGATCTCAGCCGCCATCAGGTAACCCGCCACCGACGGGGGAACCCGCTCACCGACGCCAACATTGGAAGAGTGGGCACGGTGGGCCGTACCAAAGGCGTCATTGATGGCGACATCGGCCAACTTGGCGAAACCATCGGCCAGGGCGGCGTCGTTTTTGGTCTCACCGGCGTGAAAACGGACGTTCTCCAGCAACAGCACTTCACCCGGTTTCAACGCGTTGACCATCGCCTCCACTTCCGGACCGACACAATCGGGAGCCAGTTTGACCTCTTGACCCAGCAACATGGCGAGACGCTCCGCCACGGGTTTCATGGAGAGCGAGGGGATGATCTTGCCTTTGGGGCGACCCATGTGGGAAGCCAGGATCACCCGTCCCCCATCCTTGATCGCCTTGCGAATCGTCGGCAGGGCGCCGCGAATACGGGTATCCTCACGAATGGTACCGCTCTCGGTCATGGGGACGTTAAAATCGACACGAATGAAAACCCGTTTGCCCTTCAACTCCACATCATCAATGGTTAATTTGTTCATTCCATTTTCCTTTCCAAGGCTTTAAGAATTTTGGCCATCCAATACCCGCTGCGGCAGTTTTAACACCGATGCCAGCAACATCTCAACGGTTTCCTGTTGATCCACCACGCCATTGAACACATTGCGGATGATCGACTGTCGCAACAAAACGTCATCCGCTGTTTTCATGGCATCCATATAAGCCCGACACCTACCCATGGCATTGTGTATGATCACCCGCATCCGCGCCCCGATGCGAATATCGTTGACCCCGCGCTGCCGCAAACTTTCCTCGAATCCCTCAAAGGTCATGTCCCACAACCCCTGCACCATCCCTTGATCATCCTTCAGTGCCACCAGAACCATCGACACCGCCAGGATCATGACCTCGAAACGTAACGAGAACTCATCCTCGACCCCGAGACGGTCCCCGGCGGTCCACAGTAAAACCTCGTCCACGATGCGACCGTGCAAGGCCAAGACCCGCTCGCGTGTGACCTTTTCGCCCTTTGCAGCAGTCAAGAGTTGCGGCACCCGATTCATGGAAACTTTGCTCCCGCGCTATCCGGTAGTATGATGCCGCATGAGTAGTTGCCTGGATGTTTCAACCTTAAGACCAAGGCGTTCTGTAAAACCATGCCTGTCATCCGATACCATCTCCCATTCATCGCCCTCGTTGTTTTTTCCCTGTTCCTGGCTTCCTGTCAAGCAGTCGTCAGCGAGTCGGGCAACATCATTGAACCCGCCAAAGTCGAACAGATCCATATCGGTCTCACCAGTCGTGATGAAGTCCTCAAGCTCCTCGGTCCACCCACCCTGGTGAACACTTTTCGTCAAGAACGGTGGGTCTACATCCAGGACCGCCAGTTTAGAAACATTCAGCGCACTTTCTCAAGGGTGGCCAATCGATTGGAGATCACCTTCGACGAAGGTGGCCTGGTCAAGGATATCAAGCGCAACTTCAACGATACCCTGTACGATCCCCGTGAGGTTACCAAGCCAAGCGATGAAAGAAGCTATACGAAATGGCTATTTGGCGGTGAATTCAGCAAGCCGGCCACCGATCCGAAACCCGAAGAGGTCACCAAAGGGTCGGATTCCATTTGGTCATCCTGGACAGGGAAAGACAAGGCTACCGGAAGTTCCAAGGATGATCCCCCAGCCAAGCCCGCCGACTCCAAGCCGGAGTCTCTCAAGGAAAACGCCGACAAGCAAGCGACAGAATCCACTACGGGGATTACGGGAGGCGATCTGGGCAAGAAGGAACCCTTGGACGGCAAAATAACCACCGAGGAATCCCCCGCCTCGTTTCCGGGGCTCCTGGATACCAGGATCAAAACGACAATCATGTCGCCCGATGGCACAGTCAATAGCCCGGGCATGCTCGCTGTCGATCCCCTGGAACAAAATATGACCGGACCGGATGCGGGCAAACCGGACTACCGCAAGGAGGAACCCGGCTCTGTTGAGGAGTCCGCCCCCAGACCGGTCCTACAACCCGATGATGCGGCACCACCGAAGCCGAGCCAGGCCCCTACCAGCCCACCACCACCCCCGGAAAAGCCAGCCCAGGCCGATTCCAATGCCCCCTGGTGGCAATTCTGGTCCAAATAATCCATGTTCGGTCCCGGAAAACGGGCGGTGATGGTTGGCACCTCCCTGCGCCAAGCAGAATTTTTGCGGACATCCCGACGTTTTGTCGTCTCCACACCCCATGGCAACGTCGAACTGCTGGAATGGCGGGGCCATATCCTGTTGCAGCGCCACGGATTGGACGCCTATTGCCCACCCCATCGTATCAACCATCATGCGCATCTCTCTGCCCTGCATGCAATCGGCATCGGTCATATCATCGCTTTGGGGTCCGTGGGCAGCCTCCACCTTCGGAATCCCCCCGGTACGGTGGTGGTACCTGACGATTTTTTTGCCCCGACCATTTATCCGACGTTTTTTCCGGATGCGCGTGGCCATCGATTGCCCCGGTTTGATCCAACCCTGCGCTCCACCCTGCTCCAATGCTTGCACCGCCCCCCGGTATTGCCCACCCCGATTGATGGCGGGACCTATTGGCAAACCCCCGGCCCACGTTTTGAAACCCCGGCGGAAATTCGTTTTCATGCCCAACACGTTGACTTGGTCGGCATGACCTTGGCCTCCGAGTGCATTCTGGCGGGGGAACTCGATCTGCCCTATGCGGCGGTGGGGATTGTCGATAACTATGCCAACGGCATCGGGCCACAACCGTTAACACTGGCCCGCTTTCACCAACAGGTCGCGGACAACAGCGGCTTGGCCCGCAACATTTTGGAAGCACTCCTGGAGGGGCCATGACCCTGTGCATCCATAACGCCATGCTGGAGGGGTATGCATCCCCGGTGTCTCTCCTGGTTACGGATGGGTTGATCGAAAGGATTGATCCGCAGGGTGCCCGTGTCGATCAGGCCCAATACCTGGACGCCCGGGGCATGACGCTCCTCCCCGGACTCATCAATGCCCACACCCATGCCGCCATGACCCTGTTGCGCGGTGCGGGCGACGACATGCCACTCATGACCTGGCTCCAGGAGAAAATCTGGCCCGCCGAGGCGCGATTGACGGAAGATGATGTCTATTGGGGCACACGGTTGGCCTGCCTGGAGATGATTCGCTCCGGGACCACCGCATTTCACGATGGCTATTGGCATTTCCATGCCGTGGCCCGGGCGGTCCAGGACAGCGGCATGAAAGCAGCCATTGGCCTGCCCATCGTCGATGCCCTGGGAGCCGATCAGGGGGAAGCCTGCAAGAACATGGCACAGACCGTCATGCAAGGGATCGATCGTTACGATCCCCGTTGGATCCGACCGGTGATTTACCCCCACGCCATCTATTCGGTCAGCACGGAAACGTTACGCTGGTGCCAACGATTTGCTGAAATCCATGATGTGACGCTTCATATCCATTTGTCTGAAACCCGGGGTGAAGTGGAGCAGTGCCTGAAGCAACACGGGATGCGCCCCGTTTTTTATCTGGATCGGCTCGGCCTATTGCACCAGCGCACCCTATTGGCCCACGCGGTTTTTCTCGACGATGCCGAACTGGATCTGATCGCGGAACGAAAAACCACCCTGGTCACCAATCCCACTTCCAATCTGAAACTGGCTTGTGGGGGTGTTTTTCCCTATGAACGCACGGCCAAACGCTCCATAGCCGTGGGCATGGGTACCGATGGTGCCGCCTCCAACAACAGTCTGGATATGTTTCAGGAAATGAAATTGTTCTCCCTGCTGCAAAAACATACCCAGAACGACCCCACTGCCCTGCCAGCTCAGGTGGCCTTACAGATTGCCATGGGGTGCCATGCCCCCATCCTGGGCCATTCGGGAATCATCGCCCCGGGAGAACCGGCGGACCTGATTCTGATCAACACCCACACACCCGAAATGACGCCACCACTCAACCTGCACTCCAATCTGGTCTATGCGGCGACAGGGCATGTGGTGAACACCACCATCATCCATGGTCGGATTGTAATGCAAAACCGTATTGTTGCCGACGAAGATCACATCCTTGACGAAGTAACCAAACGTGCCCTCGCGCTGACCCGTTCCCGTTCCCCTGCCCCATGATCATTCAACTGGACGTAACAGCATCGGTGCCGGCTAATTTCAAGATTCACATCCGCCTGAATGGACAAAGTCTCGGCGAGCATTTCCTCCCATCCGTCCGTTGGCGGGAACTTTCCCTTATTGTTGACCATTTTCGTTTTCTTTTTGTACGGGTTACCCCTCCAGAAATAAAACAGGCGACCATCACCGGTACCGGCATTGAATTATTCGATGTTTTCCTCGCCCCCTACTGGTCTGCCATCCTTTCGCGACACGGCCATAATCAGCGTTTCATTCGTGCCAACCCATTCTGGATTCCCGCTTGCGCGGGAATGACGGAAAAATCATCCGTAATCGCAATCAATTGTCATTCCCGCGCAAGCGGGAATCCAGACGAACCTAAAGCATCTTCTATGAGCTTTAGCCAAATTGATGATCAAATATCTCGACAGAATCCCGACGAGCCTTTTTTCCTAGTCATTCACAGCACGATCCCGGAAATACTCCACCTACCCTGGGAAGTCTTGTTAACACCCAATGCACTCCCTTGGGTATTGAATCGCAACCGTTCCATCCGTCGTACAAGCAAACATATTTTTTTCGCCAGTTTTCCTCTCTTTCGTCATCCTTTGAAAGTATTGATCCACATAACGATGGCATCCGTTGCGATGCCACCCTTTTCCAACAGTAGTACGCTCACTTTCCATACCAATCCAACAGGCCGCTTGTCGGATCTCATCCATGGGATAAAAACTTTCAAGCCGCATCTGCTCATCCTGCACGGCACCATGATGGTGCGTATGAAACGAGGGTTTTTCTTATTTGTAGACGAAGAGGGGGAAGCCGATCCGAGGACGGGAGAGGAAATCTTTGAAACAGTTCTTAAAGATTCGGATATTCACTGTGTGATCGTCAGCGGTCGTGAACCCAATCATCCGCCCCCCTGGTCAGCATCAGCCCTGCTTGCCGATGTCATCAATCAAGCAGGCATTCCGTTGACGATAGCTTGGCCTGATTCAATCCAAAACAATCTTTTTCACAGATTGTTTCTTGACGCCTTGGCTCAAGGCAACTCTATCGACGACTCTCTTCAACAGGGTCGCGAAATGGTGATCCAGCAGGGTAGCAGCATCAACGAACCTCTGTGGAGCCTCCCCTGGGTGTTTGGGCTTGTTCAATTCATGGACTTGCTGAGAAAGTGCGTCTTTGGTTAAGACGCACCAGCACATTCCGGCGTTTGCGGATTGAATTTCCAGACCGGGCCCTGATCTTCGTTTCGTCCAAAGCGCATGAAAAATGCTTCGGTTCCGTCTGGATTCCCGCTTTCACTTAGAATGACGACGGACGAAACGATGATCAATGCCAAATTTCTCAATTAAAATAAGTATACATTTGTCAACTTTTCCTTCATGTTCAACAAAACTTGTTCCTTGCAAAGCGGGGCGGACCATCTATGGAAAACTACGTATCCCGTATTGGTTGCGGTTTAAACTCCTCCCGCTCATGGACATCAACAGATTCTCCCGAAACAGGCTTAAGAAGTAACGAATCCATCCGGGAAATCTCTTCACAAGTATACGCTAATAGCGCCAATGATTCACCCCTATCCTCTCTAAAGTGAAATGAATATACAAGGCTTTTTCTAATTTCTTCTGGAACACTGAATTCCAGGAATGATCCAAAAACATCGTATGCAAAACATGCATTGATTAAGTGGATCTCAATTGGGATGTCAGTCCCACACTGCTCACTATTGATATAAATTGGCTTTGTCTTTGCAATCCATTTGGAAAGGAAACCAGCATATTTATGCCTATCCGGTTCTTGTCCGATTTCAGGAAGATGCCATTTTGCCATACGCTCAATATCGATCACAGCATTTCCAATAGCCTCAACAAGAAATGATTTGTTGATAAATAGTCTGTTGCGAAAATCATTAACTCCCTTTATAATAAAATCGTTATGAGGCCTTGATCATCGTTTCGGCCAAAGCGCATCGAAGATGCTTCGGTTCCGTCTGGATTCCCGCTTTCGCGGGAATGACAAACGACTGCAATCTCAGCGTTTTTTTCGTCATTCCCGCGAAAGCGGGAATCCAGAATGAGTTGGCTCGGACGAAACGATGATCAAGGCCCGTTATGAAATAATCGCCATACCTCGGCAATATGATCAAAAAGAACATCTTAATCGACAGAGACCGCCATCTTATGAACCCTTAACCATAGGAAAAAAGCACCTTCTCTTTCGATACGTTTTTAAAGTAACGATCTCCATTTACTTAAAGATACCAACAAATCTTTTTGGATTATCTTTGAGTGTCTTTAGACCAACGCGGCTAATTTCCGTTAGTGACCTACCACTGTTTGGAAGAGTTTGATTGAGAAGCCCCTGAATATTCCCTCTGTTTGAAATTTCTTTGAGTTCTTTCGCAAAAGCAATTGCATCTTGGTCGGTCATCTCTCCAGTTGCCTGATCGGCCACCCTTTCGGTAACCTGATCGGTTATCTTTTCAGTAACCTGATCGTGTATCATGCTTGGCATGCCCAATTCCTCAATAAAAAGATGATTGTCGGCGTTATCTCTCGTAGAAATAATAGTTTAACGATCATAGCGTCCATCCTGCTTACGATATAAAGCTATCACCACCGCTTCAGTTAACCAGCGCCGATCCTTCATTCATCTTGTCATTAACTGTTCGTAAGAACTCTGGATTTGTCGAAGCATCCCACACTTGGCGGTCCTCATGATCGTGACAAGAACTAAGAAGTGTCAAGGCACATCCACTTTTTTTATCATCTGGATTAAGATCTTGACTGCGGATTTTGGCTGGCACATTGACAACAAAACGGACAGTTGTATTGCGTGGGATTTTCACTTCTCAATTAGTTCTACTTTGTCACATTTAACCTTTTGAAATTATTGGAACATGCTATAATAGTTTCACTTTTAACGCAAGGTCGAGGACGCAAAAAGAATGAGCGGCGCAGACCCACCAAAACAACATAGA
>PEAK01000017.1 GCA_002753515.1 Magnetococcales bacterium
TAAACCGCAGCTATCTTGGGATGTGTAGTTATTGTCATCCTCGCGAAAGCGGGGATCCAGAGGACTTTCCTACCTCCCCTGACTTTCTGGATTCCCGCTTTCGCGGGAATGACACTGGAAAACTACGTTTCCCGTGTTGGTTGCGGTTTAACAACCCATGACACGCCATACTATCGCCATTTGCAGCGATCAGGCAATACCATGTTATCGGTTTTTCAGTCGAACACGCCCCTCTTAAAGGCATTTCAGGGTGAGAAATTGAACAGATTCAAGTCAAGAGGAGGCGTAACGCTGCCGCCACCCGCTCCACAACCTCGGACCAATCGCCGTGTCGCTTTTGGCGAAACAGACGCATGCTGGGGTACCAGGGGCTTTCTTCACGATGCAACAACCATCGCCAATCCGGGGTGAAGGGCAACAACGCCCAGGTGGGTCGTCCCAACGCCCCGGCAAGGTGTAACACTGCCGTATCCACGGCAATGACCAGGTCCAAGGTGTTGATGATTGCAGCGGTTTCGGCGAAATCGGTCAACCAGGGACTGGCATCGATGAAATGGTCGCACGGGGATAAAACGTCCAGATCCCCCGGACGTGCGGCAACTTGCAAACCAATCCACCAGATTCCGGTAAGGGAGAGTAATGGTTGTAGAAAGAGAGGATCCATCGATCTTTTTTGATCATCCTGGAAACCGGCGCTGCCGCGCCATACCAGACCCACCCGCAAGGGTTGAGACCGGGCCAAAATATTTTGATGAATCGGCAAAGAAGGGGGGGCGGGGAACAGGTAGGGGATCGTGGTCGGTATGGTTTCCAGGGTCGTTCCCAAAATATGCGGCAAGGACATCAAGGGGGCTTGGCAGGTACAGGGGGGGATCTGATCCTCACGGGTCACCAGTCGATCGACCCCGGATACTCCGGTGAACAAGCGCTCCAGGGGCTTGGGACAGCGCAGAACGACAGTGCCGCCGCGCTCTTTGACGTGTCGGGCAAAGCGCACGAATTGAATACTGTCCCCCATCCCCTGTTCGCAGTGGAGCAGGACAGAGTTTCCATGAAGCGCCTTGCCGTCCCATAATGGTTCCTTACGGCCATGGCCCACAGTACCATTGCGGCGCCAACGCCATTCGTGATGCCGCCAACCTTCGGTAAAATTTCCTGTCAGCAACAAGGCCATCCCCAGGGCCAGATGGGCCTCAGCCAGGTTGGGGGCCAGCTTAAGGGCATGCTCGAAATGCGCCATGGCCCGGGGGAGTTCTCCCAATTCCACCGACAAACATCCGCGATTGGCCCAGGCGTCGGGATAATCGGGTTTGGCTTTGAGCGCGTGGGTGAAACAATCGGCAGCATGTGCCAGCTCTCCCCGTCGCTGGCGAACCACCCCCAGGTTAGTCCAGGCTTCATGGTTTCCCGGATTGAGCTGCAACGAATATTCATAGTGCTGTATCGCCTTTTCCCAGTGCCCCAGGGTGAGGTAGACGTTGCCCAGATTGGCATGGGCTTCGGGGAATTGGGGCTCCAAGGCCAAAGCGGCCAGCAAACGGGTTTCCGCTTCCGCGAGCCGGCCCATGCGTAGCAATACCGCGCCCAGGTTGGAGAGTGCCGGGGCAAACCCGGGTTGGATGGCCAAGGCTTGAGAAAAGCGATCCACCGCCTCCTGCCAACGTCCCTGGGCTTGCAGGACGATACCCAGATTGGAAAGGGCGATGTAATGATCGGGCTGAATATGCAGAGCCAGCAGGTATTCCTGGGCCGCCTGATCCAAAAGCCCTTGTTGCAACAGGGTATTGCCCCGGTTTTTATGCTCTTGGGCCTGTTCCAGGAACGAGAAGGGTGCCATAAGGATCGGGTTGGAATCGGTTTGGATGGAGATTGCTAAAAACAACTAAACCGCACCTGTTTTGTCCGAGAAAACATCGTCCAGGGACTGGGCATCGAAGATGCGGAGGCTCCAATCTTCCAAAGATTGAAGATCGGCTTTGGCAATTTTTTCATTGGCCCACTCAGGTATGGTGCCGAAGCGGCGTTGTATTTGGCGCGTCAACATGGATGCGCCTTCTGCTTGGCGGCCTCGCTGTTCGCCAATCTGTTCACCTTCCTGGAGCCCTTCCCATTTGCCAGCACCATAGGTGGAGAGTACAAAACTTGCCTGGTCATGAAGCTCTTCCTGATAGCGCTCGTAGGCTTTGCGCTCGGTCTCTGGCAATTGCAGGACATCGAGCTTTTCTTTGGCCTTTTTCAGACCACGAGCCGTAAAATGATCACGGATATCGGAATTCTTCAAAAAATAAACCCACTCGTCCAGGGTATCGTGGGCGACATCATCAAAATTTTTCACTTTGATCAAGTAATGCTCTGGAAAGAGAGCGGCAACCGAAGGGCGTTGAAATAAGGCCTTCTGCCCTTCGTCCAACGCCAGTTCTTCCCGGGTGTGCAATCCCCTGAAAGAGGTAGTGCCCACATAGACATAATCGTTGCCACGTCCCAGATCAAAATAGAGGATGCTGATGGTGATGATTTTGACAACATTGGCGTAAGGCGTACCTTCCGTCATATGTTCTGTGATGGTTTTGGCGGTGCTGAAGAGTAACCGCTGCAGGTAATCCCACTCTCGTTCGTATTGCAATTCGACGATAACAATTTCATCCCGGGTGTTTTTGATCTTGAGATCGACACGGTTGAATTTGTCGTTGCGGGCTTCCCGATTGCTTTCGCTTTCCAAGAGTTCAACGATGCGTACATCCTCGCGAAGAAGTTCGCTGAGGAATCCTTCCAGGATTTCAAAATTGGCCTTGCTGCGCAGCAGGCGTTTCAAGGCCCAGTCGAAGCTGATCAACCGCCGTTGTGTCACTTTTGCAGGCCCTCCTTAGTTCTACTTTGTCACATTTCCAGTTCGGAGTTTGTGGCCTCTGGATTCCCGCTTTTGCGGGAATGACGGTTACCTTTTTTCAACGGATTTTCTGCTTCGTCATCCCCGCGAAAGCGGGGATCCAGAGCGTATATTCTAATGTGACAAAGTAGAATTAGAAACTCGATCAATCTTCAACTCGAACCAGCGAGGAGCGAAAAAAGGAGATTTCTCTTTGAAGAAAACAGGCCATACGCAGCATGGCAAAGGCAGCGGTTGCCCCGGTACCTTCCCCCATGCTGATATCAAGGTGTAACAATGGGGTGACATCCATGGCACGGATGACGGGCAACTGTCCGGGCTCCGCGGAACGGTGGCCAAAAAACAGCCATTCCTTGACCGAAGGGTGCAGGGATACGGCGACCAGGGCAGCGGTTGAGGCGGTCAAGCCATCGACCAGGGCGGGTATTCCCATCTGTCCGCAGGCGATGAAGGCTCCCGCCAGTGCGGCGATGTCGAAGCCACCCAGGCGACGAACCGTCTGCAAAGCGCCACTCAGGCCGGGTAAATGCAGGTTGAGGGCTTGGTTGATAACCTGGGCTTTTCTGGCCATTCCTTCGGCATCCAGACCGGAGCCGGGTCCGGCAACCGATTCGGGAGCAACCCCCAGTAACGCTGCGGCGACGGAGGCCGCCACGGTGCTTTTGCCGACGCCGATTTCGCCACCGATGATCATATGCATTCCGGCAGCAACGGCTCGTTGTACGGCATCCCGTCCGGCAGCCATGGCGTTGGCCAGTTGTTCCTCATCCATGGCGGGGCGGAAACGGATGTCGTTGGTCCCGGGACCTGCTGGTTGGTTGATCAATCCGTGGGCAGGGGCTGGTTCGCCAACCAAGCCGACGTTGATGATTTCCAGTTCCACGCCGAGATGGCGCGCCATGACGGCAATGGTGCTTTGTCCCTGCAAGGCACTCTGAACCATGGTCATCGACATGTGTTGCGGGTAAGGCGAAACATGGGCTGCGGCAACGCCGTGATCGGCTGCAAAAATCAAGATGCGTGCCGGGTCGGGATTGGGTTCCTGGGTGGCGTACAACCCCGCCAGCCGAATGACGGTTTCTTCGAGCAGTCCGAGAGCCCCCAAAGGCTTTTCCATGGTTTCCAAATGTTTCCGGGCCGCTTCTTGATCAGCATGCGAACAGGGACGGATAGGGTGATTGAGCCAGGATGCCGCCACGGCATTACTCCTACTTGAGCGTAAGTCACATGAAAAATGAGGGCATTCTAGATTGCTTTTGATCCGTCATCAACCCTGGCCGGTAATTGTCATGGGACAGGGCGGTTGGAACGGGGTGGTTCCATGTTTGGATCAGATAGGGATCGGTATTGATCCTATCCCCATTGTTCCGGGCGGGGATTGAAGGTGAATTCTTTGGCAAAGCGTTGATAAGCTTCGATTTCATGGGCCGTATTCGCCCCGGGGGTGACGATGCGGAGCAACACGGTCTGGTTGCCAGGGGGATTGCCGGGCAGACCTTTGCCTTTGAGGGAGAGGCGTTGTCCCGATTGGCTTCCAGGGGGAATGCGCAGACGGACTTGCCCTCCCAGGGTGGGGACCGTGAGCTGGCACCCGAGCGCCGCTTCCCAGGGGGTGAGTGGCAGGTCCAGTTCGCAATCGCGTTCGTTAAGCCGGAACCAACGATGGGGGCTGATTTTAACAGTGATCAACCGTTCAGGTTCCTGTTTATTGGGACCGCCGCCGATGCGGATGGTTTGGCCATCGGTTATGCCTGCGGGCAGGGTGACCACGATTTGTTTGACCCCCTGGGGTGTGCGCCATTCCAGGGAACGCTTGCATCCCTGGAAGGCTTCTTCCAGACTGATCTCCACCTGGGCATCGGGCTTGGCGGGGCGGGGCTCCGGGTTGTGGCCCGCTTGACTGCCACAACGATGCCCGGTGGACCCGGAAAAATTTGGGTTGCCAAAGAATGGGAAACCACCCGAACGGGATCGGGCAAAAGGATTGTTACCGGCTGTTTGGCCAAAAAAGCGGTTGAAAATTTCTTCGATATCAGGGGAACTGCCGGCGCTGAAATCAAAACTGAAGCCTTGGCCCGATGCGCCACCGGCCTTGCCCTGCGGGCGGGATCGGCTGCCAGGGTTTTGCATGTACTGATAGAGAGTGTCGTATTCCCGGCGTTTTTCTTCGTCTCCCAAAATGTCGTAGGCTGCAGATATTTCCTTGAAACGCACCTCACTGTCTGGATTTTTATTGATATCGGGATGGTATTCCCGAGCCAATTTCCGGAATATTTTTTT
This sequence comes from Magnetococcales bacterium, assembly GCA_002753515.1. GTDB lineage: Bacteria > Pseudomonadota > Magnetococcia > Magnetococcales > UBA8363 > UBA8363. The sequence continues at coordinate 5,168 of PEAK01000017.1, forward strand.
TATCTCCCCCTGGCCGGCGCTCGGCGGAACCCCGAGAATTTTATAATAATCTTTGAATTGCGATGGATCCATCATGGTATTCAGCCCCCAAACGCTCGTAGTCGTTCACGGTGTTTTAGCGCACCATTGGCAGATTTCTTGCGGCCATTTGGTAGTGGCTATCGGTTGTTGCATGGTTCACGTCTGCCTGTTTCACGGGTTGTCACTCGAAATTTCGTTTCGTTTACGCTATAAAAATGGACTTGTGAAATTCTATTGTGATGCACATGGTGTCTGATTGCCACTGTTTCAAGGGTGCGGATAAAAAAAAGTTGATTGTTTTGTCCTGTCGATTGTTGGGGTATGCGCTTCCATTGACCCGGAACAACGCCACTACCCTTGCATGTTTGTGATTTTGTGTTGAATCGGTATGGCAGATTTCCTCGCAAAAGGAGGGCCCAATGGACCCGTTTGAGACGGCAGTTGCCGTGTCGCAAATGTTCCATGATATTGACCGGGATATTTTTATTGATGAGTTGCGAGCCTGTCCGCGGCGCTCGCTCGGTAACAATGAAGTCTTGATTCGTCCTGGCCAGGAGAATCATTCGGTCTATTTCCTTATTGACGGTTCCCTCTCCATTCACTTGGAAAAGCCCAAGAGTCAGCCAATACGCATTGTCCATCCGGGTGAAACCGTAGGGGAGCTGTCCATTATTGCCGCCACCCAGTCATCGGCCTACGTTTTAGGTTTGGGCCAGGCTGAAATGGTGGTCATGGACCAATCGTTGTTGTGGGAACTGGTGGAGCGGGAACCGAAAATTGCCCGTAATCTTCTCCTGGTTTTGTCGGGTTGGGTGGTCAAAAGCAACAAGCATACCGGGCAACAGTTGCGCACCTTGGAAACGTTGCAAGGTTTGGCGCGCATGGACGGTCTCACCGGGATTTACAATCGTCGATCTTTTGACGACATGCTGCATCGCTTTTTGCAGCGCAGTCAGCGTACCGGGCGCCCCATGGCCCTTGCCATGTTGGATGTTGATTTTTTCAAGCATTACAACGACAGTCAGGGACATCAAGCGGGAGACCAGGCTTTGATCGCCCTGGCCAAGGTTTTGGGTCGTGCCATCCGTCCCTCCGATTTTGCCGCCCGGTACGGTGGCGAAGAGTTTGCGTTTCTCCTGGCGGACGCATCCCTGGATGAGGCGGTTGTCATTGCGGAACGGGTGCGTTTGGCCGTCATGGAGCAAAAAATTTTCAGCCAGGATGGACAGCCCTTGCCGAGTATCACCGTATCCATGGGTTTGGCCCTTTCCGATGCCCAATCCAATCCCGAAAGCCTGATTGCCAAAGCGGACCGTAATCTTTATCATGCCAAACAAAATGGGCGTAACCAATGTTGTTACCAGCGGGATTGACGGGTACGTCCCCCCTCCATGAGTTCATTCAAGGCAAATCGCCTGCTGGCGGTTGGATTGGTTCTGGTAGCGGGGTTCGGTTTTTCCATCGTCGCGGCGGTGGTCAAAGCGGTTAGCGTCGATCAGCACCCTTTCCAGCTCGTTTTTTTGCGAACTTTTTTCGGCTTGCTGTGGGTGACGCCCTTTTTGTTGCGCAAGGGATCCCGTTTCACCCTCTCCTCAGGGCATGTAGGCATGCATTTGTTGCGCACCATGGCCGGAATCCTGGCCATGGGGAGCGCTTTTTATGCCTATTCGACCCTTCCTCTGGCTTTGGTCATCAGCATCAGCTTTTCGACCCCGTTGTGGATGATTGGTCTGGCCTGGTTTTTTTTACAGGAACGTCCCGGGTGGTCGGCGATTTTGGCCACGTTGGTTGGATTTGCCGGCGTGTTGCTCATGTGTCGCGCCGAGTGGACCGCTTTCGATGCCGGCTGGGTTGCGGCGCTGTCGAGCCCGTTTTTTGAGGCTTTGGTACTGGTCCTCTTGAAACGGATGACGGAGACCGAACCCATTTTGACGATTATTGCCACCTACGGCATTCTGGCATCGTTGTTTTGGCTGCCGGTGGCGGTATGGGTATGGCATCCCATGAGCGATGAAAATCTTTTTTGGATGGTTGTGGTGGCTGGTATTGCCTCCCTTTCCCAGGCGGCTACTGTCAACGCCTATGCCATGGCCCCGGCGACCGTTGTGACCCCCTTGTATTATGTGCGCTTGATTTTCATCGTGACCATAGGGTATCTCTTCTTCCAGGAAGTACCGACCTGGACGACGTGTCTGGGGGCTGTCACCGTTATCGGAAGCAATCTTTTTATTATCAAAAGTAAAGGATGAGGGACTTGTTTCGCTTCTCAAAGTCGCTTCGGTTTCCTGCTGGTCGCCTGATGTCGTTGGCGCTGGCTCTTGGGCTTTGGGTGATTCTGACACCCGGACAGGCTCGTTGCGTGGAATCCGAGGGACGTTTTTTGTTGGTTATGGATGCCCCGGGCCATCCGTCATCGGCGTGGGATATGCTGAAAAAATCCAACTGGGTGGAAGGCGTGGTCAAAAATTTACAGGCCAGTTTTTCTTTGCCGCGCTCGTTAATCATCCACTTTGGCGATGGGCCGGGTCCCCGATACAGCCCCGAGCGCGTGGAGATCGGCATCCCTTACGCTTTTGTCGAAGAGGTCGCCAAACTGTTGGCTGATCGCAATGCCCACCCGGACGCCACCCGGTTGCAAAACGACACCCTGGATGTGGTGGAATGGGTGCTGTATCACGAATTGGCGCATGCGTTCATTGATTTGTACAACTTGCCGGTCCTGGGTCGGGAGGAGGATGCCGCCGATGCCTTGGCCACCCTTCTCGTGATCAGGCTGGTGGAAAACGGGGGTCACATGGCCCTGACGGCAGCCGATTTGCTGGCGCGCATCGCCGCCAACCTGCCCCATGCCGCCAAGACCTCCTTTTGGAGCGAACATACCCTGGACCAGCAACGTTTTGCCCAAGTGGTTTGCTGGGTGTATGGTAGTGATACAGCCACTTTCGCCCCCTTGATCGCTTCGGGGGCGCTGCCCCAACGCCATGCTTGGCGTTGTCCCGATGTTTTCGCTGTCATGGCGCAAGGTTGGCTGCGCTTGTTGGACCGCCATATCAAACCGGCATAAATTGTTGCAGCTTTTTTCCTGGAAATCCAGTTAAACCAAGCCAAGACTTTGGATTGTTGGAAAATTGTCTGCATCCGTTGTAAGGAATGGTGATAGCGGGTATAGTGCCCTTGTAGGTGATGTGGTGATTGCATGTTTCCATCCTTAAATAAACAGAGACGGCAGAATGAAATTTTCCGGATATCCCAACAAAACCGGCCTCTACGATCCTCAGTTTGAACACGATGCCTGTGGCATTGGTTTTGTCGCCCAGATCAACGGCGAAAAGTCCCACCAGATCATCAAGACAGGTCTTGAAGTCCTGATCAACATGACGCATCGAGGGGCTTCGGGATCGGATCCCCTTACCGGTGACGGTGCTGGCATCATGATTCAAATGCCGGATGCCTTCATGCGGCAGGAGTGTGAGGAACTTGGCATTGCGCTGCCCCCCGAGGGGGATTATGGCGTTGGTACCATCTTTTTGCCCAAAGACACCTTGCTGCGGGAATCCTGTTGTCGTCTGGTGGAGAAAACCATCACCGAGGAGGGGCAGTTGTTTCTGGGCTGGCGCGATGTGCCGGCGAGCGTGGATGCCCGCATCGGTTATACGGCCAAGGCATCGGAGCCCTCGGTGCGCCAGATCATTATCGGTGCGCGTAATCGCCCGGAAGATGCCGATGATTTGTGGATGGAGCGCAAGCTCTTCATCATTCGTCGCCGCATCGAAAAATTGGTGATGGGATACAGTGCCGAGGAAATCAAGGCCTTCCACATCTGTAGCCTCTCTTCCCGCACCCTTCTCTATAAAGGGATGTTTCTCGCCGACCAGTTGGGGGATTATTTCCCCGATCTGAAGGATCCCGCCATGGTTACCGCCTTTGCCATGGTGCATCAACGCTATTCCACCAATACCTTTCCCACATGGCACTTGGCGCACCCGTTTCGCATGATATGCCACAACGGGGAGATCAATACGCTACGTGGCAACATCAACTGGATGCGTGCCCGCGAGGCGACCCTCTCCTCGCCGTTGTTCGGCAATGATATCAGCAAACTCTACCCCATCATTCCCGAGGGGATTTCCGATTCCGCCTCCTTTGACAGGGCTGTGGAATTTTTAACCATTTCGGGTCGTTCCCTGCCCCATGCTATGATGATGCTGATTCCCGAGGCATGGGAAAATCACAAGCACATGGATCCGGATCGACGGGCATTCTATGAATTCAACGCCTCGATCATGGAACCTTGGGATGGTCCGGCAGCCGTGGCTTTTACGGATGGTCGCTATATCGGTGCCACCCTTGACCGCAATGGTCTCAGACCGGCGCGCTATATCGTGACCAAGGGGGGGATTTGTGTCATGGCCTCAGAGGCCGGCACCGTCACCGTCCCCCCGGAAGAGCAGCTTTACAGTTGGCGCTTGCAACCGGGACGCATGTTTGTCATTGATCTGAAAAAAGGGTGCATCATTGAAGATCATGAAATCAAGGCGGAGATCGTCGGGTCCAAGCCATACCGCAAGTGGGTTGAGGAGGGGTTGGTACGCTTGGAAACGCTGCCGCCGGGGTCTGAGGAAGCCCGGGAGAGCGAACCATTGCACCTCAGGCAGGTTGTCTTTGGCTATAGCGAAGAGGATATCAACGTTCTTATCGCCCCCATGGGATTGAATGGCGAGGAACCCACCGGTTCCATGGGCAACGATGCCGCTTTGGCGGTACTTTCCGACCGTCCGATCTCGCTGTTCAATTATTTCAAACAATTGTTTGCCCAGGTTACCAACCCGGCCATTGACCCGATTCGTGAAGAGTTGGTCATGAGCTTGAACATGCAACTGGGTCCGGTTGGCAATTTGTTGGATGAATCCCCCAAGCATGTCAGGCGCATTGCGCTGGCACAGCCCATCCTGACCAATGCCGACCTGGAGAAGATCCGTGCTGTCGCTACCAGCGGCTTGAAGTCGGCCACGTTTTCGACCCTTTTTCCCAAGAGTCAGGGTGCCGGGGGTATGCGGCGCGCCCTGTCCGATTTGTTCACGCAGATTTCCCAGGCACTGACCCAGGGTGTCAACCTGATCATTCTGAGCGACCGGGGTGTCAATGCCGAAAAAGTTCCCATTCCCATACTATTGGCCACTTCGGCGGTACATCACAACTTGATTCGTTCCGGGGACCGTACCAAGGCCAGTATTCTTGTTGAGACGGGCGAGGCACGGGAGGTCAATCATTTCGCCCTTTTGGTGGGTTACGGCGCCAACGCCGTCAATCCTTACCTGGTGTTTGAAACCATTGGCAAATTGTGTGACGACAAGCTGTTTTTTGGCGAGATGCCGGCCAAGACGGTGCAATACAACTACGTCAAGGCGATCAACAAGGGTATGTTGAAGGTATTCTCCAAAATGGGGATTTCCACGCTGTTCAGTTATTGTGGTGCCCAGATTTTTGAGGCCATCGGCTTGGATCATTATGTGGTGGAACGGTATTTCACCGGGACGGTTTCCCGTATCCAGGGGATCACCCTGGACCAGATCGCCGAAGAGAGCATTCGCCGACATCAAATGGCCTATGGGGATCGGGTGTTGCCGGGGCAAACCCTGGATATTGGCGGTGACTACAAATATCGCCAGGGGGGGGAGCGGCACCTGTGGAATCCGGAAACGTTGACCAAATTGCAGCATGCCACCCGCAGCAATGATTATCGTACCTTCAAGGAATTTTCCCGGCTGATCGACGAACAGGCGGAAGAGTTGTGTACGTTGCGTGGCTTGTTTCTGCTCAAGAAGGCCCATACACCGATTCCATTGGAGCAGGTGGAACCGGCGGCGGAGATTGTCAAACGTTTTGTCACCGGGGCCATGTCTTATGGGTCGATCTCCAAGGAGGCCCACGAAACATTGGCGATTGCCATGAATCGCATTGGCGGGCAATCCAACACCGGTGAGGGGGGAGAGGATCCGGAGCGGTTTTCCCCCCGTCCCAATGGCGACATGGCCCGCAGTGCCATCAAGCAGGTTGCCTCCGGGCGTTTTGGCGTCAGTAGCCATTACCTGGTCAACAGTACCGAAATGCAGATCAAGATCGCCCAGGGGGCGAAGCCGGGTGAAGGGGGGCAGTTGCCCGGGTACAAGGTCAATGATGTCATTGCCAAGGTGCGCAACACCACCCCCGGGGTGACGTTGATTTCACCCCCGCCGCATCACGATATTTATTCCATCGAAGATTTGGCGCAATTGATCTTTGACCTGAAAAACGTAAACGCTTCGGCCCGTGTTTCGGTCAAGCTGGTGGCGGAAGTGGGTGTGGGTACGGTGGCTGCCGGTGTTTCCAAGGCGCACGCCGACATGGTGCTGATTTCCGGGGGGGATGGTGGTACCGGGGCCAGCCCTTTGAGTTCCATCAAACATGCGGGGATTCCCTGGGAGTTGGGTTTGGCCGAGGCGCAACAAACATTGGTGTTGAACGATTTGCGGGGCCGTATACGCTTGCAGGTGGATGGCCAGTTTCGGACTGGTCGCGACGTGGCCATTGCCGCGTTGCTCGGGGCTGAGGAGTATGGTTTTGCCACGGCACCCCTGGTGGTGGAAGGGTGTGTCATGATGCGCAAGTGCCATTTGGGAACCTGCCCGGTGGGGATTGCGACCCAGGAGATGGAACTGCGCAAAAAGTTTACCGGCAAGCCCGAATATCTGGTTAATTATTTCTTCTTCGTTGCCAATGAGTTGCGCGAAATCATGTCGGAGATGGGGTTCAGGCGTCTGGATGACATGATTGGCCGCGTGGATCGTATCCAAACCAATCGCGCCATCGAACATTGGAAAGCCAAAGGTTTGGATTTTTCCGCAATTCTGAAAAAACCCGATGTCCCGTCCAATATTGCCACGCGCAAGGTACAGGATCAGGATCACGGGATCAGGAATGTGCTGGATCACAAACTGGTGGATCTGGCGTATCGGGCTTTTGATACGGGTGAGCCTTTGGAGATCCGCCTTCCCATCCGCAACACCGACCGCACGGTGGGTGCCATGTTGGGTGGGGAAATATCCAAACGCTTTGGCCTGAATGGGTTGCCGGAGAACACCATCAACATTCAGTTCAGTGGTGTCGCCGGGCAAAGTTTTGGTGCCTTCAATGTACGCGGCGTTTCTTTGAACCTTGAGGGATCGGCCAACGATTATGTCGGCAAGGGGATGTCGGGCGGTCGCATCAGCATCCGCTTCCACCCCAGGGCGCAGTTGGTCCCCGAAGATAACATCATTGCCGGGAATACCATCCTCTATGGGGCCACCGGTGGTGAGGCCTATTTCAGTGGTGTGGTCGGCGAACGGTTCGCGGTGCGTAATTCTGGAGCGGTTGCCGTGGTGGAAGGGTTGGGAGATCACGGCTGCGAATACATGACCGGCGGGATCGTCGTGGTGTTGGGCCGGACAGGTCGCAACTTTGCGGCTGGTATGAGTGGTGGTGTTGCTTATGTCCTGGATGCGGAAAAGCAATTCAAGGCTTTGTGCAACACCTCCATGGTGGCCCTGGAGCGTTTGGAGGAAAAGGATGATGACGTGGTGCGAACGTTGATTACGAATCATCAACAACACACTTCGAGTCGGTTGGCGGGTCGTCTTTTAGCCGATTGGCATAATGTGCGCGAGCAATTCGTCAAGGTGATGCCCCATGAATACCGAAGGGTCCTTGAGGAAATAAAAAAGAAGGAGGCCGTTGGTCATGGGTAAGGCAACGGGGTTTATGGAGATTAATCGGGAAACGCCCGAGGAACGGGATGTCCAGGAGCGTATTCGCGACTATAAGGAGTTGTATCTCCCCTTTTCCAACGAAAAGTTGCAGGAACAGGCGGCCCGCTGCATGGATTGCGGGGTGCCGTTTTGCCATTCCGGGTGTTCGCTGAACAATATCATTCCCCAGTGGAATGATTGGGTATATCGGGGACGCTGGGATTTGGCGGTGGAAACGTTGCACCGTACCAACAATTTTCCCGAATTCACCGGGCGGGTGTGCCCGGCCCCATGTGAGAGTTCCTGTGTGGTGGGAATCAATCGCGAACCCGTGTCGATTCGTGAAATTGAGCGGGTCATTGCCGAAGAGGGATGGAAGCGAGGCTTGATCGTCCCGGTTCCCCCCCGGAAAAAGACCGGCAAGCGTGTCGTGATTGTTGGTTCGGGACCTGCCGGTTTGGCGGCGGCGCAACAATTGGCGCGACTGGGTCACGATTGTACCGTTTTGGAAAAAAATGAACAGGCGGGTGGATTGCTGCGTTTCGGTATCCCCGATTTTAAACTGGATAAATCGGTTATTGATCGCCGCTTGGGCCAATTGGTCGCTGAAGGGGTGACGATCCGGACGGGGGTTACCGCAGGTCGTGACCCCACGTTTGAACAACTGCGTCGTGATTATGATGCGCTGTTATTGTGTGGTGGGTCGGAGGTGCCGCGTGACTTACCTTTGCCGGGACGGGAGTTGCGAGGAATCCACTTTGCAATGGACTTCCTAACCCAGCAAAATCGCCGCATTGCGGGATCCCCTCTCGGGCAGGGGCCGGAAATTTTGGCGACGGGCAAACATGTGGTGGTGGTGGGTGGCGGCGATACCGGTTCCGACTGTGTGGGGACTTCGGTGCGCCAGGGGGCGTTGAGTGTTACGCAAATCGAACTCCTTCCCAAACCCCCGGCGGCACGGGCACCGGAAACACCATGGCCGCTGTGGCCCTATCAGTTGCGCACATCCTCTTCGCATCGCGAGGGGTGTACGCGACTGTGGAGTATTCAAAGCAAAGGTTTTACCGGGGAATCGGGTCAGGTGCGGCAATTGGAGTGTGTTCGTCTGCTGTGGGAGCAAAAGGTGGATGGCGGGCAGTTGACGATGAAAGAAGTGCCGGAGAGTTCGTTCTCCTTGAAGGCGGACCTTGTTCTCCTGGCCATGGGTTTTGTTCACCCGGAACGGGGGGGGCTGTTGCAGGATGTTGCCCTCGATTCCAGAGGCAATGTGGTGATCGACAAGAATCACATGACCAGTGTGGCCGGGGTGTTTGCCGCCGGCGACATGGCTACCGGGCAGTCTCTCGTGCTGAAGGCCATTGCCGGGGGACGCAGGGCGGCGCAGGGTGTGGACGCATGGTTGCGGCAGGGGGCGAACGTTTAACGAAGAAACTTTCAGGTCATGGGTTGATGTTTGTCTCTGACTTTCATAAACTGTTGCCCACTGAAATGTTAACAATCTGAAATATTGGAGATGACGCTCATGGAAGAACATGGATCAAATGCGTCAGGTCGGGGTAACTTACAGGACCTGTTGACCCAGTTGGAAAATCGCTGGGGAAGGATGGTGGAACTCGTTGGCAGGTTGCGTGAGGAGAATACCTTTCTTCAGGAACAGTTGCGCGATCGTGAGGAGAGGTCGGTTCAGCTTGAGGGCCAGCATCAGGAAGCGCAACGTAGGCTTGAGGATTTGCTCCGGGAAAAAGACCAATTGGCCGTGCGTCTTGAAACATTGTTGGCCCAGATGAACACTTTTGAAAACACTCACTAGGGACAACGGCAGCGTTGCTTAAGGCCATGTTGGATACAGTGGAAGTGCGCGTTCATGGCCAAGTCTTCAAGATGCGCGCCAACTATGAGGAAGGCTATATCGAGCGGATTGCCGAGTATGTGGATGGGATCCTGGCTCAGTTATCGCGCAGCTTTGGCAGTCAGCCCGGTCATCGGTTGGCCGTCATGGCGGCGATACAAATAGCCGACACGCTTTTTCAGGAAAAGGCAAAAAATGACGCCCGAAGCGTGCGGCAGGAAGAAACTGAAGAGGTGGAGGCGATACTGTCCCGATTGATCGTGGACAGTGACCGTCTCTTGGGACAAGATGGTAAGTAACCCCCTGCGGTGTTCGAGAGGACTGTCTTCCTCCTGAGCCGATAACTACGAGCCCTGGGATCCTGCGCTGTCCGTGGAGAGTCTGCTGTATTGCTGACCGGAAGCGGTTATCGGGAGCCCACTTAATCCAAGGGTTCAGAGAGAGCGCGTCTAACGGCACATGTGGGGGGGTTCCGGTGTACCAGGACAAAAAGGTATTGCGTCGCCTGTTGCGTGAACGGCGCCAAGCCCTTTCCAGTCAGGAGCGCGCCCGGTTGAGTACGGCTATCTGCCGCTTTTGCCTGGAGCTTCCTTCCTATGTGTGCGCCCGATCCATAGGTATCTACAGTCCCACCGATCATGAAGTTGATCCGGCTATTCTGATGGGCCACGCCATGGGGGAGGGCAAACGGGTCGCCCTGCCGGTGACCCAACCGGACCAGAAGCGGATGGATTTTGTTGTGTGGCGTGGTGCTTGGGAGGTCGGACCATGGGGTATTTTGCAACCCGAATGGTCGGGAAGGGCAGAGGATACGATTGCCCTGTTGGAACTGGATGTACTGTTCGTCCCCTTGGTTGGTTTTGATCGTTTGGGATATCGACTGGGGTACGGGGGCGGCTATTTTGATCGCTTTCTCGCCGGTACTACAGGGGAACGACCCTGTTTGATCGGGTTGGCTTATGGTTGTCAAGAGGTGGATGGCGTGCCTGTGGAACCCCATGATCTCAGGTTGCATCAGGTCGTGACCGAAGACGGGGTGCTTTCCATGGGGCTTGAAGCTGGTTGGGATGGATTGTGTCAATCATCCACAAAAATAAGTTGATATTTTAAAATTTAACTTTTGTCCATTTTCCTGTCCATGGGTTTTGGTTTTTTTTGCCATGGGCATGACATGGTTAACCTGCAACGATCGCCGGATTCCGCACAATTGGGGAGGGGGCGGTTTGGAGAGTGAAGGCTATGAGTATATCCGCCCTTTTGGTCGGGTTGCTGTTGGGGGCGGCCGTATCTTTTGCGGTTGTTTTTTTCCGCCAGCGCGCCGTGCAACAAGCTGTTCGCCAGCGGGAAGAAAAAGCAGAGTTGCTGATCAAGGCCGCCGAGGAAAAAGCGGCCCATGTCGCCGGCGAGATTGAACTGCGCAACAAGGCGGAGCGTCTGAAGATAGAAGAGGAGACGCGGAGTAAATACCAGACCCTTGAGGATGAGCTGGCCAAGCAAAAAGGGCGCATGGACAAGCGCGAGGAACAATTGGACCGCAAGTTTGATCAGCTTGACCAGAGGGAACGGGAACAGGAGAAACGCCGCAAACAGTTGGATGATTTGGCACAGTCGATTGGCCAGCAAAAGAAACAGCATGACGAATTGGTGCAGCAGGCCCAGAACCGTTTGGAGCAGGTTGCCGGCATGACGGGGGAAGAGGCCCGTTCACGGTTGATGTCCATGTTTGAGGACGAGGCGCGCAATGCCTCGGCCAGATTGTTCAAACAATTGGAGACCGAAACACGCGAAACTGCGGATCGCAAGGCGCGGGAGGTGATTGCCACTTCGATTCAACGTTTGGCGGGGGAATTCGTTTCGGAACAGACGGTATCGGTGGTCGCCTTGCCTTCGGAGGAGATGAAAGGGCGGATCATCGGGCGTGAGGGGCGCAATATTCGCGCCCTGGAGACGGCAACCGGTTGCGATTTGATCATCGACGATACACCGGAGGCTGTGGTGATTTCCGGGTTTAACCCGGTACGGCGTCAGGTAGCGCGGCAGGCATTGGAAGAATTGATCAGCGATGGCCGGATTCATCCGGCGCGTATCGAGAGCGTCGTTAAAAAAGCCGCCATCAATGTCCAGAATGAGATCAAGGAAGCGGGTGAAAAAGCCGTTTTTGAAGTTGGTCTGACCGATATCCATCCAGAAATTGTCAAACTTTTGGGTACGTTGAAGTTTCGGACCTCCTATACGCAAAATGTGCTGTCGCACTCTGTTGAAGTGGCCTTTATCTGTGGTGCCATGGCCGAGGAGTTGGGATTGAATGGTGCCATCGCCAGACGCTGTGGTTTGCTGCACGACATTGGCAAGGCGGTTGACCATGAAATGCAGGGATCGCATGCGGTCATTGGTGGCCAGTTGGCGAAAAAATATCGGGAAAAGCCGATCGTGGTCAATTCCATCTGGTCGCATCATTTTGATATCGAACCGACATCTGTCTACGGTCCCTTGACCAATGCCGGGGATGCGCTGTCTGCGGCGCGACCTGGTGCCAGGCGTGAAAATGTGGAAACCTATTTAAAACGTCTGGAACAATTGGAGGAGATTGCCACCAGTTTCCATGGTGTTGAAAAAGCTTTTGCCATCCAGGCGGGCCGGGAGGTCCGTGTTGTCGTCCAGTATGACAAGGTCAGTGACGAGGGTTCCATGATGTTGGCGCGGGACATCGCCACCAAGGTGGAGAATGAGATGACCTATCCCGGGCAGATCAAGATTACCGTCATTCGCGAGATGCGCACGACCCACGTTGCCAATTGACCTTTCCCTGCTCCTGGCTGTTGGCGAGCCCGCCACGTTCAAGTCGTTGCAGGATGAAACAGGCAACCAGGCCATTAAAGAGCCCGGTTATCCAGGAGCCTATCAAAAACCAGGGCAATGCGGTAAACACCCCGGGATGGCCGATAATGAGTTCCTGCGCGACGAAAACCTGGGCTGTCATATGTGCCAGGGACGCGGGGATGGACAACCCCACCGGGCCAATCCGTAGCCTGGTGAGCCCAAGCACACCCATGGTGAGCAGTGCCGCCAATGCCCCTGACAAACCAAGAAAAAATGTGGGTGAAAAAAATGTTCCCATAATTAAGGATGAGGCGAAAACCCGCAGAAGCGCTACGCCGATGGCGGCACGCCAACCCAACTGCATCCAGGCTACCAATACAAAGATGTTGGCCAATCCGGGTTTGAACCAGGGACCGGGATAGGGCAAGCCGCTTTCCAATAGATGTGCCGTTACTGCGGCTGCGGACCAGTAGACCACCTGGAGTTCAGGGCGCACTGTCAACGGTAGTGTTTCCGAATCCGGGTTCATCGGATAATCCCGTCATACGTATCCTGGGCGGGCGTCATTTTTTCAGCCCTGTTGCCTTTGATTTGGATGACTATCCCGCAAGGAATGCAAGCCGTGACCTGGCCTGCTCTGTGTATCCAACCGGTCATGGTACCAACCAGTCTCGGGCTACGGTATTCCAATAATCGCACACGCCTGTCACGCACCTCCACCTGAACCGGTCCCAATTTGCCTTGAACCTGCGAAACCTTGTCACGGCCAAGTGGCCATAGGGTTTCCTTCGCTTGTGCATCACGTATGACGACAATTTCTTCCCCGGAATCACCCAGCGTCTCAATGCATGCGCCCATGACCAACAGGGCGCACAGGAGTGCCAGCCATCGATCGGCAACATGGGTACAGCGAGTCCACGCCTCCAATGCTGTCATGAACCCTCCAGCCATTGTCCTTTGAATCCGGGACTTTTCCAGCGCTCTCCATTTTCATGGACCAACATCCCTTCGACCCCATGGAGTTTTTCAATGAGCGCTTTTCCCTTGGCCATTCCCAGGACAAAAACCGCCGTACTCAGGGCATCAGCCTGGATGGATTTTGCGGTTTGAATGGATACGGATATCAAACCCGAACGGGAAGGTCGTCCGGTTTTGGGGTCAAGGATGTGGTGTTGTCGCTCCCCATTGGCCATGAAGAAGCGTTCATAATCTCCAGAAGTTGACATGGCCATATCTCCGGTAATTTCGGCAAAAGCCATGACTTTGTCGTGTTCCCTGGGATGTTGAATGCCAATTCGCCAAGGGGTGCCGCCCTTGGAACCGGCAATGATCATGTCGCCGCCAGCGACAATAAGGGCATTGGCGATTCCGGAACGTTTCAGGCTTTCCATGGCCAGATCCATGGCATACCCTTTGGCAATACCGCCCAAATCCAATTCGTAGGAAAAGCCTCCCCATTGGATCGCCTGGTTGCCATGGGTGGATTGGACCCATTGGATGCCAAAGTCGGGTTGCTTGTTCCGTGCGTCGAGCCAGGCGGAAATTTTTTCCGTTTCCGGAATTTTCGCCTCTTCCGCGACACCGTTGCCAAATCCCCACAGGTCCAAAAGATAGCCAAGTCCGGGATCAAAAGCCCCGTCAGAGAGAGTTCTTATTTCCAGAGCTGCTTTGACAACGGTGACCCATTCCTCCGGAACATCCCACACCGTCCCTTTTTGGGCATGGTTGATCCTGGAGACCAGGCTTGATGGAATCTGTTTGCTGGCCCAGGATTCCACCGCATTGATCTTGGCAAATACCAGGTTGACCCCATTATCATCTTCAGAGGCCGTGGTTCCCCATGTGGATACTTTCACCAGGGTTCCCATGGCCAAACGGGTGGTTGTGTGCAGTTCCTGATGAGATGGCCTTTTCCATACCAGCCAAAAGCACAGAAAGGCCAGCAACATCAGCAGAGGAATAGCTTTTTTCAAGTGAAGACCTCGCATGACTCCGTAACCTTTCATTGTGCAAGGGTGCTGATCCATGGAACCATAAGCAGACAGGACGGATACGCCATGAGGACGATATCACGCCATCCGGGATGAAAGGCAATGGGTTTGGGAAGTGGCAGTCCGGTGAGAACCCCCTGTTTGCAGAGTTGATGTTCCTGAAACGCCATATCGGCCATCATGTCGGTAATGAACGAACTGGCCCGCTGCGTTAACAGGGTGATGGCCTGCGACCAGTGGGGTTTTTCTAAGTTATTGGCTGGATTGTCCCTTGTTTTATCGGCCAGCGTGAGCAGGCGACCTACGCAGGTCAGTGTCCATGACAGCAAGGTGGCCCATTTCAAGACGGGAATACCCCATTTGCCGAGAAAACCAAACAGCCCGGATAATCCAGCTATCAATTCATCCGTGGAGGAAACCTGAACCAGGACAACGGCAAGGCAAGCCATGAGTCCCAAGCGGATCGCTTGATGGGCACCTACCATCAATCCTTCTGTACTGATCCATTGGGCGTAGGGCAGGAGTGCGCTTCCCGGGACGAAAAAACCGTGCAGAAGCAATAAAAAAAGAAAAAACAGGCGCATTCTCCAAAGTGGCAACAAAAAATCACGCCAGCTCATTCCCGCTATCCCGGGCAAGAACAACACGATCAGGGCAACATACCACCAGAGTATTGATGTTGCTTGGCCGACACGGGCAATGATGAGCGAAGCGATGATAAAAGCCGCCATGCGGCTGCGCGGATCACAACGATTGAGAAAACAATGGTTGGCAATTGGCGGCGATGTCTCTGTTTTCCCAAGCATCTTATAAACGTTGCCAGGATTTTGGGTATTAAATCTGTTCAGGTCCAGAATGTGAAGCTTCTTCGGGACACCCTGAAACGACTTCGGTAATGATCGGCAGTCCCAAACCTGTGCGTTCCATTTGCCGGTTGCGCCATTTCAGCCAAAAAAAGACGAGCAACAGGGAAGAAGCACCTACAGCTCCTCCCAACCCTTCCGCGGCATCACTGGAGAGACCCCACGCACGTCCAAGATTTTGAAATAAAAACCCAAAAAAGAAAAGCACCAATATTGGAACGATATAGACCATGAAAGAAGATCGCAGGAATTGCGAGTCGGAAAGCTCGATGACGACCATATCGCCAACTTTGGCACCGATACGGTTTTCTGCCCGAACATGCACTTCTCTGTTGCCCCCCCCCATGGAGAGTGTTGTGCATCCCGCTTCTGCATGACAGGAACCGCAGCCGCTCTTCTTTTTCCCAACCACCAAAGCCTGATTGCCTTCCAGACCCATAACCAAAGCGTGTTCGCGCATGATCCTGAGCTCCTGATTCTGGTAAAACCATTCAAAGAGAGCAACGGTGCCCATCGCCAATTCGACCAAGCAACGACACGTTCCCGTTGTATAAACTCATGACATGGCGGGAAGGTACATCTGGAACTCTTTAACCGCAACCAGCGCGGGATACGTAGTTTTCTAGCGTCATCCCCGCGAAAGCGGGGATCCAGGGAGTCTACACACCTTTCCCTGACTTTCTGGATCCCCGCCTTCGCGGGGATGACAAGAACTGCGCATCCCAAGATAGCTGCGGTTTACTTGAATAGATGATTCTCAGGAATCCTCTTCGGGTGCCGCACCTTTTGCGGCGCGTTCTTTTTTAGGGGGTTTCCCCAACGCCGGCCGATAGATTTCCACCCGATCCCCTGCAACAAGGGTGTGGGTCGGCTCAACGATTTTGCTGAAGATGCCCAGCTTACAGTTTTCCAGTTGGATGTGTGGAAATTTTCTTAAGATTCCTGAATGCTGCACCGCTTCCGCTGCGGTGATGCCATCCTTGGCCTCAAACTCAAGGACACTTTGTTTCTGTGCTTCTGCATAGGCTACCGCGACTTTCATCGAAAAACGCTCCACAAAGGGTTGGGCATCGTGGTCTCCGGGTGAGCTGGATTATACTCACGGTGGATCCGTGTTTTGCCGGGGAGGGCAAAACGCCGTGTGCATCAGGCGGAAACCTGTTGCTTGGCCCGCTTGAGGTTGAACCATCTGACCGTCATCAAAATAAAACCCAGAACGATGAAGGCACCGGGAGGCAAGATAAAGCCAATAGCGGGATGGTACGAAGTTCCCATGACATCCATATCAAACCATTTGCCCGATCCCAGCAATTCGCGTACAGAGCCCAGGATGACCAAAGCCAAGGTAAATCCAAGACCGGTTGCCAAGCCATCAAACGCAGAAGCCAAGGCGTTATTTTTGCATGCAAATGCCTCTGCTCTGCCCAGGATGGCACAGTTGACCACAATGAGCGGAATGAAGATGCCCAGGACATGATGCAAATCGATAAAAAAGGCATTCATCAACAGGTCGATCATGGTTACGAAGCTGGCGATGACAATGACGTAGGCCGGGATGCGGATATCATTGGGAATGAAGTTGCGAATCCAGGAAACCACGATATTGGAGCCAACCAGGACGAACGTTGTTGCCAATCCCATCCCAATGCCATTGATGGCATTGGTAGAGACGCCCAACAACGGGCACATGCCCAACAATTGGACAAAGATGACATTATTGTCCCAAATGCCGTTTTTTATGATGGTACCGGTCTCACTCATGGCTTTACCTCCTTGGCCACTTTTTCCACAGGAGTTGCCTGTGCGAAGAGTGTCTTTTCGTTTTCCACAAAATACTCCAATCCTCGTTTAACCGCTCCGACGATGGCGCGAGGGGTGATGGTTGCACCGGCAAATTGATCAAAATCGCCGGAATCTTTTTTCACACCCCATTTGATGTTATTCAAAGTCTTGCCTTTGAAGGCATCGGGCCAACGGGTTGTCACGATCTTGTCACCCAGCCCGGGGGTTTCCTTGTGGGACAATACCTGGATGCTGGTGATCGTTCCGCCCGTAGCCACGCCCATCATAATGGTGATGTCACCCGAATACCCATCGGGGGCTACAACGGTATAGGCGGCTCCAAGGTTGGTCGCCCCCTTGCGCCCACGGTAAATGGTCACGGGAGCCCCTTGTTTTTCCAAACGCTTGTCGTTGACAACAATAAAATCCCGATCGGGTTCATTGTCGAATCCTTCAGGCAAAACCTGGCGCAACGCCTTTAACAGTTCCTGCCTTTTGGCTTCGGCGATGGGACCGCTCGTTACAGCGTCCGTCCCAGCCAGCATGGCGGTGGCAATGGCACCAACCACCATGAGAATCAGACCCATTCTGAAAAGATCAGACATTACCAAACTCCTGGACGTTCATTTTAAACGTTTTTCTTGGCTTTTCCATAGACCACCGGATGGGTGTATTGATCCAATAGTGGGACTGTGGCGTTCATAATGACAATGGCAAAGGAGACACCCTCGGGATATCCCCCCCAGGTGCGAATGATGTAAGTCAATAACCCACACCCTGCACCAAAAATGATCTGTCCCAACGGCGTTACCGGGGAGGTGACCATATCGGTGGCCATGAAAAAGGCACCCAGAACCAAGCCGCCTGTTAACAGGTGAAACAGCGGATCGGGATATTTAGAGCCATTCACAATCCAGAAGATAGTGGCTGGAATCAAGGTTCCCGCGAACATGGAGACGGGAATGTGCCAGGAGATGATACGCTTTCTAATGAGATAGACCCCTCCCAAGGCCAGGGCTATGGCCGAAGTTTCTCCCAGCGAACCATTGATGAAGCCTGTGAAGGCGGAAAAATAACTGAACACATAATCCCCGCCCAGTGCCTCGCGTACTGATTTACCCATACCCACAACCACGTGGTACTGTCCCAGGGGCGTGGCGGCGCTGATGGCATCCACCAGTTTGCCAGAGGCGAGATGACCGGTGGTGATGAGGGAGAGCGAATCCATGAAGGAGAGGGCTTTTTGACCGAACAAGCCTGTGGGTTGTGGCCAGGATGTCAGTTCAACGGGGAAGGAAATCAGGAGGAAGACGCGGGCGATGAGTGCCGGATTGAACATATTGAAGCCCAATCCCCCATAGACGAATTTACCCAGCAAAATGGCGAAAACACCGCCCACGACACAGACCCACCATGGCGTGTGTGGCGGCAAGGTCAACGCCAGCAAGATTCCGGTCAAAGCTGCCGACATGTCGCCAAGAGGCGAAGGCCGGTTCCTGATTTTCATCATCAGGTATTCGGTGAGCATGGCGGTGGCGGTCGTGATGAGAAGGATCAGCAGAGCCGGCCAACCAAAAATCAGCACCGCCATCAGGGTGGCGGGCATTAATGCCAGGATCACCGTGTGCATGATCCGGGGGATGGAATCTCCCGCATGGATGTGAGGAGAGGAAGTGAACAACAGGCTTGATGGACTCATTGACCTTTCCGTTTCAGTTCCATAGTCTTTTGTGTGCGCATGACGCGCCAGTGAATGAACGCTGCTTTCTTGCCGCTCTCATTGAATACCAGTGTACCATTTTCGAATTCGTTATACCTGCGCCTCGTTACCGGATTCAGCCGCAGGATTTTGCTTGTCGGCCTCTTTGCCAGATTTCTTCTTGGCGGCCATTTTTGCCTTCATTTCTTCTTTTTTACGTTCCTTTTCCTCTTTTTCCCTGGCCAGTCTATCCTCTCGAAGCTTGCTTCTCTGCTTGGTCAATTCCCGTTTTTTCTCTTCCCGATCTTTGGATTGAAGAGCCAGTTTTCCATACCGGAAATAATGGACCAGGGGAACATTGGCTGGGCACACATAAGCACAGGAACCACATTCGATGCAGTCGAACAAGTCCGCTTTGGAGAGTTGGTCCAGTTGTTCGGTTTTGGCAAACCATGCCATGGTACAGGGAACCAATTGAATGGGGCAGGCATTGACGCAACTGCCGCACCGAATGCAGGAATGTTCGGGTTTTCCTGAGGATTCGTCCCGGGTCAAGGCCAGAATACCGGAACATCCTTTGACCACCGGGACATTGGTCTGGTGTAAGGCGAGCCCCATCATGGGTCCCCCCATGACCACTTTATGGATATCGGGCTTCAATCCGCCGCAATGGGCAATGATGTCATCGACCTGGGTACCAATTAAAACTTCCATGTTGGCGGGTCGGGTAATACCTTTACCCGTAACCGTTACAATCCGCGAAACCAGTGGGCGGCCAAAACAAACAGCATCTCGAACCGCAACTGCGGTGGCCACATTATGAACGATGACACCAATATCGATGGGAAGTTGTCTGGAAGGGACCTGACGTCCGGTAACCACTTCGATCAACTGTTTCTCGGAACCCTGGGGATACATGACCGGAAGGACGACGACACGTATGGCAGCGGCGCTTTGGGAAGCTTCCGCAGCCACGGCATTTTGCATGGCGGCGATGGCCTTTGGTTTGTTGTCTTCGATACCGATGACGCATTCCTTGGTTTGCAATGCGTGAAGCATGATGCGGATTCCCTCGATGACATCCTTGGGGCGTTCCTCCATCAAACGGGCATCGCAGGTCAGGTAAGGTTCGCACTCCACGGCATTGATCAACAGGAGATCCACAACCTTGTCGCGTGGCGGGGATAATTTTACAAAACTTGGGAAGGTGGCACCTCCCAGGCCGACGACACCCGCGTTTTTGACCAGATCGCGAACGGCGACCGGTTCCAGGGACAGGGGATTGTCCACCCCTTTGAGTTGGGGATTCCATTGATCCTTGCCATCGGGTTCCATGATGGCACACAACATGGTCAGCCCGGAAGGATGACCCACCACATGTTCCTCGATGGCGATGATGGTCCCGGAAGTTGGTGCATGAACCGTTGCGGAGATACCACCGGCGGCACCGCCAAGCAGGTCGCCTTTGAATACGGTATCGCCCACTTTGACAACGGGCTCGCTGGGTGCCCCCAAATGTTGGTGAAATGGCACGACAAGCCGTTTGGGCAAGGGCATCGGCTCGATGGCACAATGCTCGGAAAGTTCCTTGTGCCCGGGAGGATGAACACCCCCATGAAATTTCTTTAAGACGGATGCTACGATACCCATACCAAGATCCCCTTGGAATTAAGCATTCTGATTACAATGACATGGCCCAATCGTTACGTGTGTCAGTGCAGGACTTCCGGTTTCTTCCATGTCCAGGAATAGACGGTTGTCGGCACCGCAACCATTTCGATGCAATCCACGGGACACGGCTCGATACAGGCCTTGCATGCGGTACACATCTCTGTCACGACGGTATGCGACTGTTTGTTGGCCCCTATGATGGCGTCCACCGGACAAACCTTGATGCAGGCGGTGCAGCCAATGCAATCCTCTTCGCGGACAAAGGCCACTTTGGGGCCAGTATCCACTTCCATTTCCACCGGCTCGACGCCCAGCAAAGCGGCGATTTTTTCCATGACTTCGACGCCACCCGGGGCACAAAGTCCGATATTGGTTTCCCCTTGCTCGGCAATGGCCTCGGCGTAGGGGCGGCAACCGGGGAATCCGCAGTTTCCGCAATTGGTGGCGGGCAGCAACGCCGTCAGGTTATCCACCTGGGGGTTGCCTTCCACATGGAATTTTTTGGCTGCGAACCCGAGCCCCAAACCAGCAGCCAATGCCAGACCACCCATACTCAGCACAGCCTCGATCATAATCTTTCCTTAATCTCATGGTAGATTTGGGAGACGATCAAACACGGCCTTATTTAACGATGCCTGAAAAGCCCATGAAAGCCAATGACAGCAAGCCGGCACTAATCAGAGAGATCGGTGATCCCTTGAGAAGCGCGGGTACATCCGAAAGATCGATACGTTCCCGCATGCCGGCGAAGAGGATGAGTACCAATCCGAAGCCAAGGCCCGCACCACATCCGTAAACGGATGCTTCAAGAAAGGAATGTCCTTTCTGAATGTTCAGGATGGCCACCCCGAGGACGCAGCAGTTGGTGGTGATGAGGGGCAGGTAGATGCCCAACGCTGCGTACAAAACCGGACTGGCTTTGTGAATGACCATTTCGGTGAATTGAACCAGGGCGGCGATGATGAGAATGAAACAGATGGTACGCAGGTATTGAAGGCCCAGGGGTTCCAACATCCACCGCTCGGCGATCCAGGAAATCCCCGATGCTAACGTCATCACAAACACCACCGCATAGGCCATCCCCAGAGCTGTTTCGACCTTCTTGGACACTCCGAGGAAGGGACAAATTCCCAAAAATTTTGTCAGAACAAAATTATTGACAAAAACGGTGCTAACAATCACAAGTATAATATCTATCATATTTTAACCCGTTTAATGTGTTTTATACACTTAAACAAATTTTCCAGCCGTACTGGAAGATCTTCTTTGCCAATCTACATCGTTGAACGTGATTTTACCATCGCAGAAAATGTTGTGCAATGAGGTAATATTGGCAATAAAAAAAAGATGGATGGTGGCCAGTTGAGATAATAGTCAAGAAAATACAGTGGTTTACAACTACATTGACGAGGACGTTTTTCTGTAACTGATTGAAGTTTATAAAGTATCAATATCGGGTTAAGAAGTATTTAATAAAAAATCATTAGGTTAGGCCTTGTTGAAATAATATTCAAGCAGATACAGTACTTTAAAATAAAGTTATCGTAATTGAATGTTTGTAACTTGTTGATTTTTCAAATGTGTAAATTTAGTATAAAGTAGCCTTTATCCCGGTTTATCATTTGAAAACAAAATCGAACCTGTTAGACTCCAAAGCCAAGCATGAGAAAACGAGCAGCAAGGGCTCGTTCACCAGGTAGACTAACCACAAGAAGCTTGGATCACAACAGCATCTAGGAGGATATTGAGGTTATGAAAATCGGTATTCCCAGGGAGGTGTACCCAGCAGAAAACCGGGTCGCTGCGAGCCCTGATTCGGTACGCCTGTTAATCAAATTGGGTTTTTCGGTCATTGTGGAGTCGGGGGCGGGTAGCGAATCCCAATTCCTGGATGCCCACTACCAGGAGGCGGGGGCGGAAATCGTGCCCGATGCCGCCAGTGTTTGGGGAACCGCGGACATCATTTTCAAGGTCCGTGCCCCCATGGTACATCCGAAAACCAATAAAAATGAAGCGGAATTGTTGCGGAAAGGGACCACTCTGGTCAGCTTTATCTGGCCCGCGCAAAACAAGGAATTGATGGACCTTTTGGCTAGCAAGGGGGTCAATGTCCTGGCCATGGATTCGGTGCCGCGTATTTCCCGGGCGCAAAAATTGGACGCCTTGTCGTCCATGGCCAACATTGCCGGTTATCGCGCCGTGGTGGAAGCGGCCCATGCCTTCGGACGGTTTTTCACCGGCCAGGTCACGGCAGCCGGTAAGGTGCCTCCCGCCAAGGTTTTTGTCATCGGCGCGGGTGTCGCCGGTCTGGCCGCTATCGGTGCCGCTTCCGGCTTGGGTGCCATCGTCCGTGCCTCGGATACCCGCCCTGAAGTGAAAGATCAGGTCAAGAGCATGGGGGCGGAATTCGTTCAGCCCCAGTATGAAGAAGAGGGAACGGGTGTTGGTGGCTACGCCAAGGTCATGAGCGAAGCCTATCAAAAGGCCCAGTTGGAAATGTTCGCCAAGCAGGCGTTGGACGTGGATATCATTATTACCACGGCGCTGATCCCAGGCAAGCCAGCCCCCAAGCTGATCACCAAAGCCATGGTGGAAAGCATGAAACCGGGTAGCGTCATCGTCGACCTGGCCGCTGAACAGGGTGGCAACTGCGAGTTCACCGTCCCGGGGCAAAAGGTGGTGCATAACAATGTCACCATCATCGGTTACACCGACCTCCCCTCCCGTCTGGCCCGTCAGGCATCCAACCTGTATTCCACCAACCTGGTGCGTTTGACCGAAGAGTTGTGCAAAACCAAGGATGGTGTGATCAATATCAACTTTGACGATGAAGTCATTCGCGGTACCACCGTCATCAAGGAAGGGGAAATCACCTGGCCGCCACCGCCTCCCAGGTTGTCTGCCGCCCCGGCCAAGCCAGCCCAGGCCGCCGCCCCGGTTCCCGAAGCCAAGAAAGGTGGGCATGGTCATGGACCGGGCGCCCCCGCCTCAGCCCTGGCCGTTACTGTCCAAGGTTTGGTCCTGGCCGCCATTTTTGGTTTGGTCGGTTATGGTGCCCCGACTTCTTTCCTGAATCATTTCACCGTGTTCGTCCTGGCCTGTTTCATCGGCTACATGGTGATCTGGAATGTGACCCCTGCCCTGCATACGCCGCTCATGAGCGTTACCAATGCCATCAGTAGCATCATCGTCATTGGTGCCTTGATCCAAATATCCTCTCCCGGATTCGTCATTACCCTGTTGGCGGGATTGGCCATTGCCCTCACCGCCGTGAACATGTTTGGTGGATTTTGGGTGACTCAACGCATGCTGCGCATGTTCCAGAAATAATAGGGAGAGACGCAATGAAAGTAGAAATGATGACGGTCGCCTATATCGGCGCGACCATTCTGTTCATCCTCAGTCTTGGCGGATTGAGTAATCCTGAAACCTCCCGACGGGGTAACCTGTTTGGTATTATCGGCATGACCATCGCCGTTGTGGCAACCTTGATGGGGCCGAAAATTACTGGTGTTGGTAACTTTGTTAACATCATGATCGCCATGGGTATCGGGGCGACGGTGGGTATCATCGCCGCCATGCGCGTCCAGATGACGCAAATGCCGGAACTCGTTGCCTTGATGCACAGCCTTGTCGGCTTGGCCGCCTGCCTGGTGGGCTTCGCCAACTTCATTGACCCTTCCCCCACCACCTTCACCGCTGCGGAGAAGACGATCCATGAGGTGGAAATTTATGTCGGCATCCTCATTGGTGCCGTCACTTTTTCCGGATCCCTCATCGCCTTCGGCAAGCTGTCCGGCAAGATTGGTGGTTCGCCATTGTTGCTTCCGGCGCGCCATTTCCTCAACCTCCTGCTCTTGATTGGCGTCATCTTGGTCGGTCGTTGGTTTTTGCATGCCGAATCAATTTCAGAGGGTATGCTTCCCCTGCTGATCATGACGGTTATCTCCCTGCTGTTCGGCGTCCATATGGTGATGGCCATCGGTGGTGCCGACATGCCGGTGGTGGTTTCCATGCTCAATAGCTATTCGGGTTGGGCTGCGTCAGCGACCGGGTTCATGCTGTCCAATGACCTGCTAATCGTGGTGGGTGCTTTGGTGGGTTCTTCGGGTGCCATCCTGTCGTATATCATGTGTCGTGCCATGAATCGCCACTTTGTTTCGGTGATCGCGGGTGGTTTTGGTACCGGTACCGGCAAGTCACCTGCCAAAGGGGATGCGGCTGCTCCCCAGGGTGAAGTGCAACCGGTCAGCGCTGCGGAAACCGCCGAATTGTTGCGCAATTCGGAAAGCGTCATTATCGTACCCGGTTATGGTATGGCGGTGGCACAGGCGCAGCATACCGTATGTGAAATCACGAAAATATTGCGTGACAAGGGCATCAAGGTGCGCTTTGGCATTCATCCGGTGGCCGGACGTATGCCGGGCCATATGAACGTGTTGCTCGCCGAAGCCAGAGTCCCTTACGACATCGTTTTTGAGATGGATGAGTTGAACGACGATTTCCCCAATACGGACGTTTCCATGGTGATCGGCGCCAACGACATCGTTAATCCGGCGGCCCAGGACGATCCCGACAGTCCCATCGCTGGAATGCCAGTCTTGGAAGTCTGGAAAGCCAAAACCTCCATCGTCATGAAGAGGTCCATGGCTTCGGGGTATGCCGGTGTGGACAATCCCTTGTTTTACAAAGAGAACAATAAAATGTTGTTCGGTGATGCCAAGAAAATGCTCGATGAGGTGTTGATCAACCTGTCCAAGTAGATGTTTTTGGGAAGACTTGTCCCATAGCGTTTGTTACCGGGGGGTGTCCTGCCTCCCGGTTTTTTTTTTCATTAGGGTCAGTGGGGAACCCATCAAGGGGCGGGAAGCCTGTTCGTTAAAACCCGACTCAGAGTTTGCGAGAAACCGTTCGGCGACATCGAGGCCAGCAATATCGGCCAGATAGATGAAATGTTCTATGATATCGCGCTTTGCTTGTTCGTGTTGGTAGACCTTTGGCATCAGCGCCGTGCTTGCCTGGATTCTAAAAGGGTAAGAGCCTCTTTACGAATGTTGCCCCATTCCGTCGAATCCAGCTCACATTCATGGCTGTTCAGCCCCTCCAGCAATTTTGCCTCCAATTGTTCCTCGGCTTTGTGTTTTTCGTCGGCGCGAATGAGTTCACGCATATATTCGCTGGAACTGCTGTAGCGCCCTTGGGCAACTTGCCCATCCACAAACTGTTTTAGAGATTCTGGCAGGGAAATATTGATATTCTGCATGGTGGTTCTTCCTTGATTCTGGCCGTGGCCAATGAGTCACCGCCAATGGGTAACACTGCCAATATACAGAACCGAGCGCGACAGAACCAGTTCTTCTACTCAAAGAGTAGACGGCGACAGACTGGGTGCTTCTGCCGAAATTAAAATTTCCTGGGTTGACCAAAGGCACCACCCGTTCTTCTGGAAACGGGTTTGCGTTCGGGTGTCGTCACGGGCTCTTCGACGGGGACATTGTTTTCAATCGTTGGCAATGGGGTTTCTGGCCAGACGGCATCCAATCTTTCCAGCAAACGTTCCAATTGGTATTCGGGGGCTCTGCGGGAAATTTTCACCTGCTTGGAACCGGTGATCGCCGCGATTTCCCCTTCCGATAGTCCGGCTTCCCGCATCATGGACATGGCTTCGGCACGTAAATCGTCAAAGGCAATGCGTTTTAACCGGGCATTGGCCAGCACCTTTTTAAATACCCGATCCAAGGCATACGGTTTACGATCTCCGAAGCGACTCGGATCCCCATAAAAGAGCCAGTCGGTATCGCTGGGACGATCCTCCAGGTTCAGCGCCCGTTTGAAAAGCTTGACAGCCGTTTTCGTCAACGGTACCCGGCGTGGATCATTGAGTTGAATGCGTGGCACCGTACACACCCGTTGGGACACATCGACATCCTGGCATTTCAACAGCAGGAGTTCGTTTTTGCGCAGGCCGGTCTCCAGCACAATGCGCACAACCAAGCCGAGGATGGGATTTTTATAATGATCGCATGCTGCAACCAGGCGCAAGCGTTCCCCTGGTGCCAATCCGGAACTCCGACCCAAGGTTGATACAGGGTCCGTCAGGGCATTGGCAGGATTTCCCGCCATGGTCACTCCCCACTGCGTCATCGCGACGCGAAACAAATCCTTCAACAATTCCAGATCTTTTTTGACGGTGGACAGGCTTGCTTCCTTCAGGCGCCCATCGCGGTAGCGACCCAATACCAAGGGGCTGACATCCTCCAGGGGGTGTGTCGCTTCCAACCGATCCAGGATAATGCGTGCCAGGCGCACATCCCGATCATGCCCTTGGGAAGATTTCTTCAGGGAAACTTCCGTTATATAACGATTGATCGCCTCTTCAAGAGTCATCGTTAGGGATCCTCATGCAAAACGCTTGAAAACGATTGGCTAATGCGACGTTATTGTTTAGTCTAGGGTGATTTCAGTCTGCCAGACCATTCGCCGTTGGCGCAACCTTATCCACGATGATGGCTCCTTCCATGCGACCAAATCGAACTTCTCCCCGGGTGGGGGGATTTACATTATTGGAAATGGCCATGGTGCTATTAATCATGGGACTGCTCCTGGGTGGTTTCCTGGGTCCGTTGTCGGTTCGTCAGGAGGCCAACAAACGTCAGGAGGCGGATGCTTTATTGCACACGATTCACGACAGTCTCGTGGGATTTGCCATTACCCGTGGATACCTTCCGTGTCCCGACCTCGATGGTGATGGGCGGGAAGATCGCAATGGCAACCAATGTGTCGGTTGGCAGGACAACCAAGCCGTCCGTGTCGGGCAGTTGCCTTATGTAACCTTGGGTGCGGGTCGTTTGGATCCCTGGAACAATCGATTGACCTATGCCGTGGATACCGCCTTTACCGACAGTGGTTCGACTCCGCTTCCCAGGTTTACCTCAAGCGCATTTGGACGCATTGTTGTCAAGAACGGTATCGACCATACGCCGGCTTTGGTTCTGAGCCATGGGGCCAATGGTTTGGGGGCGGTTAACGCCATCAACCAACGTCAACAAAGCGCAACCAGTGTTTCGGAACGGGAAAATGCGGACGGTAATGCCACTTTCATCCTGGATGATTATCGCGATTTAATTGACAATCCGTTTGACGACAGGATGACCTGGATTGCCCCCAACGTGCTGGCCTTGCGCCTGTTGCAGGCCGGTAAACCCTTATTGCCATGAAGGTGTTGTTGTAGTCGGCCCTGTTGTGTCGTTGGGGAAGCTTTTCAAGGGTTTTCTCGGGTGAATGCGACGGTGAAATGGAACGTGCTGCCCTGGCCTTCCACACTTTCCACCCAAATTTCTCCGCCCATCAGGGGAACGAAGCGTTTACAAATCGTCAAACCCAATCCCAACCCGCCATGGGTACGCTGAAACGCCTTTTCCAGTTGGGTGAATTCTTGAAAGATAAACTCTTGCTTTTCCCTGGGGATACCGACGCCGGTGTCTTGCACCGAAAAGTGGATTATGTCGGTCGTGTCCGTCTGGGTTTTTCTGGCAACCGTTACGATGATTTCTCCCTGATTGGTAAAATTAATGGCATTTTTCAACAAATGTCGCAACACCTGTTGCAATCGGCGATTATCGCCGGTGACCATGTCGGGGAGTTCTTCTTGGAAAACGGTGACCAGAAGTAAATTTTTCCCATCAGCTATGGGGGTGAACTCATGGATCAAGGCATCCAAGAGCTGTCTTAAGTGAAACGGTTCCACTTGCAGTTGAACGTCACTCGCTTCAACCTTGGCCAGTTCAATCATTTCGTTGATCAAGTTTAAGAGCGACATGGAAGCGGAGTTGATGATTTCCAAGTATTGCTCCCGCTCGTTTTGTGGCAGGTCGGGTTCGCCAAGAAAGGAGGAGAAACCGATGATGCTGTTCAAGGGATTGCGCAACTCATCGCTGATGACCGCGAGGAATTCATTCTTGGCGCGAATTCCCCCTTCGGCGGCCTCTTTACGGGACTCGGCAACATTTCTGGCTTCAATCAACTCTTGGGTGCGTTCCATGACCAATTCTTCCAGTTGGTCGCGATGACGCTTGAGTTCCAGGTGAATGGCAACACGTTGCAGGACGATACTGGCGTTGAATGGTTTGGTGATGTAGTCGACGGCTCCCAATTTCAACCCTTTGGTTTCGTCGGACACTTCTCGTTTGGCGGTAACGAAAATAACGGGGATATTCTGGGTGGCGGCATCCTCTTTCAATGCGGCACATACCTCGTAGCCGTCCATGTCTGGCATCATGATGTCCAGCAGGATCAAGTCAGGCGGTTTTTTTGAGTGGGCCACCTTGAGTGCCTGTGGGCCATTCATCGCTATGGCCCGGTCGTATTCATGGAGGATATCTTTCAGGACATCAATATTGGAGCGTTGATCGTCCACAATCAGGATTCGGGCCGGGGCTTTGGTTTGTGTCATGATGGTTTTCCGTTCAAGGCATGGCCCACCTGTCGTGCCAAATCCTGTAGCATAGCCATGGCGTTATCAAAATTGTAGTCTTCGACCTCGCTTTCAATGGCTTTTAACGTTTTCTTACACGAAGCACTGGGTAACAAAGTGTGCAAGTGACCCAGGCATGTCGCAATTTCGATGCTGTTGGCATCCAACAATTCTTCCATTTCGTGCAGCACTGCCGCAACGGCTTCGGCATCCTGGGTCGCGACACAATCGGTATTGGGCGGCGGGGTGGAGTCGTCCTCTTTCAATGTATCTTTTATGGCCATGTTTTCCAATACTTGTAGCCCTTCCAGGACGGGTGAAAGTTCTGCAATGAATCGTTCCACCGGTTCCCGCCAATCCTGGACGGTTTTATTACCGAGGAAGGATTCCAACTCCCGGGCAACTTGAGATAATTTTTCGGCGCCAATATTGCCGGCCACACCGATGGTGGCGTGTGCCAGTCGGGCGGCTTCCAAGCGATTGCCACTTTTAACGGTGGTGCGCAACTCTTCCGCGAGATGGAGTTGATCTTTGCGAAAGCGTAACAAGATACGAAAATAGAGTTTGGCGTTGCCTCCCAGACGTTCCAGGCCATCTTTCATGTTGATGCCGGAAACGGTGGGCAGGGTCAGTTGATTGTGTTTTAAGTTGGTGGCATCCGGTAGAACTTTGAGAGGTCCAATGACCTTAGTCAGAACACCATACATCCGTTCGGGGCGGATGGGCTTGGCAATATGGCCATTCATGCCGATTTCGATGCATCGTTTGCGTTCTGTTTCCAAGGCATGAGCGGTCATGGCGATGATCGGCAGGTTTTTAAACCGATCATCGTTGCGCAAAATCGTCGTGGCTTCAAAACCATCCATATCGGGCATCTGCAAATCCATCAGCACGGCATCGTAGGAAAAATGCTCAATTTTATCAAGAGCTTCTCGTCCATTGTTGGCGATTTCCACCATCAATCCCACTCGTTCAAGCAATTCCCGAGCCACTTGCTGGTTGATCGCGTTGTCTTCCACCAGCAGAATACGTGCCCCACCGATCACTTCAGCAGTTTCATAGTCCTGAGCCAAGACTTTGGTGACCCGCCGCTCATTTCGCGGTTGTTCCTTGCCAAAGGCTGCCGAGATGGCTTGTACCAGGCGATTGTTGGTAATCGGTTTGTCCAGGCAAACATCAATACCTGCTTCATGGCTTTGTTGTTTGAACTTGTCTTCGCCGAAGGAGGTTAATAGGATGATTTTTGGAATCTTCGGTGGGGGCGTGGTTTCCCGAAGGGTCGAGATGATTTGATTAGTGATGGTGATGCCATCCATGTCGTTCAGGCTCCAATCGATCATCAGCAATTCGAAGGGATCCTTGCCATAGTTGGCTTTGAGCAGCAATGCCAACGCCTCTTCCATGGAACGCACCCCTTGCCCTTTGAGGGAGAGGCGTTCCAGCATGGATGGTACGATTTCCAGAATTAAATCATTGTCATCGAGTACCAGCGCTCGTTTACCGAACAAGTCCCCTGGCACCACCACTTTTTT
Organism: Magnetococcales bacterium; assembly: GCA_002753515.1. Lineage (GTDB taxonomy): Bacteria > Pseudomonadota > Magnetococcia > Magnetococcales > UBA8363 > UBA8363. The sequence goes on from PEAK01000017.1 coordinate 35,635, forward strand.
GCGTCGATTCTTGGCGGCCACGGTTGCCATGACGTTGAAGGAGAAGACGCTACCCTGTCCGGGTGTACTGGTCACCCAAATGCGGCCATCCATTCGTTCGACCAAGCGTTTGCTGATGGTGAGTCCGAGCCCGGTTCCGCCATATTTTCGCGTGGTGGAGCCGTCGGCCTGGACAAAGGGATTGAACAGTTTGGCGAGTCGGTCAGGGTCGATGCCAATCCCGGTATCACGGATACTGAAGGTTAATTGAACCTTGTTGTCCTCTTGTTCTTCGATGGTGGCGTGGACGACGATGGTTCCTTCATGGGTGAATTTGATGGCATTGCGGATCAGGTTGATCAACACTTGTTCGATACGCAGGACATCGCCAAAAAGGACCGAGTCGTATTCCACGGGTGGCATCAGGATGAGTTCCAGCCCCCGGTCAGAGACTTGTTTGCTGAACAGGTCGGCCAGGCGGTCAAACAGATCGGAGATATCGAAGCGCACCGGATCCAGATCCATCTGGCCCGCTTCAATTTTGGAAAAATCGAGAATGTCGTTAATGATACCCATTAACGAGTGCGAGGCACCTTCGACTTTTTCCAGGTAATCGCGGATTTTGGGAGTCAGTTCGTTTTTCAGGGCCAGGTCGGTGAATCCCATGACGGCATTCATGGGGGTACGAATTTCATGGCTCATGTTGGCAATGAATTCGCTTTTGGCCTTGTTGGCGGATTCGGCTGCGCGGAGGGTCTCTTCAAGGGAACGTAACAATTGTTTACGGTCGGTGATATCTTGCAGGAAGGCGGTAAAGGTCAAATCATCTTTGAGTCGGACCGAGGTTAAAGCGACCTGGAGATCGACGATTTCGCCATTGGAACGTTTGCCGGGAATTTCAAAGCGTTTGCGCAGACCGCTGCTTTGACCACTCAAAATGTTGGCCACATGATCGGACATGCCATGCAGATGTTGATCTTTCAACTCGGGAGGAATGATGAAATCAGTCAAGTGACCGCCAACCACTTCCCGGAAGGTGTAGCCAAACAACGTTTCGGCTGCCGGGTTGAAATCGAGGATATCGCCGGTCGCATTGGTGGTGATAATGGCGTCCAGGGCATTTTCCAATACGGATGTGTGGCGCTTGACCAGTTTTTCCAGTTCTTGATGGCGTTCAATGATTTCAATATTTTGCGTGACCCGGCACAGCAATTCTTCATTCTCGAAAGGTTTCACCAAAAAATCGTTGGCTCCCGCCTTGATGAACTGTACCGACAGGTCGCCATCGGCCACTGAAGAGAGTCCGATGACCGCCAGTTCGTCGCGGCTGTGGAAGGCGCGTACTTTTTTTAACAATTGAATGCCATCCAGACGGGGCATCTGGTAATCGGTGATGACCAGATGGACCTGTTCCCTTTCCAAAATCTCCAATGCTTTCTGTCCATCTTCCGCCTGGAGTACTTCAAAGCCGTAGCGCTTGAGGAAGGTGACCAGCATGGAACGAACGCTGCGGGAATCATCGACGGCGAGAATGCGAATTTGTTTGTTTTTGCGAAAACGGCGGATGAAGTGGATGACGCCATCGATGACACCAATGTTATCCTTGACGAAATAATCAAGGATCCCCTTGGCCATGATGCTGTCCTGCAGATCTTTTTTGTACATGCCGGTCAGGACGATGGCGGGAATGCCTTTTTTTCGGATGAAGTCAACGATTTCGCCATTGGGGGCCCCGGGGATGTACAGGTCGAGGATGGCCAGCAGAAAGGGGGTTTTGGTTGCTTCGACGACTTTGACGGCTTCCTCATAACTTTTGGCCAGGGTGACCGGGTGTTCCAATTGTTGGCGAATGGTTCCCAAGAGCAGGGATGCAAAGCTTCGGGAGTCTTCGACGACCAAGAGTGGTTCCAGGGATTCCTGAGTTGATCGGGTCATGAGGGGGTCCGTTTGGCGTTTGCGAGCGTTCCACAAGAGGATGATGCCATGATCATCACCCTCTTTTCAATTGTGCAAAATACCCTGTTTTCCGCTGGGACACACGTAAAATCGCAAGGTTGTGTGCTTGAAGATGGCTGTGTGGTTGGGGCGGGGTGGCGAACCGGGAAAAAGGGGGAGGGGTTGGAGGGATGGACGCAGATTGAGTGCGGATGGAGGGGTGGGTTTGCGTGCGGTAACGATTGCGGCAAATTTTTCCCCCGTCGAAGGAATACTTTTGCCTAGTGGCGTCTTTTCTGCCTTGCCGTTTTGCGCGTAACAATCGATCCAATATTCTGTAACGTATTGTTCTACAGTCGATATATTTTTTCCACCAATCTGGCAATCCGTTTGCGTTAGCAATGTTGCACGCGCTGGAATCTTCAACTGACTACTACGGAGCAAGGAAATGAAAATTCCCGGATTGGCGATGGTAATACCTGGCATCATGTTTTCCAGCATTATTGATATTTCCAGTACGGACATCGCACCGGAACAAGGCAAGCAGGATGGACAGGCTGCGACTGTGCATCATTGCGATGCCGTGGTACGTAACCCGGAAATCATGACCACATTACTTCTGCAAAATCGTCATCTTGATATTATGGATCTTCAGGGTCGCACAACGCTCATGTGGGCAGCCGAGAATGGTGAGACCGAACTCGTAAAAAAATTGCTGGCATCGGGGGCTGACGTCAACGCTTCGGACTGGTGGGGACGGACGGCTTTGAGCCTGGCGTTGGAAAAAGATTATCGCAAGATTATTGCCCTTTTGATTGAACATGGTGCCCATATCAGTGCTGGTTGATATGGTACGTGCGTCTGCTGATTGGTTGAGCTTGTTTGGTTGACCTTGTTCCGACTGCCCATCCCTTACCCCAACCTGCCGCCCTTTCCTTCTCTCTCCTTGTGAGAGGGCTTCAGGTGGGGTGGGGAGGGGGCAGGGCACGGACGAAAAAATTCCCCCGCTTTCTCCTCTTGATACATTTGCATGTCAACCTGCTTGGATCCCTGCGAACCCCATACCCCGTGTATCAAGGCTGGTAAAGAGGGGCAACCTGGGGTAAGGTGTGGGGGTGATTTCCCCAGTGCCTGATAAGAGTTGTTTTAATAAGTGACGGCGCTTACCGTTGGTTCTTGAGCCGTTGAAAGTTTGAGGAACACATGTCCCTGTCCATCCATCCCGATTCCATTGAGCAAGCCCATGAACTCATCGATATCCTCTATAATAATCTGGAGGACGGTACCATCAAGATGCAGGAAGCGGAGGATTTGGTTCAGGCCAACAAACGGGTAACCGAACTTTTGCTGCAATCGGTGGAAAATATTTTGGGTACCATCGGCCAGATCAAGAAAGTTGCCAGTCAGACCAAACTGTTGGCCATAAACGCCGGTATTGAGGCGGCCCAGGCCGGTGATGCGGGACGCGGTTTCCTGGTGGTGGCCGAGGAGGTCAAGGAACTCTCCAGGCAAACATCCGCCGCAACGACCAACATCATTCGGGAAATTCAAGAAATTCAGGGCACTACCGACGAAGCGGCCATCAGTCTCAAAACGATGATCAAAAAAATTGATGAGGTCAAGCTGGCCAATCACCATGTGTTGTCGATCATTGGCCGATGAAAGGAAAGAGGTACTTGTATTGCCCATAGAAAATCAATTCGATGTTCCCTTCATTGCCCGAATGGCGTTGAAGGAGAAGCAGGTTCAACAGAACTACCGACCTATCATTGCCGTACATAAATGGTTTGCACGCCGTCCTGGGACCCTCTTTCGTGGCCTTCTGCTCAGTGAATTTGGTGAGGGACCGGTTGCCGATGCCTTCTTTCGTTCCCATACCTTTCCAGGCATCAAGGTGGCCGATCCGTTTATGGGTGGTGGAACACCCCTGTTGGAAGCCAATCGCATCGGCTGCGATGTTACCGGATTCGACATCAACCCCATGTCCGCTTGGATCGTGCATGAAGAGATTGAGCATCTCGATTTACCAGCCTACCATTCTACTGCCGAAGCCTTACTGTGCTTTTTGGAACAGAAGGTCGGCGGTCTGCAAACGACTTGTTGTACGCTTTGCGGCCACGCTTCAGCCCCTGCCAAAAGCTATCTGTGGGTCAAGACACTACCCTGTGAGGAATGTGGAAGGGATGTCAACCTTTTTCCTGGTTTCCTGGTAGCGAAGGATCGGCGTCACATAAAAAATGTTCTTCTTTGCCCGCAATGCGGAGAACTCTGCGAAGTTGACGATTCATCCGATCCGGGCACGTGCCGTGTTTGTCATGGTACTCTAGGCCTGGAAGGCGTAGCCAGGAAGGGGCATTGCAATTGTCATCATTGTGGACGGAGAAACACCTACCCCCGACCTGATGCAGGACCACCTGATCACCGGATGTTCGCCATTGAGTATCATTGTCACCATTGCAAAGTGGGGCACAAAGGGCGGTTCTTTAAAAAGCCCGATCCAGGGGATCTGGAAGCGTATGCTTTGGCGGAACGTCAGTGGCAGGCGATGGAGGCCCGGTTTGTGCCTGTGGAAGACATCCCTTTGGGAGACGAGACGGGCCGGTTGCATCGGTGGGGTTATCGGCGCTACCGGGATATGTTCAATGCCCGGCAATTGCTGGGTTTGGAATGGAGCGCCCGGTTTATTGAAAAGGTGGGTGACGCACGTATTCGGCGTGCTTTGGCTACAAATCTGTCGGATCTGCTGCGCTACCAGAACATGCTTTGCCGTTATGATGTTATGGCGCTGAAGGCCTTGGACATCTTTTCCATTCATGGTTTCCCCGTGGGGTTGGTCCAGTGTGAATCCAACCTGCTTGGAATAGCGAATGGCCGGGGTGTCAACGTGGGCAGCGGTGGATGGCGGAACATCATCGACAAGTATTCTAAGGCCAAGGCGTATTGCGATCACCCATTTGAAGTGGACCATCGCGGATCTCGTAAGGTCCAGATTCCCATTCATGGGGAGTGGATTGGCGAAGCCCGACTCAACGGCAAGGCGTTTTCTCCACGCCAAGTTCAGTTGCAGTGCCAAAGCGCCACAACTGCTGATCTGCCGGAAAACAGCCTGGATGCGGTTTTTACCGATCCCCCTTATTTCGGTAATGTGCAGTACGGCGAATTGATGGATTTTTGTTTCGTCTGGTTGAAGCGTTTGGCCAGGGATGATTTGGCAAGGTGGGGTGGGGATACATCCAAGCATGCCGATGAGCTTACGGGCAATGTAACCCAGGAGCGAGGTCTTGAACATTTCACCACTGGGTTGTCCATGGTTTATTCCAGGATGGCCAAGGCGCTGAAACCCGGCGCTCCTCTAGCCTTCACCTATCATCATAACCGGCTGGAGGTCTATGGTGCGGTCGGCGTGGCTATCCTTGATGCTGGTTTGATCTGCTCGACTTCTATTCCCTGTCCTGCGGAAATGGGTGGCTCTATTCACATCCATGGAACAGGTTCATCCATCGTGGACACGGTCTTCGTTTGCCGTAAGCATGGCCATGTGGATGCCCGGCAATTGTTCTACGATACCGAACAGTTGCTTGATATTGTTGACAGGGACCTCGAAGCTTTACGTCTGGGAGGTGTCCAGCCAACATTGGGCGATATTCGCTGTATCCTGTTCGGTCATTTGACGCGCATGGGCGTTTGGAACCTGCGGAAAACGTGGGAGCCTGGCCTGACCGTCGAACAAAAGCTGCATAGATTTACTCAGGCACTTCAATGGCTCCCTGATTTTTCCAGAGTTCTTGACCGGGCTGGTAAGGAGCAAGATGATGATCGGCATCTCGGCGGTCTGTTTGCTGGTCGTCCTTCTCGTTCATCATCCCTGGAGGGCAATCATGCCGTTTCCTTTTGAGATCCCTTTCGAGGAAGTCCGGGGAAATTTGGATCGTTATGTTGATGAAGTCTTCGGTTGCCTCCAGTCGGAATTTCTCGTATTGCCCAAAGGGCCAGGATTCGTTGAATACCCGCTTTTCGAGGAGGGATTTGAGGCACTGAAGAAGGCGACTGGGAATTTTCATGATTTTTCCCCCGAACGGGTTTATCATGTCGTTGTGACATACCCTATGGCTTTGATTCTTCTCCGCTGCATATTGGGTTTTACACCGCCGGAGTGGGCCTATGTGGCGACCCAAAGAACGGGGGTTGAAGTGACCCAGGGGGCTGTTCGTTCCTTGGATCGAAAGATCCGCATGAATCCTCGTGTTCCTCTTGGTGGGAAACGAGACGGACTGACCATGCAACGGGTGCAAGCCCTGGTTGAAACAGCCTGCGTCTTGTTGGTCGAAGGCGCACCATCGGTTCCAGACGATAAGCTACACCGTCTGAACAAGGCCGATACCATGGCTGGCTTGGTAGGTCTGCGATCCATGGCTAATCTGGGTGTTCCCTATCCTGTTTTGCTTTATGAACGATTTTTGGGACGTCCTTTCGCGGGACACCGGGACTCGGTGAGTGAATTGGTTGGTGATATGCTGGAAAACGCTATTGAGGAAGTTCTGCACCGAGCGGGAATCAGCTTCCGCAAGACCAAACGGGCACAACGTCTGCCAGGGTTTGATCAAGCGCCCGATTTTATTATACCCAATGAGTTCAACCCGAAGGTGATCATCGAAGCCAAACTGACGGAGGACGATGGCACGGCCCGTGACAAAGTGACTCGGGTGCAACATCTGAGTCAATTGAGTCTGGAAGGGCAGTCGTCGTATTCTCCGAAGTATGAGGTGATTGCCTGTATTGCTGGACGAGGATTCGGTGTACGGCGGGAAGATATGAAAAAGTTACTCTTGGCTACCCGTGGCAAGGTGTTCACTCTGCAGAATATGAACCAACTGATCGATAAATCCTCGTTGAAATGTTTTCGTACTTTGAACTTGCCAGAATCCTTATAGGAGTATGAATTGAAAATAGTTTCTATATTCAATAATAAGGGTGGCGTTGGAAAGACAACGCTGACTTTTCATTTGGCACATGCCTTGGCGGATATGGGGCACAAGACGCTGCTTATCGACCTGGATCTGCAGTGTAATTTAACTGTTCACGGTTTAGAATAGGAGGAGTTACATGATATATGTAAATCTGAGGATAAATTTAATGTTGTCTATAACTTCTGTGAGGGGGGTGTTGTACTATTGCACAACATGTGTTGGCCGTTACCCTCTGTGACGAAGCGACCATTTGCGTGAAGAGGGGCTGGTTGCCAAGTGTCCAAGGAGTGCCCGCGATAGAAAAAAAACGAAGGGGTTCGGTTCGTTCTGGGTAGTGATCGATTTTGGGAATAAGAGCGATATTTCCTTGAGAAATTGATGTCACGCTTTGTCTGAGAAAACATCATCCAGGGATTGAGCGTCCAGAATACGGTCGGTCCATGTCTCGATTTCTTCCAAGGTAGCAACCTTCAATTTTTCTTCCACCAAGTTCGGGAGGTTGGGACCGAGCTTCTTTTGGAGGAGACGAAGGAAAGTGAGAACGGCTTCCTCCCGTCGCCCTTTTTGCAGCCCTTTCTGCAGCCCTTTCTGCAGCCCTTCCATCTGTCCTTCCTGCCGTTCTTTCTGTAGCACTATCTGTGTCCATTTGTTATCTTTATTGGCGATAACATCTCGTGCAAATTGTGACATCATGTTTTCCTCCTCCTCCGGTCGAACTTGTCGGATAATTTCACGGATGGTTTGTTCGTCGTAGCTTCCATAGGTCTCAACGATGTAGCGAATGATGACGTATTGCTCTTCCGGCACTTCTAAAAGAGCCTCGACCAGCAACTCTTTGATCTCCCTTTGCAGTCCCTCCCGAGTCGCATATTTTACCGCCAACAACCAAGCTTTCAGACGGGGGTATTTGGACAACACACGGTCGTCGATCTTGCCAAGATCCATGACTACGAAGCGAAGGTTCAGAAGCCATGGTTTCCAACCTGCCTCAGTATCCACCAAAGCCAGAAATTCATCAGGGATACGCCACTCCGATGCCCCATGATAAAAGACAAAGGGGACGACAGGTGGCATTATTTCCCAGTCGGGATTGTCGCGTTCCCACTGTTTCCACCATTCGACCGTGTACTTGACAACTTGCCATCCTACCCGACGGTCTGGAAAGCTCTTATGCTCAATCAAAACATACAAAAGCGCTGTTCGACCTGTGATTGTTTTTGCCTGAAAAAGCCGATCAGTCAGATGACTGCGCAATTCCTCATCAACGAAAGATCCATTCACCAGAATCGGAGGTTCAGGTGACAATAACGCGGATATCTCCTTTGGCAAGCGCTCGTGCAGCAGGTCTCCAGCTTTTCCTGGATCGGAAAGCAGAGCTTTTACGAATCGGTCATGTGGCTGCGCGATATCGGTCATTAACAAAGCCCTGGGATCAATGCATTCAAGAAATCATTTTTTAAGCCTATGGCCAACTACTGCATTGATCTGTTGCACAGTCGTGCCCCAGACGAAATTGTCCCCGATTTTTCGGTTGTCGTCCACTGGAATCGTCCATAGCCATTCTGTGAGATTCTCCCTTGGAATGGGGTTATTGTTTGATGGAACCTGTTTTTCCCATGGGGAAGATGCGTCGCAGATCCAATGTTGTTGATAACTCCCGTGTGGTGGTCAGGGGGTCGTCGCGCAGTAAGAGCTGACCACTCCCTTCCGGTACGAAGCGGCCACTGGCGGGTGGGGGTGGGGTGGTTTGCCAGGTTCCCAGGGTGTGCCCATGTTCCCAAAAGCGGCTGAAACGTCGGGATTCCGCTTCCAGACCATTGATGGGGAAGGTATCGTAATGTCGTCCCCCCGGATGGGCGACGTGATAGGTGCATCCGCCAATGGCGCGCTGATTCCACAGATCGACGACATCGAAGACCAGGGGGGAGTGTACCGGCATCAGCGGGTGGAGTCCGGATGGGGGTTGCCAAGCCTTGAAACGGATGCCGGCAACGTATTCCCCGTTGATACCCGTGGAGCGCAGCGGTAGACGGTAGCCGTTGCAGCTCACCCCATGTCGCTCGGGGACAATTCCCGAAACTTTCACCTGTAACCGTTCCACGGAAGAATCGACAAAGCGGGCGGTCCCTTGCCGGGTCGTTTCCTCACCCAAAACATGCCAAGGTTCCAAAGCTTGCCGCAATTCCAGGGTGACGGTCCCGTACTGAACCGATCCCAGCGTGGGAAAGCGAAAGGATAAAAACGGGTCGAGCCAGGATGGATCGAACGGATATCCGGCCCGGTTCATCTCGTCGACCACGTGACGCAAATCGGATTCAACAAAGAAAGGGAGCATGAATTGATCATGCAAGGCACTGCCCCAGCGGATCAGGGGGTGACGATACGGTTGGCGCCAAAACCAGGCGACAAATATTCTGAGCATCAAGGCTTGCACCAGACTCATGTAGGCGTGCGGCGGCATTTCAAAGGCGCGCAATTCCAACAAACCCAAACGCCCCGCATAGCCTTCGGGGGAATAGAGTTTGTCGATACAAAATTCGGCGCGATGGGTATTGCCGGTGAGATCGACCAGGAGGTGCCTCAGCAGGCGATCCGCCAGCCAAGGGCGTTGGTCTATCCTTTCGGGAATTTGGCTCAAGGCGATTTCAAGTTCATGCAAACTGTCCAGGCGTGCCTCATCGACCCGGGGGGCTTGGCTGGTTGGACCGATGAACAGCCCAGAAAACAGGTAGGACAAGCCCGGATGGTGTTGCCACCAGGTAATCAGGCTGGCCAACAGGTCGGGGCGTCGCAACAGCGGACTCAAAGAGGGATTGGGGCCGCCAATGGTCATGTGATTACCACCACCGGTGCCGGTATGTCGGCCATCGACAAGAAATTTTTCGGTTCCCAGGCGTGACAGTTTCGCCTCTTCGTACAGGGCGATGGTTTTGTCTTTCAGCGTGTCCCACGTGAGGGACGGATGGATGTTGACTTCGATGACCCCCGGATCGGGTGTTATGAAAAATCGTTGCAGGCGAACATCTTCGGGTGGCGCATACCCCTCCAGAATCGGGTCGATGCCGGTATGGGTGGCGGTGGTTTCGATAGCCTGAATGAGGGCGATGAAACTTTCCAGGCGCACCAAGGGGGGGAGGAATAAAAATAACTTGCCATCCCGCGGTTCCAGGGTCAGGGCGGTGCGGACAAATCCCTGGCGGTGGCGTCCAACAGGGGGGCGACGGGGTAGGGGAACCTCGGGTGACAATGGGCAACGTTCGGCATCGACCGGACTCAGTCCGTGCTGATTCAGGCTATCCAAAGGCAAGCGCAATCCCATGGGCGAGTCGCCGGGGAGCAAAAAAATCTCATTTTGCCGCACCACCCAGGGACCGCTGATCCATTCATCCGTATCCATATCGTGATCCAGGGGGAGGAGATACCCCACGGGTTGCCCCAGTCCCTGGTGTAACAACCGCGCCAGCCGTCGTCGTTCCAACGGATCCTTCAGGTTTGCGGTCATGGGATCGCAATCGGCAGGCAAGGTGGCTTCTTTCCAAAGGTGGTAGAACGGGTCTTCGTAAGCCGGTCTGATATAGCGATCAATCCCCCCCAAGGCTCTTCCCAGTTCCCTCAGAAATCGTTGGGCGGCAGTGGCATCGAGTGATTTTTCCTGCTCGTTGAACAGATAGGGCCGGTTCCAAAGGGGGATGCCATCGGTACGGAAGAAACAGCCGTAGCGCCAACGCGGCAACTCTTCCCCTGGATACCATTTGCCTTGGCCCAGATGGAGCAATCCCCCCGGGGCGAAACGGTTCCGCAGTCGCAGCAACAGATCCAGGGCCAGGGTACGTTTGTGCAAGCCGTCTGCCGCTACGGTCCACTCCGGGGCGTCCATGTCATCGATGGAGACGAAGGTGGGTTCGCCCCCCATCGACAGGTGGACCTCTCCCGCCGTCAATTCATCATCCACCTGGTGGCCCAAACAATCGATGGCCTGCCATTGTTCCTCGGTGTAAGGTTTTGTGGTTCGCGGAGTTTCCCGAATGCGGGTCACCGTGTTTTTAAATTTTAACTCAGTCTGACACGGATCGGTCAAACCACTGACCGGGGCGGCACTCGCATAGTGGGGGGTGCAGGCGAGAGGGATGTGTCCCTCTCCGGCGAACAATCCCGAAGTGGGATCCAGACCCAACCAACCCGCCCCGGGGACATAGACCTCGCACCAGGCATGCAGATCGGTAAAATCCTGAGAGGGTCCGGAAGGTCCATCCAAGGATTTTTCATCGGCGGTCAATTGGATCAGGTATCCTGAAACAAAGCGTGCCGCTAAGCCCAGGTGCCGCATCGCCTGCACCAAGGTCCAAGCGCTGTCGCGGCAGGAGCCGGTTTTTTTACGCAACGTCTCCTCGGTCGTTTGCACCCCGGGTTCCAAGCGGATTGTGTAGCCGATTTCCTGCCACAGGTGGCGATTGATCGCGACCAAAAAGTCGATGGTTCTTATATCCTTTTCAAGTTTGATCCCCTTTAGCCAGCGTTCCAACAGGGGGCTTTTTTCATCGATGACCAGGTAGGGGGCCAACTCCTCCCGTAATTCGGCAGCATAAGAAAAGGGAAAGGTCTGTGCCTCCTCTTCGAGGAAAAAATCGAAGGGATTGATGGTGATCATGGTGACCTTGATTTCCACATCCACGATGAGTTCCCGACATTTTTCGGGAAATACCAGACGGGCGTTGTAGTTGCCGAACGGATCCTGGAGCCAGTTCATGAAATGGTTTTCGGGTTGCACCTTGATGGAAAAGGCTTCCAGAGGGGTACGGCAATGGGGTGCGGGTCGCAGGCGGAGTACATGGGGCGACAGGGTAATGAAACGGTCGTAGCGATAGTGGGTGTGATGGTGGATGATAACGCCGATGCTCATGCCGGTTCTCCCGTGGTGTCGACTCTGTGACGGTTTGCTTGTTCCCAGGTGAACTCGGGAAGCCTTTGGAACAGGCGTTTCAGGCCGTTATTCCAGCTTTTGCGCAAGGCGATCAGATAGGGGGTGTTTGCATCGAAACGGGCATGGATGCCCCCATCGATCTGATTTTTGCGATAGACCATCAGGTCCAGGGGGAGACCGACGGACAAGTTGGATCGCATGGCGGAATCCATGGAGACCAGGGCGCAACGGGCGGCATTTTCCAAGGAGGTTTCGTGGGTTATGATACGATCCAGGATGGGTTTGCCATATTTGGTTTCGCCAATTTGCAAGAAGGGATTGTAGGGTGAGGGGGTGATGGGATTACCCTCGGGATAGATCAGGTAGAGCTGCGGAGCCTGACCGGCGATTTGCCCTCCCAGGATAAAGGTGGCATCGAAACGTGCTTCGGAATGAGCCTTGCTTGTATACTGTTCCTGAATGGATATACTCAGTCGACCGATGTGATGGGCAGCCTCTTCCATATTGCCGACGTTGGCCAGTGAAGGGGTGTGACTGTCGTTGAATTGCGCCTCGCGTTGCAAATGGCTGACCACCGCCTGGGTTGTTGCCAGATTACCGGATGACAGCAGGGCCATATGGCGTTCGTTGGCCCAGGTGAAGGCATGGGTTTTGGTATAACAGGCAATTTGGTCGACGCCGGCATTGGTACGTGAATCAGAAGCCAGAACGATGCCGTCATCCAGTAAAATTCCAACGCAATAGGTCATGATACTTTCCTTGATGAGGAGTTGCATGGGTGACAGGTATGTCTGAACCCGGTTCGGCAAGCTACGATGAGGCTTTTGCCGCGCCAGCGGAACCGAGGGGCCATTGGCGCCAGTTTTTTGATCATCTGTATGCGGGTGGTCCCGATCGACCGGGGCGCCTTTGGGATGAGGCCCGGCATCTGCTCCGTGAGTCGGGGGCGGTGTATGCTGTCGCCGCCGGCAAGACCACGCAACGCCGTCCTTGGCCGTTTGACCCCATCCCCTTGATACTGGATGGTTCGGAATGGCAGCGCCTGGAAGCGGGTTTGATCCAGCGCCACCATTTGTTGAACCTGCTGTTGCGTGATTTGTATGGCATGCAGCGGGTGTTGGCCGAGGGGATTTTGCCCCCCGAATTGATTTATGGCAGTGATGCTTTTTTGTTTCCCTTGTGGGGAGGCATGGCGCGCAAGGTGACCTTGTCGCTGTATGCCGCCGATTTGGTTCGCCTGCCGGATGGGCGTTTTCATGTGGTATCGGATCGTACCCAGGCCCCTTCGGGTCACGGCTATGCCTTGCAAAACCGGCGTTTGTCGAATCGGTTGTACCCATCTCGCACATCCTTTGGCCCGGTACAACCGTTGCAGCCGTTTTATCGCGGTTTGCGCAATGCCCTGACCAGTCTGACGCCGCAGACGGCGCAGACGGCGCACATCGTTCTGATGACCCCGGGACCGGCCAACGAAACCCATTTTGAACATACCCTCCTGGCCCATTCCATGGGGTTGACCCTGGCGCAGGGCAACGACATGACGGTGCGTAATGGCCGTTTGTGCTTGAAAACGTTGGGGGGATTGTTGCCTGTGGATGTGGTGTTGCGTCGGGTCGATGAAGCCTGGTGCGATCCCCTGGAATTGCGCGAGGACTCCCTTTTGGGGGTGGTTGGTCTGGTGCAGGTGGTGCGCGAGGGGCATACCGTCATGGCCAACCCCCTGGGGAGTGGCATCCTGGAAAACCTGGGATTGCATCCTTTCATGCCGCAGCTTTGTCGTTTTTTTCTGGGTGAAACTCTTCATCTGGAAAATCCTGAAACGTTATGGTTGGGCCATGCCCCTTCATTGCGTCGTGTCCTGGATTCGTGGCATGACAACTACTCGCCCTGGGCCATATTGCCGCTGCAACCCGATTATTCCCTGCCGGTGAACGGCTTGGCGCACGATCAAGCCTTGCGTGCGCACCTTGCAACCCATCCGTCCCGTTATGTGGCCCGTTCCCTGGTACAACCTTCGCAGGTACCGGGGATTGATGCCCAGGGAATGTGCCGTCGTCACCTGTTGCTCCGGGCTTTTCTGCATCACGACGGCAACAATTCCCTGGTCATGCCCGGGGGCTTGGCCCGGGTATCTCCTTCAGCGGGTAGCGATGTGCTGTCCTCCCAGGGTGATCGCTATCCCTTTTCCCCCGCCCAGGGGGGCTCAACCAAAGACGTCTGGATCCTGGGTGCCAAGGAACAACCTTTCAGTGAATCCTCTTCGGGCACTTTGACCCAGGATTTGGCAGCGCATGCCGGTTTGCCCAGCCGCGTTGCCGAAAATTTGTTTTGGATGGGGCGCTATGCGGAACGTTCTGAAAGTGTCATCCGACTGTTTCGCGAAGCCACCACCCAGAGGGAAGAGGAGGAGTTCGGCCTCAACCCCGAACAACGTCGGTATTGCCGCAACCGACTGTTGACCACTTTGACCCACGTTACCGGTACCTATCCAGGGTTTACCGGTGCTGATGCCCAACTGCTTTTGACCAATCCCGATCATGAATTGCGTTCGGTGTTGCTTGACTTAAACCGGGTTGGTTCCCTGGCTTTTTCTCTGCAAGCCTTGATTCAGGCTGGTTTTTCCCTGCGCGACCGCCTTTCTTCCGACACCTGGGGGATCCTTGATAATATCAGTACCCACCTGGGGCGTTGGCAGCGGCATCGTACGGATCCCATCAATCATCTTTTGTGGGATCTGGGCCCGCTGTTACAGGGATTGACCGCCCTGGCCGGGTTAACCTGGGAAAACATGATTCGCGACCAGGGATGGTTGTTCCTTGACCTGGGGCGGCGTCTGGAGCGGGCCATGTTTCTGGCGCAACTCCTGGAAAGTTGCCTGGGGGACGCGGCACCGCATGCCTATGAAATGGCCATGTTGGAGCGTCTCCTGGCCCTGAACGATGGATTGGAAAGTTTTCGCTTGCATTTTCAAACCCGTTTGGAGATCGAAGCGGTGTTGGCCAAATTGCTTCAGGATGATACCGATCCGCGTTCGCTGGTCTTTCAGTTGACCCTGATGGAGGCGCATGCCCGGCAAACGCCCCGTTCTCCGGGACAGACGCTGTATCGCACCGCGTTGGGTCGCACGGTCTTTGAAAGCTTGGCCGCCGTTCGCCTGGCTGATGCGGACATGTTGGCCCGGGTCAATCCTGAAACACGTCGTCGCGATCACCTGATGCAATTGACCGAACGCATTCGCAATCTTTTGCCCATGTTTTCCGAAACGGCGAGCAACAACTATTTCCGACATGCCGACTCTCCCTATCACCTTTTTACCGTTCGTAACTCATAAAGGTCACGCATGCGTTACCTGATTCGTCATACCACCCGCTACCATTACCCGGAAGCGGTCACTTTGTGTCACAACCGGGTGATGTTGCAGCCGTCTGAACGGGATGACCAACATTGCCAGGGGTTTCACCTGCAAGTGGACCCCGAACCCAATATTATTCGTTCCTTTCAAGATTTTTTCGGTAATTCCATTCATTATTTTGAAATCCACAGGGCCCACTCCAAGTTGGAAATCACCGCTTCGAGCGAGGTGATTCGTCATGTTGATCCGGGTTATGCCCTGCCCATGTCGCCTCCGTGGGAGGAGGTTCAGGCCAATCTGAGCGGAGCCGATGCCCTCCTGGAGATTCGGCGCCAAACCTTGTTTGCCATGCCCTCACCTTTGGTTGCGTTACATCCCGAGCTACAGGTTTTGGCGGACCGGGTATTGACGCCACATCGTCCCTTGTTGGAGGCGGTGTTGGATTTAACCTTACAAATCCACCAATCTTTTGCGTATGCCCCGGGATCCACCTCCGTTTCCACGCCGCTGGTCCAGGTGCTGACCCAAAAGGCGGGTGTTTGTCAGGATTTTGCCCATGTTGCCATCTCCGTTCTCCGCTCCAAGGGTCTTGCGGCACGGTATGTCAGTGGTTATTTGGAGACCCAACCGCCACCAGGTCAACCCAGACTGCAAGGGGCCGATGCCTCGCATGCCTGGTTTGAGGTTTTGCTGCCCGGTGTCGGTTGGATCGGTTTTGATCCCACCAATGCCACGCTGGCCCGGCATCGTCACGTCATCCTGGCGGTGGGACGCGACTATGCCGACGTACCGCCTGTGAAAGGTGTTGTAACCGGTGGTCGCAAACATCGGCTGAGTGTGGCGGTGGATGTCATTCCGTTGGACGAAGCGCCACTTTCCGCCCCAGCCGAAGGTGCGGGGGGTGTTTTTTTGACCTCCTGATCAAAGTAGGTCCGGGTGATCGTCTGATGCAGTTCGCCCAGAAGTATTTGCAGCCCGTCCAGGAAATCGTGCAATCCGGTATTGTCGGCCAGCCGGGTGATATCGGCCAGGTAGAGGCGATCCTCGATGCGGGCGATGATCCCCTGGGCCATGTCGGCCCCCCCGATGAATTCCAAACATTGGGCGACTCCCGTGACCCCATAGCGAAACGCCCGGGGGAAGGCTTTGTCCTTGAGTAAAAAGGCCAGTACGTCCACACCACGGATGCGTGGTCGCACGCGTCTGCGATACATCTGATCGCCCGACAATGATTTCAACACCGTCAACCACAGGGCGTTACGAATGGGACGATCCACGACATCTTCCCGGGTTAGCATCAAAGCCCCGCGAACATCCAGGATACGGGTGACCATATCGGCCCGTTCCAGATAGCGTCCCAGGCGAAACATGCTGAAGGTTTCGTCGCGAACCATGGTCGAATCCAAAAGGCCGATGATCATAAGGCATTCGTTGATGACCATTTCCAAAAATTCCAGGCGATTGGCCGGGTCAATATCCTGGGTGCAGGCGGATCGCGTTTTCAAAAACAGACGATTGAGAAATTCCCATCCTTCCCGGGGAAACATTTCCCGCGTTGTGCGGAAATTTTCCCGGGCTTGCTGCAAGCCCCGCAAGATGGAACCGGGATACTCTTCGTCCCGAATCAAGAAGCTGGTGATTTGCTGTTCATCCGCCGAAAGGTGTCTTGCGAAAAACATCTCCCTGCTGCCGGTGATTGCCAGGAGCTGTTCCCAATTCATCGGGCGGATACGGCTGACCGGCGCCATATCCAGCATGGCATGATGCGTCGCCAAAACCAGGCGTGCGGTATCTTCGACCCGTTCCAGATAACGGGCCATCCAGTAAATGTTTTCGGCAACACGCGAAAGCATTATTTTCCCCTGTCGTTGTCGGCAATGACCCAGGTATCTTTGCTACCGCCCCCTTGAGACGAATTGACCACGAATGATCCGCGCCGCAGGGCGACCCGGGTCAAGCCACCCGCGGTGACCCAGGAGCGTTCGCCGCTTAAAATGAACGGACGCAAATCGACATGTCGGGGTTCAATTCTGCCATCCACCAGGGTTGGTACCGTTGAAGGCGTCAAGGTTTGCTGGCCGATGTAATTACGCGGGTTGGCCTCGATCAGCCCGACGAATTGATCGCGTTCCTGCTGTGTTGCGTGTGGCCCCATGAGCATGCCATAGCCCCCCGACTCGTTGGCGGGTTTGACCACCAGTTTATCCAGATTGGCCAGGACATGTTTCCTCTCCTTGGGGATGTGGCAGCGCCAGGTCGGAACATTGGGAATAATGGGATCCTGATCGAGATAATAGCGGATGATCTCCGACATATAGCTGTAAACCACCTTGTCATCGGCCACCCCGGTTCCGGGGGCGTTGGCCAATCCGACCCGTCCGCGTCTCCAGGCCCGGATCAGACCCGGGACACCCAGCATGGAATCGGGTCGAAAGGCTTCGGGATCCAGGAAGTCGTCGTCGATGCGGCGATAGATCACATCCACCCGTTGCAGGCCATGAATGGTTTTCATGGATACGGTATCCTCCTCATCGACCACCAAATCTTTGGCCTCGACCAGATCGACACCCATTTGCTGGGCCAGATAGGCGTGTTCAAAGTAGGCGGAGTTGAAAATACCCGGGGTCAACACCACAACTCTGGCTTTGTCGCCCGCTCGCGGTGAGAGGGAGGCCAGCATGTCGTACAGTTGGCTGGGGTAGTCGTCTACCGGCAAAATACGTTGATTATGGAACAATTCCGGTAATATGCGTTTGGTCAACATCCGGTTTTCCATCATGTACGATACCCCGGATGGTACCCGCAGGTTGTCTTCCAGGACGTACATGACCCCATCCTTGTCGCGCAGGAGGTCACTGCCGCAAATATGCGCCCAGGTATTGTATTTGGGCATCATGCCGCACAATTCGGGGCGCCAGTTTTTGGATTTCAGGACGACCTCGCCGGGAAAACGTCCATCTTTCAGTATTTTTTGCCCGTTATACAAATCATGGATAAAGGCGTTGAGTGCCTGAGTCCTTTGTATGAGACCCGCCTCCAGGCGACGCCATTCCGATTCCGCCATGCAGCGGGGAATGATGTCGAACGGCCAAGCGCGATCGATGTTTTCTCCCTGGGAATAGATGGTGAAGGTGATGCCAAAGTTGACGATGGTCATCTCCGCCACGTCTTGGCGCCGGCTTAATTCGTCTTGACCCAGGCGTTCCAGGTAGGACAAGAGCTGGCAAGACCCGGTCCCTCTCCGGGAGGAACTCATGTTGAGTTCGTCGTAAACCCCGTGGGTCAGATAGGAAATCGGTGTGTTGGGTAGTGCCATCATATTGAAAATCCTCGCTTTTGGAATGCCGGCGTTGGAGCCTTTATCTTTTATGTGTAAGTTTCAAATGCCATCAGACTGTTATCCGATGCGAACCAATGATCTGCACCTTCCATAGGCAATCAGCTCACTTAATACTCTATAGGCAGAATGGATACCAAATTGGGAAGGCGTCTTCCCCTCTCTCGGGAAATCCAAAGGGCAAATGATGTCTGTTAATTATAAAATATTGAATATATTAAAAATTTATTAACAATTCCCAATATGGAATGGCAATCCTTGCCGGTACGGGTGCGGGTATCAATGCCGCAAAGGGGGGGGAAATTAATGAAAATCATTCCCTTCTTTGCCCCCAAATGCTCCAGGCTGCCTATAAATCAGTCTTTCGCTGCCGATTAAAGAGGCAGGGGGTGGGCGTCTTTTTCAATAAATAGGGGATCCAGGGTGGTTGATTTTTATAAATAATATATAGAATCAAATATTTAAACGTTAAAAGATCACTCTGGCCCCGATTTTGTTCTATATCCTGGCAGCGATCATTGCCGGGTCATGGTTGCTGGCAATTGCGTCCTTCAAGCGCGAATCGTGGTTACTCAGTGCATGAAAATAACGATAACAGGCACAACCTGGGAAAACGGCCATGGAAAAAAACGATCTTGTCATCCGCATCGCTGGTCATGGAGGTGAAGGGGTTATTTCAACAGGTGATTTCATTGCGTCAGCCTGTGCCAGAGCCGGACAGGAAGTCTATACCTTCAAAACATTCCCCGCAGAAATCAAGGGGGGGTACGCCATGTATCAAGTGCGCACTTCTCCGGACAGGATTTACAATCCTGGTGATTCCTTTGATATTTTATGTGCTTTCAACCAGGAAGCCTATGATCTCAATCGTCATCTGTTGGTTCCAGGCACGGTGCTGGTTTATGACCAAACCGGGGATGATTTCGTCCCTGAAATTCCCCCGGGAGTGGTCGCTTACCCGGTTCCCATGTCGAAAATGGCCAAGGAACTCAAGTCCTATTGCTCCAAAAACATGGTGGCCCTGGGGGCTTTGTCGGTCTTGTTTCGCATTAACGAAGAGACGTTGATCGCTGTTCTGAGCGATAAGTTCAAAAAGAAGGGTGAAGAGGTTTTGGCGTTCAATCTTCTGGCGTTTCACCGGGGCAAGGCCTTGGTGGCCGATTGTCCGAAGAAGGATCCTTGGTTCGTTCCCGAAGCCGGGGCACCCAAGGATGTCATTTTGATTTCTGGCAATGCGGGTGTTGGTCTGGGGGCGCTCCTGGGAAAGCTCGAATTTTTTTCCGCCTATCCCATTACCCCGGCAACGGAAATTGCCAAGTATGTTGCCACGCATCTGCCCAAGGTGGGTGGTGTGTTGATTCAGGCTGAAGATGAAATCGCCTCATTGTCGCAGGTCCTGGGTGCGTCCTACGCCGGGAAACGGGCGATGACCGCCACCTCGGGTCCGGGATTGTCCCTGATGAGTGAAATGTTGGGGATGGCGGCCATGAGTGAAACGCCGGTGGTGGTTGTGGATGTGCAACGGGGTGGTCCGGCCACGGGTATGCCGACCAAGCATGAACAATCGGATTTGTTCTTGGCGGTTCACGGCAGCCATGGTGACGCCCCGCGCATCGTGCTGTCGGTCGAGGATGTCAGCGATTGCATCCATAGAACCGTGGATGCCCTCAATTTGGCGGATCGTTATCAATGTCCGGTGATTTTGTTGTCGGATGGCTCCCTGGCTTTTTCCACGCAAACAGTGCCGACCCCCAAACCGGAGGAGATCGAGATCGTAGAACGCAAACGATGGGATGGCGAGGGTGAGTATCAGCGCTATCAATGGTCGGAGGATGGGATTTCACCCATGGCGGATCCCGGGACGCCAAAGGCCATGCACATGGCCACCGGTCTGGAACATGGACCAACGGGCGCCCCCAATTATGCCCCGGCGAACCATGATCGCATGCAACGCAAACGGTTTGGCAAACTGGAAACAGTGGCCGATTTCATCGAGCCGGTGGAATGGGACGGCGAAGGTCCGGCTGATGTGGGCATCATCACCTGGGGCAGTACCATCGGGGTGGTTCGCGAAGCGGTGGCACGATTGCGCAGGGAGGGCATTCAAGTCAAAGGATTCTACCCCAAATTGATGGTTCCCATGCCCGTGGAACACTATGAGGCGTTTGCCAGCGATTGCAAAAAGATTTTAGTACCCGAAGTCAATTTTCAGGGGCAGCTCTCATACATGATTCGTGCTGAGACCACCATTACCCCGATTCCGTTTACCCAATGCGGTGGTGTACCGTTTACACCGTTGCAAATTATGAACAAAGTCAAGGAGAACCTTGGATGGGATGTGTCATTGCCACAAAAAAAATGATGAAGCCGAGGGATTATAAATCGGAGGTTCCCGTTGTTTGGTGTCCGGGTTGTGGACACTACGGTGTTTTGGATGCGATTTATCGTGCCCTGGCGGGGGCGGGCATTGAGCCCAGCCAATTGATTTCCATTTCCGGGATTGGTTGTTCTTCGCGGACGCCCTATTTTCTGCACTCTTACAAGATGCATACCCTGCATGGCCGGGCCGGGGCGGTGGCAACGGGGGCGCAATTGGCGCGCCCCGATCTGACGGTCATGGTGTTCGGCGGGGATGGGGATGGGTTTTCCATCGGTGGTGGCCATATGCCGCACATGGCGCGTAAAAATGTCAATATGACCTATGTTCTTTTCGACAACGGCATCTATGGTTTGACGAAAGGGCAATATTCCCCGACATCACCATCCACGATGAAGGCTTATACCACACCGTATGGCAGTCCGGATGAACCCCTGAACCCGTTGCTGTACATGCTGACCTATGGGGCCACGTACGTTGCCCAGGGGTTTGCCGGCAAGCCCAGCGTGTGCGCCAAACTGATTCAGGATGGTTTGCAACACAAGGGCTTTTCTTACATTCACATACTCTCCCAGTGCCCTTCCTTCAATACGGTGGATTCGGTGGAAACCTATCGGGAGGCGGTGGAACCCATTCCCGATGGTCATGACACATCGAACCTGGGTGCTGCCATGACCTTGGCTCGGGATGGCGTTGACGGCGGCATACCCATGGGATTGCTGTACCAGATCACACGTCCAACACTCGATGAACGGATGCACGCCATTGTCCAGGGGGTGTCCGGTCACAAGGGATACGATCTGAACCGGATTATCACTCTGAGTCGACCATGAGTATTCGTTGGTTATTTTTGATGCGTTCACGGAGGTTCGCATGTCTGCTCTACGTAAGGAGTTACACTATAGCGAAAGAAGTGGTGGGCGGGCGGCTCGCTTGGTGGGTGAGTCGATGACCCGACAAGATCGGTGGGCGGTGGGGCATTTCGCGGGATGCCGGTTGACCGGGGCGCTACAACCCATTTATTGCCTGTCGCACAAGCGACCCGTTGGTTACGAAGGTTTGATCCGACCGACGAATGCCACGGGTCGATCTTTTTCTCCCGGGGAGCTGTTTGGCAAGGCGGGGAATCCGGAACAGCTCATCCACCTGGACCGGCTGTGTCGGGCGGTGCATATCCATAACTTTGTCACACTGGGATTGGAGACGGGATGGTTATTCCTGAACTTGAACCCCAATCTGTTTTGGACCTTTAAACGTTCCCGGGTCGCTTTCACCCTGGACCTGATGCATCATTTTGGCCTGGATCCCAGTCGGGTGGTGTTGGAAATCCTGGAAAAGTCGATCCCTGACGAGGAATTAATGGGTGAGTTGGTGGATCAATACCACGCCATGGGATGCTTGGTGGCCATCGATGATTTTGGCAGTGGTCAGGCCAATTTTGACCGTATTTGGCGTTTGCGGCCCGATATTGTCAAATTGGATCGTTCCATTATCGCCAATGCGCTGCATAATGCGCATGCCAGACGCATCATTCCCGGATTGGTTTCCCTGCTGCATCAAGCGGGGGCCATGGTTCTCATCGAAGGTATTGAAACCCAGGATGAGGCCATGATCGCCTGGGATGCCGAGGCCGATTTCGTCCAAGGATTTTTGTTCGGTGTTCCGGTAACCAACCTGGAAACCATTCCGGCATTGACGGGGGAGACGGTTAAAAAAATGACCAAATCCTTTCGTCACCACTTGGTCGAAGAGGGTCAAAGGCAATTTGATGGGATTCGCCGCTATCTGGATATTTTGGAGGCATGGGTTGGCCGGGTTGCTTCTTTGGACGAATTGCGTCTCAAAGGGGGCGAAATGGTGGCGGTTGCCGGAGTGAAACGATGTTTCATCCTGAATCAATGGGGTATTCAGGTTGGGCCGAATATTGCGGGTGATAAAACACCCCATTTCGCCCATATCGCCGGTGGCGAAGGGGCGGACTGGTCACGCCGTACCTATTATCGACGTGCCGTGGGGCGCTCGGGAGCCATCCAGGTTGTCGGGCCGTATTTTTCCCAACCCGATGCCGCCATGTGTATCACCCTGTCCATCGCTTTGGAGATCAGGGGAGGGGGGACCTGGATTTTTTGTGCCGATGTGGAATGGAATGGTCCCGCCGACATGGTGGTTGGGGAAAATCGTTGCTTTTTGAGGGAGTATGCCCGGCCTTGCAACGGAATGTCTGCTTGAATACTTGGAAACGAATGAGCTGCAATTGTTTCCGGAAGAAATAGGGTGTTCTATCCGGGGGAGAGCTTTTTCCGGGGGGGATGCCTGGTAGGCAACCCATCCCCGGATTGAAGCTCTCATAACCAGATGGTCGGGAGAAGCGTGATGAACCTTGGGGTATCCTTGGAATCCATCCTGCCTTTGCGGGAGCAACTGAATCGGCACCCCGTGTATGCGGCGTTACACTCGTTGTCGGATCTCCGGCAATTCATGGCGCATCATGTTTTTTCGGTTTGGGATTTCATGTCGTTGTTAAAGTATTTGCAAGGTCGGCTGGCCCCGGTATCCATTCCGTGGGCACCTGTCGGCGACACCTCGGTCCGGCGTTTCATCAACGACATTGTACTGGAGGAGGAGTCCGATATGGCTTTGCCTGATGCTTCGGGCAGGCCGTCCTATGCCAGTCATTTTGAACTCTATGTCCATGCCATGCGCGAGGTGGGTGCGGATTGCGAACCGGCTATGCGATTCGCCGGGTTTGCGGCCAGCCATGGATTTTTGCAGGCATTGGCCAATTGGGGCGAGGACGTTCCTTCCGCAGCTAGGCATTTCATGATGCGTACCTTTGCTTTTATCGATACCGGCAAACCTCATATTGTCGCTGCGGCCTTTGCGTTAGGTCGCGAACATATCATTCCCCCGATGTTTCGATCCTTGTTACAAAAAATGGCGATCGATAAACACCAGGCCCCGACTTTTCATTATTATTTGCAGCGTCATATTCACCTGGATGAAGACCATCATGGCCCCCTTTCCATGCGTATGCTGAATATTCTGTGCCAAGGGGATGATCGATTGATCGCTGAGGCTGAGGAAGCTGCTAGGCAGGCGCTAGAGGCACGGATTGCATTTTGGGATGGGGTCTTTGTCGCTTTGACGAGCTAGAGCCTGAATGCTTCCGTTAAACTACCTCTTAGTTTGAGCGCCAATGCTTCAATAGTGCGGATATCGACCACCCCTGCCTGATGGCCTGACAGTCATCCACTCTCAACAATATTGGAGAATCATGCCGCATGGAGAGGGATGATTTCCTTGCGCAATCGATCCAGTACCTTGCGTCTGGCAACATCCATGTCGTAATGAGTTTGCAACCCCAACCAATATTCTGGGGATTGGTTAAAAAACAATCCCAGACGCAAGGCCATCTCTGCCGTCACTGGACGACGACCATGAAGGATATGGCTGATCCGCATGGCCGAAACCCCCAGTGACTTGGCCAGAAGATAGTGGCGTATTTTCAATTCATCCACCATTTCTTTCAAAAATTCTCCAGGATGTGCTGGGGGAACAGGTTCACCGGTGGCGATGTCCGTTATGTCGAGATGATGAATATCTTCGATGGAAATGGTCATGTCGATTCCTCAATGGTAGTCCACGATTTCCACATCAAAAGCGTCCCTGTCAACGAAGCGGAAACAAACCCGCCATTGATCATTGATACGAATACTCCATTGCCCCTTACGGTTGCCCGAAAGTTTCTCCAGGTGGTTGGATGGAGGGAGTAGAAGATCCTCCACACACAAGGCATGATGGATTTGGATCGATCGCCTCCGGGTGCGCGGGACAATCTCTGCCGGAATCCCCTTGACGAAATGCCCCATGAAAAGGGCTGCACTTTTTTTATCGGCAAAGGTTTTGATCATGGTTTGGATGATAAACAATATGTTTATTATTGTCAAACAGATTCTACGTCTTTTGGGATGGGGTTCTGGTCGCTTTGTCCCGCTAGAAAATTTTTCGTCTCGTCTTTATCTGAACCGCAGCTATCTTGGAATGTGCAGTTATTGTCATCCCCGCGAAAGCGGGGATCCAGAGAACCTTCCTACTTTCCCTGACTTTCTGGATTCCCGCTTTCGCGGGAATGACGCGGGAAAACTACGTATCCCGCGTTGGTTGCGGTTGAATAAAAGCTTTCTATATATATATCCATTCATTAACACCTATAATCGTATTTAATTTTCCCTCCAAAGCCAAAATCACGCTTGATTTTTCATCGGCAGTGCCCTGATTGTCATTCCTAACTACGGGTATCTTAAGATTTTTCCCTGTTTCTGGAATGGCTGTGTCGGCACGTTTGTTGCGATAAATCCACGAAGGCTGCTATACTCTTAAGTTAAGGAAAGTGAGCTGTAGGCCACGACGAGGTTCCGGGGAGACGAAGGGAAAGCTTTCTGACGTGGTTATGGCTTTGAGCCACAGTGCTTGTGCTGAAGGCGGATTGGGTCAACCTTTACCCGGATTGCAATGCTTATGTTGGTTCGTTGGCATGTTATCGCACTTTTGACGTTTTTCCTCGTGGGATGTCAAAAACCACCGCTTCCGGTTTCTACGGAACATTTGCAGAACAAGTCGGATCCCCGCCAAGTCAAGGAGGCGGATATACCCGACATTGTTCAGGCTACGCCCTATATTCCGCCACCCCATCCCGCTGAAGAAAAATATACCATTGTCGTGCTGGATGTCCCGGTGCGCGAAGTATTGTTCACCCTGACGCGCAATTCCCGTATCAACACCGATATTCACCCGGCTATCGAAGGTAATGTGACGCTCAATGCGGTGGAACAAACATTACCGGCGATTCTCGACAGTTTATCTCGACAATTGGACTTTGTGTACGAATTCAAGGGCAAGGATTTGATCATCAAACCCGATTTGCCTTATTGGCACACCTACAAGGTGGATTATCTCAACATGAAGCGGGAACAGTCTGGAGGAAGCATGGATCTGGCAGTGGATTCGGGGTCGGGATCAGTTAAGGCGACTGGGACTGCCAGCATTAAATCCGAATTTGCGATGGATTTTTGGGATCCCATCGTGGGGGGAATTGGGAAAATTATCAAGGCGGATAGTGCGGAACGGGCTAAGAAAAAATCTGCTCGCAATACGGAAAAGACAAAAAGTGCTCAGGATCAAACAATGGATGTAGAAGACGATCAGAAGAAAG
Organism: Magnetococcales bacterium; assembly: GCA_002753515.1. Taxonomy (GTDB): domain Bacteria; phylum Pseudomonadota; class Magnetococcia; order Magnetococcales; family UBA8363; genus UBA8363. The sequence goes on from PEAK01000017.1 coordinate 61,715, forward strand.
ATAAAGAAAAAGATAAAGAAAAAGATAAAGATAAAGATAAAGAAAAAGATAAGGTGGATGATGCTCTTATAATTCACAAAGCTACGGGAGTTATTGTCGTGTCTGCCACCAAAGCTCAACACCAACAGATTCAAGAATTTCTCGACAGGATTACAGAGACAGCCCACAAACAGGTTCTTATTGAGGCGACTGTTGTTGAGGTGTCGTTAAACGAATTTTATAATAATGGTGTTAATTGGAGCCGTGTCACCGAAGGGGTCATGGGTACTACTATAAATCAGGGAGATAATTCCGTTGGTGCTGCGTCAATCTTTAATGGTGAGTCTGGGAAACCTTTTTTTACTATTCTCAGCAATATTAAAACGGGACAAAGTAGTGCTATCAGTGTAACCCTACAATTATTAAATGAATTTGGCGATGTATCTGTTCTTTCTAGTCCAAAGATAATGGCGTTAAACAATCAGACGGCAATCATGAAGGTTGGTGATCAACATGTTTATTTTACAGCAGGGAAGAAAACTCTGAAAGAAGGGATGTCGCTTGATAAAACGACGGAAGATCCGCCTATTAAAAATGATGCGATGGAGGGGTTGGTTCTGTCGGTTACGCCTAATATAGAGGCATCGGGAATTGTTACTTTGCATGTCCGACCTGTACTTACAACGTTACGTGGGTATGCAACGTATTCCGCTAGGGATGGTGTTACGGGTAGTTCCTCAAGTACGGATGTTCCAGAATTTTCGGTACGCGAGATGGATTCGGTTTTACGTGTTACTTCCGGGCAAGTTGTTATTTTAGGTGGATTAATGAAAGATTATGCTAAAAACCTGAAAACCAGTTTGCCTGGGTTGGGGGATGTGCCGTTTGCCGGTTATCTTTTTGGAACCCAAAAACGGTCTTTTACAAAGACGGAACTGGCCATTTTTATTCGTCCGACGATCATTACCCCGGATACCCTCCGGGAAAAGATGGACAAGATGCACTTTTCCATGGACACCTTGGAAAAGGGATGGGTGCAGAAGCGTGGTCCGCTTCCGGCGTTGGAGTGAGTGATGCAAAGGGTGGCGGCTTGTCCACGTTGCGGTCTGGCTTATCGTGGCGTACCCGATGAGATGTTGGGGCAGCGCATGACGTGTCAGGAGTGCGGATGGCCGTTTGTGTTGACGGAATTGCCCGGGGGTGAAACACATCGGAGGGCGGGTTTGCTGGCGGGGGGGCATGCCGCGGGGGGCAAAGAGGAGAGTTTGGATGGCGTGCCGATCGACTGGCAGATCGGGGATGTGATCCTGGGCCTTTACAAGGTGGTCAGTCTCCTGGGCGTAGGGGGGATGGGTAAGGTTTACCGGGTGCATCATCTGGGATGGAATATGGATTTGGCGGTCAAATGTCCCAAGGCGGAGATTTTGCAGGTTCCCGGGGCCGCTGAAAATTTTATCCTGGAGGCGGAGACCTGGGTCAAGCTCGGTCTGCATCCCAATACGTGCAGTTGTTATTATGTTCGCGAACTGGGGCGAACTCCCCGTTTGTTTGCCGAGTTCGTGACCGGCGGCGATTTGGAAGGGTGGATTAAAGGGGACAAAAAAAAGGGGGAAGCCCCGTTGCTGTATCGCGATGGTTCGGAGGCGTCGTTGGCCCGCATACTGGATATTGCCATACAGTTTGCCTGGGGCCTGGAGTATGCCCACAGTCAGGGGATGATTCACCAGGATATCAAACCTGCCAATGTGATGATGACCAGGGATGGCGTTGCCAAAGTGACCGATTTCGGACTGGCACGCATGGGGAGTGGCGTCGGTATCGGGGGCGGAACGGTGGCAGCGGCGGGATTGTCACCCCGTTGGTGTTCCCCGGAGCAGGCGGCGATGCATCCTTTGAATCACAAAACGGACATCTGGTCGTGGGGGGTGTCGATTTTACCCATGTTTCTTGGGAGCATCAGTTGGCGTAAGGGAACATTGGCACCCTCGGTGTTGCAAGGCTTTCGTGCCCGTGGTCTGAGAGGACCCGATGGCATCCCCCCGATGCCGGAGGTGCTGGCCGATCTTTTGGAACAGTGCTTTCAGGAGGACCCGGCGGCGCGTCCTAAGGATATGGCGGAAATTTCCCGTCGGTTGATCGATTGTTATCAATCCGCTGTCGGTACTCCGTATCCACGTTCCCTGCCCAAGGCCAGCAAGGCTTCGGCGGAAAGTTTCAACAATCGGGCCATTTCCCTGGTTGACCTGGAGCGCATATCCGAGGCGGATGATTTGTGGAACCAGGGTTTGGAGCGGCATCCCAATCATCCGGAGACAACGTTCAACCAAAGTGTGGTCCATTGGCGTTCCGGGGCTTTGGCAGATGATCGACTGGTCGTGGAACGCTTGCAGGAGAGCGTCACTTCCCAGGGGGGGAACTGGTTCAGTCACTATCTGTTGGGTATGGTGCATCTGGAACGCGGGGATGCCCAGGCGGTTGTCGATACGTTGACAGCCATTGGGCCGCAGGAAACGGCCTGGCCGGAACTTCAGGAATTGGCGGTCAGCAATCGGCGGTTGCGTTCCCATTCCCGGCGTCTGCTGGGCAGCTTCAAAGGCCATGAGGGCACTGTCACCTCGGTGCGCATGACACCGGATGGCCGTTGGGCGGTTACGGGAGCGGCGGATGGTACGGTCGGCATCTGGGATTTGTCGGCACGGACGTGTCTAAAAAAGCTGACCGGCCATACGGGTCGGGTGCATGCGGTTGCTATCAGTGCGGATGGTCGGGTGGCGATGTCGGGGGGGGAGGATCAAACCGCACGCTTGTGGAACGTCAAAACGGGTAAATGTTTGCGTATCCTCAAAGGGCATGTGCAGAGTGTCGATGCTGTTGCCCTTAATGAGAACGGTCACCTGGC
>PEAK01000091.1 GCA_002753515.1 Magnetococcales bacterium
CTGAAACCTTGACCCGGATGGGCGTTTTGTGGAAATGATTGACCTTTTGCATTCAGGACTCACTCGCAGAGTGTCTCTTTAGAAAAAGGCGAAAGGTACCGGCGTTGCCCGAAACCTCTATCCAAACTTTTGACCTTTCCGCCCACCTGGATCGGCTGGTTGATCCAAACAGAAAAATATTGCAACTGTTTGCCATCATTTATGAAACCGTTCCCGCCTCACTGGTTGTCGCCTGCCTGAAAAAGCTGAAGATCAAGCAAACCCCGCAAAGTTGGTTCACCGTCAGAACCTTGCAACCACGTATCGACGTCTTGCTGGGCATGGCTCTGCTTAAAAGAGATTTGGAAACCGGACTCCATTATCGCATCGTCCCAGCCATCGCCGATACCGTTGTGTTGCAGGCCATCAAAGACGGCGTTTGTGAGGAAATGATGCACATTGTCGCCAGTGAAATACCCGCCCTTTTGGGCTCGTCCCGAGGTAGCCAACGTCTGGTCAGCTTCGATCGGGCGGTGCGCGAAATTCGCCTGGGACTGCTGACATCCAATACCGAAACCGTCATCCGCTTCTTGAACCTGGCCTTGAGCCAACGTCCCGACGATTATCGCAAAACACCCCCCCTGGTACACCTGTACGCCGATCCCTGGGATGCCGAACGCATCGTGCGCCTGCCTTTGCAACTGCAACTGTGGACCTTGGAAGAAATATTGGAGATCAAACTCCTGGATTTGCAATCTATCGCCGACATGATCCCCTTGTTGGAACAGTATCGACAGGAATCGTGCCCGAAAACCGGCCCGGGATTGCGCGCCCTCTACATGCTCGCCCTGTTGGTTCAGGGGCGCATCAAGGAAGCTGAGGAACTGTTGGCTGGCGACAAACCCGTGGAGGCGGCCCAACTCTTTCAAGGGTGGATCTGTTTTTTACACGGTGATTTCCGCCGCGCCATCAGCACCCTTGATAAAACCATGGCCCTGCTCGACGATACCAGGGAAGAACATCGACAACGAAACTTCCCCCACTTCTGGGGCGGTTTGTTCTTGCTTTTGGCACTCCTGCAAACCAACCAATTTGAAGGCAGACAACGCATCCTCAGCTTGGTCCAACGCTTGGAGCGTCATCGTCACAATCCCCTGGCCGCCGGCTATCAAGCCATTCGAGCCGTAGTCGTAGCCCGCAGCGGTGACGCGGATCATGCCCTGAACATTCTGGGTTATCGCAGCGATAACCGCAAAGGAAACGCCGGTTTGCCCTGGTTGCGCCAAGAGTTCACCCCCCTCCTGGCAGCACGGGATGGGGGATGGGCCATGGCCCTCCCCAAAGCGGTTAGACCCGTCAATCCGGCCGGTCTCGCTGAATTGCTGCGCCTCATGGCCCTGTACTGGGTCGATCATGAAACCATGGCCGTCGAAACCGTCAAGGATCACCTGTGGGCCATCCATCGCCAGGCACTCCTGAACGATTATCCCTGGGCGGCATTGGAAAGTGCCGCGCTGCTGCGACAATGGCCCGAAGAAACGGAAGAATTCACAACCGTTGTCAGCGAATTGGAATCCAGATTGGGCTTTTCCTGCATCGTGGATCGCATCCGCCGCGAAGAACGCTGGGAACAAACCTTGTCCGCCCTGCTGAAACTCACCGGTGGCCACGAAAACGAGGTCGAAGAAGTCGCGACAATTTCCAAAAGACGCCTGGTCTGGCTGATCGAAACCCATGGCCAACGCGGCAGCATTCAGGCCAGGGAACAAACCTTGTCGGAAGACGGGGAATGGAGTCGCGGCAAGGCGGTCTCCACCCGCAAACTGCACAGCTCCGAAGCCCAATTGTGGGGCTTTCTCACGCCGCAGGATCTGAAAGTATGCCAAACCATCCGCCAGGAATACATCTACAACGGAACCCGTTACGATTTTGAATGGGCACGCGGCATGTTGGCACTCGTCGGGCATCCACACGTTTATTGGTTGGACAACCCGATGGTCACCATCGAAGTGGTGCGCTCCGAACCGGAATTGCTGGTCAATGAACACAATGGCCGGGTCAAAATACGCTTCGCCCAAAAAATTGAGGGACCGGGAGTCCTGGTATTGCGCGAAGGGGAACGCCGTTGCCGGGTCATCGAAATCACCAATGATCATCATAAAATTGCCGATATTCTTGGCCCGGATGGTTTTAACGGCCCCGAAAGCCAAAAAGCCCGGGTCATGGGGGTCGTGGCCCGACTGGCCAACCTGGTCACCATTCAATCGGCGGTGGACGCCGATGTGGCGGAAATCGATGAAGTCGCCACCGATTCCCGGCCACGACTGCAACTGGTGCCCCAAGGCGAAGGCTTGCAGGCGCGTCTTTTAGTGCGCCCGTTTGCTGATGCCGGGCCATGGTGCAGCCCGGGCCGTGGCGGCGTGCTGCTCTTCGCCGAACGTGAGGGCAAACGGGTCAAAACCCGCCGCAATTTTCGCAAGGAAAAAGAACTCGCCGAAGAAGTAATCGCCCTGTGCCCAACATTGGCGGGCCGCTCGGAAGATGATCGCGGTTGGTTCCTCCCCCGATTGGAAGAATGTCTGGAGTTGCTCCTCGAACTCAAAGAATTGGGCGACAAGGTATTGGTGGAATGGCCCGAAGGGGAACGCTTCCGGGTGGCGCAAACAATCACCATGGACAAACTGCATATCAAAATTCGCCGGGAACGAGATTGGTTCGCTGTGGCGGGAACAGTGACCCTGGACGATGCCATGGTCCTGGAAATGAGTACCTTGTTAAAGCTATCCCAAAAAAAGGAAAGCCGGTTCATCCCCCTGGGAAATGGACAATTCGCCGCCCTGACCGAGGCGTTTCGCCGACGCCTGCTGGAAATGCTCGATCGCGGCGAGGAATCCGGCAAAGGCTGGCGCGTCCATACCTTGACCGCACCCTGGTTACACGAATTGGCTGGCGAAAGCGGACGGGTCGCCGGTGACAAACATTGGAAAGAACAGGTGGCCCGACTGGAAGCCATGGAGTCGGACGAGGCGGAAGTCCCTTCCACCTTCCAGGCCGAACTGCGTGACTATCAAAAGGTGGGCTTTCGCTGGTTGCATCGCCTGTCGGTCTGGGGGGTGGGGGGATGCTTGGCCGACGACATGGGATTGGGTAAAACATTACAAGCCATGGCTTTGCTGTTAAGTCGCGCCCCCGATGGCGTCGGCCTGGTCGTCGCGCCAACCTCGGTGTGCAGCAATTGGGAAGCGGAAATCAAACGTTTCGCGCCAACGTTAAAACCAATCCTCTTTGGCGGAAACAATCGCAAGGAAATGGTAACCGGGCTGCAAGCCTTTGATGTGTTGGTGGTCAGCTATGCCCTGCTGCAAATTGAAGGGGAACTGTTGGGGGAAATCACATGGCACACCATCGTGCTGGATGAAGCGCAAGCCATTAAAAATCGCATGACCAAACGCTCGCAATCCGCCATGGCACTCAAGGGTCATTTTCGTGTCATCACCACCGGCACCCCCATTGAAAATCATCTGGGCGAATTGTGGAATCTGTTTCGTTTCTTGAATCCGGGTCTTCTGGGTTCCCTGGAACGGTTCAATGAACGTTTCGCCCAACCCATCGAACGGTTTCGTGATCGTGAGGCCTCGCGCCGCCTGAAAGAGATCATCCGCCCGTTCATCCTGCGGCGAACGAAAAACCAGGTGCTGCAAGAATTGCCCCCGTTGACCGAAATTGTATTGCACGTGGACATGTCTCCCGAGGAAGCCGCTTTTTATGAAGCTTTGCGCTTGCAGGCCATGAGCAACCTGGAGGGTGTTCAGGGAAAAGATGGCAAAAATCATGTGGCGATCCTGGCCGAATTGATGACCTTGCGCCGGGCATGTTGCAACAGTCGTTTGATCAAACCGGATGCCCCCTGGCCCTGCAGCAAGCTGGAAACCTTCAAGGAAGTGGCAAGGACCCTGTTGGACAACAAGCATAAAGCCTTGGTATTCAGTCAATTTGTCGATCATTTAAGCATCATTAGCGAATTTTTTACAGCGGAAGGGATCGCCTATCAATATTTGGATGGTTCCACCCCGGCGCCACAACGCAAAAAAAACATCGATGCCTTTCAGGGCGGCCAGGGCGATTTTTTCCTCATCAGTCTGAAAGCGGGTGGGGTGGGCCTCAACCTGACGGCGGCCGATTATGTCATCCATATGGATCCCTGGTGGAATCCCGCTGTGGAGGATCAGGCGTCCAATCGGGCGCATCGTTTTGGCCAAAAGCGACCAGTGACGGTCTATCGTTTGGTGACCCGTGGGACCATTGAAGAAAAAATTGTCGAACTTCACGCCCAAAAGCGCGATCTGGCCGACGATTTGTTGGAGGGGGGTGACAGGAGCGGTCGTTTGACCGCCGAGGAGCTGTTGGGTTTAATCCGGGCACCGCTCGGCGATTGAACAAAATTTGCAGGCACCTTTCAACCCGTTGGAGTATTGAGTCCATGTTCCGCTTGTGTGTTTTCCTGGTACTTGTTGGTTGGTCTCCGCCAAGTTGGGCCGGGGTGGAAATCACCCCCTCGGAGGTGTTCGCCGAGGCGGTGCGCATCGAAAAGGAGGTCAACCTTATCAAGGATCACCTGGGCATCACCGCAGTCAAGACTGTTGTTCCGACACGGACGCAATTTTTACCGCGCCATTCCTGGCAGATCGGCTATCTGGTTCTGATCAAAATCAATTTTTTTCGCCGCCAGCAAGGTTTACCCACTCTGGTCCCGAATAACCTGAATCCGGTTCTGGAACTGGAGCCTGTTGTGGTTTACGAGCAAACCCAACGTATTCTTATGGAAATCAGCCTGGTCAAAAAACGGCTGGGGATTGTCGGTGAGGTGCCGCCCCAAGAGGTCATCCCGGGAAAAAAACCGATGGATGTTGTTAACAAACTTCTTTTTATTTCCGGTCAATGGGATATTATCAATCAAGGCAAATTGACCCCGCAGGATTCCTATGCCGAGGTCAAACGTCTGAGTGATGATGTCGGCATTATTCTGAACCATCTGAAAATTCAGGATACGGCATTTCCGCCGGCGCAATTATCGGATGCCAAGCCCAGTGATTCCCTGGCTTCGGCGTATGTCGTCCTGGCCGAGGTACAGCGTTTGCAGCAGCAACTCTCGATCCCCCGGGTCGATTTTGAGCCGTTTCGCAAAACAATGGACATTGAAGCGGAAGATGTTTTTAATATAGTGATTTTGATAGTGGCCGAGCTGCAAACCATCAAGGCTTCCCTTGGTCTTGAAGCTGATTTGACGCCTCCTGCCAGGAAGCACCGAGACAAATCGCCTAGCGATGTCAATCAATTGTTGGGTTATGTCGCCAACAGACTGCGCCTGATTCATAGCCTGTAGGGAGCCCATCCAAATGAATGAAACCGTTATTCCGGGGCAATCCCCCTGGTATCGGCGTTTACGCCTGAAAACCCGGTTTATGCTGCTGTTTTATCTGCTGACGATACCCTCCATGGGTGTGATCGGGTTTTACGGTTATACCAGTGCTTCCGAAGCCTATCGGGTTGGGGCCGCCAAGATGGTGGAGGGGGATGTTTATCAGATTGGAATGAAAATCAGCGGATTTTTGGAATTGACCCATAACGACCTGAATTTTTTCTCCAAACATACCAGCCTGTTGCGGCAAATGTATTGGTTGGATATGCACGACACCAAAAAACATGATGAATGGAATGCCGCGACCCTGGACACTTGGAAGGATTTTTTGCGCAGCTACGATTATCTTCACAAGGCTCGTTTTGTGGGGATGGATGGTCGGGAGCGGATCGTCGTGCGTCGCGACCCGGTAACACATAAGGTGGATCATTTGCCGGAACCCGAATTGCAGGACCATAAGTTGGAACCTTACTTTCAAAATGCCTTGCAGTTGACAGAGAGCAACTATGCGGTAAGTTCTGTGGATTTGAGTCGGGAGCATGGCCAGATTGAAAAACCTACTGTTCCGATCGTCACTTTGTCGCATCTGGTGGTGGGTGACAACCAAGTGAACTATGGCGTGGTAATTTTGGATTTGTTTGCTGATGCATTTTTCCAATACATACGAGATACGGACAAACGCATGGAGGCGGTGGAATTATATTTGCTCGACGCTCAAGGAAATTATCTCTATCACCAAGATAAAACGAAAATGCTTAACCACATCCTTGGACACGGTAATAATTTTCGTTACTATTATCCCGGGGTCATGGAGGCCTTGGAACAAAAAACAAAGGGAACGCTTTTTAGCAGTGGACAGATTTTCGGTTTCGAACGTATTTTTCCCCGCCCTGCCGACCAACAACAATATTGGATTTTGGTAGGCTCCATCCCTGAATCCGCCGTCCTGGGGCCGTTGAAGAATTTCAAGGAGATCTTCATCGGGTTGGTCCTGATGACTCTAGCCTTGGTGTTTGTGGTATCGCATTATTATGTGCGTAGTTTGATGCGTCCCCTGCATTTTGTGACTCGCCAGTTGCAATTATTGAGTACAGGCCGGATCGAGCCCGATTCCTTTTCGTACCTGTATCAGGATGAAATTCGGCAAATGCTTGATTCCACCGAGCGTTTGCTGGCCAACATGAGCGCCTTGGCAACCCAGGCCAATACCATTGCACGGGGCGATTTGTCGCGTGACGTGGTTTTGTTGTCGCCGGAAGATCAGTTGGGAATGGCCCTCAACCATATGACGCTCATGTTGCGCCAGGGGGCGGATGAAAATCGTCGACGCAACTGGATTCGCGACAGTATTGGCCGGCTGAATCAAGAATTGACGGGGGACTTGACGCCCCAGGAGCTGGTGGAAAGGGCTTTGACAATCGTTGGCAGTACCCTGGAGGCGGGTCGCGGTGTCTTTTATCTGTACGATGCCGAGACACAGGTTTTGGATTTGCTGGGAACTTACATGTTCACCCGGCGACGGCATTTGGGCAATCGCGTGCAACTGGGGGAAGGGGCCGTGGGACAGGTGGCCCGGGAACGAAAACCCTTTACCCTGGTGCTGCCAGAGGAAGGCGATAACGCTTTGATTGCCACGGGGACGACGATGGTGCCCGCTCAGCACACAACGGTCTATCCGTTGCTCCGGGAGGGGGCGTTGTTGGGGGTCATGGAGTTGAACGGGTTTATCCCGATGAATCCAGAACGGCAGGAATTCATGGAAGGGGCGGTAAACGTTGTTGCATCGCTGTTGTTCATGGCAATGCAACGGCAACGGATCAAAGTGTTGTTCGAACGCGCCGAAGAGGCCAGAGAGCTGGCTTTGAACCAAGCCACCGAACTTGCTAAAGCCAATGTAAATCTGGAAGAACAACAACAGCGGTTGCAGCAGCAAACCGAAGAATTGCAACAATCCAATGCCCAGATGGAAGAACAACAGCAACAGTTGCAACAACAGTCGGAGGAATTGCAACAAACCAATGCGCAGATGGAAGAGCAACAAGGACAATTACGGCAGCAGTCGGAGGAATTGCAGGCCAAAAACGATGCATTGTTGAGTTCCCAGAAGGAGTTGGATCAACGTGCCCGCATGCTGGAGGAATCCAACCGCTACAAATCGGAATTTTTGGCCAACATGTCCCACGAATTGCGCACGCCGCTCAATTCCATCATCGTACTTTCCAAAATGTTGTCGGCCAACGAGCATCACGACCTGGATGAAGAGAGCATCAAACAGGCCCGGGTCATCCATGATGCGGGAAACGAATTGTTGCGCCTGATCAACGATATTCTGGACTTATCCAAAATTGAGGCCGGGCATGTAGAGGTACAATGGGAGCAGTTTGCGACATCGGAACTGCTGTCAGAATTTCAGGATCTTTTTACCGCCGGTGCCCGGGAAAAGGGCTTGGTGTTTTCCGTGGAGGATCAGTACCGCAGTGAGCTGGTCAGTGACCGTCATAAGTTGTCTCAGGTCATCCGTAATCTGCTGTCCAATGCCTTTAAGTTTACAATCCGGGGGCAGGTCTCTGTGACTGTTCGGCCCGATGAACACCACAGAGATATTTTGCTGTTCCAGGTCGCGGACACGGGAATAGGCATTCCTGCCGACAAACACAAGCTGATCTTTGAGGAGTTTCAGCAGGTGGATGGGACCATTTCCCGGCAATTTGGCGGTACCGGCCTGGGTCTATCGATCAGTCGTCGGCTCATCGGCCTTCTGGGAGGGGAGATCACCCTGGAAAGCATCGAAGGTCAGGGGAGTACCTTTACCATTCATTTGCCCTTGAAGACAGAGAGTACCCCGAAAGTCGCGGCACCCCAACCTGATGTCACAACCAAAGCCCCTCCCATACAGAAGGTTGCACTGGCGGATGATCGCGCCAAATTGGTTGCGGGAGATCGACCTATCCTGGTGATCGATGACGATACCACTTTTTGCGAAACGGTCATTCTGATCAACCATCGATTGGGATTTCAGACGGTCGCCGCCGTGACGGGACGTGAAGGTTTGGAATTGGCGCGTACCCTGCACCCTTCTGGCATCGTCCTGGATTTGGGATTGCCGGATATGAACGGTATGGAGGTGTTGAACCAGCTCAAGGCAACTCGCGAATTGAACGCCGTTCCGGTTTATATCATTACTGGTAAAGAAGGCAGGATACCCTGGCAGGAAGAAGGGGCGTTCGGTTTTCTGAAAAAGCCGGTGGAAGCCGACAGTCTCACCCGGGTCATGGCACAACTGGCTCCCAAGGGAACGGCCAACGCCCGAATTCTGGTGGTTTCAGCCTCCGACCTCCCCCAAGGCCAGGACTTGACAGAGTTGGAACGCGGGAAAGGAGTGCAAGTCGTTCGGGTCAGAGACTATGATACAGCCGTTGCCGCAGTCCGGAATCAAGGTGACGCACCGTTCGCTGTGGTCATTTGCGATTACCACCTCCCAGGGGGGATCGTGTGTACGGACCTTTTCCGCAGTTTACGGGCGATGCACCCCGACTTGCGCTGCATCGTACTCAATGATGAATCGTTGAGCGAAGAAAAATTGCTGGCGGTACGGAGCTTCACCGACAGTATCATTCAACAGGTTCCGCAGGCCAATAGTCGGTTACTGGCCGATGTGGAACGCTTTTTACGCGAGGTTCGTCAGGATTCCAGGAATGATCCTGAAATAGTACAGGATCCGCTGAATGGCTTGGCCGGTCGAACGATTTTGATTGTCGATGACGATGCGCGCAATCTATACGTGATTACGGCGGCCCTGGAGCGGCATGGTGCCCGGGTGTTACAGGCCATGAATGGCAAGAAGGCGTTGCAGGTTCTTGAAAAAGAACGGATCGATCTGGTTGTGACGGATATCATGATGCCGGAAATGAGTGGTTATCAAACCATCGAAGCGATTCGTGCTGACAACAAACTCAAAGATATCCCCATCATTGCCCTGACAGCCAAGGCGATGAAGAGTGATCGGGAAAAATGTCTGGCGGTTGGTGCCGACGATTACATCGCCAAGCCGGTTGATTATGATGTACTGATCAACCTGGTCAAGGCTTGGAGTGCTGGTCGACGATGAAGGTGACCTTGAGCGACCAGGACGGGTTTTGCCATGTGATGGTGCAGGGCAACCGGTTGAAAGCTGCGGAGGAAAAACAGCTATTGGCGGTTTTGCAGCAACCGCGCCCCTTACCGTTGCGGTTGTATTTTTATGAGCTGCAGTGGATTTCGCCCCCCTTGATCCACGGACTCCATCAGGCACTCGGGCGCGACCCGAAGAACGAAGCCCTTTTTTTCAATCGTCCTCTTTTCTCCTACCTTTTGGGACTTGGGATGTCGGTGCGGTTGATGCCGACGCGGGGGGGGGAGAAATACGTGGAGAGGCCGTTTCGCGCCTTGGTATTGGGGGGATCCGCCGGCAGTCTGGAGAAGATGATTCATTTAATCCAGCATTTGCCTCTTGGCGATCTGGCGGTGTTTGTCGTGCAGCATGTGGCCGAAGACAAACCCAATCTGTTGGATAAGCTGTTGCGACAGCATACCCCCTATACGGTCCTGATGCCGCACCATATGACAACCGTCATCTCGGGCACCATCTACGTTGCGCCACCGGGACATAACATGCGTGTGGCCCATGGATTTATCTATCTGACCCGGGACAGGAAGATCAAGGCAGCACGTCCCGCCATAGATGCGTTGTTTGAATCGGTAGCCCTGGAATATGGCCCTGAAGCCCTGGGGCTGATGCTTTGCGCTTATGGCCGGGATGGCATTGCCGGGGCGGAGGCCCTGCTCAGACAGCAGGGAACACTCCTTGTTCTCACACCCGATTCCTGTCAGGAAGGACAGCCTTTGCTAGAGGCCATTGGCAAGGAGGTGGCTGGGGCGGAAATGGTTTCGTTGCCGGTCATGACGACCCTGATGGCGGCTGCAGCAACCAAAGTACCTTCCGAGCAGGATTTGACCCCCTTTTTCACCGCTGTCGCCGCCGTGTACGGTCATCATTATGGCGACTACCAGCCCGATATGCTCAAACGGCGTTTGGGACAGGTGTGCAGCGATTTGGGGGGACCAGGAAATTACTCCTGTCAGAAGGAAATTCTTGGCTCACCCGCAGCCTTCCAACGTCTTTTCCTGGCGCTCTCCATCAACGTGACGGAATTTTTTCGCATGCCGCAGCAATTTCGCCTGCTTAAAGAGAAGGTTTTTCCCTATCTGGCCAGTTTTCCGCACATTAAAATTTGGATAGCCGGTTGCTCCAGTGGCGAAGAGGTTTATTCCTTGGCCATTTTTCTCCATGAGGCGGGTCTGCTCAACCGTTGTTTGATTTATGCCACCGACATCAATCCGTTCATTCTCATGCAGGCCGCCAATGCTCTCTATGCCGTGGACTTGCTTGAAAAGGGACGGGCCAATTATCGGGAGGCCGGTGGAAACGCTGTTTTTGACGACTATTGCATAAATGAAAATAATAATTTTTTCTCCCTCAGTGCCGCGCTGCACCATAAAACATTATTCTACCGACACTCGCTGGCTGTGGATGGCCCTTTCAACGAGTTCCAATTAATAATTTGTCGCAATCTTTTGATTTATTTTAACGAAAATCTTCAAAAAAAAGTCATGGAATTGTTTGACCGTTCCCTCCATCCCGATGGTATACTGTTGTTGGGGGAAAAAGAGTCAATTCGCACTGGCGAAGGTGAACGTTTTTTCTCCTTAACGAAAAAGGGACCAAACGTTTATTCACATCATCCCGGGCGGTAAATCATCATGAACAGTAAGCCGTATACCCTGCTGATTGTTGATGACAATCCGAACAATCTGTTCTCTCTGCATGCGTTATTGGACCGTCTCCTCGCCTGCCGGGTCATAGAGGCGCAATCAGGCGTTGCCGCCTTGGGTATCCTCCTTGAGGAAAAAGTCGATCTGGTCCTGATGGACATTCAAATGCCCGGCATGGATGGCTTCGAGACTGCCGGCCATATGAAGATGACAGAAAAAACAAAGGATATTCCTGTCATATTTATTACAGCATTTTTTCAAGATGGAGAGTTTGTCCGCCACGGATACGAAATCGGCGCAGTAGACTATCTGACCAAACCATTGGACGACAACCTATTGCTGAATCGCCTGCGCCTGTACCTGCAACTCTTTGAGCGGGAAAAGGGGTTGCAAACCACCCTGAGCCTGGTACAGCAAAAAGAACACGCCCTGACGCAAGTCAATCAAGAACTTGAAGCCCGAGTGCTGGAACGTACCCGGGAACTGGAAATACGCAACCACATGTTGGAACGGGAGATTGCCGAACGCAAAGCTGTGGAACTGGAATTACGCCAAGCCAAACAGGTGGCCGAAGAGGCGGCCCGGGCCAAAAGCGATTTTTTGGCCACCATGAGCCATGAAATTCGCACCCCCATGAACGTGGTTATCGGCATGTGCGACGTGTTGCTGGATACCCGGATTACCATCCAGCAGCGGGAATACATCATTAAAATGCAAAACGCTGGCGGCATGCTGTTGGAGTTGATCAATGACATTCTGGACGTTTCCAAGATTGAGGCCGGGCAGTTGCTATTAACGGAAGAAACGTTTGATCCGTGTCAATTGTTGAATCATACCGTGGAGATGATGGGACTGGCAGCCTCCAGGAAAGGATTGGAGCTGACCCTGGAGACCAGTCCCGATTTACCCGAATTCATTTTGGGCGATCCGGTACGTTTACGGCAGGTTGTCTTCAATCTGATCAGCAACGCCATCAAGTTTACCGATTCCGGCCAGATCACCATTCGACTGAACCGCGATATCGCAAGAGATGGTGCCTCATGGTTACAAATGACGGTTCAGGATAGCGGCATTGGTATCAGTCCAGAAAAATTAGACTGCATCTTTGAAAAATTTACCCAGGCCGATTCCAGTATCACCCGTCGTTTTGGTGGTTCGGGTTTGGGTCTGACCATCTCCCAACGCTTGGTGACCATGATGGGGGGGAGCATTCAAGTGGAAAGTTGCCCGGGAGAGGGGAGTACCTTTCAAGTGCGCATTCCCTGCCGGATGGCTTATGCGACGGAATCGCTTCCGCATCACGTGACAACAATTGCGGAAGATTCACATGCATCGACACTCTGTGCCACCGATTATCCGCCTGTGCAACAGGAGGTGAATCCCGAGGATATCAACCTGAACATTTTGTTGGCCGATGATTCCGAAGAAAACATTTTGGTCATTCAGGCCTATTTGATGAACACGCAATGTCGATTGGAAATCGTCGAAAATGGTTTACAAGCCTTGGAAAAATTCAAAGAGGGACGTTTTGACCTGGTACTCATGGATATTCAGATGCCTGTCATGGATGGTTGTGAAGCAACCAAAAGAATTCGACATTGGGAATCCCAGATTGGAGTCGCTGCCACACCCATCATCGCCTTGACGGCCCATGCCATGATGGATGTGACTCAAAAAATCAAGAATGCTGGTTGTGACATGCACATGACCAAGCCGGTCAGAAAAAAATATCTGATTGAAATCATATATTACTTCCAAAAACGCCGTGTTTTGTCGCAAGATACCTTGAATGGTTCGTCTTAAGCGGATGTCGTTCTGGAGAATGGGGAAACAGCAATCCATGAATTGCCAAAAAAGGGTCGTATAGTCAGTCGATGACCGCCACCTTCCCTAGTTCAAGCTTCACAGATAGAGTTTAAGACGGCGAAGCAACAGGTCGTCGTTGATTGGTTTGGTGATATAGTCCACCGCACCGGCTTGGTAACCATGACGGATAAACTCACCCGTATCAAAGACAGCAGTAATGAAAATAATAGGTATCCCTTTTGTTCTGTTCGTCATTTTCATATGATGAGCCGTTTCAAAACCGTTCATATCTGGCATTTGCACATCCATCAGTACCAAATCGACGGATTCTTCCATCAAAATTCCCAGTGCTTTGGCACCCGATTCCGCCTCCAATATCCGAATGTTGGGTAATCGCTTCAGTACCGCCCTCAAGGAAAAAA
>PEAK01000092.1 GCA_002753515.1 Magnetococcales bacterium
GCCTCGTCATTGCCGCGCTGAAGCCTCGTCATTGCCGCGCTGAAGCCTCGTCATTGCCGCGCTGAAGCCTCGTCATTGCCGCGCTGAAGCCTCGTCATTGCCGCGCTGAAGCCTCGTCATTGCCGCGCTGAAGCCTCGTCATTGCCGCGCTGAAGCCTCGTCATTCCCGCGAATGCGGGAATCCAGGGAGCCTGTACAATGGTCAAGCAGCCCACGGTTTACCTTCTTGCCAGTAAACGCAATGGAACATTGTATGTGGGGGTTACTTCGGACCTTGTAAAACGAATCTGGGAACACAGGGAGGGACTGGTTGAGGGGTTTACCAAAAAATACGGTGTAAAAATGTTGGTCTGGTATGAGCAACACGAAACATTTGAAACTGCAATCATGCGTGAAAAAGCCATAAAAAAATGGAGTCGTGCCTGGAAGCTGGATTTAATAGAAAAAACGAATCCTGGATGGGCCGATTTATGGGTGACGATAACTGGGGAAAACCTGGATTCCCGCTGAAGCCTCGTCATTCCCGCGAAAGCGGGAACCTCGAATGCTTGAATCGGGGGCGGGAATGACGGATGAATTGAAACCGGGGAAAACCTGGATTCCCGCATTCGCGGGAATGACGGATGAATTGAAACCGGGAATGACGGATGAATTGAAACCGGGAATGACGGATGAATTGAAACTGGGGAAAACCTGGATTCCCGCATTCGCGGGATTGAGGCCGCTGCTGCTACCGTGTCGAAGTGTTACGATGGGCCACAGGTGGGACAGGTGGGATTCTTGGCGATGCGGACGCGATGGAAGAGCAGATCCAGGGTGCTGATCAGGAGCAGTTCACCGGCCAGGGGGGTACCGATGGCCAACAATTCCTTGATGACCTCGACGGCTTGCAGCGTGCCGACGATGCCGGCGACGCCACCCAGGACCCCGGCGGTGGTACAGGAGGCGTTGTTTTGCTCCGGGGCGTTGGGGAACAGGCAGTGGTAGCAGGGGGCCGAAGCGCGAATGCCGTGGTGAAAGCTGGCCACCTGACCGGAAAATCCCAACACCGCCCCGGTGACCAGGGGTTTGTGATGCTTGAGGCAGGCGGCGTTCAACAGGTAGCGGGTGGCGAAGTTGTCGCTGGCATCGACCGCCACCTGACAGTCGGGCAGGGTGGCATCCAGGATCGCCCCGGTGACCCGCTGGTTGATCGCCCGCACGCGGACATCGGGATTGAGTCGCTGCAATGTTTCGGCGGCGACGGTGCCCTTGGCACGGCCGATATCCGGGGTGGCGAACAGGATTTGCCGTTGCAAGTTCGACAGATCGACGTTATCGGAGTCGGCGATCACCAGCGTCCCGACCCCGGCTGCGGCCAGATACAGGGCCACCGGTGCCCCCAATCCCCCGGCCCCGAGGAGGAATACCGTTGCCGACAGGAGTTTCCCCTGACCGATGCCGCCGATTTCCCGTAGCAACAGTTGCCGGGAATAACGCTCTATTTGGTTCGGGTCAAGGGACATGGCTCACCGGCGATGGCTTAGTTCTACTTTGTCACATGAGAATATACGCCCTGGATCCCCGCTTTCGCGGGGATCCAGGGAGTCTACATACCTTTCCCTGACTTTCTGGATCCCCGCCTTCGCGGGGATGACGCTAGAAAACTACGTATCTCGCGCTGGTTGCGGTTTAAACCGCAGCTATCTTGGAATGTGCAGTTATTGTCATCCCCGCTTTCGCGGGGATCCAGGGAGTCTACATACCTTTCCCTGACTTTCTGGATCCCCGCCTTCGCGGGGATGACGCTAGAAAACTACGTATCTCGCGCTGGTTGCGGTTTAAACCGCAGCTATCTTGGAATGTGCAGTTATTGTCATCCCCGCCTTCGCGGGGATGACGCTAGAAAACTACGTATCTCGCGCTGGTTGCGGTTTAGTATCGGGTGGGTTTTCCAGCCTGCGACAGCGGCTCAATCCGTCCGCCGGGATTGCAGCCCCGGGGATCGACCCTCTGGTTTCAAGCGTTGTTTGTCACGCGGTAGCCCATGGTGCCCCCCCTCATTCAGGCTTTCGAGCAAGTCGCCACGGGTGGCGAAGAAAAAGGTTCGTGTCCCTTTTTCCGGGGATGTTTTGGTGAAAGCGTCACGGTGTTCCATGATGGACCCCTTGAAAACGGCTGCTGAAGTGTTGGTGACGAGCCGGTGGCATCTTTCCGTACCCGGTTGGCGTTGTTCCCGGTTGGCATTATTCTAGCAATATCCATGCCGGGAAAATGGCTGCAAGGGGGTCGTTCGCCGCTGCCGATCAGGAAAAATCTTTTCCCGCCTCCCTAATTCCCTTGACCTGAAAAAATCATCCCCCTACTATCAGCACCATTCCCCGGTAGCTCAGTCGGTAGAGCAGGTGGCTGTTAACCACCTTGTCCGTGGTTCGAGTCCGCGCCGGGGAGCCAGATAAAAAAAGACTTGCACGCTGTTTTGGTGCAGGTCTTTTTTTTGTTCCGGGCGTGACCCGGGGTGTGACCTTTCGAGGCTTCGACGGCTGCGGCGTCAATGCATCTTCAGCAACGCGCCAAGGATGCCGAAACCGACGACGATCAGTCCACCGATGCGGACTGTGAGCGCATGCGTGAGCCGTAGCTCCAACTCTTTCAAGTCCCGTTTGGTCGCCAGCCGTTCTTCGATCAATTCGGTATGTGTTTCCGCCAAAATTCGTGCCTGTTCTTCCGGCATTCCGGCATCCTTGAGCTTTTTGACAAACGCATACGTGTCGAACGCAATGGAGGAACTCACGGGAAGGTCTCCTTCAAAAGTGGCCACCGTTTACAGCATACCATCATTCCCCTCCCCTTGACAAACACCGCCCCATCCGGTTGACTCCATGCACTGACGACTCTTCTGTTTGATGTTCAGGTGGCATGATGGAACGGAACCTCCAGAATGCCACCAGTAAAACAGTTGCCATTGCGGACTGACAGGGGGGGAACAGAGGGCAACTCTAGCAGGAATAGCAGGAATAGCAATAGCAATGCCCATGGTGACGGTTCCATGCGGGCGGGATGGTTCTTGCAGGCGTGAACTCCTGTTCCCTGGTGGTAATAATCTAAATTATATCATATAATATCATAAATATATATAAATATATATTATTTATATAATATTTTCTAATAGTCATGTTACGGGATCCGCTGCCCCCGGGGGCTGGGTGGTCCATCCCGGTACTGGTGGTTGCTACTGCTATTCCTGCTATTCCTGCTATTCTTCAGGGCAACTCTAGCAGAAATAGCAGGAATAGCAGTAGCAAACCTCGGCCTTGATCATCGTTTCGTCCGTGCCGACTCATTCTGGATTCCCGCTTTCGCGGGAATGACGAAAAAATCTCCTGAGATTGCAGTCGTTCGTCATTCCCGCGAAAGCGGGAATCCAGAATGAGTCGGCACGGACGAAACGATGATCAAGGCCCAAACCTCCAAGCAGGGGTGGGATTCACTCCGCGATGGGGGCGAGCAACACGGGATTGACAGCAATCCATTTCTTTTTGCCGTCGTTCACCATCCGGGCACGATTCAGGGCATCGAGTTCCTTCATGGCCGTATCGATGGCCACCCGGCTCCGCAAGACATACGGTCCGAACTGTTGCAACTTGGTCGTGGGTATCCGGGTCTCCCCCTCATGGCGGCACGTATCGAGCAACCAGGTATCCAGGCGTTGCGCCAAACCCAGTTCCTCGGGTACGGCCAAGCTGTCGAAAAAACGCCGGGATTCACTCAAATGCCAGGTGACGATCTGGCCGGCCCGGGAAAAAGAAAACTCACCGATATCCCCGGGTTGATCCTCGAAAACGTGGAACAAGGCCGCCAGTCGTACCGCATTGTCGGCGGATTTGCTGGCCACGTCCCGCACATCGTGATATTCCCGGCCCCTTTTCAAACCCTTTTCGATGCTGTCGTGGAAATGGACCCACAATCGTTTCGCAGCAGGGGTCATGGCGAGCAAATGTGGCGTTAACATGCCGTCGTCGTCGACGGGGTTGGGGGTTGCAAGGATCTGGGTCAGCCGTTGATTGAACGCTTCGAGGGCGGGCCAGTGGGGCGGTGCCTCGGTGAAGATACGCCGCCCCTGGGTCGATTCCGGCCAGGCGATGAGGAAGCGGGCGAGAAAACCACTGCCCCGGGCCAAACCGCCGGACTTGCTGAGAAACTCTTGCAGGACGGACTCTTGCACCTGCAAACTGACGGACAGCCTGGCCCCTTTGACCACGAACGATTCCGAGGTACGTCGATCAATCGTGATTTGTGCCCCATCCCACAGTTGGTTGAGGAGTGCCAGGTTCCGGACCACCGAATCCCGACCCATGCCATGCGATCCGAAAACCGTTCCCGCCTCGGAGGAGACCACGCCGCCGGAAGGCCATTGTTTGGCCAATCCGTGCGCCAGGGCCTCGGGAGTCGCATCGGTGTAAAGGAGGCGGGGGATCCGGGGTTCTCGCGGTTTCTTCCGCTCCAGCTCGTGCAAGGCCGCCTCTTCCATTTCCGAGGATTTGCCCGCCTTGGTCAATTGGCGAATCTTGTCCTTGACGCCATTGTGTTTGGCCTCCCACGCCTGACACCGGGCCTCATGATCCTTCAGAAGGGGTTTGGCGGCTTCGGCCTGATGGGCTTGATAATCACGAATCGCCTTGGTGAAAAAACCATCGCATGTCGATTTCCTCTCCCCCGAATCCGCGAGTATCAACGTGAAGAGTGACGACGGACCAACCAATTTTTCGGCGCGTTGCACATCATAATGCCCCTGGATCGCCAGGGAACAGGCGGATAAGGCGGAGGTGACAACCATGGGTACGGGGGCCTTGACGAACCCTTGCACCTCGAGAACCGCCGCGAGTATGGGAATGGGTAGGGCCTCGATGGGGTACGGCTGCGGGGGATATGCCGCTGTCAGGGGCGATGGTTCCGGCCATGCGTCTCCCTTGCCGTTGGCGGTTCCGTTCCCGTTCCCGTTCCCGCCGGGGGGAGGGGCGTTTCGCGTCCGGTT
The DNA here is from genome assembly GCA_002753515.1 of Magnetococcales bacterium. Classification (GTDB taxonomy): domain Bacteria; phylum Pseudomonadota; class Magnetococcia; order Magnetococcales; family UBA8363; genus UBA8363. The sequence continues at coordinate 5,015 of PEAK01000092.1, forward strand.
GCCGGTCCGTGCCCCGGTGTCATCGGCACGATGCCAGCCCCTTCCGGGGTCATCATAACCGGGGGCATCGGGGATCTCCCGCATCCAGGCCGGCGGTTCCCCGGGATCGAAGCCCGTATCATAATCGTTGGGGAAGGGTTCCGGAAAGGAGGGGCCGCCACCGGGATACCCCGGGGCCCGTCGGTTGCGTGGATTGGTGTGGTTTTCCATGATTTCTGTTTCCCCGTGGTGGAGACGGATCGGTTGCTGCGCACCGACAACTACAAGGGAAATCTTTAATGAAAACTGAAGGAAATGTATAGTCGAAAGTGACTGATAGTTCTCTCATTGCCTGTACGTTTCGTCGTCACCTGCCAGGAGGTTTCGTCGAAACCCATGGGCAGAAACAAGTGCAACGCATTGTATTATCAGTGAATTTCCCTGCTGCCCCCCGGTTTCGTTCGTAATGCCATGCAGTCACGTTGACCAATGCGGATGGGGGGATGGTGTGAATTGGTGTTGAGTATTGTCCATTGCGGGGATATTGTTGTTGGTAGCCGATTCATGGAACGGCTGGATGATGGATGTCGTAAACAAAGATATGAAATCGTCATTATGATCAATACCAGAAGAAAGATGTCATTGGCTGAGACTAAAAAGCTCTACGGTCGTTCTGGTAATCGTTGCGCAATTGCTGACTGTCGGCGGATACTGGTGTCGGAGCCCACAGAGGTGGATTCCAGTAAAAATCTCGGCCACATAGCCCACATCGTCTTTTAAACCGCAGCTATTTTGGGATGCGTAGTTTTTGTCATCCCCGCCCCCGAATGCCTGAATCGGGGGCGGGGATGACGCTGGAAAACTATGTATCCCGTGTTGGTTGCGGTTTAATTCTACTTTGTCACATTTCCAGCTCGGCGTTTGTAGCTTCTGGATCCCCGCTTTCGCGGGGATGACGGTTGCCTTTTTTCAACGGATTTTCTGCTCTGTCATCCCCGCGAAAGCGGGGATCCAGGGCGTATATTCTAATGTGACAAAGTAGAATTAAGAAACATAATCCTGTTTATTGAAAAGTTTCCTGACGAATGCAAGCGATGGTTGGCTGGGCATGGGGCGATGTTCACCCCGGAAAGGGTCTCTCCGAGCCCCGATTCCGTTCTAAAGGGGCACTCTTTTCAGGGCATTGACGGTCTTGCTGTACGAGCCCCCGAGAAAGCGGATACCCAGGGCTGATAAATCCTCATTGAGGAATGTTGGAATGTTCCCGGAGGCGTGAACGAATCGGGCACGAATCCCGTCCAGGTGCGGGAGCATGTCCCGATCCCCACACAACAGCGCACGGTTGCTGAGGACATGGTCCAAAAAATCCAATTTGCGGTATGGAATGGCATCGGTGGCAAATGCGGCGGGCGTCCCCTCGGCTTTCGTCGCCAAGGCCTGAATGATCGTTTTCAAGGCGCGACGCCGCTTGATGATGGTATCTTGACGGGCTCGCGTCGCCGCCGTGGTGTCATTGGCGCGGCTGAGCGGCGCGGTTGCGAACCCTTCCAGAACCAGGGCGATACATGCCGGGGACAAATCGGGATCGTAATCGAGTTGTGGCGGGGAGGGGAACAAAGCCGCCCGGGCCATCTGCCGTGATCGCCGATGGGCGAGTCGATGCAGTGTCCTTTCCCGTGCATCGGCACCGGAGGTGTCCCCTTCCCGGTATTCCCCCGGGTACCCCTCGTCGGGAGGTGGCGGCATGGCAATACGGGGCAGGAAATCCACCGTCCAAAAGCGTTCAAAATCATCCCTCCAGACAAAGACGCCCGCAGGTAATGCTCCGATCCCTCGGAGCAGCCATTGTTCATGGGTGCCGGGATCTTCGCTGCGGAGGCTTTGCAAGCGCTGGGCGTATTGTTCCATCGTCAGTTCCATGCCTTTGGCGATGCGATCCCAGGTGACGGCGGCCATTCCCGTCCATGTCGCATCCCCATTGAGGCGATGGGTCGGTAACGGCTGCGTCGCCGTGAAACCGGCCAGGAATTTTCCCGAGGCCAGGAGGTGTGCCAGATCGAATGGATCCAGCGTCAGTTGGTAACAGCCCCATCCCGTGATGCAGGGCAGGGCGCGTACCGGGAGGGCTTCCCGGCCGTGAATGGGAATGATCGGGTTCATGGCATGGGGACGCCGGTTACCGTTGCAGGGGGGCTTCGACCTTTTGCCGCACGGCGGTACCCGCCAAGGTTTCAATGAGCGTCAAGGCGAAATCCATGGCGGTTCCCGGACCCCGGGAGGTGATGACTGTACCATCCCGGACCACAGCGGCTTGCTGATAATCCACGCCTTCCAGGAGTTGCGCCCCCAGGGCACCGGGGTAACTGGTGGCTTTTTTGCCTTTGAGGAGGCCGGCGCTCGCCAGCACCAGGGGTGCGGCGCAAATGGCGGCCGTGGTTTTGCCGGCGTGGGACAACCGTTGCAACAAACGATGGATGCGCTCATCGGCATTGAGGTTGTTGCTGCCGGGTTGGCCCCCGGGCAGGACCATCATGTCGAAAGGGATCTCCATCACCTGCTCCAGGGTGGTATCCGGCAGGATCACCGTCCGGCGACTGCCCCGTACCGGTCCGTCTTTCAGGCCGGCGACGACGACTTCGATTTCCGCCCGACGCAACAGGTCGATGATGGTGACGGCTTCCAATTCCTCGAAGCCTTCCGCCAGGGGGATCAGTACTTTGGCCATGGTGATGTTCTCCTCATTCAGATTGAATCGACTTCATCAATGGTGATGGACAGGGCTTTATCGTGGCTCATTCGTCGCCGCCCCCCTCGCCGCGACTGATTTGCAGCAGCCGGTCGAAGTCGGACACATACTGCCGGTCCTGAATCAAGCGGTATTTATCGAATTCGCTCTCGGCATGGGCTTTGGCAATTTCCGCGCTCACCTTGCCGGCATCCTGCAATACGGCCCGGTCGGTCGCTTCAATGAACCGATTCAACCGCGTTTCCCAGTCGTGCATGGTCATCGGGATTTTGCGCTGTGCCATGTCCTCGGCAACATCGAGATAGGCATTGACCAGCCGTGAAAGCTGCGCCATCTCGTACTCGGTCAGATAGTTCTTGGCTACCGCGACATCGAACTTCTGAATTTTTCCGAGGGGAGCATCTTTCCAGGTGGTCAGCCCCATGTGCTGCTTGTCGGCATCGGCACGGTGATAGATGACTTCGGCAGCGGTCCGGCCATGAATCGCCCAGTGCAGTTTGTTCTGAACGGAGGCGAAGAAGCGCTTGGTGGCCTGCGCGGTGATATCGTAATCAATGGCCGTGGCGTAGATGTCGGTGATCTTCTGGTAAAACTTGCGCTCCGAGAGACGAATCTCCCGAATCCTTTGTATTTGTTCTTCAAAGTAGTGATCTGTGAGGATCGAGCCACCACTTTTGATGCGTTCGTCGTCCATCACATGGGCTTTGATGGTGAACGCCTCGATGATGCCGGTTGCCCACTTGCGGAACTGCACGGCGCGTTCGGAATTGACCTTGTAGCCAACGGCAACGACCGCCTTCAGGTTGTAATGCTTGGTGTCGTAGCTTTTGCCATCCGTGGCAGTCATTCGAAAATTTCGAATAACTGCTATTTCCTCAAGTTCGCTATCGGAAAACACTTTTTTCAGGTGGTAATTGATGGTGTTGGTCTCCACATCGTAGAGTACGCCCATCATTTTCTGCGTCAGCCAGATGCTTTCATCGGCATAAACAGCCTCTACACCACCTTGTCCGCTGGCCGCGATGAAGGTCAGGTACTCCGCTGCCGAGGATCGGACGATGCTGTGCCGTGCGTTTTTTTTTGTCATGGACCACCGTTGAGGAGGGGCGGCAATACGTTGGCCATGGTGATGTTCTCCGCGTTGCAAGAGTGGTTGGGGCGAAGGGCTTCGGGAGTCGGGGGAGGCGTCAGCTTGATCCCGAGCAGGCGTTGCCCACGTCCCGGTGCGGAACCATTTTCCATGGCTTGGAGATTGGTTGCAAGCCCCTTTGCCACCGCCTGATCCAGGGGATCCCCCAGGGCGACCCGGGTGGCGATGGCGGCGGCGAGGGCACAGCCGGTCCCGTGAAAGGGGGGTCCGGGCAGACGGGGATGTTCGTGGGTGTGGAGGCGGCCCCGGTGCAGCAACAGATCCCGGACCATGGGTCCTTCCCCGTGCCCCCCCTTGAGCAGTACCGAGCATCCGCGTCGCGCCAGGGCGGTGATCAGGGCTTCGGGGGTCGGGTCGGGGATGTCGGCGAGGATGCGGGCCTCGGGCAGGTTGGGGGTGATCAGGGTGGCCCGGGGCAAGAGCTCCCGGCGCCACAGGGCCAATCCCTCGGGATCCAACAGCATGCCACCCCCGGTTCCGGCGACGACCGGGTCGGCGATGACGGGAAGGGTGGGATGGGCGTCGAGGGTGTCGAGGACGGCGCGGACAATGGCACCGGTGGCCAGCATCCCCAGTTTGATGCAGTCCACCCCGATATCGTCCAGGGCCGCCCGCATTTGTTGCGCGACCAGGTGTGCATCCACGGGCTGAACCATGGAAACCCGTGCGGTATCCTGAACGGTGATGGCGGTGACCGCCGCCTGGGGTAGCCCCCCCAGGTGGGCGATCATGCGTATGTCCAGCGGCAGTCCGGCACCGCAAGTGGGATCGGTTCCGGCAACGGTTAAGACCCGGCCTTGATGTTCGATCATGGTTGTCATGTACCCTTGGAGTGTGTTAGTTGTCACCTTTTGCATAACGAATCATAGAGGCGTTGACGAGGTGATGACCATGGCAAAAGTCCTGATTTCCGACAAGATGTCCCCGGAAGCCGAGAAGGTGTTCCGCAGTCGCGGGGTGGAGGTGGATTATCTCCCCGGCATGACCCCGGAGGAATTGAAAAACAAGCTGCCCGATTACGATGGTATCGCCATTCGTTCGGCGACCCGTCTGACGCAGGAATTGATTCAGGCCGCCCCCCGCCTCAAGGTGATCGGGCGTGCCGGCATTGGCGTTGACAACGTCGATATCCCTGCAGCATCCAAACAGGGTGTCATTGTCATGAACGCCCCCTTCGGCAACTCGGTGACCACGGCGGAGCAAACCATGGCCCTGATGTTGGCGGCGGCACGGCACATCCCGGCGGCCACGGCTTCGACCCGTGCGGGCAAGTGGGAAAAAAACGGCTTCATGGGCCGGGAGTTGGCGGGCAAGACCCTGGGGATCATCGGTACCGGCAATATCGGTTCCCTGGTGATCGAACGCTGCCAGGGGATGAAAATGCAGATTCTCGCCTTTGACCCTTTCATCAGCAAGGCCAAAGCCCATGAAATGGGGATCGAGTTGGTGGAAAGCCTCGATGATTTCTGGCCACGGGTTGATGTGTTGACGATTCACGCCCCCTTGACGGCCAAAACCCGGCATATGGTCAATGGCGATGCCCTGGCGCGGATGAAAAAGGGGGTGATCATCATCAATTGTGCCCGGGGTGGTATCGTCGATGAAACGGCGCTCTACGAAGCCTTGCAGTCGGGCAAGGTGTTCGCGGCGGGCCTGGACGTCTTCGAGAAGGAACCCGCGAAGGAGAGTCCCTTGTTCGGGTTGGATAACGTGGTGCTGACGCCGCACCTGGGGGCTTCCACCACCGAGGCGCAGGTCAAGGTGGCGGTTCAGATCGCGGAACAGATCTCCGATTTCCTGTTGAAGGGGACGGTGCAGAACGCCCTGAACATTCCGGCGGTGTCGGAACATGAACTGCCGGCCTTGCGTCCCTTCCTGAATCTCGCCGACAAATTGGGGACCACCCTCGGCCAATTGACCGAGGCGGGGGTGCAATCCATCGAAATCCGCTACGAGGGCGGGGTGGCGGGCCTCAGCCACAAGCCCATCACCAACACCTTGTTGAATTCGTTGCTGACCCCCATGCTGGAAACCGGTGTCAATTTGGTGAATGCGCCGCTGATCGCCAAGGAACGGGGGATCGTGGTGACGGAAACGGTGCGGGAACAGTCGAAAAAGGGCTTCACCTCCCTGATCGCCGTCACCATCACCACGGAAAAACGCCAGCGTTGCATTGCCGGGACGCTCTCGTTCGATGAACGCCCGCGCATCGTTTCCATGAACGAGGTCCCCATCGAGGCGACCCCCGAGGGCAACCTGTTGTTCGTTGCCAATCAGGATGCCCCGGGTTTGATCGGTCGCGTCGGAACCCTGCTGGGCGAGGCGGGTATCAACATCGCCAATTTCCACTTGGGTCGGACGCGCCAAGGGGGATCGGCCATCGCCTTCATCAATATCGATCAGGATGTCCCCAAGGCGGTGATGGCGCAGTTGCTCGAGGTGCCCAACGTGTTGGAAGTGAAACTGGTTCGCTACTGATCGCCGAAGGTTCGCGTCGCCCCGCACTTCAAAAAGGCATAACTACTTTGTCACATTTCCAGTTCGGCGTTTGTAGCTTCTGGATCCCCGCTTTCGCGGGGATGACGGTTGCCCTTTTTCAACGGATTTTCTGCTCTGTCATCCCCGCGAAAGCGGGGATCCAGGGCGTATATTCTAATGTGACAAAGTAGAATAAGGCATGGTTCGGGCAATGCCCTTGAGGCGATCATGTCCCCTCCGGGGGACATGATCTGTTATTTCTGTCAGTTGTCACCGTATCGATTGACTCCAGCTCCCCCAACCTACTATCATCGTGGTGAGTATTCCATGAATGATCTATATCTGGAGGGATCCGTGCCTGGAGCTAAACTCTTAAGCGTGCGTATCAGTGATGATCTGAATGATGGTTTAATGAAAATGGTTAAAGCCACTGGTAGAACCAAGTCCTTTTTGACCAATGAGGCCCTACGCCAATTCCTGAAACACCAGGCTTGGAGGATTAAAGTCAACCCGGGCGTGGAACAGGAAGAGGTGACCGACCCATCCGAGTAGGATTCCGTTATACCTGTGAGATGCATCATGGTCTGGCCCCCCGGGGTTCCGGGGGGGCGTTGCAGCCACCGCCACGCATCACAGGTCTCAGTCGGGAAGGGCTATCCCGGATATCCCCCTTTCCATGGGGACCCCGTGCGACAACAATGATGACCAGAACTCTCTCCAACCCCGGGGGATAATCATGGCAACTTTTGGAAAGGAAAAACCAAATGCGTTGGTGGTTGCTCCCCGACCCTTTGTAGTTCTACTTTGTCACATTTCCAGCTCGACGTTTGTAGCTTCTGGATCCCCGCTTTCGCGGGGATGACGGTTGCCTTTTTTCAACGGATTTTCTGCTCTGTCATCCCCGCGAAAGCGGGGATCCAGGGCGTATATTCAAATGTGACAAAGTAGAAGTAGAGGATCTTCTCGCATCGGTTGCCATGATTGTCCCCATGGGATGGCAAAAACAGTGTACCACCAACGAAAAACGGCCACCCGGGGGTAGCCTGAAAGTTTTTGTACTATTTGGCTGGGCCGCTAGGATTTGAACCTAAACCGCAACCAACGCGGGACACGTAATTTTCTAGCGTCATTCCCGCGAAAGCGGGAATCCAGAAAGTCAGGGAAAGGTGTGTAGATCCCCTCTGGATCCCCGCTTTCGCGGGGATGACAAGAACTACGCATCCCAAGATAGCTGCGGTTTAGGAATGCCGGAATCAAAATCCGAAATAAAATCAATATTATATTATTTATTTTATTAGTTTTTCCATTTTGCATTTCCAGGTTCCTACTGATATTGATCCCTTGAAGTTCCAAGATGTTACGAAATATCAAAATTATAGATATTATACAAAATCACCCCTCTGTTCTTCCTGCCAGGCGTCACCGTTTTGATTGACTCCGCCCCCTCCTGTCTCCTATCATCATACAAAGCATACCTTGTATGACAGATGGGAGGAGGAGTCCATGTCTGGAGCTTTGACTTTAAGCGTGCGTATCAGTGATGACCTGAAAGACGGCCTGTCAAGGTTGGCCGAATCGACTGGAAGAACCAAATCGTTCCTGGCCAATGAGGCCCTGCGCCAATACCTGGAACAAGAGGCTTGGCAGGTTCAGACCATTCAGGAGACCGTCCAGGAAGTGGAGACTGCTTCCGAGGATGATTTTATTGAGCATGAAAAGGTAGATAGTTGGCTGGCATCCTGGGGTTCCGAGGATGAAATGGAACCGCCCCGATGAAGTTGGTTTGGTATAAAAGGGCTATCTTGGACATGGAAAACGTCCGCCAATACATCTGCGGACATCGGCCTGGAAATGTCATAAAAGCAGCGGTTTGAAATTGTTCTTCCCGCCTTTTCTTCCCATTTTCTTCATTTATTCTTTTATTTTTTCTTTCATTCGATAACTTTTTCCTTC
>PEAK01000018.1 GCA_002753515.1 Magnetococcales bacterium
GCTGATAACGAACAATCTGTGTTGGATGAATTAGCCGTGAAACGCAATGGTTAATTGATTTGTACGTGAAAACAATTACCTGCATGAACTTCGCCGGCCTGAGAAATGTGACAAAGTAGAATTAAGTTTGTCGTTCCAGACGTGCTTTTTGAGGAGGAACTGATCGACCTCGGAGAATACAGCCGAGATGACTTGATAAAATTTGGATTGAATGTTGAGGCGCTTGATTCGGACGACGTCATGAACGCATACACTTATCGATCCAAGTGTCGTCGATTGAGCGTAGTTGACTGTTTTGCCCTCGTTTTGTCGTCGAGCAAAAGATACGCTCTTCTCACAGGCGACCAGACTATGCGAACAAGTGCTGAAGCTGATGGCATCGAAGTCCATGGTGTTTTATGGATCATAGATCATATGATTTCAAAGAAAATTGTTCCTCCAGAGCGTATTTTAGAAGCTCTCAAAAAAATGTATGCAGACCCAAGATGTCATGTGCCGGACCTGGAATTGACCCAGCGTATCCATAAACTGTCCACACACCGATTTCCCCCCTGAAAAATCCCGCCTGCCCGACCATCGGACCTTTACAGGACGGGAAAAAAAGATCAAAAGATCAAGGGTGCCTTGTCGTCATCCCATTCGGAGTTCATTTAAAGCCCATGCTCGGTCCCACTGACAACCCAAGCCTCCATCCCGAAGAACTCCCAGCCCGTTCCCCCGGGGTGAAAGAGACGGAGTCGAACTATCGCGCTGCAACCACGCCGGGCATACCGTGGTCCATCAAGGATTCCCTGGACCTTTACCATGTCCTGGCCTGGGGTGATGGGTATTTTTGCGCCAACGACAAAGGCAACCTGACCGTCTCCCCCTCCAAGGATCCCAATCGCTCCATCGATCTCAAGGAATTGGCCGACGAAATCCAATCCCAAGGCATCTCCCTGCCGGTCCTGGTGCGTTTTTCCGATATTTTGCGCTCGCGCATCGAACACCTGAACAATTCCTTCTCCAACGCCATCACGGAATACGGTTATCGTGGCAGGTATGTCGGCATCTACCCCATCAAGGTCAATCAACAACGGCAGGTTGTCGAAGAACTGGTGCAATTTGGTTGCCCCTACCTCATGGGCCTGGAAGCGGGTTCGCGTCCCGAATTGCAAATTGCCCTGGCCATGCTGGAAAATTTGGAATCGCCCATCGTTTGCAACGGCTACAAGGATCGTGAGTTCATCCGCCTGGCGCTGATGGGGGTGAAAATGGGACGGAAAGTCCACATCGTCATCGAGAAACCCCAGGAATTATCCCTGCTCCTGGAAATATCCAAGGAGATGCAAACCCGGCCTCTCATCGGCGTGCGTATCAAACCCGAGGCAACCGGACAAGGCAAATGGATCTCTTCCGGTGGTCCGTTCTCCAAATTCGGTCTATCAGCAACCGAAGTTCTCGACATGGTCCGGGTGCTGGCCTCCATGGACATGCTGGATTGCCTGCAACTGTTGCATTTTCACCTGGGCTCACAAATCAGCAACATTCGCCGCTTCAAAAATGGCTTGGCGGAACTGGCGCGCTATTATGTCGAATTGCGCAGCCTGGGCTGCAACCTGGAATATTGCGATGTCGGCGGTGGTCTGGGGGTCGATTATGACGGTTCCAGTTCCACCAACGATTCCTCCGTCAACTATTCCATCCAGGAATATGCCGATGACGTGGTGGGCTATCTGCACGACGTGTGCGAAAAGAAGAACCTGCCCCATCCCAATATTATCACCGAAAGTGGCCGCGCCCTCACCGCCCACCATGCCATGCTGCTCATCAACGTCCTGGAAACATCCAGCCTGCCCATCGACGAAGAAAATTTATCCGTCGAAGAAGGGGACGTTCTGGAAATTCGTGAGCTTGCCGAAATGCTCGATAACCTGAACAACCGCAATGCCCGCGCCATCTGGCACGATACCATGCAGGTACGGGAAGATTTGCAAAAAATGTTCGTTCTCGGTTCCCTGGATCTGGCCAAACGCTCCAAAGGGGAGCGGATGATCTACCACATCGCCACCAAGATTGGTTCCCTGGCGCGAGACATGATCAATCCCCCCCCGGAACTCGTGGAGGCCCAGGAGTATTTGATCAACCGGTATTATTGCAATTTTTCCGTATTCCAATCGCTCCCCGATCATTGGGCCATCGACCAATTGTTTCCCATCGCCCCGATCCACCGCCTGGACGAACGTCCGGGCAATCTGGCCACCCTGCAGGATATCACCTGCGATTCCGATGGTCACATCGACCGCTTCATCGATTGGGAACGGGGATGGAAACCGGCGTTGGAACTCCACTCGTTTAAAAAGGGCGAACCTTACGTTCTGGGTATTTTTCTCACCGGGGCCTACCAGGAAATTCTTGGTGACCTGCACAACCTGTTCGGCGATACCAACGTGGTCCATGTCTCCCAGTCCGACGATGAGCGCGGATGGAGCTTTTGCCAAGTGGTTTCGGGTCAATTGGTACGCGATGTTTTGCGCCACGTCTCCTACGATCCGGAAGATTTGGTGCAAAAGGTGGATAAATTAACCCGCAAGGCCGTCTCCGAGGGGCGCGTCAGCAAGGAGCAGGGACGCCTCTATCTCCGTGACTATGTCGCCGCCCTGAACGATTATACCTACCTGGAGACAACCTGACCGCACCATCGAAGTGTCGGTCGGAGCATTATTGAATGCCATACCTTTGCGTTGGCTTCGGTTTTTGGTAGCCTGGATCTCGCTTCTGTGCAACCATTAACGTGCTGAAAGAAATCTGACCTTGTTGCTGCTGAGTTTGTTGTTAATCATCCCCCTTGTCGGTGCCCTGGCAATCGCCATCATCTCGGGAAACAACCCCGGAATGATTCGTGGTATCGCCCTGGTTCACGCACTCAGCGCCCTGATCATGTCCCTGGGACTGTGGTATTGGTTTGATCCCGCTTCCAGCGCCATGCAATTAAGTGAACGTTTTTCCTGGAATTCCCAACTGGGAACTTACTATGCCCTGGGAATCGATGGTTTCTCCTATCCCATGGTCATCCTGACCACGTTGCTCTGCCTGATCGCCATCATCGCCTCGCGCAGCATCCAGCAAGGGATCAAAAGTTATTACGCATTGGTATTGGTCCTGGAAACCGCCATTCTCGGGGTATTCATGGCCCAGGACTGGGCACTGTTCTACCTGTTTTGGGAGTTGACGCTCATCCCGCTGTTTTTTCTCATCAGCCGCTGGGGTGGAGCCAATCGGGATAGTGCCGCCATCAATTTCGTCCTGTACACCATGGGGGGATCGGTTTTCATGCTGATGAGCCTTCTGGTGCTGTTCGATACCTCCACCAACCATTCCTTTGAGATGAGTTCCATAGCCAGCGGGGCCGCAAGCTTGTCCCCGGGAACACAACTGTTGATCTTCTCTGGATTCCTCCTCGGGTTCGGGGTGAAGATTCCCATGGTGCCGCTGCACGGATGGCTCCCCCTGGCCCATGTTGAAGCCCCCAGCCCCATCAGTATCCTCCTCTCGGGCATCCTTCTGAAAATGGGTGCCTATGGCCTGATCCGCGCCGCCATGACGTTGCCACAGGCCATGGTGATGCTGCAACCGGCACTGGCCACGGTCGCGTTTGTTGGCCTGCTTTACGGCGGTCTCCTCGCCTGGCGCCAGCAAGACCTGAAACGAATGATCGCCTACTCCTCGGTCAGTCACATGGGGGTGGTCGTCCTGGGCATTGCATCCCTGAATCAAACCGCCATGATGGGAGCAACGTTGCAAATGCTCGCCCATGGTCTGGTCGCCGGCAGCCTGTTTTTGCTGATCGGCCTGCTGTACGAACGAACCCATACCCGGGATATCACCATGTACAGCTCCTTGATCCAAATCACACCCCGCTTCGCCCTGTTCACCGTCCTGGCCCTGCTGGCCGCCATGGGATTTCCCGGAACCGTGGGTTTCATCGCCGAACTGCACACCCTAATCGGCGGTTACGAACGCTGGGGGTGGGTCATCGTCCTGTTATCGCTGTCAGTACTCATCAGCGCCGCCTACGCCTTTCGTACCATTGGCCGGCTCTTTACCGGGCCAGTACGGCCCAACATGCGTTCCGTAACCGACCTGACCCCCTTTGAACTGACCGCCACCTCCCTCTTGGCAGCCACAACACTCCTGTTCGGTTGGTATCCCGATCCGGTCATTCGTATTCTCACCGCTTCGGTGGCCACCTTCAGCGCCTCTTTTCCTCCAGGTTTTTAGGGTGGCCGATCATGAGCAACCATCCCCATTCGGAAAACCATGAGATTTTGCACCGCCTGCGCCATGCCATTGCCCACATGGAACACCGCCTGACGGCCCAGGCCCCCCTCAAGGATTTCGTCCACCACAACACCTTGCACGCCTATCAGGAACACCCCTTTCTCAAGGCGTTATCCCTGGCACGGTCAGAAACCGGCATCATCCCATTTCTCCCTGACCAACGGTTTCGCGAACTGTACGCCCAGGGACGCATCACCCGGGAGGGATTGTTGCAGGCGATCCACAACATGCCCACTCTGGACGGTGACGCCATGATCGCCCGGTTGGGCAACCGGCAACTTTACCGAAAAGATGTGATTTTGGCAGGGCTGCTGTGGAATATGGCCCCCATTTCCGCCCTGAAGCTCACCTGGCATTTGGAAGAAAAACAAGCCCGGTATCGTTTTCAAGAGGATCTGCCCCCGGAAATCGGACAGAACATTGTACAAGAAAGTGGTCTATCCTCGGAAACCGCAGCCGTATTCGACCTGTGGAACCAATGCCTCGCCGTGTTGGGGCTGAACGAAGAGTGGGTCCATGCGGAAGCCTTGTTGGACCTGTCTGCCGATCAGGCCGAAGCGATGATCAGCGATTTCGCCCATAAAGACCCCTTACAAGAGGAAGGGGCATTCCGGGTACGTACCCAGGTTCGCATGGAAGCCGATGCCCTGTTGGAAAATATGGTCTACAAAATCGGTCGGGAATGGACCTTGCGGCGTTTCCTGCTGGCCCTGACCGGACACGATATCCTTGACACCATCCAACCGACATTGATCCGCTATCTGACCCATTACATGGATCTCGGGGTGGGTGCTTGGCAGGAAAATGTCGGAACACAAGGGTTCTACACTTTCTGGCGCCAAAGAGCGCATACCGATATGGGGTGGGTTTTTGCTGAAATGCCCGATTGGGAAGAACAGTTGGGCGAATTGCCCGATGATCCCTTGGATTCCATCATGGCGGAAATGCTCGCCCTGGGACTGGACGAAGAACTGTGGCCCAATTATCTGGAACGGCTGTGTCAGGAAATTCCCGGTTGGTCAGGCATGTTTGCCTGGCGTCAAAGCCATCCCCACTACGCCGCGACCACCGCCCGTTTTGATTTGGCCGAATATCTGGCGGTGCGCCTGATTCTGGAACGGCTGTTTGCCCGGCGTCTGTGTCTGAAAACGTGGAAAATCGCCCCCAATCTTTTTTTCCTGCGCTGGTATTTTAACAACAACAAATCAGAGCTGCTGGTGCGGCATGCCCTGTTCAACCAGGCTTTGCCTGATTATTTCATCCATCGTGCCCAGGCATTGATCAACACGGATCCGCCACCAGACATCGATGAGTGGCGCGCCGTGGCACACGTGATGTGGACCTGGTACCGCAGTCAACCCACCGGTCAAACGGTCACGCATACCCTGCACCACAATGGTTGGCGCCTGTTCCGACTGTCGCAACATTTGGGGCTTTGCGGTCGCAGCATCCGCGAACTCTCCCTGCCCGAAATCGAACACATGCTGGCTTGCCTGGATCTCCTGACCCCGGAAGTCTCCGGTTTTCTTTGGCTGCAAGCCTATGAATATCACTATCGGGACCACCTGTACGCTGCCGTCATCCTTAACCATGGTCAGGGGGCCTGGGCCAGACGCGAAGAGCGCCCCAAAAGTCAGATTGTATTTTGCATGGATGATCGCGAGGAAGGGATACGCCGGCATCTGGAAGAACATAATCCCGCCATCGAAACACTGGGTGCCGCCGGTTTTTTTGGCATCGCCATCAATTGGAAAGGGCTGGATGACACGTTTGAATCCGCCCTTTGTCCCATCGTGGACAAGCCATCGCATCGGGTTCATGAATGCGTCACCCCTCGGGAAGAGGCCCAAAAAGGAATTTATGACCGCGGCCGAACCCAACTGTCGCGCTTCAAGGATCTCCTGTTCAACGCCACACGCCATGGATTACTCCGCAGCCTGGGGGTGCTGACCCTTGCGGCACCCTGGCTCCTCGTTGCCCTGACCCTCAAACAATGGCGTCCGCAACAGCATGGCCGCCTGATACAGGCATTCCATGCCCGTCTGCTGCCCACCTTGGATACCACCATCACGCTGACCGCCACCGATGATGGCAGTGTCGCCTCTCCGGAACAAAATCGTTCGGGATTTACCGATCAGGAACAGGCGGAACGGGTTGGGCGGTTTTTACGCACCATCGGTTTGACTTCGGTCTTCGCCCCTTTGGTGATCCTGATGGGCCACGGTTCCGGCAGCAAGAACAATCCCCATCGTGCCGCATACGATTGTGGTGCCTGTTCCGGTCGCCACGGCGGTCCCAACGCTCGGGTGTTCGCCGCCATGGCCAATCGCCCTGAAGTCCGTTCCCTATTGATCAAAGACGGGATCGTCATCCCGGAGGATACCTGGTTCGTCGGTGCCAATCACAATACCTGCGATGAAGAATTCACCTGGTTTGATCGCTCGCTCCTGCCACCATACGCAGTCACAAACTTGGCACAGTGCATCGCCGATCTGGAACACGCCGCCCGCATGAGCGCCCAGGAACGGTGTCGCAAGGTGGCCTCCGCCCCGGATGATCCCGATCCGGAAACCGCACTCAAGCATATGCAGGGACGCCGGCTGGATGTCAGTCAGGCGCGTCCGGAATTGGGGCATGCCACCAATGCCGCCGCCTTCGTCGGACGCCGCAGTTTCAGTCGCGGCTTGTTTCTGGATCGGCGGGTATTCCTGATTTCCTACAACCCGGAAACCGATCCGAGCGGGGAAATTCTGGAACGAATCCTCCTCAACGTCACCCCTGTCGGTGGTGGCATCAACCTGGAATACTATTTTTCGACCGTCAACAACGAACGCCTGGGATGTGGTTCCAAAGTCACCCACAACCTGACCGGTTTCTTTGGCATCATGGATGGTACGGAATCGGATTTACGGACCGGACTGCCGTTGCAGATGATCGAAATTCACGAGGCCATGCGCCTGCAGCTCATTGTTGAAGCGGAGACGCGCATCCTGACCGAAATCTATTTGCGCCAACCTTTGTTGCAGGAATGGGTGGGAAACGGTTGGGTGCTGTTGGCGGCGAAAAATCCCCATGGCCCGGAAATTCACGTGTTTGAGCCGCAACGGGGTTGGGTCGTCTGGGAAAACAATTCGATTCCCTTACCCGAGGTCGCATGCTCACCAGACTGGTACCGGGGGCATCGCAACCATCTGGGACCAGCACTGGTCCGCCCCGAACAGGAGAGGGTCCATGGTTGATCACAGCGCCTGGCTGGCCATCTTTCTCCCCTGGGGAGCAGCACTGACCCTGGCCGGGGAACGTCTGTTCCACCCGGTTTGGCACGAAGCAAAAGAAAAAACGGTAGGGAAAATCTCCTTTGCAGCCACCCTGGGAGCAGTGCTCATCCTCCTCCTGCTCGATGCGAAAGCAGTATTGTTCGGTCCCTCAGGAGCACTTCACTCGGGGGAATGGTTTGGCGCAGGAACCTATATCGTTCCCTTGGGCTTGATGCTGGATGGCTTGGGCCTGTCTCTGGCCACACTGATGGCCTGGATCTCCCTGTTGACTATCCGTTTTTCCATCCCCTACATGCACCGTGAATCTGGATTTTTAAGATTTTTCATGATCTTGAACCTGTTTATTGGTGCCATGCAATTGATCGTCCTGGCTGGCAACGCCCTTTTGGTCTTTGTAGGGTGGGAACTGGCAGGGGTCAGCTCCTTTTTGCTGATCGGTTACGCCTTTGAGCGCAACACCGCCACGAAAAACGCCAATCGCGCCCTGATCACCAACCGCTTTGGCGATGCCGGCTTTCTTTTTGGCATTTTTGCGGCATTCACCTGGTGCGGCGGTGTCGATTGGGGGCAGATAGCCCGTGCGGCACCCCAGGTGGAAACAATGGGTGCCACCCTGGTGGGACTGGGGTTTCTGTGTGCCGCCCTCGCCAAATCGGGGCAAATCCCCTTTTCCCCCTGGATTGCCCGCGCCATGGATGGACCTACGCCATCCAGTGCCATTTTCTACGGCTCCCTGATGGTCCATGCCGGGGTCGTTTTGACTCTGCGCCTGGAACCCATGCTGCAACAAACCCCGAGCCTTCTGACAGCCATCGCCGTCATCGGCTTTGTCACCGCACTCTATGGCTGGATCACCGCCCAGGGACAAAGCGATGTGAAAAGCTCCCTGATTTTCGCCACCATCTCACAAATCGGGCTCATGTTTCTTTGGTGTGGCCTCGGCTGGTTCACCCTGGCGGCATGGCATCTGGGTCTGCATGCCAGTTTCCGTGCCTGGCAATTCCTGCACGCCCCATCCCTGATGGATGATTTGGAACGTCCCGCCCCGCCGGCCCCACGTTGGCTCACCCGCTGGCAACGATTGCATACGGCTCTCCTGCAACGGTTTTGGTTGGAACATCTGGGCGATGCCATGATCGCGGCCCCAACCATGAAACTCGCTGCCGATATGCGTCTCCTGGAACACCGGGTCATCACCCCGTTGGCAGGGCTGCCCGCCCATGCCAATGCCATTTCTACACTGGCCCAATGGCAAGAACAGCAAACCGGCTCCATCCCCGCTTCCGGCTATGCGGTTGATCGCAGCACCGGCGTGGCCGGCAAAATGATTCAAGGATTGGCAAGCATCCTGTATTCCTTTGAAGAAAACATGATTCTAAAGGGAGGCGGGGCTGGTTTGATGGAAGTTTTGCAACTCGTTGGCAAACGCTTGATACTCATTGATCATTTACTCAGCCAACCCCGTTATCTCATCCTCATGATTGCCCTGACCTTTGTGATCATTCTTTAAAGAGCAATAAACTCCATGCCCTACAACGAAATCCACTGGTCGCTCCACGCCTCCCTGCCGCTCCTGGGTTTGTTGCAATTGTTTCCCGCTGCCCTGGCCCTGGCCATTGCCCTGTTACGCAACAAATCCGGATTGTTCTTGCTTGGCATCATGGGATCCATTCTGCACCTGTTCCTCGCCATCACCCTGGTCGCCGACTTCAATCCGCAAACCGCAACCTTGCAATATGCGGAACGCATTCAACTTTATGGCCCCTTTCAATACCATGCCGCCGTCGATGGCGTTGGTGCCTTGTTCGCCCTCTTGACCAGCTTTATGACCCTGATGATCATCCTCTACGGGCATTCCCAGCGCATCCAACCCCAATCGCGCTTCCTCATCGTGGTGTTCCTGCAGGAAGCGACGCTCATGTTCCAGTTCTTTGTCCTCGACATCGTCCTGTTCGCCTGGGGTTCCATGCTCCAGATGATCCTCGTCAGCCTCCTGTTGCACTCCTGGTCCACAACCGAAAGCACTATTTTTCCACGTATCCGCTTTACCCAGTTCATGGCCATCAGTCTGCTCCTGTTACTCTTGGGAGCCGGGTTGTTGGGGTGGCATCACAACCAGGTAACCGGGGGAGTCTGGAGTTTTGACCTGGTGGATCTGCTGAAAACACCCATGGATACCCCCATGCAAATGGTGGTCTTTTTCCTTTTGTTCTACGGCTTGGCCATACGGATCCCCTTGTTCCCGTTGCATGGTTGGCTGCCGGATGTCATGCAACACGGCATGGTGGCCGTCGTCCCCGTCTTTCTCCTGAGCTTTAAAATCGGCATCTTTGGCATCCTGCGCTTTGTCCTGCCCCTGGTCCCCAATGCCGTTCAATATTGGCACAAATATGTCGTTGCCTTTGCCGTTACCGGTATCTTCTATGCCGCCGTTCTCGCCCTGATGCAGGCCAACATTCGCCGCCTGCTCGCTTACGCCGTCATCAGCCACACCGGTATCCTCACCATCGGACTGTTCAGCCTGGACCACCGCGCCCTGAAAGGAACCGTACTCCTATCGGTCAACCTCGGTCTCGCCACCGCCGGCATGCTCTTTTCCGCCGGCTTCGTCCACCGTCGCACCAAAACCATGTTCATGGATCGACTCGGCGGTTTGTTCGACCATTTCCCCATCATCGGCAGCGTCTTCCTAATCTCCGGTCTCTCCATCATCTGCATGCCCGGAACACCCGGTTTTGACGCCGTTCATCTGATATTGGAAGCCGCTATTGGCCGCTTCGGCGCCTTGGTAACCGTTCTCGCCGCCTTGGGCAACGTGGTCTCCGCCGGCTTTTTGCTCTGGGCCTTTCACCGCACCTTCCTGGCCAAAAACCAGAAAGATCTTAAAATAGCCATGGAGCAACCCAAACTTGAGGAGCGCGCCATTGCCGTCATGGTGGTGTTCGCCCTGCTGGCCCTGGGGTTTTACTCCGAACCATGGATACTCCTGATCGATCACTCCTTGGAAGGACTTGGGGCCTTGTTCACTCACCCCCTGCCGACAGGGAGGTCACCCTGGTGAACCCGATGGACAAATTACCCTTGATCAGCCTGCTTCTGGTGATGTTCCCCCTTTCGGCCCTCTTCATATGGCGCGCCCGAAATACCTGCCAAATACGCCGGATTGCACTGATCACCGTTATCCTGGAACTCCTGGTCAGTCTCATCATCCTCCTGGGATTTGACGCCCGGGTGCCGGGGTTCCAATGGGTGGAAACCCACGCATGGATCCCTTCCATTCCTATTTTCTATCGAGTGGGCGTGGACGGGTTATCGGTCTGGTTCCTGCCGCTGAACGCACTGCTCTTCCTGGGAACCATCCTCAGCTCCTGGAACCGGGTCACAACCATGCCCCGGCTGTACTATACCTTGCTGCTGTTGCTCAAAACCGTCACCTACGGAATCTTCTCGGCCCTGGATACCATCCTGTTTTTCTTTTTCTGGGAATTGGCCCTGATCCCCGTCTACTTTTTGGTCAGTTTGTGGGGGGTGGGTCCCCACAGACGCTACGCAGCGGTGCAATACACCCTGCTGATGATCGCCAGTGGCATTCCCATGCTGATGGCCTTTGTCCTGCTCGCAGTGGACCATGCGCACCTGGTCCATGGCCAGCAGTTGGGTTTGACGTTCTCTTTACCCGACCTCCTGGCCACTCCCGCCTCCAAACCTTTCCAGACGCTGCTGTTCTTTTTGTTGCTGGCATCCTTGGCCCCCAAATTACCCATGGTGCCCCTGCACGTCTGGCTGCCAACCATGGCCAGGGAAGGGCCTGTTGTCGTACTGGCCATCATGACCGGCCTTAAATTGGGCGCCTACGCCATATTACGCTTTTTAATCCCCCTGGCTCCCCTGGCGATGCGCGAATACCATTGGCTGCTCACCGGCCTGGGCACCGCAAGTCTTTTATATGGGGCTTTTCTGGCGTTGTCCCAGACCAATCTGCTGACTCTATTGGCCTATGCCAGTATCAGCCATGTCGGCTTGGTACTCCTGGGCCTGGCGGCGATGAATCTTTCCGGTCTGCAGGGGGCCATTTTTCAGTTGATCAATTTTTCCCTGATCGCCTCGGGATTGTTTTTCCTCACCGGTTTCATCCAACACCGCACCCAGTCCACCGAGGCGGTCAACCTGGGGGGACTGGCACGCCGCATGCCCATGTTGACCGCACTGTATTTACTCCTGGGCTTGGCCTCCATGGGCATCCCCGGAACCAGTGGTTTTCCCGCCGAATTCCTCCTCCTTATGGGTATCCTTGACGCCCACACCGGCGTCGGCTTGGCAGCCCTGGCAGCCATGATTCTCGGAGCCGGTTATTTTCTGAATCTTTTCAGAAAATGTTTTTTTGGTCCGGCCCTCAGCGAAACCGATGGCATCCTGGAAGATTTGACAACACGAGAACTTGGGATTGTCCTGACCTTGGCTGCTGTGGTCATCCTATTGGGTTTTTTCCCCCACCTTCTCCTGGATCAGATCGCGCCCACTGCCCAATCCTGGCTTTTGCAATCCCAAGCCAGGTAGACAAGAAACCGCAAAGCCCCATATCCCAAAATCAGGCCAAAGTCACCACCGGGTGAACCCGCCGATCAATCTCATCTCCCCGATCTCGCTCTACCACAGCAATCTCATATTGACCCTGTAAGTTAATCCAGAATTGCGCCCCATTGCCAAAGTAACGACCGAGCCGAACCGCCGTATCCGCACTGATGCTGCGATGGCCGTTCAAAATGTCAATAATGCGTCCAGAAGGAACCCCTAGCTCCAAAGCCAAGCGGTTGGCACTTAGACAACGTGCTTGCAATTCTCGCTTTAGAAAACGACCAGGGTGTGCTATAGGAGTCATAGTTTACCCCTTGTGGTAGTCGGTTATTTCCACCAGATAGGCATGGCCATCCCGAAACTCAAAACAAATACGCCAGGGTCCATTGACGGTCATGGCCCATTGGCCTTCACGATCCCCCTTCAGCTCGTGCAATCCCACGCTCGCCAATGGACTAAGGTCGTTCAAGGATTTTGCTACATTCAGGGCCAACATCCAATCAACCGCAGCATCCACGTCAACACCACGAAATTGATTGGTTTTTTTCCCATTCCATACCTTGAGTGTAACAGCATTGCGCCATGACTTAATTATGGCAAGATCGTACTACATGATGCGTATAATCGCAATACTTTATGCCTAGGTGAAACACTTCCAACTCGTGCTATTACGCAATCCTGGCTACAGCATGTCCAAGTAAACCGGCCCTGATCTTTTCATACAAGACGTTTCGTAAGGTGTTTCCAATCTGCACCATATATGGTACATTTCGAAGATGAACACCTTACCCATCCTCGATGTGGTTTTCTTTCGCACCGCTTCCGGGAACGAGCCGGTACGGGACTGGTTGCGCGATATGGACCTCGAAAACCGTAAGGCCATCGGCGAGGATCTCAAGCTTACCCAGTTCCGCTGGCCCCTGGGGATGCCTCTGGTTCGCAAGCTGGAGTCCGGGTTGTGGGAGGCGCGCAGTCATCTGCGGAGCGGCGGCATCGCCCGGGTGTTTTTCACCGTGCGGGGACGGAATATGGTTCTGCTGCATGGTTTTGAGAAAAAGTCCCAGAAAACCCCTAAAGAAGATCTGGAACTGGCCCGAAGCCGCAAACGGCAATACGAGGAGATGGATGATGAACAGGCATAAAGGTGGTTCCCTGGACGACTTCCTGGAAAAAGACGGAATCCTGGATGAGGTTTCCGCCAAGGCCAAGAAGCGTCTGCTGGCGTTGCAACTGGCGGACATCATGAAACAGGAGCATCTGACCAAAGCTTATTTGGCGCGGGAACTCAACACCAGCCGATCCCAGCTAGACCGCCTGCTTGATCCAGAGAACACGGCCATCACCCTGGAATCCCTGGAACGGCTGGCCCATGCTGTGGGCAGACAGTTGCGGATTGAGTTCGCATGACAAGGTTGGGATGAGGATTCCAGAGAATCCCACCCATCCGTTGGAAACGTTGAGCCACTTCTTCAGCTTGCTTTCCCTGACCATGCATGGGTGAAAAAAAAACAGGCGACCAGAAAATCTCCCTGATCGCCTGCTTGAGCATTGAAACTTTCTTGTGCTACCGCTGACCTACAGCCCCATCCCCATCTGAATATAACCGCAGGGACAGGCCTGATGACACACATGACACCCATTACAACGGGTATAGTCGGTATGCATCACTTTGCCCTGAGGACGTTTGAAATCACGCTCAATCGCCTCCCTGGGACAATAGATACGGCATTGATCGCACACAAAGCACAATCCACAACTCATGCACCGTTTGGCTTCAGACAAGGCCTGCTCAAAGGGGATGGTCTGCGTTGTTTCCTTGAAGGTTGTAACCGCCTCGTCCACCGGAATCTGCTTTTCTTCATTCCGTGGCATCGCCGGGTAGAAACCCAAACGCATCTCCGTATGCTTGACTGGACGGGCCTTGTGAACCGGATTCATGTTTTCGCCCATCAGAAACGCATGAATGGCCCGTGCCGCAAGACGTCCATGACCCACGGAGCGGGTGGAAATGCCCAAACCGATGACATCACCTCCAGCAAAAACCCCCGGAGTCCCCGTGGTAAAGGTTTTGTCAATGTTCAACCATCCCGACTTATCGGCCAACCCTTCCATTCCCTTTTCCAACTCGGGCACCTGACCGATACCCATGATGATGGTGTCACAGGCAATGGTGAATTCAGATCCCTTGACTGGGACTGGACGCCGCCGTCCCGATTGATCCGGGGCCCCCAGTTCCATACGGATGCACTTGACACCCGTTGCCCGCCCACCTTCGGTGACAATTTCCACGGGAGCGGTCAACAATTCAAAATGAATCCCTTCGTGTTCCGCTTCCACCACGTCCTTGGCAATCGCCGGCATTTCATCCTTGGTCCGACGATACAACACGGTCACTTGGGTATACTTTGACACCCTGATGGCCGAACGTGCTGAATCCAGGGCAGTTTTTTCAATGGAAACGGTCTCTTCATCATGCAACGCTTTTTTGTCGGCTTCTTCCCAAGCCTGATCATAGGCTTTGGCATCCCCCGAAGCATCGGCGGCATCCAATTCCGCCTGTAACCGCAATGAAACACGTGCGGCGTCCATGGCACTGTCACCACCACCGATGACAATCACCTGGGAACCGATTTCCACCTTGGCCCCGGAGTTGACCCGATTGAGGAAGCTGGCGGCAGTGAACACATTCGCGGAATTTTCCCCGGGAATGTTCATGACGCTTCCTTTGTGGGCACCCAGGCCCAAAAAGACGGCGTCAAATTGTTTCTTCAGGTCGTCGAAAGAAATATCCCGACCGATACGGGTATTGCACTTCAATTCAATACCCAGATCGAGGATGTTTTGTACTTCTGCATCAAGGATATCGTCCGGAAGACGATAGGAAGGAATGCCATACCTGAGCATGCCGCCGGTCTTCGCAAACGCTTCAAAGATGGTTACCTTGTGCCCTCTGCGTGCCAGTTGGTAAGCACAAGATAGCCCGGCCGGTCCAGACCCCACCACCGCAACTTTTTTGCCCGACACTTTGTCGGTCAATTTTTTATACTTCAACTTGCGGTTAAGACCATGGTCGCCAATAAACCGTTCCATGTTGTTGATGGCTACGGAACCATCCGGCAAGTGCTGCCGATTACATCCTGATTCACACGGATGCGGACAAATGCGCCCGTGGGTGGATGGCAGCGGATTTTTGTCGGTCAAGAGTTCCCATGCCTCATCCAAAGCGGCATCGTGACTCACTTTGCGCATTCCTGCCTGAGCAATGGTCGTCAGATAGCCACGAATATCCTCACTGCTGGGACATGCATCCCGGCAGGGAGGAATTCTTTGCACATAGGTGGGACATTTCCAACTAGTGCCATTACGAACAACAATTTCTTCAACAACACCACGCCCGAGCTTGGCTTCCAGATCCTCCCTGGAAATCTGTGTCAGTATAGTCGACTCTAGCATTAAAGGATTCCTCCCGGAGTGAACAGGTTACCAAACTTTCATCAGAGTCGGAGCATGGCCGATCTGTTGAGAGTAGAAAGGGCTTCCGGGCTATCATCGATATGATAGCGGGTAAACGGAAAGCCTGTCTTTTCAAAGAATCGTTGCCAACCGATCCTTTCGATCCACTCCCCAAGACGCTCCCAGGGCTTGCCACCTTCCTTATAGGCCTTCAGGATTATCTTGACTGCGGCAGAAACTTCGGGCCAGCGCGGGGGATTGTTAGGAATACCCCAGACTGCCAGTTTCATGAAGGTCGGTGCACTGCGGGCGTTGGACATCTTGCCACCGACCCAAATGGAAAGGGTGTCGGTTTGGGCATCCCGGATTTCCATGCTGGGACATTGCCCGTGGCACGCGCCGCAATACATGCATTTTTCTTCCACCACTTCCACCGTTTCCACACCATCAACCACCGCTGGGCGGATAGCCGCAGCGGGGCAGATGGCAACCACCTTGGGCAACTCACAAATTTGCATGTTTTTGTGGTTGATGCGGGGTGGATGATGGTGTTGCACAATGATGGAGATGTCACCGTGGCTGGCGCAATTGATCTGGCAGCACGACGAGGAAATATGGACCCGGTTGGGGAGTTCTTCGTGCTTGAAGTCGTGGATGAGATCATCCATCAACGCCTTCACCGAACCCGCTGCATCGGACCCCGGAAGGTTACAATGCAACCAACCTTGGGTATGGGAAATATTGGACACCGAAGGTCCGGTGCCACCCAGAGGCCAGCCCAAATCCTTCTCGACGGCTTGAATCAGGGGATCCAGGTTTTCTTTCTTGCCCACCAAAAACTCAATGTTCGACCGGGTGGTGAAACGCAGATGGCCTTCGCAATATTTGTCGGCGATCGCACACACCTTGCGAACCGTATCGGCACTCATGGTCCGGGGTGAACCAGCCCGGACGGTATAGAGCTTGTCACCATTTTCGGCTACGTGGACCAGTACGCCTGGGCGCAACCTTTCATGGTAGTCCCACTTGCCATAATTCTTGGCCATGAGTGGGTGCAAATACTTGGTGTAGTCGGGGGCGCCCTGGTCCCGGGGCGCCAACGTGGGTTGACTCATAACGCTCTTGACTCCTTTATATTGAACCTTACCGTGTTGGCGACAGACGAGAACCCTACAGGCTTTCCCGAGACTCCGATTCACGATTCCAAACGGGGGGATTTTGCACCCGTTCACCTTCAAATCTGCTTGGCCCCAGCTCTTCAAACTTGATGTACGATGTGGTGCGGGGACGGCTGATCATCCGCGGATCAGGCTCGATCTCAACACCTTTGAGGAAAGTCAACATACCGATACGGTAGATGAATTCCCCGATCCGCTCATGGTCCATACCATTGTCATTCCAGAATTCCCACACCTTCTCGACAAAGTCGGTGAAATTGCTCCGATCCTCGTCGGTTTCAAGCTTCACGAACGGCACCAGAACCGATCCCATGGTGTCACCGATCTTGAGGGTCCGCTTGCCGCCGACCAGGATGGTGGCCCCACGATCTTTACCGGGCTTGAGCGCCTTATGCATGACATTGATACAGTGCATGCAACGCACGCAATCGCTGTTGTCCACAACCAATTCCTTGCCGCGAACCGACAAGCAGCGGGTGGGACACCGGGTGAGGACGTTATCGATCAGGTACTCCATCCCCTTTTGTTCGATGAACTCGGCGACCTTGGCTTGGTTGACCTGCATGTCACCGCGCCAGGTACCGATGATGGGCATGTCGGAGCGAACGATGGCGTTGGAGCAATCGTTGGGACAGCCGGAAAGTTTAAATTTGAACTTGTAGACGAACTCGGGGCGGTGCAGATAGTGGATGAAGGTGTCCGTGATATGCTTGGTCATCTTCATGGTGTCGTAGCAGGCCATTTCGCAGCGGGCCTGGCCAACGCAGCACTGCAGGGTCCGCATGGCGGCACCGGAACCGCCGATGTCCCAACCATTGCTCATCAGGTCTTCGGCGCATTGCAAGGAGCCGGCATCGTCAAAACCCAACAGGAGGACGTCACCCGACATGCCATGGAATTGCAGGATGCCGGCGCCATTCTTCTCGGCGATGTCGGCCAGATTGCGCAGGGCATCGGTGCTGTACACCCAACCCGGCGGTTCAATGACGCGCACGGTGTGGAAATTGGCCAAACCGGGATATTTGCTCGCTTTGTCGGACACCCGGGCGATGATGCCGCCACCGTAGCCGGGGGCATTGAGGATCTTGCCTTGCCAATAATTCCATTTATTCTGATAGGATTCTTCCAATTGATTCAAAAGTTGCGCGATAACCGGACGCTTCTTGGAATATTCCTTCAGATCGGTGACAAAGCTTGGCCACGGACCCGACTCCAATTCATTCAGCATCGTTGTATTCAACGGCATTCTTTCAGTACTCATATCAAAACTCCTCGATAGGTTTCGGCTTCATTGGATGCATGCCCCCGCAACATGAAACGCTTCAAGCACGCAAGGGATCCGTCACGCCTTAAGGGCGCGAGAGAATCACAGATACTTCGGTATACCGGGATTCTACATGGCTGATGCAGACATGACAACTTTGAAAGATCATTTTCTCCCCGTTTTCGCTATTCTTCTTCAAGATTCCCCATTCTTCAAGGGCCAGCCAAACAAATTCCACGCATTTTCACGGCACCCTGTACGCCAACATTACGATATATTATTATTATGTTTGACAAATTTTATAAATTCCATCAGTTCATGGTCCGATGCCAGGACATCGGCACAGGCACACTGCCCCCCACCGTAAACCTGAATTTCGCCATCATCTCCCACCACCGCCGCCGCATAGCCGGCAAATTCCACGAACAAACGCGCCAGCTCTTCCCGCTGCAACACTCCCTGAGCCATCCAGGCAACGATCTGTTCCCTACCCCGCATCTTTTGGGCGCTCCCCCTTACAAAGGCAATTCAATCTGATTGAGTTGACTCAAATCTCCCGGTTTTATCTTTTTAATTTTGCCCTCCCCATGCGCCAGGGGCACCAACTCATACGCATCGACAATCCGCCCACTGGCATCCATCAAACAGGAGTGCGTCACCCCCGCCGCAAGAGAAAGCAGACCCCGCGCCTGACGCCGGGCCTGGTTACGGCTCCCTTCCATGGCAATCGTTGAGTTGATCTTTCCATAAGTCCGAATGGTAAACGCCGGGGGATTCGGCACGCACTCGGTAGGAGGGATAAGTGCCTCCTCTTCGACAACTTCAGCAGGCGGGATAAGAGGCGTCTCTACGACAACGTCGGCGGATGGGTTGGGGGGCATCTCTTCGACAATGTCGGCGGACGGGACGGGAGGCGTCTCTTCAGCAACATCGGCAGACGGGATGGAAGGCCTCTCTTCGACAACGGTGGCAACAACCGCATCGGGTTCGGGCTCTTCTGATAGAACGGGAGAAGGAATTGGAACTGTTTCCTGATTGTGACAACCGGGGAAATGCCCGTCACCCAAGCCGCAAAAGCAATGCTCAAAGCCCAGATACCACCGTCCATCACCGATGGTAATGGCGGAACCATCTTGAAAAATAAAACGTTTTTTTCCAAATCCCTCATCCACCCGGATGGCCATCCCGCCGCATACGGAATCGAGAAACTCCCCGGCAACGGTTTGAAAAACATGGCCATCATGATTAAATCGTTCGGCTATGGATGCGGCGATCCTCTCCATGACCCTCTCCTCTTCAAAGAGACAAGCGGTCTTTCCACATGCCCGAGCAACAGACAGGCTGTCGCTGGAAACAAGATCCTGCCAATCTTTCATAAGGTATCCGCTGAAAATACCGTTCCCCACCCCAAGGGACAACGTAAAAAAATGGTCGGTTCGTTGATTCCCCATTCCGCACCCGATCCCCATACCCGTGGAAGACACGGCCCGGGACTCACCCATTCCTCACTAAGAGGCAATAATTGCGCAAGGCCTTTAAAAGAATTATGATGCATTCCACCGCCGTATCCCATCCACCGGCAATCTTCCATGCCAAGCGGCATAGGACCCCATACTGAACACAATAGGGATGGAACACGCCACTATTGGCATTACAGGAGAGGAAAAAACATGATGATCAAAAAAATGGGACTTTTGGTAGTCTCCAGCTTATTCGTGTCCACACTCGCGATGGCCGCTGCCCCCCAGGAAGATCAAGAAATTGACAAGCGTACCTGCCAAAAATGGGCGCAGGAAGATGGCATTGCCGCCGACAAAATGGAAGGCTACATCAGTAAGTGTATGGCGGAATTGGCTGGAACTGTAGACACCTATGGTGGTCAGGACGCGATCCCGGACAACGCCCCTCCGACTGGTGGTGCCCCGGCAGCCGGCAAACCCGCCGGTGCGGCAGCTCCAGCAGCGGCACCCGCAGCTCCAGCAGCCGGTGCCCCGGCAGCAGCC
This sequence comes from Magnetococcales bacterium, assembly GCA_002753515.1. Classification (GTDB taxonomy): domain Bacteria; phylum Pseudomonadota; class Magnetococcia; order Magnetococcales; family UBA8363; genus UBA8363. The sequence goes on from PEAK01000018.1 coordinate 20,072, forward strand.
AAACCCGCCACCCCCGCAGCTCCGGCAGCAGCACCCGCAGCCCCGGCAGCGGCCAAACCCGCCACCCCCGCAGCCCCAGCGGCAGCTCCGGCAGCTCCAGCGGCAGCCAAACCAGACGCAGCCAAGCCAGACAAAAAATAGCCAGTGCGGTCTGGAAGATGGTTAAAAAAAAACGGCTTCCAAACACCAATTGGGAGCCGTTTTTTTTGGCGCAGATGTCCCGATCACAATAACGGGGCGCTGCCACTCCGAAAAAGACAAAAAACTGACACCTGCGAAAACCCCACCAAAAAACTTGTCAGGACTTCACGTGGGACAATTCCTGAATGGGCTTCTGCCCTTTAAACCTCCCCATGAGAGATTTCATGGAGTACTGGGCTGGATTGGAAATCCCAAGCCCGTAGACAAAACTGATAGCAACAAAGAAGACCAGGAAGATAGTAGCGAGCATAACCGATCCTTAGTAATGGTTTTTCCCTTGTACCGTGCGTGCCACCTGCGGCTCAAGCCAACGAGCCGGTACAACAACCGCTCAGACTTTCGATAGTCTCACGGCAGTCCTACGCAAAGGGCGTACCATTCTTCCCAACTCCGTTTAAAACCGCATACCCATGCTTTGTGACATCAACCACAGGTTGGCCGCGCTCATGGCGGCAATGAAGGACAGCATGGGAATGAGCCGCCAGCCCGTCAAACGTACCCCACCCGCCTGCAAACCCCATCCCCGATGCCGCAAAATCACGACCGCCAACCCCACCCCCAAGGCCATGAGACCCGTCTGTGCCAGGAACAACACCTGTTCCCCTCCCCCACCTCCGGCCATACGCGCCGCCCTCTCCGCCGCACTCAATGCCGCCATTCCCGTCCCCAACGGATTGGCCAGCACCTCCCAAGCACCTCCCGTCTCACGATACAGATGATCCAGGTTATGGGAAAGATGGTATACGAATGCCAACGGCAATGTCGAAAAGGGCAAGGTCACAAACAGACGACGGTAGCCCAACGCCTGCGGCATCAGCATGCGTGTCACCCCGATAGCCAGGGCATACACCACCACCGGAAACAAAAAACCTCCCACCATGCCCAGGGTGAAACTGATGATGGGCTTGCCCGTTTCCCCGAGCCATTGCGCCAAACCCGCCATCCATGTACCCCAAATGGGCATCATGGTCACGCCATGAAAACTGGTGATCCCCAGCAATGCCAACATGAACCAGGCCCCATCCCACATGGGTCGCGCCTCAGCCAACGCCTCCGCTCCCGGAGGACGCAAACGCCAGGAAACATTGCCGTATGGACAACTCAAAGCACATTGGCCACACGAAATACAAAAGGTATTTTGGGAAAAACGGCCAATCGTCAGATGGGTGGGACAGGGTTCAATCGTGGCTGATCCATTGTAACACTCCATAGTTGTGCAGTTGGTACACAGATCCTGCTCCTGCGCCCGCACCCCAATGGGTGCCAAACGTGAGTAAAAGCCCAACGTCCGTCCCACTGGGCAAAAATAGCGGCAAAAGGCCTTCCGCTCAAACAACAACAAGGAAACCAAGGACAATATCACCATCAATAAAGCCATCAAGGCTGTTGCCTTGGGAATACCCGTGACACCAATACCCAATTCAAGCCAAGTCAACCCCATGAACATGACCAGTGCCGGCCAAACACTCCGTAACAGCCGTGGAACCTTCAGATTCAAACCTGGAGGCGGCATAACCCGCTGCCAAAGCCGCCGCCGCACCAACCAAGTTGCCAGGGTATCCCAGGGGCAAATGGCACACCAAGCCGTTCCGATAAAAAATACCGATACCACCACCAAAGGCCACCACAGGTTCCAGACGAAAAAGGTGGCCAGATTGCGCTCCGGCAATGACGTACCCACCAATCCTGCGGTAACGACCACCAAAAAAACGAGCAGGGCAATCATTTTAAGACCTACCAGCGGCCAGGGGGAACGATTGAGCCAACGAACGACCCTGCCAAACAGGGGCATTCGTGCCAGATTGTACGTGGCTTGTGGACGTTCCTTGGGCGCTCCGGCCCATACACCCCAAAGCATCATGGCAACCATGATGGCCACAACACTCCAGACATAGACCATCGGCAAACCCGGATGCTGATGACCGCCCCCGGCACCATGCTCCCCATGTCCTGTTGTCGCATGACTCCCATGGTCGCCCTGCGATGTGCCATGTTCGTGCGCGCTCGGGACAGGTGCGACAATCCCGTGATTCTCATGTTCGGGCGCGCTTGGGACAGGTGCGACAATCCCATGATTTTCATGTTCGTGCGCGCTCGGGACAGGTGCGACAATCCCGTGATTTTCATGTTCGTGCGCGCTCGGGACAGGTGCGACAATCCCCTGACTTTCATATTCTTGCGCGCTCTGGGCAAAAGTACCGGGTGCCGTAACCATGGAAACCCATAAAACAATCAATGCAATGAAACCAGTGCGTTTCCAGGAACTGCTTTGCGTGATGGTCATTTATTTTCTCCAGACGGCCTGTTTGATAGTGCCACGCTCACTGGATGGAACGACTCAGTAGGGAGCGTAGATTGGCATCCGCTGCAAACAAAGATCGCACCTGCACCACAACTTTTTCTCCCTCTTTCACTCCTTCCAATATCTCGATAAATCCATCGCCCTTATTCCCTGCCACAACCGAACGTGGTTCCAATACCCCGGCACCACGCTCCACCAGGACTATCTGGCGGGTACCGTGATCCAGGAGTGCGGAGTCGGGAATGGCAAGAACCATGGCTCCGGTAGTTGGCGCCGAAAGATGCACAACGGCATACAGAGCGGGCCGCAACAAACCATCAGGGTTGGCCAGTTCAATACGCACCTGAACCGTGCGGGTCTCAGCGGACAGCGTGGGATAAATCAAGGTCACTTTGCCGTGGAATGTCTTGTTGGGAATCGCCTTTAGAACAACTTCGGCGGGCACTCCTTCGCGTATCAAGCCCACATCCTGTTCGTACACATCCGCCACCACCCAAACGGTTGTCAAATCGGCAACACGATACAGCATCTCACCCGGAAGGACGCGCATCCCCTGAATGGCAGCCTTCTCCAAAATGATCCCGTTCACCGGGGAAATGACACTCATGGTCCGCCCAAATTGACGCGTGTTACGCAAGCGTTTGATCTGATTTTCGGAAATATCCCAGTTGCGCAAGCGCATCAACGCACTTTCAGTCAGCTCATGGGCCGTGGCCCGGGTCTCGGCATCGGCCCCGTGAAGCGACAGCTCGGACCTGGCCGCAGCCAAATATTCACTTTGCGTCAAAATCAACGCCGGGCTATAGACCTCCATCAACGATTGCCCTTTCTGCACCACCTGCCCGGTAGTGTTGGCATGGAGCTTTTCAATCCAGGCTTCATACTTCAGATTGATGATCTGGAGCCTGCGCTCATCCACCTGGACAGTGCCCACAGCCCGGATGGAACGGGCCAAGGATCGCCGAACGACGCCTTCGCTCTTGACCCCCCATTGTTGAATCTTGTCCACATCGATACGGATCAACCCATCCCCTTTATCAGCCACTTCAGCCGTCGCTGTATCAACCACCATCATGGCCAATACGCATGCCATCATGGAAACAAGCTTGGCGCACTTCATAAATCACCCCCGATCAACCGTTCCACTTCTGCCAGACGGATTTGGGCCTCAAATTGAGCCTTGAGCCAATCGATTTGAAATTTTTTCAGTCTTTGGGCTGCATCCAATACCGCAACCGACTCCGCAGAACCGGTTTGGTAACTCTTCAAGGCGGATTGCAACGCCATGCGCGCCTGCGGCATCAACGTATTCTCGGTCACTTGCGCCACTTCCCGAGCCTCTTCCAGGCTTAACAGATTTTCTTTGAGAGTCGATGCGATACGCACGTGTTCCGCTTGCAATTGTGCCTGCACCGCCCCGTTTCGGGCGACGGCCTCCCGTTGCCGCGCCCGGTACCCGTCCCATGGTACGGGCAGGGTCAATTCCACCTGGGCTTCAAAGCCATCCTTTTCCTCGGGGTTGCGGCGTTGCACCAACCCCACCCCGAGGGTGATATCGGGATACCACCCTTTCTCAACCAGCCGTTGATTCTCATCGACAGCATCGGCCCGTGCCGCAACCATGCTCTGCACGGGATTGTCCCTCAACGCACGTTCCAACAATTGGGCATAATCCAACATTTCTGCGGCTGGCAGCGGACGCAATTCAGGATGTTCGACAATGGGCGCATCCGGCGCACGATTGACCAAGGCATTCAATCGTGCGCGAATGCGACTGCGCTCTTTGCCCAGGCGCACCTTGTCGACTTCCAACGCCCCCCGTTCCGCTTCCGCCGTTGTCACTTCCGATTGCATAGCCCTGTTTTGCGCATACCGAAATTGCGCCATGCGAACCAAAGTGCGCATGATCTGGATCCATTCCTCCGTCTGATCCATGGTGAGGTGGACCCGATGGTAGTCGGCATAGGCCGTTTTGATCCGCAGGGCGATGTCCGCCTCGACATCCGCCAGCTTGCCCAACGCCTCGCGATTTTCCGCCTCGGCAATGGTCCGTTGTGAATCCCGTTTTCCCCACCAGGGCAACTCTTGTTGCATGAGAAATTTTTCCGTCGCCACCCGTCCGGGCAAACCTTCACGGTTTTTGCTCACATCCTCCAGGGTCATCTGCAATTTGGGATTTGGCAACACCCCCGCCCCTGCCACCCGGGCAGCGGCCGCATCGGCGTCCAAACGCGAGGCCAACAACTCTGGATTCATTTTTTTGGCTAGTACGAGGAGATCGGCCACCGAAGCGCCCACCACCTGCTCATGCGCATGCGACTCCGCAGCTTCCGCAACACCAGACAACCCGAGTCCCGTCACCAAAAACAAGACCATCCCGAATAAGTGACAACCTGATCTCTCAGGACACAGCATGGCGCACCCCCAATTCGGTTCAATGTTGCGCTGGCAAACGGGCGGAAATCGGTTTTGCCAAACCGGAAACCGTGATCACCGCCGAAAAGGCATCACCAACCGGCGTCTGGGTCGTACCGGAAAGCAGGTTTCCATCCGCCCCCTGTAAGGCAACCTCCAGTTTCTTCCCCCCCGCCAAAATGACAACTTTAGCCGAAGCCCCTGCGACCGCTATCGGCTTATCATCGTGGTCGGTCACATACAGATCGACCTTGGTGTCCTTGGCCACCAATTCCAGACGACCACCCTCGGCTTCCACCATGCGTCCCCCATGTTGGGGTGCTAGCGAACCATGCGCCCAAGCGGACCAGGATAGAAGCAATCCCACCAACGCCAATATTATTTTTCCAGTATGAAGCATCGCCTGTTTCTCCTGTAAAGAATTGTCTTATCACGACTTCTCACCCATGTTCCATGACTTGGACCGATCACCCACCCGCAGAAACATGACGGGAGTCACCACGGTATCCAGCAAGGTGGATGACAACAAACCACCAAAGATCACCACCGCCACCGGGTGCAGGATCTCCTTGCCCGCTGCCCCGGCATCGACAATCAATGGAATCAGGGCCAGGGCCGCCACCAGGGCCGTCATCAGCACCGGAGTCAATCGTTCCAACGAGCCCCGCACCACCATATCGGGTCCAAACGGCTCGCCTTCCACCCGCATGAGGTGGAGATAATGGGTTACCTTGAGGATGCCGTTCCTGGCCGCGATGCCGGTCAGGGTGATGAAACCGACCAAACTGGCTACCGACAATGGGGTTTGCGTCAGCCACAAAGCCAAAACGCTGCCGACCAGGGCCATGGGGATATTGGCCATGATGATCATCGTCAGGACCGACGAACGGAAATGACTGTAAAGGACCAGAAAAATACCGGCCAAAGAAATAAGGGAGAGCAAAGCCATGGTGCGGGTCGCCTCTTGCTGACTGCGAAACTGTCCCTCGAACGAAATGCGATAGCCCGACGGCAGGGTCACCCGGGCCACACGCCCCTGGATATCGTTGGCTACCGCAGAGAGGTCACGCCCCTGGGTATTGGCCAATACCACGATACGCCGTTGCCTGTCGTCCCGGTTGATCATGTTGGGACCGGTGGTTTCCACCACCTCGGCCACCAAATCCAGGGGAATTTTGCCAGCCGGGGTGTCGATAAGGATTGTGTGAAAGTCCCCGGTTTCAGCACGCCATTCCTCGGCCAAACGCAACACCACGTCATAGCTGCGTTGCCCCTCAAGCACCTGGGACACCACCTTACCGCTCAAAGCCGTTTGCAAAATCCCGGTCAACTGATTCAAGGAGAGACCATATTTAAGGGCTTCGCGCCGGTCCAACCGGATTTGCAACTGCGGAATGAGGACCTGTTTTTCCACCTGCAGGTCAGTCACCCCGGGCACAGTCGCCATGTGCTGCCTGACTTCTTCCGCTTTGGCGCGCAGCTCATTCAAATCGTCACCAAAAATTTTGACGGCAATCTCCGCCCTGACCCCGGACAACAAATGATCCAACCGATGGGAAATCGGCTGCCCGACATTGATACTGACCCCGGGGATCATCCCCAGGTTGCCACGCAACTCCCCGAGAATCACCTCACGCTTGCGTCCGGAAACACTGAGATCCACGTCTATTTCGGAAAAATGCACCCCTTCGGCATGTTCATCCAATTCCGCACGCCCGGTGCGACGTCCCGTGGAAATCACTTCCGGCGTTCTATGCAACAAACCCTCGGCAATGGTACCAATGCGATTGGACTCCTCCAGGGATGTCCCCGGGGCCATGATCACGCTGACCGTCACCGTCCCCTCATTGAAGGTGGGAAGGAACGTCCGCCCGAGCAGGGGAACCGAAAGCGCCGCCGCAACCACCAATGCCAGGGTGGTAGCGATCAAGAACCGGGCATGCCCAAAGGACCAGTACAAAATGCGGCGATCCATCGCCTTGAGGCGTCGCACCAACCAGGAATCACCGTGGGTCATGATTTTAATACGCGGCAGCAACAAAAAACAAAGCACGGGTGTCACTGTCAGAGAGACCAGGAGTGAGGTCAGAATGGAGACGATATAAGCGATGCCCAACGGGGCGAAAAGTCGCCCTTCAATGCCCGACAAGGCGAAAACGGGTACAAAAACCAGCAGGACGATGATGGTGGCATAGACAATGGCATTTCTGACCTCGCTGGAGGCCTGCCAAACCACATCCAGGGTTGGACGGGGGGCTGCGGAGGACGCATTTTCCCGCAACCGCCGAAACACATTTTCTACATCGACCACGGCATCATCCACCAGTTCACCAATGGCCACCGCCAATCCACCCAGGGTCATGGTGTTGATGGATAATCCAAACCATTGAAAAACAAGAGCCGTCACCACCAAGGAGAGCGGAATGGCCGTCAGACTGATGAAAGTCGTCCGCACGTTCATGAGGAACAGGAACAAGATCACCGCCACCAAGACAGCCCCATCACGCAACGCCTCCTCGACATTGGCGATGGCACGTTCGATAAAATCGGCTTGTTTGAAAAGAATCGGATCCACTTTCACATCATCGGGCAACGTGCGCTGGATGGTCGCCAAAACCCCCTCCAGACGCCTCGTCAAGGTCACGGTGTCGGCCCCGGGCTGTTTTTGCACCGCCAGGATGACCGCCGCCTGACCATTGATGCTGGCATCACCCCTCTTGACCCCGGCACCGAACCGTACATCAGCCACTTGACCCAACGTAATCGCTTCGCCTTTGTTGACGGCCACCACCGTTTGTTGCAAATCTTCCAAATCGGTCGTCTGACCCAGATTGCGAATGAGAAACTCCCTCCCGTGCTGCGACAGGAAGCCGCCCGTACTGTTTTTGGCAAAACTGTTGAGGGATTGCTCCAAGGCTTCAAATGAGAGCCCCAAGGCGATCATGCGCGTCGGATCGACAAGCACCTGGTATTGTTTCACCTCGCCACCGATGGGAATCACCTGGGCCACCCCGGCCATGCCCAACAATTGCGGACGCAACGTCCAATCGGCGATGGAACGCAACACCATGGGCGAGGTCGCACCCTTGTCGCTTCGGAGGCCGATCAGCATGATTTCACCCATGAGAGAACTCACCGGACCCATGACCGGCACCACGTCACGCGGCAAAAATTCAACGGTGGTCGCCAATTTTTCCGCAACCAACTGCCGGTTGCGATACACATCGGTTCCCCATGAAAACTCAACGAATACAATGGACAGTCCGACACCGGAATTACTGCGCAGACGGGAAACCCCCGGCATGCCATTCAACACCGACTCAATACGCATGGTCACCAGGGATTCCACCTCCTCGGGTGCCAACCCGGGGGCTTCGGTCATGATGGTCACCGTGGGACGATTCAGGTCAGGAAAAATATCAACCGGCAAACCCGCAACCACCAAACCGCCGTAAACCAACAATAAGATCGACGCCGCAACGACAAACAAGCGTTGCTGCAAAGAAAACCGAATGATCGCGTCCAAGAGACCGGGCATAACTGGTCACCGCATGGCATTGAGCTGGTTGTGACCCTGGACCACAATTTTTTCAGCAGGTCCAACCCCCTGCAACACTTCCACCCATTCAGCCGTTTTCCGTCCCAGGGCCACCGGACGACTGACGAACCTTTCCGGAGCCGTTTTGACCCAAACCAAGGGGATCCCCCCTTGTTCAAGGAGCGCCACCCGTGGAATCGCAACGCTAAACAATTCCGCACCGGTATGGGCATACACATCCATGGGCATTCCAACTTTGACCGGTCCACTGTTGTCACCCAAGGCGAATTGCAGGTGCAAACCTTGATTTTCCGGATTCACCTTGGGACTGATACCCATCAAAACGAGTGGAAACTGTTTTCCCGGAATCTGCCGCGTCACCGCCGTTCCGCCGATGATCCGCTCCGCCACGGAAATATCGTACAAAACCGCTTCAATCCACAGGTGCGCGGGATCAATGATTTCCGCCAACACATCGTTTTGCGTCACCACGTCTCCCGGAACAATGTGGACATCGGTCATTTGCCCGTCGATGGGGGCCAGGACCATTTCCCGGCCAACCGAGGATTCCATCTGCTCCCCTTTCAACAAGGATTGACGCTGCCCCGCCTTCTCTCCGAGTGACAACAACGGATCCAGAACCGCCAATGGTTGCCCCCGTTTGATCCATTGTCCCGACCGGGGCGGCGGAAACAACGGATCATAACCAATGCGGGAGGGTAATTGCGGATGGATGCGCACGTGAAAAGAGGGATCGGCTATCACCCGTCCCACCAGGCGAATGGTCTGGATCACTTCACGGCTCGTTGCCGGCGCAGTCCGTACATCCAACAAAAATTGACTCGACTTGGGTAAGGCAACCTCACGGCCCGACCCGGGCACAACCATTGATGGTTGCTGCGATGGCGCTTCGTGATCCTCACCGCCATGGGCATGGAGATGACCTGCCGACGCCATGAGCAGCAACCCGACCAACGTCGCAACCTTCTTTTTCCGTCTTAACAACATGATCATGCAGATGACGACCACGAAAACCACGCCCACCGGAGTGAAAAAATGCTGATACTTCGACTCCGGGGACCCCGTGGGGGAGGCTGATGGATGGTTGTGGGACGGCACGGCGATCAGGAGCAAGTCGGAACCATCGGCATGGGTCACGGTAATGGTCAACGTAACCGCCTCCTGCAAAGACAACATGCGTTCCAAACGATACACCCCCGCCACAGGCGTTGGTTTCCATGTGTCCGTCCAGCCCGGATCGCCCGTCGCCTCCACTTCGACCGTCGCCCGGGCCAGAGGGGCATTGGTGACCCCATCGGAAAGATAAAGCCACGTCAATGGGCCTTCCGTGGGAACAACCACCCCTTCAAATCGATCCCCCTGGGCCCCATACCCCAGGCCAGAGGAAACACCTTGCTGCTGTATCACCTTGGCAGCACCATGATCCCCGGCACCATGATCCTCACCACCATGCCCCCAAGCCAAGCCAGTCGGAAATCCGACCAAACCCAGCATCACCAGGAACAAGGTGACAAATGACATTGCTTTGTTTTCCATTGTTGGTAACAATCTCTGTTCAAGGTCAGTTTCTCGGGTGGACGTTACCACGCCTCTATCACGAATGAATGACACAATTGTCACAAAAGTATGACACTCTGGAACAATCACCGTGGACAAACAACCAAGCATTCTGGTGGTGGAAGATAACCGGGAAATCAAGGAACTGGTTGTCCGATATCTGAATGAACACGGTATGATCGCCACAGGAGTGGCCAATGCCCGTGCCATGCGGGCAATACTGGAAAAGCAATCCATCGATCTCGTCATACTGGATGTCATGCTGCCTGGCGAAGACGGCTTGTCCGTTTGCCGTAAACTGCGGGAACACACCAGCATCCCGGTCATCATGTTGACCGCCTTGGGCGAACACAGCGACCGGGTCGTCGGTTTGGAGATGGGGGCCGATGATTACATCAGCAAACCGTTCGATCCCCGCGAATTACTGGCCCGCATCAAGGCAGTTCTGCGGCGTTGCCACAATCATGACCAACGCGCAACCCCCACCATGGGTTCGCGGATGCACTTTGCCAACTGGATATTACACCAGGATCGACGAGAACTGGTCAACAGCGAAGGGTTGGTGGAACCTTTGAGTTCCGGAGAGTTTGATTTGCTTCTGGCCTTCCTCAGTCACCCCGGCAAGGTACTCAGTCGAGAGCGGCTCCTGGACCTGATCCATGGTTCCCGCGTCGAAAAATTCGACCGCAGTATCGATACGCAAATCATGCGCTTGCGCCGCAAAATTGAAGCCAACCCCAAAGATCCCCGGATCATCAAAACGATTTGGGGAGGCGGGTACCTGTTCTCAGCCGATGTCCACTCGCAATGAGGCCCTTGTTTTCCATCAGTTTGGCGGGACGAACACTGGTCATTTTACTGGTTGGCCTGACTTTTTCCCATATCCTGAGCATCCTGGTATTCACCAGCGAAAAATTGGAGCCTGCGGTACTCACCAATGAAGAGGAACTGCTGGCACGGATGGCCGTCATTACGCGGTTGCTCCTGGAAACACCGGCATCCCTGCACGAGACGGTCTTGTCCGCCATCAATCGCCATGACCTGCATGGTCAGCTCATTCCCGCATCGGGACCGCGCCCCAATCCATCCCCGGAACAAAACAATGAACACCTGCGACAACGCCTGGAAACCCTGCTGCATGCCCCCCTGGCCCACGTTGCGGCGGTCAACGCCACTCTGCCCGATTGGAACCACCACCACGGATCGTTCCACCGCTTTCTGTTCCATCTTGAAATGGACATTATCCGGTTGATGCACGATACCGTCATGGAACGAGAATTACATGCCTGGATCGATCTGCCCGGGGAAAACCGACTCCTACTGGAAACACGCCTGGCGGCCAATCATGTCCCTTTGTTTCGCCACGCCACCCTGTCGGTAATCATCATGACGGGAGCCACCTTGGTCTTTGCCCTGATCATTGCGGGCTATATGACCCACCCCCTGAAACGCATCGTCGCCGCAGCCGACACCATAGGCCAGGATCGTTCCATCGTTCAACTCCCCGAGAACGGACCATCGGAAGTCGTTGCCGTTGCCCGGGCCTTCAATCGCATGAATCGCCGACTTCGCGAATTCGTCGAAGAGCGGCTACGGATGATCGCCGCCATTTCCCACGACCTGCGCACCCCATTGACCAAACTCAAACTGATGGCCGAATTTATTGACGACGAAACCACGCGCAAACAAATGAAAGCCACCCTGGATGAAATGGCCTTCATGCTTTCATCCACCCTGACGTTTGCCCGGGACAGCATGAATAGCGAAGCCAAACAACCCGTCAACATGAACAGCCTCCTCTCCGCCATCTGTGCCGATATGGTCGATGCCGGACACCAGGTTGTCTTCGTCGAAGCCGACAAACAAACCTGTTCGTGTCGCCCCCTGGCCATGAAACGGGCCTTGACGAACCTCATCCATAATGCGGTACAGTACGGGGGGGCGGCCCAAGTTTCGTTACAGGACTCAGGGAAAAAATTGGTCGTTGCCATCCGCGATCCCGGACCCGGTATCCCCAAGGAAGAGTGGGACCATGTTTTCAAACCATTTCTCCGCCTGGAACCTTCCCGAAGCCCCGATACCGGAGGAGTGGGACTCGGTCTCGCCATCGCGGATGCGGTCATTCGCGATCACCAGGGCTCTATCCGATTCAGCTTCCCGGAAGGGGGCGGTTTTATGGCTTGTGTAGAACTGAAAAAACTCTAATTTACATACAGTACGCACACACTCATTCAAAGCGTTCGCCCTATGCCAGCCATCAAACCCATATCGGTACAGGATTGCATCGCATTTACCCAGAACAATCGGGATGAAATCAAGGAAGGTATCTTTGACGTACACATCCAAACCTTCTGGATCGCCGACTTACCCGGGGATGTGCTGCTGTTCCTCCTGTCCCACTGTCCATCCACCAAAAAGGTTGTCGGAACCTTTCTCAACCTGGAACATCCCCAATGTGCCGCCATACTGACCCAATTGGCACAGGATGAAGACCTGGAAATACGCCAGTGCGTCGCCGGCAACCCCCACACCCCTCAGGAACAACTGGTCCGCCTCACCGGTGACTATTTCAAGGAGGTTCGCCTGGCAGCGGCCAAAAATCCCGCCCTGCCAGTACAGACCATTGAAACCCTGGCGCGGGAGAATTCAACCACCATCCGCGAAGCCGTCCTGGAAAACGACCATCTGACTCTGAAAATAATCAATTTATTGGCATCGGATCGCTCCGAAAGGGTACAAAAGAAAGTGGCCCAGCGTGCCCGGGAAGCCAGCCATCCCCCCCTCGTCCAACTGTTCGCACGCTGCGCCATCCCCGATGTACGGATTTCCGTATGCGCCAACCCAACCATCACACTAGATATATTGGAAATACTCTATCGTGATGACAACCGGGATGTCCATCGGGCCGCTGTCGCCCGCATGGAAGCCATGGCGGCCTCCCCGAAAACAATCAGCACCCTTTTGACCTCTCTGGCCGCTTTCCCACAGGAAACCATTGGCCTCGCCTTGGCCAGGAATCCCAATACGCCCATGGAAGTGCTGCTCGCTCTCACCCAACAAAAAAATTCCATGGTTAAAATGACGTTGCTGGGTCATCCCCGCCTGGATTTGACAATCCTGCAAACATTGGCCCGTGACGCGGATGATCGCGTGCGTACCGCCGTCGCCAGCCTTCCGCAAGCACCGGAAAACATCCTCACGCTATTCGCCGAAGACCCATCCATCAGTGTCCGCAACGCCCTGGCGGCAAATCCTGCTGAACTCAAGCGCCGGCAACAAAACCGTCTTTGCCTGAATTGCGGCCAAACGTTATCCCGCATCAACCAAATGATGGGATCCCATTGCCTGAAGTGCAGCAAGCAAAAAGTCATGGATTCCTTCACCCGCTAGGGCCGTGATACTCACTTTAAGCAACTGGCATCGTCATATTGCCAGCAATACCTGCAATTACGTCTCAATCATGGACGCAACCTTGGCTGAATCATAATGCCTCAGAACTCCGGGCTTACGAGACGTCTCGCCCCATGCCAGACCGTGACGATCCAAACAGTATCATCAGTAACCCGGTAGATGAATCGGTAGGGCGGCACGATAACCTCCCGATGCGGCAGGTCGGGGAATTCTGGGAGAGAACGCCCGGAGTATGGAAACAGCTCCAGGCGTTGCAACACATGCTTGGCACGCTGGAAATATGCCTGAGCTGCCGTGGAATTCTCTTGGCAGATAGTATCGAAGGCCGCCAAAAACTCAGTCCGCGCCGAGGTTGTAAACCGAAGCTTCATGCAGATTCGCGGTGCAAAAACGCCTCGGCTTCGCCCAAGACCTCCTCCAGGGAGTGCCCCTGGCCACTCTGGATCTCCTGATCGCCTTTGACCAGACGCCGAAGGAGAAGGCGTTCTTCTTCACCGCGTTCGTAGGCCTCAATCCCCATCAGGACCGCGGCGGCCCGTCCCCGTTGGGTAATGACGATGGGATCGCGGGAATGCTCCAACCGCTTAAGAGTAGCAGCGGCATCTTGGCGCAAGTCAGATACGGGAACCATTTCGGGTAGGACAGCCATGGCAACCTCCTGTTGTACGTTTACCTGTCCTTTCTAAAGTAGCCACGAACCTCTCCCATGGCAAGCCGAATCTCCTTACCATGTTGGAAAACAACGAGATTTTAGTAGCGCATGTCAATGCACCCCCGCCGCACGCAATACCTGATTGGCTTCCTGGGTCATGCCCCGCGCCAACAGCAGCTCCACATAGTCCGCCTTCAATCGCTTATCACCGGGTTGTTCCCGTAACAATCCCGCATACCCTTTCAACGCCTCGGCCCAACGGCCCACACGCTCTGTCATGCGCGTCCATGCCACCCGAACCGAGTGCTGTGGTCGGTCCATTTTGTCAATCTTGGCCAATGCCTTGAGATAAAAAGGTTTGGCCTTCTCTATCATCCCCAGGGAGCGATAGACTTCGGCAAGGAAAAAGAATGGTTCGTAGTTGTCGTCGTAACGCGATACATAGCGACCGAGATAACCGACCGTCCGTTCCCATTCGCCAGCATAAAAAGCCATGTATCCAAGACGCTTCAAAGCCTTTTCATCGTTGGCATCCACCTTGAGCAGTGTTTGGTAAACCTTTTCCGCCACCCTGGACAACCCACCCCCTTCCGCCAAATCGGCCAAGGCATGCAACCTGGGGACAGTCGATGTCGCCATCAATTCCCCGTTTAAAATTTCTGCCATTTTTTCATTATTTTTCATCGACCTGTAAGCCCGCACCAAAGCATCCACCAAAGCGGGATTCCGTCCCGGGGCAGGGCGTTTCGGCTCTGCGATTAACAAAGCCCGCTCTGCCTGGCCAATCCCGGTCATAACATCCACCCAACCCGCCAAATCCTGATCACCCGCGCCCCGGGTGCGATGCAACAGCCAATCCAAGGCGGCTTTCTCCGGTCTCGGACCCAATACATACAACAATTGCTTCATTTCCGGGCTATCCGGTGTCGCATGCGCAGCCGCGTCCATCAAAGCTTTCGCCCCCAACCCACGTTCCCCCACCTCCCAAGCCAACATGCCATAGAGCCGAAGGCGTTCCAGGTCCCCCACCCGGCCAGGGGTTCCCAGGTGACGCCGCACCAAGGCCAGCACCTCCGGGCGCACCGGCTGTTTGTCGCGCCAAGCCGCGATGACCACGTCCTCATACAACTGGTGGCCATTCGCATCCAATACAGGGTACAACGGTCGCAATCTTTGCAACGCCGCCATGAATTTGCCATCCGCCCAATCCAACCGCGCCCGCAACAAGGTCCGCCCCAAACTTTCCTGGCCCACGATCATCCCCCCCTGACCATCATCCTGTCCCAGTCGCTCCACCAACGTGTGGGCCAACTTGAGCTGCCCGGTATCCAACGCCCGATTGGCCAAGTCACTGAGAAAGGCTTCGGATAACTCCGTGCGAGCGGCCAACCAAGCCAAAGATTCCCCCTGATGGTCGCCACTGCTGACCAACAACAGCATCCAGGCCTCTTCGACGGATGCATTTGTTTGCCCTTGCCTGAGTTGCGCAAAAAACGCAATCCCGCCTTTGATATCCCTGGTTTGGATATAATACCCGGCCAACTCCCGGAATACCGCCGGGGGTACGGTTGTCTCCCTGGCCAGCGCCCGCAACATGCCCCCCCCTTCCGCCAACCGACCGAGACGCAGAAATAAAATCGCCAGTCTTACACGCCACTCAGGTTCCAGGGAAACCACTTTCCCACGGTCCAACCAATGCTGCAAATCCTTCTGGCTCACGCCGGCACGTAATGAAAGTTCCGCCGCCAATACGGGATAATCTTCCAAGAATTGGGGTTCAGCCACCTGCATGACCCCCCGAGCTGCAAAGCCTCCCCCCGCTGCAAGCACCTCCTCTCCCAGGGTACGCTGCAACCAATATGGGCGCTGCCCCACGGGCAAACTCGCCATGATCCGCATCGCCTTGCCATACCATTTCAAGCGCACAGCCACTTCCGACATCACCATGATCCCCGCTGCCGGTAATTCCCCTCGACGCCAATACCCTTCCAATACCGGCAACACGTTTTCGCCGCGCCCCGTCTGCGCCGCCAAACGCCCCCAACGCAACATCACGTCCATGGAGTTCGGCAGTTGCCGCCGCACATCCTCCAGCCACAGCCACGCCAACTCCGCGGATCCCCCCTGATACAACAATTCTTCGATCATACCGATGGTTTGTTCGTCAATCGGACCGTCCAGCCAGGACCGGGCTTCCGCCAAGGCTTCCCGCTCCTGACCCAGTTTGAGCAAGGCATACACCAATCGGTGCAAGCTCTCCCCATCCATGCTCCGGCGATGCTGCGTTTTCATAGCCCGTAAGGTGGTCACCACCCGGTCAAACCGGGACTCCGCCATCAAAACCGCAGCAAGATCCCGATATCCCGCAATCTGCCCAGGGTATCGTTTGACCATCTCCTCAAGGACATGGATCTGCTTCTCGGGATCCGAATAAAAGCTGTAGAGATTGGCCAATTGCTGCAAAATTTCCAAGGAGGGCTGCATCTGCCGACTCTCTTCAAGATTGGCCAGATAATCCCTCTCCCTCTGGGCATTCTGGTACAGTTTTCCAAGCTCCTGGCGTAACTCATGATGATTTGGATGTTTTTTCACCATTGCTTCCAAAACCAGGATCGCCTGGTCAACCTGGCCGTTATGCAGGTAAAGGTTGGACAACCGCATGGCTTCCGCAACCGTTGTCACCTGTTCCCCTTCCAATAATTCCAGGGCCCGGCCATAATCATGGTCGCGCAAATAAATCAACGCCAACGTTTGGGCTGATGGCAGCAACATGTACCCCAGTCCGATGCCCACCATGCACACAACCAAACCTATGAAATAATATCGAGCCATTCGCCCCAACCTGACTTCAGGTAACCCAAAGCCCAATCAGCCCATCCCCTTCCCCATGATACCGTTTGTCGGATAAAACCAGTGCCGGGAACATGAAAATCCCTACGCAAGACTCGATGGATGCAATCCAATGCGTGATGGTTAACCGTGATGTGAAAAAATGGCCCTATCCCCACTCGTAATCATTTGCTTTTGCCACCTTCCCAAGGCATCCTCTTAAGATAAACGCACATTCATGAGTCGAAGACCATGCCTTCCTGTTTCCGAGAAAAGCCCTCTTTCGCACTGGTGTTCCTGTTCACCTTTCTGACCTGCATCAACGGTGCATTCGCCAATTCCTGGGTCGTTTATTACGCCGACAAGGAACCCGAATCGCGTTTTGAATCCTACAACCTGATTGTTTTCGACAGCATGTCCCACCCCCCCCTGCAACGTCTGAAAGAACGGGGCAAGACCATCCTGGGTTATCTGAGTCTGGGAGAAGTGGAAAATCATCGCCCGTACTATCACACGGCGTTGGAACAAAATCTTTTGCTCATGGAAAACAAGAATTGGCCGGGGAGCTACATGGTGGATGTTCGCAACCCCATTTGGACGCAGATGGTCATTGAAACGTTGGTACCCGAGATTTTGCAACAGGGATTTCACGGAATTTTTATCGATACCATGGATAACCCGGGCTATCTGGAATCGTTGGACCCCGAGCGCTTTGCTGGCATGCGCCAAGGGGGTATCGACCTGATCCGGGCCATCCATCGTCATTATCCCCAGGTTCCGATCATGATCAACCGCGGCTTTGACCTCCTGGAACACCTGCTTTACGATGTGGACATGATCCTGGCGGAGTCAATCCGCAGCCAATATGATACCGCAAGCCAAACCTACGTTCTCACCCCCGATGCCGAATACAACGCCATCCTGGCCCAACTGCAACGATATAAAGAAATCCGTCCCCATTTAAGCCTGTATTCACTCGACTATTGGCTCCCCAGCGATATCCCCGGGCTGGTCGCCATTTATCGCCAGCAACGGAGCCATGGTTTGCATCCCTACGTGGCCACCCGGGAATTGAACCAGGTGATCCCCGAGCCCCACCCATGATTTTTATTCGTCATTTATTGGTCGTGATCGTGGCGTGCATCGTGTCATCGTCCGCCCGTGCCGATGAGGCTGCGCCCGCACCATCGCTCATTCCCCGCGACATCCTGGCTTTCTACAACTCAAAGCAACACAATGGCGAGGCTTGGTTTGGCCGAACACACAAATTCGCCGAAATGCCGCTTAATTATCTTGGATTGCGTGTCCGTTACCTGGACATCCAAGCCCCTTTGCCCGATCCAACCACTTTGACCGACGTCCGGGGTGCCCTCATCTGGACCGACTTCACGAAGACGGAAAACCCGGAAATCCTACTCAACTGGGCGATTCGCTTCATGAATGCGGGCAAAAGGTTGGTCCTGTTCGGAAGTCCCCCCTGGTCCACCAACCTGGAAGATATCCCCCCCCCACTCCCTTTGACGGTAACATTTTGGCAGGCAATGGGTTTTACTTTCCAGGACCAGTGGGTATCCCTGACCCGGGATGTAGAAATCATTCTCCAGGACAAAATGATCGTCGGCTTTGAACATCCCCTGCCGAAACAACTCCCTGGCTATTTCGCCATAATACCGGATCAAGCCGATGTCACCCCCCATTTGTTGGCCCGCAGTGCTGCAACGCCAACACAGGATCATGTCCTCATCGCAACAAGTCCCCGTGGCGGCTTCGTTGCCGGCGACTACGCCCTGTTCATGGATCAGGATCCCTTCGAGGATCATAAATTTTTTCAGTGGATCATCAATCCTTTTGAATATTTTCGTCTGGCCTTTGCCACCGACGACCTGCCGAAACCCGATGCCACCACCCTGTCCAATCGACGCATCTACTACAGTCATATCGACGGTGATGGGCTGCGTAACCTGACCGAAGTCAAACCTTATAACGATAAACGGATGACCGTAGCCGAAGTTATCCTCAAAGAGGTCATCGAAGGCTATCCCGAACTCCCTGTAACCGTTGCCCCGGTTGTCGGGGATCTGGATCCCGCCTGGTACGGTTCCGACAAATACCGGACGATTGCCAAATCCTTATTCGCCCCCCCCCAGGTTGAAGTGGGCAATCATACCTTGAGTCATCCCTTGGACTGGGCCTTTTTTGAACACTATGAACCGGCCCACGAAGCCCCCTATCTGAAAAATTATCCCGAACGGGAGAACGCCCTGTTATCCAACGGTGTCCTTGAATTTCTCGGCTTCAAGAAGAAAAGCACCGCAGCAGCCATCGATACCTCCCTGTTCCAGGAGAGTACCACCGAGGAAGATATGGATCACAATACTGATGATGCCAAGAATAAAGAAAGCTATAGGAATTATAAAACACCCCGTTCCTACGCCAGCAAACCATTCAGTCTGTTCGATGAAATCGAGGGTGCCAACCGAACGATGCAACAACTGCTCCCCGCCAATAAAACCGTCCGACTCCTGCAATGGTCGGGCAACACCCTGCCATTCCAGGCCGCCCTGGTTGCCACCCGCCAAGCCAAAATGGCCAATCTTAATGGAGGCAATACCCGATTTGATGCCAAATTCCCCTCCATCGCCTGGATCGCCCCCCTGGGGCGTCAAGTCCAGTCAGAGTGGCAATGTTACGCCTCCGCCAGCAACGAAAATACCTATACCAATCTGTGGACCGATCAGTTTTTCGGTTTTAAATATTTAATCCATACCGTCAAGAACACCGAAACACCGCGACGCCTCATTCCCTTCAATATTTATTACCATCTGTATTCCGGGGAGAAACTGGCCAGCCTCAACGCCCTGAAAAGCAATCTGGACTATGCCCGGTCACAAGCATTGGCCCCGGTGGCCGCCAGCTTTTACGCATCGATTGCCGAGGGCGCCATTCAGGCCAATCTTTACCGACTGCCATCAGGGGCCGTGGAAATTCGCAATCGAGGCCACCTGCAAACCATCCGCTTCGACCATGCCACCCTGCAACAGGTCGATTTCGCCCAATCCAACGGGATCATCGGCCAACGGCATTTTCAGGGGAGCCTGTACGTTGCCCTGGACCAGGCTGTCAACACCCCCCGAATCATGATCATACCCTACCGGACGCCCGCACACCCCCCTCCCGCCCCGCAACCCTATCTGCTCGAAAGTCGCTGGCGTATTTTCGGGCTCACGATCATCGAACCGCACCGGTTCACCTTCAACGCCCACGGTTTTGGCAAGGGTGACATGACGTGGAAAGTCCCACAACCGGGAAATTATCGTGTTGAAACTTTCGACAGCAACAACGTACCCATGCAACAGGGTCGCATTGTCATCGCCTCCGATCATGAGGGATTGTTACGGCTGACCCTCCCCGTATCCGCCATGGATGGCGTCACCATTGTCGTCAGTCGCCAAGAACCATGAGAATGGACGCGGACCATGGGATCATCCCGTGAAAACCGCTGCGACCCGGTCCACAACGATGCCATGACGAAAATAGGGTTGCTTCTTTCTGGTCACTATGGCAGAAGGACCCCCAACATCGACCAGGATGAGGAGACGAGATGGAAGGCCAACGTGCAGATACCGACTTTGGCGTGCCGCCCCGGTGCCCGTCCCCATTCCGGGGAGTTCAAACACCGTATGCCGTCATCCCACTTTTCAACGCGGCACTCCTGGTCTCTCTTTTTCTTGCCGCCGCCAACATGCCTCAAGCCCGGGCACAACCTTTCACGACCCCACCAGCTTTTACGGTTGCCAGCCCATCCGGTCCCGATAAATGTGCTTCCTGCCACGGTTGGCGCCAAGCCAATCTGGCTCCCAGAACACTGAAAAAGCCTCACGATACCCTTGTTTTCACCCATTGGCCCCAACCAGGCCCGTGGTGTGATCAGTGCCACAAACCAACCGAACCTCGACGATTGTTTCTGCATCATGATCAAACCGTTGATTTCAATGATGCCCACCTGCTATGCGGCCAATGCCATGGTGCCAAAGTCAGGGATTGGCAGTTTGGTGCCCACGGCAAGCGCATCGGCAACTGGCAGGGCACACGGCAAATCCAGCCCTGTTCCGCCTGCCACAATCCGCATCAACCCAAAACCCAGCCCTTGATCCCCTCCTCACCTCCGGCACAACCGGGTACCATCCGTCCCTGGAAACCCGTGATACCACCAACCCGAGCGCAGACACGCCAACCATGACACGCCCCCCCCTCTCCCCCCACGCCCACAAGCGTCGTACCTTCCTCAAAGGTATCGCCGTCACGGCCACGGCCTCCCTGGGAACCGCATCCGCAACGGGCTCAACGAGTGCCCTCAGTGATACCGTGGATCGCCTTCTGCAACACCATTTCACCAAAATGTCGCCGACCGAAGTACGGGAGGCTTTGCAACGAATTGAACGTGATGCCCAGCGACACCATGGCCTCGCCCTCACCTGCGAAGCGACTCCCCCCACCCCGCAGGTCCACTTCGCCCAAGCCCTGAATCTGGCGGTGTGCAAGGGGACCCGACGGTGTGTCGAAGCCTGTGTACGAGAAAACAATTGTGGCCGTGGCGGACACCTGGAAAACATACGGGTATTGTCCATGCCGCAGACCGCGATTGATCTGGGGCTGGCCAACCCCTATTTCAATCCGCCCCGGGTGCCGGAAACGGGGCAAAAATATGTGCCCGTCAGTTGCCAACACTGTGACAATCCACCGTGTGTCCAAGCCTGCCCGGTTCAGGCAACCTGGAAAGAACCCGATGGCATCGTCGTAGTCGATTATGATTGGTGTATCGGTTGTCGCTACTGTGCCGTGAGTTGCCCCTATGGCGCCCGACATTTCAACTGGGGAAAACCTCACATTCCACCGGATGACTATCAAGCGCGAACCGATTACCTGGGCAATCGGCCCCGCCCCGCCGGGGTCATGGAAAAATGTACGTTTTGCTTGCAACGCACCCGCAAGGGATTATTACCCGCCTGCCTGGAAGCCTGTCCCACCGGGGCACGTATCTTCGGCAATGTACTCGACCCGAACTCTGAAATTCGTTACGTCCTGGAGAACAAATCGGTCTATCGGCTTAAGGAAGAGTTGGGAACGTCTCCGAAGTTCTGGTATTTTACGGGCTAAAGAAGGCTAAACCGCAACCAACACGGGAAACGTAGTTTTCTAGTGTCATTCCCGCGAAAGCGGGAATCCAGAAAGTCAGGGGAGGTAGGAAAGTCCTCTGGATCCCCGCTTTCGCGAGGATGACAATAACTACACATCCCAAGATAGCTGCGGTTTAACTTCAACGATAAAAAGAATTCTCGGAAACTTTTGATTATAATACTGTACACCCATAACAATCCAAAAAAATAGTAATAAACAAAAAAACCATGTCGATAAAGCATCGTTATCTCCTCTCCATGTCCCTGATCATGGCCACAGCCCTCCTGTTGCAAACCTTGCTACTGGGACACCTGGAAAAGATCCAGATGGAGAAACATATCAATCGACACACCGAACTTCTGACCAGTTTTGCCGGGGCTTCGCGTGACTATGTCACCCATGAATTACGCCCGGCCCTGGACGCTCGGACTCATGAATTCATCCTTCAGGGCAAATCCAGCTCATACGTCACCAACGGCATTTTTGCGCAATTCAATAAAACCTTTCCCGATTACAGCTATCGTCAACCCGCATTTCATCCCTTGAACCCAAAAAACCAAGCCTCCCCCTTTGAATCTGACATCATCCTCAAGTTCCAGGACGATCCATCCCTGACAACTGTGAGCGGATTCAGAAAAACGGATGACCAAATTTTTTATTATGTCGCCCATCCCGTATTCGTTGAAAAATCTTGTCTCACCTGTCATGGCGACCCCAAGGAGGCCCCTTCCGGATTGATTGAAAACTATGGATCGACCTCCGGGTTTCAGTGGCCATTGGGAAAAGTTATCAGCGCCACCATCGTCCAGGTCCCGGTAGAAAATGAAATCGCCACCCAGCAGGATCGCCATTTATTGTTTGCTGCCAGCGTATTGTTTTTGCTCACCCTGTTCATCGGTGTGCATCACCTGCTCTTCGAACGTTTGATCCTGCGCCGAATGATGCAAGTGACCACCGCTATCCAGGCCATGGGGGACAATGTTCGGGCCACGAAACAACTCCCCGAAGAGTCCGGGGATGAATTCGGCTTTCTTATCAGAGCCTTCAACCATATGACCAGCTCCATGCGCGAAGCGTTCCTGGAAATGGAACGCACGGTTCAAGAACGCTCCATCGCCTTACGAAACAAAACTGAGGAACAAGCCGATGCCAAAGCCGCCATGAAATCGTTGGAACAACACAACCAATTGCTCTTGCAATCCATCGGCGAAGGGATCTATGGCGTCGATATGCATGAACGGCTCACGTTCATCAATCCGGTCGGAGCCTCCATGCTGGGCTGGCGCGTGGAGGAGTTGCTCGGGAAACACGGCCACGATCTGTTTCACCACACCCATCCCGATGGTTCCCCCTATCCCCATACCCAATGTCCCGTTTTGAGTACCTTGACCGATGGTCATACACGCACATTGAGCGACGAACTGTTTTGGCGTCGGGATGGTTCCAGTTTCCCTGTGGAATACACCTCCACTCCCGTTTTGCAAGATGACCTCATCGTGGGTGCTGTCGTTGTTTTCCACGATGTGAGCAAGCGGGTCAACAATTCGTAGAAAAAGGTTGAAAATCTGCGAAGGTTAGTGTTAAGCATGAATGATGCTTAACAAATTGTAAAATTTCCAATAAACGAAATATGCGCGGCGGGATCCCATTTCCATGTCATTGGCAACACGACTTCATCGATGGATTGCGGCCTTCGGCGTTGTCCTGCTTGTCGGTATCGTCGGCGTGGTGGATCATTATCAAAACTTGGACCGGCAACGCGCCTTCCAAATAGAAGCCAACCAGATTTTAAGCCTGGTCCAGCATTTCCGGTCCATGCAATCCATCGACGCGACGATTCCGAACGTAAAAAGTCCCTGGTGCAACACGAGCAACTATTCAAACAGCAACAACAAATCGAAATTTTTGATAAAAATTTTAAGTTTAAAACCAATCAACCCCTTGAACCTCCCGTCCGCCCCCGAACGCACCATCCTGTCCATTCTGTCCGCACAGGGGTTGACCCAATCCCAAGGGGAAATCATCACCCTGGATGGTACCCCATGGTACACCGTGGCACGCCCCATACACTTTTCCGCAGGGTGTCAGTCCTGTCATGGCCCTGTCACAACCCATGCAGACGCCGGTCAGGATACCCCCTCACCCAACAGCCGTTCCGTTGAAGCCGCCACGTTCGTCTACATCGATGTACTCCAATACCCCTCCCGTTCCCTCACATCCCCCCCGCATATCGTCCTCGCGATCATGATCGCATTGGCGAGTCTCGCATTGTGGGTACTGGCCCGCCAATGGCTACTCAAGCCGCTCTCCATAACCTCCCAGACCCTGGAACGCTTTGCGGCGGCACCGAACGGGGAGGATCTCGCCCAATCACGCCTGCCCGAAGAATTGCAACGATTGCATCGCGCCTTTGCGAAAATCGGGCGGAATCTGTTGCATTCCCAGGCCTCCCTCGATGCCGGTTTACAAGAATTGGCCGAGGAGGAAAATCGTTTCCGTGCGCTGACACAGTCCGCAGTGGATGCCATTGTTTCCGCCGATGAAGATGGGCATGTCAGTTCCTGGAATCGGGGTGCCGAACGTATTTTTGGCTATTCGGAACAGGAAATGATGGGGAAACCGATCACCCTGCTGATCCCCCCCAAATTTCTTCCGGGCCACTTGAGCGGCTTCGCCAGCGCCATTGCCAGCGGAAGTACCCGACATCAAGGGGAAACGCAGGAAGTTCAAGGAATCAGAAAGGACGGTCTCATCGTAGCCCTCGAAGTGGCCCTTTCCACCTGGTCCCTCTCAGGACGGCGCTATTTCACCGCCATTATCCGTGATATCAGTAAACGTAAGAAAAATGCCGAGAAAAATCACCGTGATTTCATGTCCCGCATGGCCATCAACAGTATTCTGGAAGTGGCATTGAAATCGATTCCCCTCCAGGAACAACTGACCAAATCCCTGCAAATCATTCTGGCGGTGCCCTGGCTCTCTTTGCAGTACAAGGGAGCCATATTTCTGTATAATTCCAAGAGTGGCAAACTGGAAATGTCGGTCAATCAGGGGCTTGGCGAACAGATTGTACATTCCTGTAAAGAAGTTGCCTTGGGTTCCTGCCTGTGTGGTCAGGCAGCCGCAACCAAGAAAATTGTATTCTCCAGCACGGTGGACGATCAGCATACGGTAGGCTTTGATGGCATGAAGCCCCATGGACACTATTGTGTCCCGATCCTGCTGGAGGAACGCTTGCTGGGCGTATTAAATCTGTACCTCCAGGTGGGCCATGTGCGGGAAGTTGAAGATATCCGTTTCCTGGAAACCGTAGCCCAAACCTTGGCCGGATTGATCGAACGCAAAATGAGCGAGCGCAAATTGCGCTATCTCTACCAAGCCATGGAACAAAGTCCGGTCAGCGTCGTCATTACCGATCTTCAGGGCCATATCGAATACGTTAACCCGTGTTGCTGTCGCGTCTCCGGGTACGAAGCCCACGAGCTATTGGGGCAAAAACCCAGCGTACTCAAATCCGGGGAAATACCAATACCCGTGTACAAAGGGTTGTGGGATACGATTCTTTCAGGAAAGGTCTGGCGCGGCGAATTGCGCAACCGCAGGAAAAATGGCGAACACTACTGGGAAGATATCTCCATCAGTCCCATTCGCTATGACAACGGCAAGGTTCGCTATTTCCTGGCGGTCAAAGAAGATGTCACCCAGCGCAAACAATTGGAAACCGACCTGGCCGAACTGCTGAGTACCCTGGACATTCGGGTCATGGAACGAACCCGGGAATTAAAAGATAAAATCGCCGAATTGGAACATACCCGCAATGAATTGGTGAAAAGCGAAAAAATGGCCTCCCTCGGGCGCCTTGTCGCCGGATTCGCCCATGAAATCAATACCCCGATCGGTGTCGCCGTCACGGGTTTCTCCTTGATCGGTGACACCCTGAATACCATGGAGAACCTGCTCATGCAGGAGGAAGTGCGCGAAGACGAGTTTCGCCAAATCATCACCACAACCCGCGAAGCCGCCGAACTGGCACTGGCCAACATTAGCCGAGCTGGAGAACTGGTGGCCAGCTTCAAACGTACTTCCGTTGACCAAAGTTCAGATGACCAGAGAATATTCAACGTCCGTGAAATTTTCACCGATGTCATCCGCTCCTTGCACAACAAGATCAAGAAAACCGGAATCACCTTCCATGTACAGGTGGACCCCGCCCTGAATGTCTTGGGATGGCCCGGTCTGCTCGATCAGATCGTAACCAACTTCATCATCAACAGTTTGACCCACGGATACCCATCCGATGACCCCAAGGGGCAGATCACCCTTGCCGCACGCATCGAAAACAACACTATGGTACTGGACTACACCGATGATGGTTGTGGCATGGAAGAATCGGTCCGCAGCTTGGTGTTCGAACCTTTTTTTACCACCAGGAGAGCGCAGGGGGGTAGTGGATTGGGGCTCTACTTATGTTACAATATAGTGACGTCCAGGTTGCATGGTGCCATCTCCTGTGAAAGCTCACCGGGACAAGGAGTTCGGTTCCACATTACTTTTCCCATCGGGGGCACGAACTGATGAAAATTATCCGCACCCCTTCCCCTGGAGTCCCTGAGTCCGGCACCGTCCCTGCCCAGCCCTCCTCTTCATCATCACCTGCTGATTCCTGGCCCGTTCTCGTCGTCGACGATGATCCCGATGTCTTGGCCATCACCCGCCTCGCCCTCAAGGATTGCCGCTTCTCCGGGCGTCCGGTTTGTTTATATTTCGCCCAGAGCGCCAAAGAGGCCCTGGAGATTTACCAACGGGTACCCGAAATCGCCCTGGCCCTGGTTGATGTAGTCATGGAAACCGACGATGCCGGCCTAAAACTGGTGCAGTCCATCCGCAATGATTTCAAAAATCATACCATTCGCCTGATCATTCGCACCGGTCAACCGGGACATGCCCCGGAACGGATGGTCATAGACACCTACGATATCGACGATTACAAAGACAAAACCGAACTGACCGCCAGCAAACTCTACACCACTGTGCGTTCCGCCCTGAAATCTTTCCGCGATCTGAAAATGTTGCAACAAAGTCGCCATGGTTTGGAAATGGTCCTCCGGGCCGCACCGGGGATGTATCTGCATCCCGTTGATCAACCCGACAAATTTTTCTTGGAAGCTTTGGGGCAAATCATTCGCTTGTGCGAATCAACGTGTACCTTCCTGGAACCCGCGTCAACCAAGCACCGAAACATCATTGGCTTCCTGGCCATATTGAATAACCGGGAGACCCTCGAAATTCGCGCCCGTTGGAAATGGGATGAATCGGACAATGCCAAGTTACATTTACTGCGCGATGAACTGCCAAAAATTAAAAGCACCCAAGCAGGCTTGGTGATTCTGTCTGAAGGCCAAGTCATGTTGCCGCTTCTGGTCCATCACAACATCCTTGGCATCATCTACCTCGAAAATATTACCAATATTTCAGAAAATGAACGCTGCCTATTGGAGGTGTACGCCGTACAGTGCGCCGGTGCCATGGAAAATTTGCGTCTGTATGAAGCCCTAGCAGCAGCCAATCGCAATGCCATGCGCATGTTGGCGGTAGCGGCGGAATTCAAGGACACGGAAACGGGCGATCACGTCAAACGTCTGGCGCGTCAAACGGTTGAGACCGCCCTGGAATTGGGATTTTCCCAAGAAACCGCCCAGGAGATGGGACGGGCCAGCGTCATGCACGATATCGGTAAAATCGGGGTACCCGATGCCGTTTTGCTTAAACCGGGCCCCCTGACCAAAGACGAGTTCGAGATAATCAAAACCCACCCTGGCATCGGTGCCTCCATATTGGCCGAGGACAGCAATTTTAAAATGGCGCTGGACGTGGCCCTATCCCACCATGAACGCTGGGATGGTACCGGCTATCCCATGGGTTTGAAAGGCGAAGAAATTCCCCTCCCAGCCCGCATCGTAGCCGTGGTTGACGTCTTCGATGCCCTTGTCAGCGACCGCCCTTACAAAAAAGCCTGGTCGGTCATGGAAGCCCTGGAAGAAATCAAAAGGGGGGCTGGAACCCATTTTGATCCCCAGGTTGTCGAAGCTTTTCTCAGAACCCACCGCAACCGTCGTGAAAAACGCGGGCAAATGGAAGCCCGTGCCCCATCGACACGACGCAAAGACGATCCCCAATACTCCCGATCCAATCGTTAGCAGGCGCGGTGCGCTTCACAAAGCCCTTCCGGTTTGGCACACAACGGGAGTGTGTTCCCCTGCCCGGGGAGAAAGCACCGCAACTAGACGTCGATGGCATCGAGAAACGTCCCTTTCAGGGCATGTTCACTGACCTGTTGGATGTGATCCTTCAGGGTGGAACAGGAAGGATCTTCTTTACAACCCCATTGGTTGCCATGAATCAAATGCTCCAAGGGCAGACGAGACAACCAATTGGCGGTTTGCAGCTCCGGTTGTTCCAAGAAATGCGTCACATACCCGAGGCACAAATAGGCGATGGGGACGATAGCCCGGGGTATGCCCAAGGCCGAACGCAACACATCGGGATTGATGATACTGACCCAACCCACCCCAAGCCCTTCGGCACGGGCGGCCAACCACAGGTTTTGCACGGCACAGACACTGCTGTAAAGGTCCATGGCCATATCGTTGGTCCTGCCCAATACAACGGAACCGGTACGATCACGGTCGCAGGTGACGCAAAGATTGACCGGCGCGTCCATGATCCCCTCCAATTTAAGACGGTGATACAATTCCTGCCGTTCCCCCTGAAACAACTCCGCTTCCCGGGCACGCGCCTGGAGAAAACCGGCACGCACTGCACTTTTAACCTCGGGATCGGTCACAACGATAAAGTCCCAGGGCTGCATGAATCCCACGGAGGGGGCATGGTGCGCCGCCAGGAGGATACGACTCAGGACGGCATCGGAAACGGGTTCATTTTTAAACTGGCCGCGCACGTCACGACGGTTAAAAATGGTTTTGTACAGCCCATGACGATCCGCCGACGAAAAATGGTTATCCTTCTGCCGGGCGGGTTGCTGGTTATCCATGTCTTTCCCCTTGTACTTGGATCCACGTGACCGGGTGGATAAGGCGAAAAAGTATGGCATACCATCTTATGGGAAGCAACCAAACGACACATCTTAAAGCTTATTCAAGGTTGGATCAGCGACTGTTTTTCGGCCGCAGTAAGGCGGACAAACAATCGGGCATTACCCACCAAAGGTGGCCCTGGTGTAGGGAAATCAATGACATAATCGCTTTGGGCCTCTACCATGGTGCGAATGGCTGTTCGATTATCTTTTCCTTTATTGCCCGCAATGGCATCCCGGGTTTCGCTTGTCGTTACATCGATGACACACCAGCCGGATGCCCCCTGCAAGGTGGAACGCAAACGGTCTTCAGGGAAATAATAGGTGGGACGTACCACACCGATTTCATTGGGTGCCGGGTGTTGCAGAATGGTATGGATCAATGGGATATAGTCCAGGGTTATTAGTACTTTATCCTGACATTTCCCCGCCTGGGAGACCTCCTTGAGGACATTGAGTACGGCTGCGTAACGGTTTGTTTCCCGGATCCCCCGGAGTGGTGATACCTGCAAGCTGACGCGATCAGACGAGGACAAGTCCAGTCGGCCCACTGGATGATTGTGCGTCAAGGCCAGGATCACAAATACGCCCAGCCAACCCCATTGCAACATTTTGCGGATGTTCGACTGCGAATCGATCCGTTCCCAGAGAAAGAAAAGAACACCCAGTACGGGTCCGGCAAAAAAATTCATGCCATGGATGAAGTGCGCATTACTGCCCACGGAAAGTGCCGAGGGGAGCAATACAAGGCCACAGACCGCGATCATGGTATGGCGTATTTCGGGACGGGAACGAACCACTTCTAACAAAGGTCGATCTATTGACCCATTGTTCCCAACACTTCGGAGCAGAATAAAATAAAGTAGAAAAAAAGTATATCCTGTCATGACCGAGACATTTTTTATCCATCCATCAAAAGAATATGGTTCTGACCCGGTTAATAAAGAGATCGGCACCAAGCAATAAAATGTTACGAATACGCTGGCAACAATATGCGCAACGTCAAACTTTCTTCTTCCAAAAGGGACACAAACAAGAAGGATAAGAAAGAATAAGAAAACTGGTGAAATGTGAAAAATACCAATTAGAGCCACACGCAAAACAAGATAGAACCTATCCAAAGTGTGCGCTGCCGGATCACGTAACAGGAGATCAAGGCCAAGCGATGATATGTAATAATACCATAACAGGAACGAAACCAAATAAAAGACTGGATAGAACAACGAACGCCGGATTGCGGGATCCACGATCCAATAAATCATTGTCAAGACCAACATGGCAACCATGGCAGCCGCATGCATGAACCCGGCAACGGCGAGCCACAAAGCCGATAGCATCACAAGGTGATATTTTCTGGTTCCACAGGCGGAGTCCGAGAAGAAATAAAACCCTGCCGATAACAAGAAAAAGGCCATGGACAATGTATTGGGATTCTCGATGGAGCGGACTTGATTCAACAACGTCGCACAGACGGCCAAGGGAACGATGGGTGAATGGAAACGCCGTCGATCCAATCCCAGGAAAAATATCAGGGAACTGAATAAAGCCATCCCATAATTCACATAACGGAAATGGAGCAGCTCAACCATTCCCATTTTGATCAACAGGGCGTGGAACAAATAACTGGGGGATTGAGGCAACATGGTGTCCAATCCATAACCATGCGCCGCATCCCAAGACATGCGCAAGAACAAGGCATCATCGGAATCCCATGGCGCACCACGATTGGGTGCCACCACCCCCACCAACGTCGCCAGGATCACCAACATGAGAAGCCATGGCAGATACCTGCCCCACAGCACCGCAGAGGGGTTGGTGTTCACGCCCTCAATCCCCTGGTTATGTGTGCAGTACGACCAATCAACAGCAGAAAGCAAACGCCAAAAAAACCTGTATAAAATATTTGTTCAATATTAAATTTATATCTTTCGTTCTCATCGTAAGTCAAAACGCAGGACACCAACGTATTGTAGAGCACGAAGGCATATATGACAAGCAGAGTCGGATTATTATTGATACAACTCACGACAGAATACAATGAATAGTTCCCGTCCCGCAGGAGCAATACTAAATACAGTAGAAAGGATAAGGGGAATACAAAGAACAAGATGGACCCCATCTTGAAGCCACCCTTCTGGTCCACAGAAACCATCCACCCCTTGCCAAGAAATATATTCTCGTAGATGAACACGGGCAACGCCATTTTTTGGGCATTGCCCGTCTCACTTCTCGTTCGCCCATAAATGTGATATTTATAGACAGTCGAAGGTCGGCAATATTTCTCATAGGATGAGGAAATTGTCTTTAACCATTGCAATGGGTCATATTTGATCAGGTTGATAGCACTATGTAAATAAATTTTATACACATCGATAAAATTTATATTAAATATATTTTCTTTGTTCATAAATTCAATCGTAGATGTTTTATTAAATCCTTCCCTGCGAACGTCTGCCATTCTCGGCATTACATTAAGATGTCGTCCCACCATGGGATGGATGATTCCATTGGCCAGAAGATTGTCAACGTAACTCTTGGACCCTGGCGTATCCTGGAATTGATGACCCCCAATAACGGCACTGAAAAGATTGGCCCCAAACCAACTACTGGTACCAAAAAATCCGAACATAATATGATTTTTTGCGTACCACCCCAATGTAGGAAGACACAATAAAATGGAAAGAAGTGACACCCTTAACAAATCTTTCCTGGAAACAATCAGACATGAGAATATCAAACCGGACAAAGGGATAATCAAGTGAAAGCTTCCCCGCGTCAGTGATAAGATATTGAGAGTAAGCACAAACAATATTAGATAAATTGACTTTTTATCCTGCGCATACAACGATACAAAAAAAACAGACTGTATTATAAGGTAACTTGTGAGCAATTCATATAAATTCATAGCCTCGTACAAATATATGGATGGATTGCTTATAATAACCAATGAAACGACAAACGCAAACAGTCGATTGCGTGTAATCGTAAAAAGTATAAAATAGGTCATCCCACATGATATCGCTCCCAATATAATATTAAAATAATGCATTATTTCATAGTAATTGGAAGACGATATTTTAAGAATAATTCCTGCAAGAATATTGAATCCAGGGGCTTGCGTATTCAGATGCAATATGCTTTCCAATAAATTTCCTTCAAGATCCTCCCTTGGCAACAAGTGAACAGTCCATGAATTATACGAATACTCAATATCCACTCCTGAAATCTCTTTATAATAAATTGCAAGAATGAGGCTATAAAGGCAAGCAGCGGCAACAAGATGCCAATCCTTAATTTTCGCAGATATTTTTTGTAAATAAATCGGCATGGCCACCTCCGATATCCTGTCAGACAATGATGACATATAAACCATGCATAGCATGCAATCCATCATAAAACAGAGTTACTACTTAGATTTAAAACCATAAGCAACCAGATTACCAGGGCACAAGGAAAGGTTGCGATTCTCCAGCCCCACGTGTGTCAGCAAGGATAATAGCCGCCGTTTGGCTGTAATGCCCAAAGGCAACAGACGTAACCAGTAGGAGAGTGGATAACGATTGCATAAAGGACGTATCGTCACCCGCGTCAATCCCGTGTTTTCCAGTAATCGACCCAGGCTCAGGGGGGAAAATAGCTGTAAATGCTGAATATCATAAATAGGGGATCGACGCCCCATCAATCGGGCGGGCCAAGCACGATAATTGTGTACGGCAACCAACAGGACCCCACCCGGTCGTAACAGGTTGAAGGCTTTACGACACAATTCCAGGGGACGGGTCACATGTTCCAATGTTTGAAAGCAGGTTACCAGACTCAATGAAGCCGGTGCCACCTCCTCTCCGGTGAACATCTGATTATGGAGCAACGGACGGATCGTTGCACTGGCCTGATCAATCGGAGCCTGCGAAGGTTCCATCCCGGCGACATTCGAAAAACCAAGATCAAGCAATTCTTGCAAAAAAGCACCGTCCCCGGCACCAATATCCAGGGCACCATCCCTTGATCCCAAATCTGGAAGCAGAGCAGCAACCACTTTGGCATAGGACCGGGCTGCCATGATCGATTCCTGACCCGCTGCAAATGCCGCTTGCCGATATTGCGCCATGAGCCAATCGACAGAAGGGGCCGGATTGGCGAACACCACATCACATACACCGCAACGTACCAAGTGGAAATGCATGCATTCCGGGGACTTGCGCGATGAAAACGCCAAGGTGCCCAAACCCGCGAGATCCCAATTGGCTTGAGCCCATTCCTGCAAGGGGGTTACGCGCTCACAAACCGGACAGTCATGCGGGATCAACTCCATAGCATCCTACCCCCTCCGCTCAGCGTTTGTCGGTCCCACTGAACGGGCGCACCTCACCATGACGGATAAAATTTCGACGCACAAACAATGGGCGTTGCTTGGTCTCGTTAAAAATTTTCGCAATGTATTCCCCGACAAGGCTGACGGCCAGCAAATTCACCGACCCGAAAAACATGATCATCAACATCAATGTGGTAATCCCTTTGGGGGCCATGTCAGGCCAAAGGAGTTTGCTGATGATGACAAAGCCCACCAACAGCATGACGACTAAAACCAGTCCCAGACTGATTGCGGTCAACAGATTCAAAGGGACATTACTGAAAGAGAGGATACCGATTTTGGCCCAATTCAAATTTTTCAACAGATTATTCGTTGTAACCCCGTACATTCTTTCGGGACGAACATAATCCACACCCGTCTGGTGAAAACCGACAAACGCCCGCACCCCGCGCAAAAACAAATCCCGCTCGGGAAAACGCAGCATGGCCTCAACAACCGGGCGGGTGAGCAGAGAGAAATCCCCGGCATCGCGTGGGATATGCAAATAAGAAAACCAGCCAAATACCCGATAAAACAGCTTGTAGGCGATCTGCATGTGCCAAGGGGCCACGCGCTTGACGCGGCGACCATAGACGACATCATACCCTTCCCGCCATTTGGCCAGGAATTGTTCCAGCAACTCCGGTGGATCCTGCAAATCGCCATCCAAAAGGACACAGGCCCTTTTGCCAGAAATTTCCATACCACTCATGAAGGCCGCCTGGGAACCAAAATTGCGCGAATGGGTGATACCCATCACCCGGGAATCGGCAAAAGAGAGACGACGAATAATCTCCTGGCTGTCGTCGGGGCTGCAATCGTTGACAAAAATGATTTCATAATCAACGCCCATTTTTTGCAATACCTTGGTCAGACGCTCATGCATCAGGGGAATGGCCTGCCCATCCTTATAACATGCGATAATGGCGCTGATACTGTAACGATCACTGAGGGTGACCTGTTTGGATGAGGCCTGGTAGGCCTGCCGATCCGCCAAAGTCGTGTACCATTCCCTGGTTCTTTGCAACCCCTCGAGAAAACTGGTACGGGGTTCCCAGGATAACACCTGTTTCGCCCTGGCCGGATTGGCACACCATTCGGGCAAATCCCAGGATCGATTGGGCATGGTGAAGTGCGGTTGCTCTGCAATGCCAAACAGTTTTCGCGCCTCCTCGGCCACATGACGGATGGTGGTCGAGTGGCCAGAACCAATATTAAAGGAGGCTCCATAATCTTTTGGCGTCAGATGCAGGGCGGCATCGACAAAAGATTCACAGGCATCGTCCACAAAAATGAAATCCCGGGCGATATTGGGATCCACAAAGGGTGGCAACTGCCCCCGCTCCCCATGAATGATCAGGTTGGGAATCAAACGTGCGGGATCTTCCAGGGGACCATAAACCGAGTAAAGGCGCAAATTGGCGCATGGCAAACCGTGCTGCCGTCCCATGAAGCGAATGGCAGCCGCCGCAGCCACCTTGGAGACGGCATAGTGACTGTTTGGTTGGCATACCGCCATCTCGTCGGGAGCATTGCACAATTCGCCATACTCCGACGAACTGCCCGCATGGATATAGCAATGGATATTACGGCTTTGCAGCTCCTGCAACAGACGAACCACCAGGTTAAAATTGGTCTGATGGATTCGTTCCCATTCCGTCTCAAAAGAATACGCACCATAGGCGATGCAATCAAAAACGGTTTGTGGTCGAACCCGATCCAATAATTGCTGGATGTGGGACGTCACCAGAAGGTCATAGACCAGGATGTTTTCTTTTGGTAAATCGTCCAATCGCCAGGGTTGGGCATGGGATGAAACACCGTACACATCCCGCCGTACCCTTAAAAAGGAATGCAGAAGATTGGCGCCAATGAATCCGCTGGCACCCAGGATCAACACGGGTCCTGGAACCTGGTGATATTTTTCCTGAAGGGAACGGTTCATGACCCCAGCCCGAGCAAACGCAGTATGGAAGGGGCGTCCAAGGCACTCTCCCGGCGATGGAACGCTTGCGAGCCACAGGTGGCGGATGGATAACCATGGGCGTGGGCATGCAGCACGGTATCCATGGAGACCCCCATGGTCAATAATTCATGGGCCACCATTTGCCCCACCCCGCCGTGTGCCACATGCTCTTCGACAACACACAGACGACGCTGTTGTCGGACAACCGCCAAAAACGCCGCCGGCATTTCCGAACTGCGAACCGGCAATTCCGTCACCCCCCAGATATCGGGCCGAACATCCCGCTCCATAGAGAGACAAGCCGCGAGCAACGGCCCCGCCACCGGACCCACGACCAATGTGGGAGTCCCCCGACCCGCCAACAACCGGCGCCAGGGGGCATACAGCGGCACCGTATAACCGGGAGGGCATTCGCAACGACCCAAACGTAAATAACCGGGTGCCGGTGAGACGGACATGCGCGCAACGATGGGCTGCACATCCTTGCCGAAGATGGGCACATGGACCCGCATACCGGGCAGGGTCAGCAGGATACCGTAGTCCTCAAGGGCATGGTGACTGGGACCCATGGCACCATAGGCATAGCCACCGCCATTACCCACCAGTTTGACCGGAAGCGATTGCAGGCACACATCATTACGAATCTGTTCAAACGGCCTGGCATACGCGAAAGAACCGAGACTATAAGTCCATGTCAACATCCCCTGTTGCGCCAACCCGGCGGCAACAGAGATCATGTTTTGTTCAGAAATACCCGCATTGATGAATTTTTCCCCCATCACGGCCCGCAACGGTTCCAAAGCCTGGAATCCCAGGTCACCTGTGAGAAAAACAAAGGGGTGACGACCGAATAAAGACAGTAACGCGGAACAGACCGCATTCCTCACGATATCGCCCTCCCGGCCAATTCCCGCAGAGCAAGCTCCAAGCCAGCCTTATCCAACGGCAGATAATGGGATTCCAAACGGTTTTCCATGAAAGAAATGCCATGTCCCTTGATCGTTTCCAGGAGTAAAACCGCTGGATGACCCGAAACCGCCACCCTTGGTGTGAGTGCCTGATACAGGGCGACGGGATCGTGGCCGTTGACCGAAGGGACCGCGGGACCAAACGCCGCTATCCTGGGAGCCAGATCCGCCATGGAAGCCACCTCCGTAGTCGAACCAAACCCTTGCCATCCGTTGTGGTCCACCAGGATGGTGAGTTGCTGCAATCGATTGTGGCAGGCAAAGATCAACGCCTCCCAGTTGGAACCCTCCTGCCACTCGCCATCGGAGGTCAGACAGTAGACCCGCCCGGGCTCGCCCCGTAATTTTTTGGCCAGGGCCATGCCGACGGCCATGGGCAAACCGTGCCCCAGGCTCCCGGTGGATACCGGAATGCGTGGGTGCCAGTTCGACAAGGGATGCCCCCCCAGGCGGCTACCATCGGCGTGAAACGTTGTTAACAAAGAGTCATCCAGCTCCCCCAAACTCCACAGGGTGATATAAAGTGCCCCGGCGGCGTGCCCTTTGGACAAAACGAAAAGATCATCGTGCTGCATGATGTAATGGTGCAACAGCAACAGGGTATCCAAGCAGGAAAGATTGCCGCCAATATGTCCGATATGGCTGTCATAATGCATTTGTAACAGACGGCGCACGGCTGCAGTACGTAACGGGGCAAACGATTCTTTGATTTTTATATATTTCTCCCCCTCGGAACACTCCATAACGAACACAATTCCTCAATGTTTCAGCAAACCCAGGGACCAGAATCGCCAACCGATCCGCCCTAATACAACCGAAAAATCGAGACAACGCAAGTGGTCATATAATCGTTTCGCCAAAAATAGTATACGACATAGTTTCATAAAACCACCGTAAGTTTGTTTATCTTCGTAGAATGGTTTGCAATGGGGCAACAGATGGCCCAGCAGCCAATCAGGAAGACGCACGGTACCTGACAACAACAGCAAAGAATTGGCCAACGTTGGAGCCAATTCTTCATAATTATTTTCAATATGTGAGATTTTATATTCCAATTGTTCCAATTGCTCGACCAGTTCCGTATTGGGAATGGCGCGCAACGAATGAAAGTTGATTGTGAAAGGACGCTTCAGGTCATTAACCATGCGGAGGGTGGCCTGGACGTCCGCAGCGGTTTCTACTGGTATATCAACGATTAAATCATACGCCGGGGGAATCATGGCCCCACCCCTGGCCAGACCGCTGACGATGTCGGTCGCTTCCCGGATCAATCCCGGACGGTTGGGACGCTTGAAAAATTTAAGTACTTTCTCAGAGCCACTCTGAATCCCCATACGCACCCGATTCAAACCTGCTTTCTGTAATAGTTGTAATTTTTCAAGGTTTACATGCACTGGCGTTAAACCAGATATAACAATTGTTCTTGATATATGCTGCCGCCATTGATCGGTGAACTCATGCAACACCGACATAGGGACATCCATGAAACAATCATCATTGAATTGAATGACCTGAATATAGGGATATTTTTTCAAAACAGAAGCGATCTCTCCCACCAGGTATGGCACCGAAGGATACCGCACCTTGCCATAGCCTTTATCGAGTTTCAACAATCTTGAGTTGGCGCAAAAGGTACATTTGAAGGGGCATCCACGGGTCCAGACGGTTTTAAAGGCCATGGCTTCGGAATCCAGGTAGTCACCCAGGGCCACCGGACGAAACCGCTGCTGACGATCATAAAGATAATCATCATCCCCATAGGATAAAAAAGGCAAGGTTGACAGCTCACTGTTGGTCAACAACGGGATCGCGGGATTTTTCACGATCCGATCATTATGACGGTACCACACATTGGGAACATCGGTAATATCCCGACCCGCCATCCGAGCCGCAAGAAAGCGGGCAAAGGCCACCTCACCCTCGCTGAAACAAATCGCATCGGCATGGTCCATGGCATCCTCGGGACAGTAAATGGCGTGAACCCCACCCCACAGGATATAGATATCCGGATTGATCCGCCGAACCCGGGCGAGTATGGCCTTGAGAACATCGGCGTCCGCGCTCATGGCCGCAACGCCAAGGATGTCAAAAAGGGCCAAATTCTCGGCGATTGCATCAACATCCCGGGGTTGGAGTTGCTCCTGCCCCCCCAGTTGCATGATGTTCCTGATCGACCGGGTATAGGCATTCATGACAAAAAACAGGGGCACCGCACCCAACATATCCTTGGCCACCCCACCTATTTTACGGAATCCATAAGGATTCAATGTGGCGCCCACGTAAAGCAAAGCCAATTTAAGGTCATTGTTGGGTCGTATCACCGGTCACCTGTAAGTCGAAGAGCAGGCTAACCCTGGGAGGTTACTTTACCCAGATAGGCCTGACGCACCTCTGGATTGGTCAATAATTCTTGACCCGTACCCGTCAGTCGCATGAGACCATTCACCAGGACATAACCCCGATCAGCCAATTGGAGCGCCTGATTGGCATTTTGTTCCACCAAAAACACCGTGGTACCCGATTGCACGATGGAGCGAATCAAGGCAAATATTTTTTTGACGACCATTGGAGCCAATCCCAGGCTGGGTTCATCCAGCAACAGCAACCTGGGTTGCCCCATCAGGGCACGTGCAATGGCCAACATTTGCTGTTCCCCCCCCGACAGCGTCCCCGCTTTTTGCTGGCGTCTTTCTTTAAGGATAGGGAACAAATCAAAAAGATAATCCGTATTGGCAACCCGACCCCGTTTTCCCAGGGCAACCTTGCCCAGCTCCATGTTTTCGCTCACCGTCATGCCGGGAAAGATGCGCCGGCCCTCAGGTACCAAGGCCAAACCAAGGGGCGCGATGGCATGCGTGGGAAGATGCGTGATATCGGCATCGGCGAAGGAAATCGACCCCCTAGCGGCGCGAGGGATGCCAAACAACGTCATGAGCAAGGTCGATTTACCCGCACCATTGGCACCGATCAACGTGACGATCTCCCCCGGATAAACCACCAGGGAAACATCCTCCAAAGCACGCACCGGGCCATAGTAACTCGAAACCCCCGTCAACTCCAAAAGGGGCGAACGCCGGTTCTCAGC
Organism: Magnetococcales bacterium; assembly: GCA_002753515.1. Taxonomy (GTDB): domain Bacteria; phylum Pseudomonadota; class Magnetococcia; order Magnetococcales; family UBA8363; genus UBA8363. Next base: position 59,639 of record PEAK01000018.1, read on the forward strand.
CAAGATACGCCTCCACGACACGGGGATTTCGTTGAATGTCCGCTGGACACCCCTGGGCAATGACCTCGCCATGATCCAATACCACGATGTGATCAGACAATTCCATTACCAATCCGATATCGTGTTCGATCAAAAGTATGGTCAGATTGAAATCGTTCTTCAGGCGACGAATCAGGTGGCTCAACGCCTGGGTTTCCATGGGATTGAGTCCCGCCGCTGGTTCGTCCAGACATAAAACCATGGGGTCGGTACACAAGGAGCGCGCCATTTCAACGCGACGTTGATGACCATACGGCAGTTGCCCCGCCAGACGATCGGCATCCGCCTCAAGAGAAAAAAAACGTAACCATTCCATGGCCCGGTTGATCGCCATGTTCTCTTCATCACGAAAATGTCGCGTCCCCAAAAGCCCGCCGAAAAAATAGCGGTTCAATTGCCGATACTGGGCTACCAATAAATTTTCCAGAACTGTCATTTCTTTGAAAAGACGAATATTTTGAAACGTTCTGGCAATCCCCGCCCGACAAACGCTATGGGGACCGCCAAACATTTTGGCACGCAACTTTCCCCATACCTGCCCGGGGTGGACCAGGTCAGACCAGGCAAACGATTGCCCCAACAAATGATGCAGATGGGTTGCGGGGCGATTGGGGGGCGTTAAAATGATATGACCATTCTGGGGTTTATAAAATCCGGTGATACAGTTGAACAGGGTCGTTTTTCCGGCACCGTTGGGGCCGATAATGGCCGTAATGTTGCCCCAGGCAACCTGCAAACTCACCCGATTGAGGGCCACCACGCCACCGAAGCGTAGCGTGACGTCTTGAACGTCCAGGAGCGTGTTCAAGCTTTCCTCCCCTGGAACACCGGACGCCGTGCCCGCACCAATCCTTGAGGCCGCCATATCATCATGACCACCATGGCCAAACCAAAAACGAGAATGCGGTAGTCAGAGAAATCGCGCAACATTTCCGGAAGGACGGTCAGGACGACTGCGGCAATCATGACCCCGGGAATGGACCCCAGGCCGCCAAGAACCACAATGGCCAAAATCAATGCTGATTCAAAGAAGGTGAACGAAGTCGGATTGACGAACCCTTGTGATGCCGCAAAAAAAACGCCACCGATGCCGCCGATCATGGCACCGAGGGCAAACGCGGAGAGTTTGACGGTGACATGATTGATACCCAAGGATCGACAGGCGATTTCATCCTCCCGCAACGCCTCCCAGGCCCGCCCCAAAGGCATGGTTTTCAAGCGGCTGACCAGGGCCAGAATCAGCAATACCACCAAAAACAGTACCAAATAGATGAAAATATTACGGGTATTGCTGGAATAGTCGATACCGAGAAATTCGTGGATGGGAATCCCCCCCTCTTTGGCATGGCGTGAAAATTCCAAACCAAAGAATGTGGGGAAATCGACGCGGAGGCCATTGGGACCCCCGGTGAAATCCATCCAATTGTTCAGGACCAAACGGATGATTTCACCAAATCCGAGGGTGACGATGGCCAAATAATCCCCATGCATACGCAATACGGGAAAACCCAGCACAATGCCGCAACAGGCCGCCAACAGGGCCCCCAGGGGGAGGGAAAGCCAAAATCCCAAACCCAGATAATGGTGGCCCAGGGCATAGCCATAGGCACCAACTGCATAAAAAGCAACAAATCCCAAGTCCAGAAGGCCCGCCAGGCCGACGACAATATTCAAACCCAAGGCCAGCAACACATAAATCAAAGCCAGTATGGCCACGGTCAATCCATATTTGCCCAGAAAAAAAGGGAGTACCAAACCAACCACGGGCAGTACAAAGAAAGCCAGCCGATGCACGGACGGACGGGATCCCCAGGATGAAACCCGTGACCAAGGCGATGGTTTCCCTGTTTTTTCACCAAGACGCCAACGTTTGAACAACAAAATCATCCAATGAATGCAAAAAGCAATCAAGGTCAACCAAAGGGGAGGTTGCCAGCGCAGGTTGAAATCATAACCATCCAACACCAAACCCGAGACCGGCGCGGTCAGCAACAAAACAAGGATGGCCGTCAGCAAAGGTTGGGTCAACAATGGATGGCCCATGGGTTACACCTTGGTAATCTGCGGTTGGCCCAGGAGGCCGCTGGGACGGAAAATCAACACCAGGACCAGGAGTGAAAAAGCGAACACATCCTTGTAGTCGGAATTGACGAATCCGGCAAAGAACGACTCGGCCAACCCCAGGATCAATCCACCCAGCATGGCACCCGGAAGGGAACCGATCCCCCCTAAAACCGCCGCCGTAAAAGCTTTGATGCCGGTGATGAAGCCGATATGGAAATCAAAGGATCCATAATTGAGGCTGACCAATACCCCGGCAATGGCCGCCATGGCCGCCCCGATAACGAAAACAATGGCAATGATGCGATTGGTATCGATACCCAGCAATGCCGCCATGATACGATCCTGCTCGGTGGCTCGGCAGGCCCGTCCCATGGACGTTCCCTGCATGATGAAGGTCAGAACCGCCATACTCAGAAAGGCGACGATGATAATCAACAATTGCACATAGGTGATTTGTACCACCCCACCCTGGTCGCCCACCGGCAGTATGAAAGACCCCTGCAACAAGCTGGGCATCCCTTGGGAACGGGCTCCTTGGGCAATACGGACATAATTTTGCAAAATCAGGGAAACACCGATGGCCGTGATCAATGGTGCCAGGCGGGTGGAATGCCGCAGGGGACGGTAGGCGATCTTTTCCACAAACCAGCCGTACAAGGCGGTGACCAATACGGTGGCCAGCAGAACGGCCACCAACAATAGAGGAACGGATGTCAATCCGAAAAAGTGCAGGACGGCGAGAAAAATGGCGGCCAGGTAAGCGGAAACCATATAGATTTCGCCATGCGCAAAATTGATCATGCCGATAATGCCATACACCATGGTATAGCCGATGGCGATCAGGCCATACGTCGCCCCGAGAATCAGCCCATTGACCGTCTGTTGCGCAAAGATTTCCGCTGCCATGGTCGCAACCATCACCCGGTGCCGCTAGGGAACCTCCTCATAGCCACCCTTGCCATGCCACCGATACATGACATAGTCGGAAACTTTCAAATCACCCTTGGCATCCCACCCCTTGGACCCCATGACCGTTGGAACATCGTGGCTGTGTAGCCAGTTGGCGAGGGTGGCACCATCGGTTTTCTTGGTGGCACTGATGGCGGCAGCGATCACCTGCAAGGTGGCATACGAATAGAGGGTATACCCTTCCGGTTCATAGCCGATCTTGCGCATCCGTTCCACAACCTCATGTCCTTCCTTGATTTTTCTTGGATCGCGACCGAAAGTCATGTGGACCCCCTCGGCATAGGGGGGACCACCCGCCGCCACGACGAAATCCTGGGAGACGATCCCATCGCCCGATACCAGAGTCGCCTTGAGTCCCTGATCCTTCATCTGGTGGATCAAAGGACCCGCCTCGTTGTGCAAACCACCGAAATAGACCGCATCGGCATTGACCGACTTGAATTTGGTCACCAAAGCATTGAAATCTTTTTCCCCGCGTGTCAGCCCCTCGTAAAGCACTTCTTTTTTGCCCAAGCGGTGCAATTCATCGCGCATGGCGTTGGCCAATCCCTGCCCGTAGGTATCCTTGTCATGGACAATGGCAACAGCCCGGGCATGCAAGGCATTGACAACGAATTGCGCCCCCACCGATCCCTGCTGATTGTCCCGCCCACAGGTGCGGAACAACGTTTTGATACCCCGTTCGGTCACCATGGGATTGGTCGAACCCGGGGTGATCTGCAAGATACCCGCTTCGGCGTACACCTCAGAAGCCGGAATGGTTGAGGAGGAACAAAAATGACCAATCACCGCCTTGACGCCGTGGCGTTCAACCAGTTGGTTGGCCACCGCCAGTGCCTGCTTGGGTTCACAGGCATCATCCCCTTTGAAAAGTTCTATCTTTTTGCCATCGATACCCCCGGCGGCATTGATATCCTGGGCCGCCTGCTCCGCTCCGCGCCACAATTGTTCACCAAAGGCGGCATAGGGGCCGGTAAAAGGACCACCAACGCCAATGGGAATGGTCTCGCCAGCCCGGGCCAATAACGGGTACCCTACCGCTAAAACCAGAACCACCCCATGCAGCCACAACTTTTTCATCGCTCCTCCCCTTCTTTAAAACAGACTCATCCCATGCTGAAACACCACACCCCTAAGACACCCATGGATTTACCATGAATTTGTTAATGAATACCAGTGAAACCGTTCCCTTCCCCCGGGTGACACCTATTTTTTTTAAATTCCTACTAAACCGCAGCTATCTTGGAATGTGTAGTTATCGTCATCCCCGCGAAGGCGGGGATCCAGAAGACTTTTCTACCTTCCCTGACTTTCTATAGGGATAGGGAAGAGGTCTCCCCCTCCCCTCCCTCCGAACCGTGCGAGCGGTTTTCCCGCACACGGCTCTCCAGTCAGCAGTTTCCACATCGGGACCGACTCGCTGTTCTCCAGGCTTCCTCCATGGTGAAAAGACCGAGAGATGCGAAGAATGCATTTGGCCATCGCTTGTGATCCGCAAGGGTTCGGCCATGTCCCG
>PEAK01000093.1 GCA_002753515.1 Magnetococcales bacterium
GAAGGAAAAAGTTATCGAATGAAAGAAAAAATAAAAGAATAAATGAAGAAAATGGGAAGAAAAGGCGGGAAGAACAATTTCAAACCGCTGCTTTTATGACATTTCCAGGCCGATGTCCGCACTGGACCACATCCGCAAGCTCCATCTACCTGACGGCGCACGCATCCTCGATGTGGGAGGTGGTTCATCGGTGTTGGTGGACGCCCTTCTCAGGGAAAACACCTCCTGGTCCATCACCGTACTGGATATCTCGCAAAGTGCCCTGGATCACGCCCAAACCCGCCTTGGATCTTTAGCGAAACGGGTTACCTGGGTTGCGGCTGACATTACCCAATGGATCGCCAATGACCCGGTGGACCTGTGGCATGACCGCGCCTTGTTGCACTTTTTAGCCGATGCTTCAGACCGTGCCACTTATGCCAATACCCTACGCACCGCCCTCAAGCCCGGAGGTATTGCCTTGATTGCCAGCTTTTCCCTGAATGGTCCGGAAAAATGCAGCAACCTACCGGTACACCGTTACGATGCCCAAGGGATGCTGGCGACCCTCGGTTCGGGAATCATCCTCAAGGATCATTGGTTGATGCACCACCACACCCCGTCGGATAAGGTACAAGAGTTCCAGTTTTGCCTGTTTCAGCGGGTTTGACTTTCTGAAATAGAACGTTTATTCGTGTGAACATTTTTCAATTTCAAAGTTTGTCGAAAAACTGGATGAATTTCCCATGAATACCCTTGATCAACATTCGTCCGAGAGGAAAGTAAGCTTGGATTATCAGAAAAAGCTAAATGTTCATAGCTCCCATCGTTAAAATCTTTTCTTGCAGTAAGGAACCCAATCTGAAAGAGAAAGTGGGCAATTTCTCTTTCAGAAGGATCACCAGAAATCCCGCTTATTTTCGGGTGTATTGATTGAAGAATTCTATTTTTGATTGTCTTAATCAAGTCATCTGTTTTGAGTCTTTCCGGCTGATCTGCAAATGCGACCAATAATTCCTCAATATTTGGGCATTGTGATTGAAATTCTGCTACCATGTCATCTATACGCCGTTTTCCAAATGGCTCCAATACAATATCTATGTTATTAAATAATATTTTTTCTCCAATTACATTAGATGCAGATTTCTTACACAATTCAATAGCGATAATCATCTATCGACCATTATATGTCGCATATATATTGTTCAACATGAGATAGCGCAGTATGTTTTCGTTTTATAATAGACCATACATTCGGCCTTACGGATAATCTAAAACGAAAATCAGGAACAAGGTTAACTATTTCTCTTATTGACGTAAAGTAAAGATGCTATCTTTAAACTAAATATTTCAGTATTTTCAAAATTTTGATCAACATCATCAATAACGAACCAGACTTTTGAACCATTCTGTTGCCACCTCTTCAGTATCTCTTCATCGTTTTTGATTCCCAATTTTTTCGTTTCTATTTTCCCAAGAGGTATCCGTTCGATAATTAATGAAAAAAATTATCGAGATTTAAATCCATTTGACTCAGCATATTCAACCAAAGAAATACCATCATCAGTACATGCAAAATTGATAGTTGAGCCTATATTGTTCGCGGCAAGCTTAAGGATATTCGCCTTCCACTCACGAATCCACTGGTCCATGTCTTGGCAATTTATATTATGAGCAACAGCGGATGCTTTGATATTTATTAGCAGAACATTTTTGTCTTCTTTACAGACGAGATGCGACTAAGCGAAGTAATGCAGACTTCCCTTCCCCTTTATACGCTTTTAATATTGCTATACGTTTATCCTTTTGTAGAAAATCTGTGACTTCTTCTCTTTCAAAGGCATAACTCTTAAATATTTCTTCATCTTCATCTTCTGCTGCTTCATTTCCAAATAGAGATTCATCAGAAAAATCAATTCTAACGTTCATATGAGCACCATAGCAAGAATATTTATATTAGAGATCACTTAATTATTCCTAACAAATCAACATCCACTTCATTAAGATCGATCGGGAAATTTGAGGACAATATATCTATTTGCCATCGGGGTACAGGCTGACGCACAGATTTTGGATAACAAGGAGGTGAAAGGGCGGACTAACCCTGGCACAAACACCGATCACGCGTCGTACATTCAAAGTAAAGACTTTATCCAAACGAAGCCAACTTTGTTTTGGGAGCGCCCCCTCGATGATGGCGTTAATGTCTACTTCCATCGCATATTTTTTCGTTGGAATGGATGTGACCGCCAAGCCGATAAAATCCCCGCGTTCGTCCGGTTCGGTAAGGATGAGAACTGGCCTTTTTTTGCTGGCGTTCAGTTCGGAAAAAGGAAAAGGAACCACCACAAGGTCACAAGGTTTGAACGTCATTCCAGACCTCATCCTCGGGATTGTCCCATAGGTGGTACATGGTGTCGTCCTGGGCCGCAATCAGGTTCTCTTCGCCAAAATCCGTCCATAAACCATGGCGGTGTCCCAAATAGCCGATAAAATCTAACACTTCCTGGGCAAGAGGTTCAGGCAATCTGTTTATTTTATCTTGAATGCTCTCTATAACATTCATACTCATTTACCTCCATTTCTATGATATATTATGCCATCCTATTATTGGTTATATATCGGATTTGAACCAATCTTCTTGCCACATCTCAGGTAAAAATATCTGAAAACGCATCAGATTGTTGCCTCCCTATAAGTTAGAGCGAAACATGGTCAAACGCCAAAAGTTTGCACAATGATCCCGCCAATATCCGCAATAACTTGATCGCGAGACGCCCCCTTGAGAGGCGATTGCGTGTAGTAGACAGCGGCGACGATTGGCGCTGCATCGGGTGGCAGGATGATCCCGATATCATTTCGAGTGCCGTTGTCACCTGATCCAGACTTATCGGCTACGTGCCAGCCCTTCGCAAGTCCGGCTCGCAGGAGACTGGCGGTAATTGGGCTGTCCAATAGCCAACTCTTAAGACGTTCGCGCGACACATCGGACAGGACTCCACCAAGAAGCAGGCGAATGACGTTTTCGGCCATGGCATTCGGCGTCGTGGTATCACGCGGGTCGTCGATCGTGGCGCTGTTCAAATCGGGTTCGGTGCGATCCAGTCGCGTTGTTTCATCGCCGATGGAACGGACATATTGCGTCCAACCCGCAGGTCCGCCAATCAATCCGAGCAACAAGTTCGCGGCAGTATTATCACTCCAAGCGGTTGCTGCCGCACACGCATCATTGAGAGTCATGAATCCAGCTTCAACATTCCTGCGTGAAACCGGCGCGTATTCCAGCAAATCCGCTTGTCCGAATGGAACTCGTTGTTGCAGATCCAAATATCCATGGTCCACGCGACTAAGGATCGCCGCTGCCGAGACCAATTTATGGGTACTGCACATCGCAAAGCGTTCGGTCGACCGATACGAAATCCTACCACCCGACCCTGTGTCAAGGGCGACCACACCCAACCTGCCGCCGTTCATCGCCTCGATGGCTGCGATGGATTTCCGGGCCTGTTCCAATTTCGTATCAGGGATGGACGCCTGCTTTGCTGTAGCAATTCCGATGCGATCTCCCATCGACCCAAAGGCGGCACCCGCAACAAGTGCCTTGGCGAAACCTCGACGAGTGAAAAACAGTGCCACGCGTAACACCACAAGAGCAAACAGGTCAGACTTTCAGAATAAAACCAACAGCCATCAGGTTCCCGAATCTTTGTGACATGCCGAACACGTGTTCAGGCCGATCAACGGATAAAACGGGCAAAATTTAAAAAGGCCGGTCACGAGGGGAATCACACCGATCCAGCCATAGATCGTCTGAGGTCCGACAAAAACCAAGGCGATCAAACCCAGGCCGACGACAATACGCACAATACGATCCAGACCACCCACATTGGCTTTCATGGTTATTTCTCCTGTTTTATTTTGTAAAAACGAGACACCCGATTGAACATTTCGTGATCCCTAATAGTGACAGGCATCGTCCCTTTTGATGGCATCATGAGCAGCAACGGCACACCCACGATGATCAACTTTGGCACCAGGAGGGGTACGGGGACAATGGTCGCGATAGTCAGGAACGCCATCCCCATCACCATCCAAGGGGCACCCCGAATCATCAACCGCCACGCCCGCCGGGGCCAGTGAACACGAGGTGCCCCAATGCGGGATGTCATTTCTGCCGACATCCGAGTGCCAGAGGGGTCGTGACGCGTGATCCGATCCGGCCCGCATGGTTTCAGCGGCCGCAACGGAAGCAACCAACATGCTCAATGCCGCCAACAAACCTGTTCCAGGCCAATATTTCCTTTGCCACACCACCGAGATAAAGCCTCATGCATGCTCGTTCCAACACCCGGATGAAACGCGCGACTGACCCTTGAAAACAACACCGCAAGATACGTATAAACAAATATTAATGGCATTGGCCCAACGATTGCAATCTTTATTTCGTCCATTTTCTCACTATTTCTTCCCAAGGTCTCCAAGGGATCGTGTGGCAGCATGTACTGGAAACGTTCCGGGGTCATTGCAATCTGTTTTTTGGGGATCCTGTTGCTGTACTCCACCCCGGGAGGCACCGACATACGCACTTTCTGGACGGCCATGGACACCGCTCAGGCCGTCAACCCGCAGATTCACAAGGCCGAAGCCTTGCTACGCGCCACACTGGAGGAAAATCCCAAAACGTTGGCCAAACTCCTCCCCCTGGCCAATCTGCGCGCCTCATCCAATCTTTACGATGACACCCACTATGTCAATCTGGGGGTGGACAGCAAAAATTACTCCTCAGTCATCGAATTTTCCCTGCGACAAACTCTTTATAATCGACATGATGCCCTGGGCCACGACCAAAGCGATTCCCTGGTACGTGCCGCTTTGGCCGAAATGGAGGATGCCCGGCAACAGGTTGCCTTGAGTGTGGCCACCAGTGCGGCCAACTGGCTGGAAGCCAAAGAGGTTTTGGATCTGGGTGAAACATATATCAAGGTGACCAAACGCCATCGTGAAGTCAATCGCATGCGTCAAAAGGCCGGCGAAATCACCGCAACCGATGTGGAAACCTCCGCATCGCGATTCGCCCAAGCCAATTCCACCTATGTGCAATCCCTCAACACCCTGGAAAAGGCCGCCATAGCCTTTCGGGAGGTGGTGGGGAACGATCCCGCGCCTGACATGCAACTCCCTGATCTCTCCTGGCGGGAATCGAATGATTGGGAAGAGCCGGGCAAGTTACAGGAGCAACTGCAACATTGGATCGAGAACCGAGCCGATGTTCAAGCAGCCCAGGCGCGGCTGGAAGCGGCGCAACTGGGGGTGAAGATAGAACACGCCAGCCACTACCCCACGGTTGACCTGGATTATCGTACCAGCCGCACCTGGGATTCCGAATTGGGGGGCAGTTCGGGAATTTCGTTGAAAGATACCATCGATTCCCGATCCCTGGTGGTCAGTCTGAACGTCCCGTTGTTCCGTGGTGGCGAGACCAGCGCCCGGGTTCGTGAGGCCAAAGGTCGCGAAGAAAACCTGCAATCCACGCTTCAAGGTTTGCGCAATCAGGCGTTGCGTGAAGTCAATCAGGCACGGATGGATATCAAAAATCAACAGGCCTCCCTCATTTGGCTGAGCAAGGCGCTGCAATCGAGCCAAAAAGCGCTGTCGGGGATGGAAGAGGAGTTCCAGGCGGGTACCCGTACCTTGTTGGAATTGTTGGATGCCCAATACGATGTGCTCACCTTGAACACCACCCTGGTACGCAACCGATTCCAGGAGCAATTGGCCCGAATCCGACTCTGGCATGCCCTGGGGGTTCCGTTACGCCCCGACTCGCCGACCTCTTTTACCGCGCTACTGGCAAGCAGTCCTGTTAGCGCTGCCCGGCAGAAACAAACCGTTGTTCTGGGAACGATGGATCTCGCGACCCAAACCGGCACATCGCAATTGCAAGCGACCCAATGGACGAAACCAGAGCGGGGGAACCAACCGGAAGCAGCGGCACCCCACCCATCGGAACCGGCGAAGAACAACCTGACTGAGGATTTGTTACTTCAATCTTTGAGTCAATTCTCTGGCAATTCCCAGTCCGCCGCAACGACGGAGCCGACCAAAGCGTCCGAGGAGTTGCTTTGGGAAACGTTGGAACATTTCCCCCGGGAGCGCAATCACGAGACCCTGCCACCGGCAGCCAAAACGCCCCTTGACTTTAGCGTCGAGCAACTCGCCGCCAATCCGGTCGCCGATAACGATCAATCGCGAGAGTTGGACAACCTGATTGAACTCTACACTGCGGCCATTATCATGGATCGCCCGCTTGCCGAAGGGGTGCATCGTGCTGTTGCCACGATTTTACAGCGTTACCTGCCAACCAACACCCTGACCCGGCCGGCGAACAAGGCGGAGCAAACTCTCCCGATAGCCGCCGCTCTACCCATGGCCAACCCCGCCCGGGGGAGCTATCCCGAGAGTTGGCCGCAGTTGCGCAACGGTCCGTATCTGGTACACTTGGGGGCGTTTCGTAACGAACAAGAGTGTCGTCAATTGGCTGAAACACTGGCCGATGCCCATATCCCCAGTTGGCTGGACAGGGTACACACCCCGGATGGCATGGAAATCGTTCGCCTGGTGGTTGGACCCCTGGCCCACTTCGACGATGTCCAGCACACCATGAAAGCCATCCATGAACAAACGACCCTGACCGCGGGCTGGATCCACAATCCCTACCGCGATGCTGGCAAAGACCACCAACACGTACCCTAGCCTGCCATGCCGACGAACGACCCCGTGAACAAGACTTCGGACGAGCCGGATTTTCGTCTATCCCTCAGCGAGGCGGAACAGTTGCTCCAGCGTTTCGCCCCCGGTTATCGCATGGTTCGATCCCTGGGACGCGGGGCTTATGGAGAGGTTTTTCTCGCCCGGGATAATTTAAAAAAAATGGCAGTCAAAATCATTCCCCTGGCCTATCGTAGCATGCCTGAGGGCACCATCACGAACCAGGAACACAGCACCCGTGATTGGGTGGTCATCCAGACCTGTTGGGAACGGCTGCACCATAGCAGTTTGGTACGGGTACGCGATTATTTCCTGTTTGAGGATCCCGATCCCAAGGCCAGTATCACCCGCTATGGCCTCATCACCATGGATTATTGGCCTTGGGAATTGAAAGGGTGTGTCCAACACCTGAAGGATAAACAGTGCCACACCCCGGTGCGCAAACGCGCACTCCTCAGCAATCTGGCCAATGCCGTGCATCGCCTGCAGGATGAAACGGGCCTGATCATCACCGATTTGAAACCCGACAACATCGTCCTCAATCTGTGCCACTATGGATCCCTTCAAGTCGGCTTTATCGATACGGGCAGCCTGTTTCGCCAGGGTGCCGCCGATTATTCGCGGGTTGATACCGCCACCGCCTACCTGGCCCCCGAACTCATCGATCGCAAAACCACCCTCGTGGATGAACCGGCACTCATTTACAGCTTCGGGCTGATTGGATTTCTCATCATGGAAGGGGCACATCCCTTTCAGGAGGCTCCCATCGCCGCCCCCTTCCATACCGAGTTCAGCAAACGCAATGGCATCAACTTTTCCCATGAAAACCGGCAAAGCCTCCCCGAATGCGTGGCCATTCTGGAACGTTGCCTGCGGGAAGAACCCGGGGAACGCTTTCAAACCTTTGGCGAACTGGTCGCAGCCCTGAACCAGGAACACATCCAATCCCAACAACGCATCCGCACCGCCAACCGTGCCCTGGTGCAAACCATCCTCCCCGGGTACACACCCACCCCCGGTACGCGTTGGCGGGAGCCAATCGTCGGCATGGACCTGGTTTGGATCCCGCCCGGAAGTTTTCAAATGGGGCAATCCGGGGAAGAGAAACGCGTTCTCCAGGCTTCGTTCAGCGAAAAGCAGTACAGCAATTGGTTTGCCCACGAACAACCCCAGCATGGCGTGGAACTGGATGGTTTTTGGATGTCTGCGACACCGGTCACCCGTGGCCAATGGCGGCGATTTGTCGAAGAATGTTTGCATGTCACCGATGCGCAAAAGGTTGGCTACACCACCGGCATGGGCAATAACGGTTGGGGCAGGCAAAAACATGGCCATTGGCTGCAACCTGGTTTTGAACAGGAGGATACCCACCCGGTGGTGTGCATCAGTTGGTTCGACGCGCAAACTTTTGCCGCGTGGCTGAGCCAACATTCCGGGATCACCTATACCCTGCCCAGCGAAGCCCAATGGGAATACGCCTGCCGTGCCGGCACTCCGACCCCGTTTTATTTTGGTGCCACCCTGAATGCACGGGATTGCAACCATGCGGGTCATGGTCCTTTTGCCGATGGCCAACCGGGGGAAAAACGTCTGGCAACCACCCCCGTCACCCAATTCCCCGCCAACGCCTTTGGCCTGCATGACATGCATGGCAATGTGTGGGAATGGTGTCTCGACGCCTACGACCGGCACAGCTACGAGCGCCCCGAAGCCAGCCAAAGGAATCCTGTTTTTCGCGAAATGAAGCCCTATCGCATTCGCCGTGGTGGCGCCTGGAGCTTTGGACCCTCCTACCTGAGATCCAGCTATCGCGACTACAGCCACCCCGATAGCAGTTCGACCGATGGTGGTTTCCGACTGATTGTCACTCTGGTTCACGGAACGCCTTAAGCCATGCAGTTATTCCCCAAGAAACCCGATCCCCTGCACCTCCGGCCCCTGGAAACCATTGGCGATACCCGCGACACCGGCAGCGCCCAGCTCATTCGCGAAACGTGGCGTATCATCCTGGTGGTGTTTCTACCCCTTTTGATCTGGTCCTTGTTGGCAGACCTGAAAGATGTCTCCCATGTCCAGGGACAGATCATGCCCAGCGGTTCCGTGCATGCGGTACAACACATGGAAGGGGGAATTGTGGCGGAGCTTCTGGTTCACGAAAGCGAACTGGTGGAACAAAACCAAGTGTTATTCCGCCTGGACCAAAACCAAAGCAAACCGGAACAGGAACAAATCGAGTTGAAAATCGCCTCCCTCAAGGCCAATGCCATTCGTCTGCGCGCCCTGGAAACCGGGACCACCCCTGATTTTTCCGAACTCCGCCCGCGATTCGCGGCCCTGGCCGCTGCCCAGGAAACCAATTATCGACACAAATCCCAATCCTTGACCTCCAATCTGGCGGTCCTGGATGCGCAGATCACCCAACGTCGTCTTGATCTGCAAGAGGTGCAAAGCACCCTTGAGGTTGCCAAACAGCAAAAGAGCGTCACCGGATCCCTGCTGGCGATTCGCCAGGAACTCATGGAAAACAAGGCTATTTCCCGGGTTATCTATCTGGAAACCAAACGCGCCCATGTCATCGCCCAGGGCGAGGTGGATCGTTTGCAAAAACAAATCGCCAACATTCAGGGTGCCATCACCGAAACCGAACAACGCCGCAACAAGTTGATCTCCGATGCCCGACATGAAGCGGGTACCGATCTGGCTGTCACCATGAATGAACTCTCACAAGTTCGCGACTCCCTGACGCGCATTGACGACCAGGTCAAACGCCTGGAGGTTCTCTGTCCGGTACGCGGCATCGTCCAGGAACTCAAGGTGCAAACCGTTGGTGTTGTCGTGCAACCCGGGGAAATCCTGGCGCAAATCGTTCCCACCAATGATCACTTGCAGGTTGAGGTCCGCATTCCCCCCCAGGAAGTGGGACGGATCGCCAAAGGACAGGAGGTCATGGTGAAACTGAGCAGCTACGACTTTTCCCGCTTCGGTGCCCTCGATGGAAATATTACCGACATCTCACCCAGTACCCTGACCCAGGAAGGGGGGCCACCTTATTATAAAGGGATTGTCTCCTTGACCAAAGATTATGTCGGCGATACTCCGGGCACGTATCGCATCCTGCCCGGCATGTTGGCGCAGGTGGATATCACCCTGGGTAGCCGCTCGGTATTGGCCACACTCCTGCACCCCATCAGCAAAACCGTTCAGGAAGCCTTCAAGGAAAGATAACAGCCAAGGCAACTCTCAAGAAGTTACACACCCTAATCTTCACCAAGGGTGGCAAAACCGATCCGGTTTTTTTCCATGATGTTCAGGCGGACGATTTTTCCCTCGATGACAAACGCCAGCCGGTGGAGGCCAACGACCTGCCGGACCTGCTGAAACAGTCGAAACAGTGGAAAACCCACGATCAGAAAAAACTCACCGATCGCACCGCCAAGGCGTTTTGCGTCCCCGTGGCTGAGATTCGTGGCGATGGCAAATATGATCTGTCTATCAATCGTAACAAGGAGACGATTTACAAAGAGGAGCAATCCGTCCCGCCTGGGGAGATCCTGGACCGGATGATGGACCTGGAGCATGATATTATGCAGGATCTGAACGAGTTGAAAACACTGTTGGAAAAGGAGCATGCCCCATGACCACCGCCGAACGCATTTATGCCGAAGTCAAAAGGTTGCCCGAGGATCTGGCGGACCGGGTGCTGGATTTTGTCTTGTCCCTGGAGCAACGGCATGCGGTCGGGCAAACGGTCCAGGAAACGGAAAGGGGAGAAGCTGAGGTTCCCGTTCTCGATACTCGGGGATGGCATTTCGACCGGGAACAGGCCAATGCCAGGTGAACTGTTTCTGGACACCAATGTGCTGGTCTATGCCTTTTCCGGGACGGAGCCGGAAAAGCGTCAGTGCGCTCGTGACCTGTTGCAACGGCCCGGCGCCTGTTGCAGCACTCAGAACCTGAACGAGTTGGCCAATGTGCTGATCCGGAAATTCCTGCTACCCCATGCCTCCGTTGCCGCAGCCATTCAGGATGTCACAACGGGACGATCCATTCACAAGGTCGCTCTCGCCGACATCCAACGCGCCCTGTCGCTCTCCGCGCGGTATGGCTTTAGCTACTTTGACAGCCTGGTTGTCTCCGCCACCATCGCCATGAACTGAACCACTCTCTACACGGAAGACATGCAACACGGGCAGGTGATTGAGGGCGTTCTGACCATCCTCAACCCATTCGGAGGGGAATAATGGACCTGGAGCGGGAGATCCTGGCGGATTTGGAAGAGCTGCGGGGGATGGTGGGATGAACACATTCCCATTGGCGGAAGTATGCAGAATTGATATGGGGCAAGCCCCCAAAGGGACGTCCTATTCCCAGGATGAATGGGTTCCTTTGATTGCTGGCGCTGGAGATTTTGGTGAACTCTCCCCAGAGCCAACAAAGCTCACAACCGCTCCCTCAAAGATTTCTCAGCCTGGGGATGTCATTCTTTGTATCCGGGCGACCATTGGTGACCGGAATTGGTCTGACAAGGAATATTGCCTTGGTCGAGGGGTGGCAGAACTTCGACCAAAAGCCAACCTGATTACCAATGAGTCTCAGCCAGCTTTAAGAGTCTCCCCGGCATAGGAGGCGTCCTGACCGCCACATAAAGCAGGCGCGGTATCATCTCTGCCAGATTGAATCGCCTGTTGAATCTGTACAGGAATGTCGCCAGATAGCGTGGCAAATGTTCCCCGCTGATCGAATGATAGGTGCCCGCCATAGCTGTTTTGATATTGCCCAACATGGTGTTGACCCGCCGAAACGCCGGATGTTGGACCCCTTTTCTTCCAGGCTCCGTATTGATGGCCAGATGAAGGCAACCTGCTTCTGCCAAGCCATTGAAACAACGTAATCCATCGGAAAGCACAAAACTGTCTGGAGCGATTTGGGATCGACTCCATCGAAGAACTGTCCGTTTACAGAACAAATTGATTTTATTCAACTTCATCCGAATCGGTTCTCCCTTCATGGTCGTTTCCACCGCCGCGAGAAAAGGTGTTTTGGCTGGGGCACCTCGTCCTCGCTTTCCTCCAGATCCTTCACCTCCCCAATAGGCATCATCCACTTCGATCCGACCAGAAAGCTGTTTCTTTTCCTCACGCTCAAGCATCACCTGCATTAGTTTGTGTTTGACACTCCAGGCCGTGTTTTGGGAAACACCTGTATGACAGGACAAGGCAATCGATGAAATCCCGGATTTCCCTTGGGTTAAAAAGTACATAGCCAGAAACCACTTACGTAGAGACAGCTTTGTTCCCTGAAAAATAGTTCCTGCCGTCAGCGATGTCTGATGCCGGCATCGACTACACTGAAACAGCTTGCGCGTTCTGATTTCGCTGTATTTTTCTCCGCCGCATTCCGGACATTGGTAACCTCGGGGCCACCGCATCTTGTAGACCGCATCTCGGCACTGCTCCTCTGTGCCATACTGATCAAGAAAAGACGCCAAACTGAGCCCTTATTGGAACTGAACGCTATTTGCACGCCACCACGGGGGAAGGCCTGGGCTTTTTCTCCTGGACGGCAACCACTCTCCACCCAGCATCACGGTCATCACCTGTTGACCGGCATCGAAGCGTTTGGTATCGTCTAAATAGATATCAGATAGTTTTATTATTTTCCAATATATTAAATATACAATATGATCGATACCACCTCACCAACTTTCACCGTGAGAACCATCCATCGATCTAATTTATTTTTTCTCTCCATAGGATATTTTTTGGGTATTTCTGTTTGTGATAATTATTATCCCGATAACGATATAATTAGATTAGGAAAATAGATGACTATTTTGAACCGTGAAGAACAAACAGATCAAAAAACTAACTGGACCGATCCTGAAGAGGATTCCAGCGAAGGAGATATCAGCTTTAGTGAATATGAAATCTCGGCATCTCCAAATGATTTCAATATAAGAACTCTAAATGATTTTATAGCTTCAGGTGTCGTAAAAATTCCGGGATTTCAAAGAAATTATGTATGGGATATAAAAAGAGCATCTAAGCTCATTGAGTCCATCATTATAGGGATACCAATACCACAGATATTCTTATATGAAGAATCGGGTAGGAGGCGGAGTCTCCCCCGCCGTCCTCCCACACCACCGTGCATACGGTTCCGTACACGGCGGTTCATGGTGCACCTTGAAGCCGTTGCAGTTGATTCAGCAATGACACGAGAC
>PEAK01000094.1 GCA_002753515.1 Magnetococcales bacterium
CATGGCGGCTGGGTTGACGGACCACGCCTGGAGTATAATGGAGCTGCTGAGCTACCAACTTCTTGAAACCGGGTGACGATCAGGCTACAAGAATTAATGAAACTATGGTAGGCCACCAAGCATTTCTCCGTTGATGAATAATTGGAAAAATTTTAACAAATTCAGGGAATATTGGCCAGGGGGAATGGGATATTTTATTTTTTCCGCGAGCCTAATTCGTTGCACCCGGGGAGCGGGGGATATTATGCCCAAAACGCCACAGGGCGTTTCATAATGAAAACAATAACTTTATCAAGGTATCGCGATCCTGTCGCCAGGGGGGGAACCGGAAAATCTTTGTTGCCATTCGTTGGCGATTGAGTGAGTATGAACAGCACTTGTTTTCGTTACCAACCGGTGCCCAGGCCAGGAGCCGCCCCATGGACAGCCAATCCTTGATCGATCACCCCCAGGTTTGCCATATTTTGTTCCATCCCCGGGGCGAAGAAGGCTACGCCCCATCATCGGATGCCATCGAACTGCGGTTCACCGTGGAGCGCAATGTGTCCCTGGGGGGACGCCTGTATCCCGCATCCGCAGCACCAGGACCCCTCCTGCTCTACTGGCATGGCAACGGGGAAATCGCCGCCGATTATGACGATATCTCCCAACTCTACACCCGCATGGGCATCCACTTCCTGGTCGTGGACTTTCGCGGCTACGGCATCAGTAACGGCGAACCTTCCGGAACCGCACTGCTCCATGATGCCGTTGCCGTTGTCGAACAACTCCCCGCCGCCGTCACACCCCATCTCCCGGGGGTTACCAATCTGTTCGTCATGGGGCGTTCCATGGGTAGTGCCGCCGCCATCGAAATCGCCTACCGCCGACCGGAAAAAATACAGGGATTCATCCTGGAAAGCGCCTTTGCCCATACCATCGCCCTCATCGAACGCCTCAGCGGCTTGTCACTGCAAGGTACCTCCGAATCCATGGGATTCAAAAGCCTGGAAAAAATGCGTTCCATCCAAACACCCGTCCTCCTGATTCATGGACAAAGTGATGATCTCATCCCTGTCTCCGACAGCCAAGACCTGTTCGATACCTCCCCTTCCAGTACCAAGCGACTGGTCAAGATCCCCCACGCGGGGCATAACGATTTAATGCTTCAGGGAATGGACGTCTATTTTCGTGCCATCGACCAGTTTGTCTCCACAATTTCCAACTTATAAGTGTTGGTTTCAGTAGCGTTGACACTCCGCTTGTGTTATACCAACCCTGAAGCCTCAACAGCGGCTTAAGTAAACTTCAGACTCCAAGGTTTGCCGGCCCTGGTGGACCTCTTGGCCGCTCCCTTGAAAAGGACTGTTACCCGTCGTCGAACCTCCGAACTTCAGGAAAGTACCCGGATATGCCAGCGAAACATGACAAACCCCATATCAACGATGCTTTGAGAAAAACCCTTGCCCTGGTGTTGGCCGGAGGGCGGGGGACGCGACTCAAGGATTTAACCGACAACGAAGCCAAACCCGCAGTCCATTTCGGGGGTAAATATCGCCTGATCGATTTTCCCCTCTCCAATTGTGTCAACTCAGGGATTCGCCGGGTTGGGGTCGCTACGCAATACCGCTCGCACAACCTCATTCAACATGTGCAACGCGGCTGGGGGTTTTTCCGTTCCGAACTCAATGAGTTCATCCAGGTATGGCCGGCACAACAGTCCGATACCCAATCCTGGTACGAAGGAACCGCTGATGCCGTCTTCCAAAACCTGGACCTCATCGACAATCAAAAAGCGGATTACGTCCTCATTCTGGGCGGCGATCACATCTACAAACAAGATTATTCCATCATGCTGGAAGACCATATCGAATGTGGTGCCGATATTTCGGTAGCCTGTGTCGAAACCAGCCTGGAAGCGGCCAAAGAGTTCGGGGTCATGGGGGTGGACGCCAAGGATCGCATCATCAGCTTCACCGAAAAGCCGAGAAATCCCGCACCCATACCCGATAAGCCCGATCAAGCCCTCGCCAGCATGGGCATCTACATCTTCAACGCCAAGACACTTCGCGAACAATTGCTTCGCGATAATGCGCTCTCTGATTCCAGTCATGACTTCGGCAAAGATATCCTGCCGTACATGGTCAAGAACGGCTATCACGTCCAGGCCAGTCGTTTTTCCCGGAGTTGTGTCCGGGAATCGGCCGATGTGGAAAATTATTGGCGAGATGTCGGCACGGTAGACGCCTACTGGGAAGCCAATATCGATCTGACCCATGTCACCCCGGCCCTCAATCTGTATGACCCATCCTGGAGCATCTGGACCTACCAGGTGCAACGTCCCGCCGCTAAATTTGTCTTCGATGACAGCGACCGCCGTGGTATGGGCCTGGATGCCGTGGTTTCCAGTGGTTGCGTCGTTTCCGGCTCCACGGTGCGCCGGTCATTGTTGTTCAGCGATTGCCGGGTCAACTCCTACGGATTGGTGGAAGATTCGGTCATCCTGCCCAGGACCGATATCGGACGGCACTGCATCCTGAAAAAGGTGGTGGTGGCCAAGGATTGCAAAATTCCCGACGGCTTGGTCGTGGGGGAGGATCCGGTGGAAGATGCCAAATGGTTCTACCGCACCGAAGGGGGAATCTGCCTAGTCACCCAGCCCACCCTGGAGAAATGGGCGCGCAGCAAGGGTAAATAAAAAGATGGGTCTGGGAAGGGGGATACCCCTTCCCAGTAGTGCTTGGGAGATTTATTTGCCGGTTATAAAGTCGATCCGGTTGCCGCGCAATATCGCAACGTCCAGGTCCAGTTTCATAGTCTGAATGGTGTTCAAAACCTCTGCGGGATAGATGCCGGGGACCATCACCAGGACCAAGCCGACCCCGGCAGAGAGTAGGGTAGACGGGGCCACGATGAGTTTGTGCAATACAGGTGTGAATCGCCCTTGTTTGAAGGGTGCGGAATCAATCACGAACTCTATCTGGGTCAGGTTGGCCAGGGCCAGCAACGCCAAGGTTCGGTGTCCGGCGCCCCATACCGCCACCTTCCGATTTTCCGCTTGGTAACGCCCTACGATCCGCCTCAGTTCCCCGATCAACTCCTCCACTTCCCGATACTGGCCAGCCAGGGAGAGTGGCTGACGCTTGCGCACGATGGCCAGGATATCATTGTCATTGTTGATGGTGTGACAGTCCAAGACCTCGAACCCGTTCTTCTCAAAGGCAAAACGCAAAGTTGCCGTGGTGAAGTAGGAAACGTGATCGGCAACGAATTCATAATAACAACGGGAAGCCAACAGGTACTCCAAGTTGGGAACCGTCACGAATCCTACCGCCCCGGCAGCGGTATTGCTGTAAATCTTTTGGATCATCCGATCAAGTTCCGGCACATGTTCTAGAAAATTGAGTGTGATAAAGGCATCATAAGGCGCACCGGGCAAACGATCGAAATCGTTCAGGTAGCCGGCGATCATCCTTCTGCCTAATTCCTGCCCTGTCCGAACCGACCCCGCAGACGCCTCCAGGCCTGTCGCGACCATCCCAGCTTCATTCATCACGTCCAGCATGCCGCCATTGCCGCTACCCAACTCCAGGATGGATTTACCAATCAGGTCATGAGCGGCCACGAACTCCCGCATCTCTCGCAGGCGGGCATCACGCGCCTTGGGTGAAAGAGATGCGGCGGTGATCACCTCTTTGTAATAGGACACCGGTTCCTGGTTCAATTGGATTAATCCGCACTGAACACAACGGAAGATACACAAAGTGATCCCAGAATCATCCCGAAACTCCTCGACCATGGGATAAAACTGGGCAGCTTTGGGCATTCCCGGTAACTCGATTACCGGTTCTGCAAAAAGGTCTCCCTGACAGAGACGGCAATTGGCAGACATACGATTCTCCCTGCCTTAAAGGAATTGACGATAGATATCATGAAATCCAAGCAGATTCTCCGGGCAAGTGGCATACCAGCGCAGAAAACCGGGAGAGGTGGGAAGCAGGCCGTCATTGGCGGGTACAAATGAGGCATGGAGGTAACACCGATAAAGCAGGGAAATAAAATGGCCCCTGTCGCGGTATCCAGGAATGATGATCTCGTTGAAGGCAATGGGTGTAGGATCAAAAGTTACCCCAGTGGTCCCGATTTCGCTCTCTATCACTTTGTGCAGACGGGTCTCCATTCGTTCCTGGAAACGAATGATCCCCCCCGGTAGGTGCCATCCCCGCCCGGAGAAACGGTCATCCCGCCAAGCGAGAAGGGTACGGTTTCCTTCATCCTTGATCAGCAGGTCCACATTAATCAGAGGGGTCATGCGGCTGATAAAATAGAACATTGGATCAGGCAGCCCCGCTGACGGATAAGGGACATGACGGTCCAGGACCGCAATAGCTTGGTTCAGTTCATCGTTCTCCACCCACCACCCCTTTCAACCCCGGAAGAGCCGTGCCAACTCTCCATGATCCGCCACCCGAACCACCCCAAACATCTCTTTGCTCGCCTCCGCATGCAGCCATACGGCCGGGCAGGCAACGTTGAGTGCCATCCGCACATCGCTTTCCAACGAGTCTCCCACCACGGCTACCTGATGGATCGCCAAGTCTTGATCGCACACCATCTCTCGCAACATGTAAGTGTTGGGTTTGCCGATTACCACGTCTGGTTCCCGTCCCGATGCGCCGCGCAGAGATCCGACCATAGCGCCACATCCCGGCATAATCCTACCATCCTCAACCGGATAGGAGCAATCTTCGTTGCAAGCAACGAACCGTCCCCCCCTACGCAAGACAGTCAATCCATCGGCAATTTTCTGATAGTTAAACGTTACATCAAGACCCACGACCAGGGCGTCTGCCCTGCTCTCCACGGTACATTCCACCCCCTGTTCCTCGATCTCCTCCGTCAATTCGCGGGAACCAATAACGTACACCCGCTCCATCCCCGTTCTTTGCAGATATCGGGCAGTGAAATAGGCAGAGGTATATACCTCTGACTGGGAACAGACAAAACCCATCTGTTGCAGTTTAGCATGAATCGCCTTGCGGGAACGGGTGGAGTTGTTGGTGAAATATACCACCCGGAACTGCTCTTGCAGGAGCGCCACGGTCTCCAACGCCCCCGCAACCACCTGCGCACCGCAGTACAATGTCCCGTCCAAATCGAAGGCAAACAGGCGAGTCTCCTGGAAGAGTGCGTTCATCCACCGTGCCGATCGGTACTTGGCTTAAGGCTGGCGATGCGTTGCCACTCTTTCTGGTTGAAACCAAGATTGTACGCCGGCAGGCCATAAAAGTAACATTTGGCACACATGGGATGCCGTAGCTTTCGGGCATTGAGTTCCTCTAGACCGATGGTCAGATAGTCATCGGCAATGATCGAATTCGGCTTCTCGAAGCAGACGCAACACAACGCAACGCTTCGATCCCAGTCGATGTTGACCTGGTTGGTGAGATAACGGCAGGGCTGATTCCGGAACTCCTTGCTGGCTTCCCGGCCCTCGTCGATACCCACCAGGAGCAGATCGTGCAACGCAAGAGTCTTGGGATCCGGATTGCCATCGCAATAGGCCAGCACCCGTTCGAGTGGCATCACCAGGGCATAAGAAGTAGAAAAATTGAAGCCAAGATTGCGGCAAAAATCACCCATATTCTTCAGATTTGTGCCATTATTATTTCTGTAAAGATGATAATTGACATCGACGAAGGTTTCTGTCCCGAATTCATCCATCCAGCGACGCAACTTCACCAGATTGGCCTTGACCAGTTCGATATCACCACCGGAATGGGTAACATCGTACACCTCCGGTTCGAACCCGGAGACCGAAATTTTGAGGTACTCCGGCGCGGCTCGTACCATCTTCAGAATCGGTCGTTCGTTCTTGAAGGAAAGGTTGGAGGAAACCGCAACTGCAATCCCGGCATCATGCAACAGCCCTATGATGACATCCAGATCCGGATGCAGCAATGGCTCTCCCCAGCTGTAAAGACTGACATGGCTTACGATATCCACCTCGCCGAGAATCTTGGCAAGCACCTGCCGGAAATCGTCCAGCAGCATAACTCCCTTGACATTGTCGTAGTCCATCACATACGCACAGGAGAGACACTTCAAATTGCAGGTGCCTACGATGTCGATGGTATAGTAATTCTCGACATACCGGGTAAAAAGAGTCCAGTCGCTGGCATCGCAACCCATCTCTCGCAAGGAACTCACAATTTCATCCTCCTTGAGGGCCACAGCGACGACAATCTTCAGAGCAGGATTAGAAGCCCGCAGGACAGAGATTTCCGCAGGGGGATAGACCGGTATTCCATTCACCTTACGGCCACACAGGGAGGGGTCGGAGTCGATGAAACCCAATACCTCAAAGCGATGTCTGCGAGCGAAACGTAAAAAGCCCATTCCGGTCATCCGGGCACCCCAAACCAGGAGTGGACGTCCAGAGACCTCCACGATCAACTTTTCCGAAAATGATTGCATGGTCGTTCGCCGCATCACTGGAACATCTCGGAATGGAAAGTCAGGCCACTGGAATTCCTGTACCAGTCGTACAGATCGGCAATGGACCGTTTCAGATCGGTATAGCGATTCCAGCCAAACTCCTGCAGGAAACGGCTGTTGTCACCGCTGTATTCTTGTTTGAACCCCTCCTCATGAATGGTGACCGGGACATCCCGGCCATGTACCTCGCGAATGAGATGGAGGATCGAAACCAAATCTGGACTCTGGCCGCTGCAAATATTGTAGCTACGCCAGAGGGGCTGGCCTTCCAGAAAAAGCTCCAACATGGCGATGAAATCTGCAATCCAGAGAAAATCGAAGCGCATATTGCGTACGACCGACAGATCCAGCCCACACAAAACCCGACAGATATTGTTGGAGATGAAACGACGCTTGTAGTTTTCGTATGGCCCAAAGATACCGAAAACCCGTAGATTGTAAATATTTCTAGGGCGGTTTTCAATGTCGTTAGCAATAACATACTTGGAAAAGCCGTAAATATCCATCGGAATGCAGGAACGGAAATATTCCTCTTTCATCCCGGGAAGATAATTGCGCATATCATATTCCGCCCCGGAACCGATGCAGATCATGCGCCCGAACCGTTCCGATCCCCTCTCCAGGTTGAAGTACATCTTCAGATTCTCCTCAACCGAGCCCAGAGTGACACCGCAATGAATCACGACATCAAAGTACTGTTCCGCAAGACAAGCCAGTACTGCGTCCGAATCCAACAGGTTTAAGGTGGCCCGGTTAGGACAATACAGATGCGGCACGCGACCTTGGAAATACTCCTTGAGGTTGCGTCCCACGAAACCAGAGGTGCCGGTGATGAGCATACGCTGGATCGTCATGTTGGCTCCTTACGTTTCCAGCCACGGGTTATTTATATTCCCGGTCTCGCTTCGCTGCCCCATGCGCGACCGGATGGCCGCAACGTGACCGTCCAAGTCCTCGTTGCAACACACCATGGGGGCATTACAGTCATTACAAAAATCGATCCGGTGTCGCTGGAAATCCATCTGAGCGACCTGCAATAGACGCAGCCGCTCTCCATTCCAGATCTCCGTCACCGAAACCTCCTTTACATTGCCGATCAACACCCGCTTGGCCCAATCCAGGGTACACGGGCTTGTGGACCCGTCCCAGTTGAAATGGAGATACATGAAAATGAACGGGCAAATCTGCTTGTAGTTGCGGATTTTCTGACCATACATACCGGTGATACCAACTTCATTCTGCTTATCGTACTGGGTTCTAGCCCACTGCGGAACTACGTTTTCCACGTAGATTTCGTCACAAATATTGCCAAATCTGCTAAAGAATCTGGTGCGGTCCTCTTCCGACAGAACCAGGATGGTGGAATCATTCCGGTCCAGCATTCCTATATAGTTGGCGATCTTGACATAAATGCGACACTCGCAACGAATGGAGTACAGATGCCGAATCCCTTCCACCATGGCATTCATATCCTGCTTGACACCAGCCACACGCTCATAAGTTTCGCTGTCCAATCCCTCCAAGGAGATGTTGATGCGGTTGATGCCGGCACCAATCAGTTTTTGGTTCAACACGGGTTCTAGCTTCGAACCGTTGGTGAAGAGTTCGATAGTGTCGGTTACCCCGGCATCCCGCAGATAGGCGATCATCTCCGGAAGATTGGGATGCAAGGTAGGCTCTCCATGATTGCCGATCTTCACCTTTTTGAAACGATCTGGAAACTGCTTCAAGTCATCGACGATCCTTTTGAACAACTCTACCGACATCATTCCTCGCTTCAAGTTGACCGCCTTTATCCTTTCGGTGTCAGCCTGGAAGCAAAAGCTGCACTTGAAGTTACACACACTGCTGACATCTATGTGCGCGGAAAAAGGAGTGCGCAAGGGAACCACGTCTTCCAGTGCCACCTTCTCCGAAGAGTTGACTCTGGCCTGTATAACGGCCTGGATGTTACCAGTTGTCTCATCCATCGATTTAGTCCCATCCAATAATAGAAATATATTCCATTACAAACCCGCCACTCGTCTTTCCAGCATGGCAATACGCTTTTCATCCTCGGAACGGATGCCGGAATAATATCTGCGTTTGCTTTTCAACCACTGCAGCTCAAACTTGACCGCCTTGAGAATGGCTATTTCGCCCAACTTGGCGGACTCGGCACGAAAAACGATCTTGCGGGTTTCGTACTTGTCGAGTAATCCCTCGGCGTTCAACCGCTCAATGATTGGCAACGCCTCCTTTTCGATGCCGCCTCCCAATGCGGTCTTCAAACCGCGCGCCCTGGCCTTGGAGAAGATGTCGCGGCAGATCCCGAACAGTTCCTCGGAGGTATTGATGGCGGCACGACTCAACCCCATGGAGCCTACCATGTCCACCCTTCCAACCGTGATGCCAGCCAACCTGTCGAAGCCGGGACAGGACAGTATGGCATCCAGGTTGTGGTAGGCTGTTATGGTCTCCAGGTTGATGGCGAACTCAATGTCTTTCGCATTGTCCGGAGCGATGTAGTGGTCGATCAAATTGAGAAATTTCGATACAGAATAAGGTGTTTCCGCCATGGGGGCGATTATTCCCTTGACGCCCAGAGAGAGGGCGTTGTAAACGTCTGTCACCGCCTCGACACCGCCAATCTTGAGGATCAGGGGCAAACCGGCCTTGCCAATGACCTCCTTTAGCCGCATCATCTCCTCCATGCGGCTCCCTTCTGCCTCGAATTCGGCCTTGATCTCATACACCCCGAAACGGTCACGCAACTCCGTCAGGAGGTCCACCATCTCATGTTCCAACTCGTTCATCGATTGCTCCTTCAAGGAAAAGGAAATTACTAATCACAATAGACAGGATAGACATTCAATCGCATCTCGTCCTCCGGCAAAAACGGGAACATCTCCTCAAGACGCGGTGAGACCATAGTACCGTCCTCCCGTTTGCGCGAGGCCAGCTTTGGGCTGAAAGGCTGGTCCTTGTTTACGATCACCTCACATACCACAGGCCCCTGACCGTTCAACATGGTGTCCAGGCCGTCCCTGAAAGCATCCAGATTGCGGATACGTCGGAAAGGCAAACCGAATGCCTCGGAGA
Source organism: Magnetococcales bacterium (assembly GCA_002753515.1). Classification (GTDB taxonomy): domain Bacteria; phylum Pseudomonadota; class Magnetococcia; order Magnetococcales; family UBA8363; genus UBA8363. The sequence continues at coordinate 9,559 of PEAK01000094.1, forward strand.
TCTTGCCGAAATCCGGGAATGTGACGCCGGTTGCCGGATTGAAGCCCGTCAATGAGTCCGGAAAATAAGCATGCTGAGTCTGGGCGATAGATAGGTAGCCGTCATTATTGATGATGAAGAGACAGATAGGCAAATTATATGCCACCAATGTCTGCAACTCCTGGAAATTCATCATGAGGCTGCCGTCTCCGGCCAAGCAGACGATCCTGCGCTTTCCCAGGGCCAAGCTGGCGCCGATGGCCGCTGGAAGGTCGTAGCCCATGGCTGCGCAGCCGGAATTAGTGAACAACCTTTGATTCTTCCGGATGATGAACGACTGGAATGAGATCACGCAGGCCGACCCATTGCCGCAGACGGTCACCGCTCCTTCTTCCAGTCGATCTGACAACTCCCGCAAGAAAACATAAGGATTGATTGGCTCATCGTGGTAATAGTCCGGCTTGACCACAGCATAGCGTGCGCGGCGTTCGCGGCACCACGCCAGCCAGTGAGGCCACTCCAGGGAGTGCGGCAGCGAGCGTTTTGCGATCCGGCAAAAAAAATCCCGCAAATCGGCCTGGATCTTCAAGTCGATACGCAAGGTCGGTTTGTTCAGTTCTTCCGGGTCGATGTCAACCATCACCTGAAAAGCCCGATCAGCAAAGCTCGACCAATTGTAGCTGACTTGACGGATATTCAAGCGGCACCCTAGCACCAGGAGCAGATCGGCGTTCTGGACCGCCATGTTACCCGCACGGTCGCCAACGGTTCCGGGCCGCCCGACATAATAGGGGTAATCGTCTTCGATGAGGTAGTGGGCATTCCAGGCGGTCACCACCGGGATCCCCAGGCGGTCCGCCAAGTGGATTGCCTCGGTACGGGTTTGCGACACGGCGATGCCCGACCCCAACATTATGACGGGTGCATGTGCGGTGGCGAGCCTAGCCAGCAGTTCATCAAGACTACGGTTCAGGGATTCGGTGGTATCGAAGGGTGGCTCCGGGGTGAACACTGCCAGCCGCGTCTCATCTACCATCGCACCCTGCACATCAATGGGCACATCCAGCCAGACCGGACCAGGTCGACCGGAAAGGGCCAAATGGAGCGCCTTTTCGAGATGATGACGAATCGTGGTAGGATCGCTGACGACCTCGCTGTATTTGGTGATGTGCCTTACCAAGGAAATAATGTTGATCTCCTGATCACCCAGTTGTCGCAAGTTGGTGTCATATTTTCCAACATATGTTTCGTATTTCACCTGCCCGGATACGACCAGTATCGGGATGGAATCGGTCCAGGCACCGTAGACCCCGGTGATAGCATTGGTGCCTCCCGGTCCTGTGGTAACGTTAACCACGGCCATCCGGTCGGAAGCACGGAAGTAACCATCGGCGGCAATGGAACAGGCTTGTTCATGATGACAAAATATACATTGCAGGTCGGGATTGCGTCCGAAGGCATCATTCAAATGCATTGCACCGCCGCCGGTCACCATAAATATGTGGCGGATGCCGGCTTCAACAAGCCGTTTGGCGATAAAATCAGCGACTCTGACCACTGCTAACGAACTCCCTCTCCCCCCATTGAGACCCAACAGAGTGAGCAAGTATCCCCCGGCAAGACCAAGGGCTTTTATTTTGTGAGCCGCTCAAAGCGGCTATATGGGGGCGCTAACGCGGCCCCATATTCTGAGCCGCCCAAAGGCGGCAAACAGGTGTCAGAAGTTCAAATCCAACTGGTCCATTCGATGGTCCCCTGCCCCTTGATGGCGGATGTGGGCTCGAATGACCGCCTCATCCCTTCCCACCGTTGAAACGTAATAGCCTCGCGCCCAGAAATGCGGCCCTGAAAAATTCCTCTTACTGCTCACCGTACGTCTTACTGCTCACCGTACGTCTTACTGCTCACCGTACGTCTGTGCCATGATGAATGACATCTTGCCTTTGATGTACCCGACAACCTGAGAAACCGCATACTTCGGAGGAATCGAGATCAACATAGGAACATGTTCGGGCATCATAGTGCCCCTCCGCTACACTGCTCACCTTATGCGGCACCAAACTTCGGAACACTTCTCCCGAGACACGCCACAACTGCGTATACAGAACTTCGCGGCGTCCCTACGGAGTGAACACCACATGGTATTTGCACTCCCATCTGGAGTGGTGTAGGCTCTGTGCTTCGTCCATCGGGATTCTCCTCTATCGTGTGCTTGGCGGCTCACGGTGTTGGAGTGTCTCGGTGAACCCCCTGAAATGTCAAACTGTTACCCCGGCAGAGCCGGGGGATTACCCATTGTATTTACACTAATGTGCTTCATTGTGTTGCCCTTGGGGCAAAAAGTCAAAGGAAAAGATACAGGGTGTTGGCAGCGAACATGATGCCCTTCGGGATCGGGTAGGAGGCGTGGTCTCCCCCGCCGTCCTCCCAAACCACCGTGCGTACGGTTCCGTACTCGGCGGTTCATGTAACACCTTGAAGCCGTCGCAGTTGATCCAGCAACGAAACGAGACCAAGTGCATCAAAGAATTTCTTTGGGAAGGCTTCGTTCATGTGACTGGCCCCTGAATTCCTTGGTGGCCTTCTATGGTTTCATTAATCAAACCGTTGTGGTACAAAGGCTTCCTCGTTAACGCAACTTGGAGAGAGCTATGGCCACTGGTGAGATTGCCTACGATGCCGTTTGCGTAAACCCGGAGTGTGATGCCTATGGCGTGACCGGCTTGGGGAATGTGACAGTTCGGTGTCGTTATGGAGTTGACGGTATACGATTTTTCCGTTGCCGAAGTTGCCGGACAGAGTTGGACGGAGTTGGACGGAGTTGGACGAAACGGCTTCGCCGTAGGGGTGCAATATCATGGCGCCGGTACCAAATCGCTCATGCTATCGTGGTGTAACCTTTCAGTCCCCCCCCCCTTTGGAGATAGACTTGACAAATCATGAGGTTCGAGGGTCTTGCAAAACTCCAGAAAAACGCCGTATTTTTGGATTTGATAGAATTTTTCCGAGCAATTCCAGGCCTTTCCCCGTATAATTGGGTTACGATAAACGATCAGAGGGAAGGGCAAATGGCGATGTCACTACGAGACACTTTATCTATGTACTGGCTGACAATCCAGGGAAATTTGTTTCCTTGGCTGGAGGAGGAAATTGGCTCACTTACCAAAAAGCAAAAACAGCTTGTGACCGTTCTTGAAATGGTGCGACTTGAGGAGTTTTTGCGTAGTTGGCTAGGTTTAGTAGTACTACTTTGTCACATTCATTAACCAGATGCAGATTCCTGTGTAACTCTTTGTTTAATATAGGCTAAATCAATTGAGATCTGGCGCTTTCTGTGACGCTCTTCCAGTTGACGGACTACCTCA
>PEAK01000095.1 GCA_002753515.1 Magnetococcales bacterium
ATGCTGTTGAGCGATCACGATCTTCTGCAAATCGACGACGAGTATATCGAATCGCTGTCGTCGTTAGGCTCTGTTAAGGAAGTGGCCAAACGGTTATGTCACGATCTAAAAGAGGCACGGGATCGTCTTAAACTAGACGCCGAACAATAGTTCTTGTCCACCGAGCAGCAGGAAGCCTTGGGATACTGGTGGCCTTGCGGGTTTTCCGGACGATGACTACGAAGAGAAAAAGAATGGCGAAGACGCCTCAAAAGGTCATGCCGATAAGTTGGAAGTATCTACTTCACCAAAATTTGATAAGAATGTCCCTGACAAGACGGGGAGAGATAAAAAAAAGTCTCCTCGCAATCCTGGTAAACAACCCGGTACTCAGGGTTTTGGACGCACGCAGGTACTCAAGTTGACAAGTGAGGTAGTCCATAAAGCCAACGTTTGTTCTGCCTGTGGAAGTGAATTTGAAGAGGATGCGAAATTTGTGGCCTGTAACGGCCATTACATGATTGACATCCTGTGGGGTGACCCTCTTAACCCTGGGATTCAATTGACGAACACCAAGCACACATTTGGCGACACCCTGTGTTTCTGTGGTCACAAGACAAGTACGCTGCTCTCTCGTAGTGAGAGGTTGTCGTATTGGAATGTAGATTTGACCGAATGGCGTCTTATTGGTCCTGATTTGGCTTCTTTGATTGCCAGTTTGGCCATGCGTATGAGGCTGTCGCGTCCTCGTGTGCAGGACTTCTTTCCGATTGGCTTGGCCTCCAACTGAGCGTTGGAGTTATAAATCAGTGCGTTCATGAGTCTGGACGTGCCGTAGAACCGCTCGAAAACCAAATGATAGAGGAACTCAATTCATCAGAGTTGCTGGGTGTGGATGAGACACCATGGAAGGAACGCGCTCGCCTCCTATGGCTGTGGGTCTTTTCCACGGCAACGGTCGTCTACTATGCAATAGGTTATTGCTCTGCTGAAATTATCGGCAATGTGTTGGATGAGTCGTTTTCGGGCAAGATGATGAGCGATGGCTACAAGGTCTATCGTACGTTTAAAGAGCGTTTACGCTGCTGGGCGCATCTTTTGCGGAAAGCGCACGGTCTCCAGGAGAGTTTTAACAAGGAAGCCCGATCTTTTGGAACCAAGACATTGGATATCCTTGATGTTCTGATGAAGGCTATCTATCAAGCAAGGGTCTGTCCAGGAGAAAATTTGGTAGAAAAACATCGTGATGCTCTGGACCAGTTTCGAAGGTGGTGCGAACAATACAAAAATTCGGGCCATAAAAAGACTCGTGAGTTGGCTGGGGAATTTCCCAACGATTGGGAAGCCATCTTTCGCATACTCTCCTGTCCTCATATGCCGTTGACTAACAACGAAGCTGAACGGGCACTACGTCATTGGGTTATTTTGAGGAAATTGAGTTATGGCACCAGAACAGAACAAGGGTCTCGGGTCTTTGCTCTACTTGCCAGTGTCATTGAGACCTGCCGCAAACGTGGCATTCTCCCGTGGCCTTATTTGGCGAAGGTTATCGCAGCTCGGCGCAAAGGACTTCCAGTTCCCCCTCTGCCAACCGCTGCATAATCCATTGCAGGGAGGGGGGTGAACGTTTACGTTGATGGAAATAGAGGGACGCCATACGCATTTCCCTTGTGACGCGATGCTCGACTAATTTTCGATAATGCGGCAGAGGGTCCAAACTGCTATCCTGTGTTTGAGTAAACACAACCGGATAGGAGGATCAGACCATGACGCCAGAGGATTTTATCATCTCCGTGTACTGCGCGATAGACGATTTTTTGCATAAGTTGTTTGGCTCGCGCCGCCTTCGTCTCAGTGGCATAGGCGTCATCACCGGAATTTCTGTGACGGCAGCCAACGTGGATGAACGGGAAGCACTATGGGATTTTGCGGCATCTGCTCCTGGTTTGTGGATTGGTGATAAAGGATACTTAAGTGCTTCACTTCGTCAGGAATTGCTAGAATCATGTGGTGTTCGGTTAGAAACTCCCCTCCGCTCCAACATGCTGGACTCCAGACCAGTCAGCACATTTCGTTTATTGGTTGCAACCAGACGCCTTGTGGAAACCGTAATTGGCCAATTGACTGAACAGTTCCACATCGAAAAAGTGCGTGCAAGAGATCTATGGCATTTAACTGACCGTTTTTCAAGGAAAATTTTTGCACATACGATAGGGATATGCCTCAATTGCCAGCTTGGCAGGTCACCTTTACAATTTGAGGGACTGTTGCAGCCTTGAAAGTCGAGCATCGCGTCAAACTTCAACCGGAGGATCATCCCATGGCACGTTGGCAACACGTCGGAATGGTTATACCCTGGATCGCCGGATTGTTGTTGGTCATGGTGATATCACCCCTCCAAGGGGCGGATGAACGTCACTTGGCCCCGGCGTTCAGTGATCCCAACAAAACAGCTCAACGTTCAGAGGAGTGGCAATCCCGGTCGATCCAACACGCCAGTTGGGCAGAAAAAGCCGACTTGGCCCTGACCCTGGATCAGCACCAGTATGGGGCTTTGAACGAAGTCATTCAACAATTTGGTCAAAAAAACGGTTGGCACATAGCAACCCGCGAGGGAAATTGTGGCACATCGGAATCGATGCTGGACAAAAAGCAGGTGGATATCGCCGGGTTTTGCTGTCCTCCAGCAACTGATGACCGACTCCCCGGTTTAAAATATCATACATTGGGCATAGCGGCTTTGGCCATCCTGGTGCATCGCGACAACCAGGTGAAAAACATGACCGAAGAAGAAGTACGTGGTGTTTTTTCTGGCAAGATCAGCAACTGGTCGCAACTTGCTGGCGCGGGAACGGGGGGCGTCTGGGACCAGCCGGTTCGTCCTGTTGGCCGGCTGCACTGCGCCACACGTCCTGGCCATTGGCGCACCATTTTAGCGGATGAAAACGAATTTTCCTCGCGTTTGGTCGAGGTGGGTACCATTCCCGACATGATCGCCGCAATCGCCACCGATCCAAAGGCTATTGGTTACGAAGTCTTATGGAACATACGGCGTTTTGATACGAAAGGGTTGGTCCGTCCCGTTGACATAGGTGGCGTTTCCCCTGAAGATGATCAAGCGGTGGCAACTGGTTTGTATCCATTCTATCAAGTAGTTAATGTCAGCACTTGGGAATCGGACCACCTCAGAAATACCAAAGCGAACCGGTTGATCGACCACCTGAAAGGGCAAATTCCCATATTGAAACCCCTATACAAGATTGTTTCCCAGGAATGGTTGCGTAAGAACGGTTGGCGTTTTGCGGAAGATGAATTGATCGGCAGACCGTAACCCCATGGCAGGCTTTTTCATAGATGAGGATGGTCGGTCACAATGATTGATACTGGGATTCCCAATTATTGGCATCGACTGCCGTTGGTGGGGAAAGTGACTTCCATCACGGTAGCGGTCAGTGTGGTATTGTGGATTTTATTTCATAGTTTGCACTACGATGGCATGCAACACACAGCCAACGCCATTTTGCTTCAGGAAGCACGTCAACAGGTTGTCATCTGCCGCAATCTTCTGGAAGCCAGCGTGCGTACCCAGGGCCGGGTGGTCAATTTGTTGAGTGAACGTCAAGTATTGCTGGATTATGTGGCTTCCCGTTGGTATTCGTTGGCCAACGTTGTACCCGATCCCCCGTTATCCCACGAACAATCCCCCGCATGGCTGCCAGCTCGTGAAGTGGTACGCGATCTGGTTTATTCCCCGTTCGTGTTGCTTCTGGACTCCAACGGGGTGGTTCGGGAAAGTTACCAGGAAAGAAAAAAAGCCTTACCCGATCAGTTGGCTCGGAGCGTTGCCCTGACTGTCAAAACTGGCAAGTCTCTTGTGGAGACAACCATTCGGGAAATCGATGGTGTCGATTACCTGGTATCGGGTAGCCGGATCATCACGCCTTCCGGGGAACATAGGGGATATTTGTTGCTGGCCACACCCTTGGATGATGATTTCTTTTCATCTTTGCAGTTGCAGCTTGCCAGCAACAGCATTCTGGTGTTGTTGAACCCGGATGGCCAAAGTGTCCGAGCATCGGGACAGCGGGATCTCGTCCAGGACGGCAGGACAGTCCCGTCATTGCAATCACGCTATGTAATCCAGCGGCAAACGTTATTTGTGTCGGATGTTGCAACGGAATCGTCCCCTCGTGTTGCTGCTATCCTGATCCCCCGGGATGGTGCTGAGGAAATAATCAGGATAATACAAGAAGATGACTATGATTTCCTGGGAGTCGGCTTGGGGGCATTGTTATTGTTATTTCTATTTATTATAAGGCACTTGGCAGGAAATGCCCAAGCTTTGATCGAAGAGATGCTGAGCGCCTCCAGGCAAATGCTGGGGACGGAGCCAACCTTGGCCAAGGGAGGGGATCCTCTACGGGTGATGCAGGATCAATTTCGCTTGTTGATCGGGGATGTGGCCGAAGTTCGCCGTCACTTGGAAGAGCGGGAAAAGGAATTGACCTTGGCCAATAAATCCTTGCTGGAATCATTGGTCATGGTCAAACGGACACAGTCCAAATTGTTTGAGGCGGAAAAGATGGCCTATCTGGGTAGCCTGGTCGCGGGGGTGGCCCACGAAATCAACACCCCGGTGGGAATCGGCATTACCGCAGCCTCTTTCCTGGAATCAAAATGTCGGCAATTCCAGTCTCTCATGGATTCGGGAAAAATGAAAAAGGGGGATTTGGTCGATTTTATCCGGGATGCCCGGGAATCGTCAGAAATGGTGTTGAATAATTTGCAACGGGCCGCTGAACTCATCCGCAGTTTCAAACAGGTGGCTGTGGATCAGAGCAGTGAGGAACGGCGGCATATCAATATGAACGACTATGTTGGACAAATATTTAAAAGTTTGCATCCCAGACTGAAAAAAACGGGCATCACCGTCACCTATGATTGCCCGGAAAATCTCAATTATGATGGATACCCCGGGGTCTTATCGCAAATTATTACCAATCTGGTAGAAAATTCGATACAACATGGTTTTGCGGTGGATGAAGCAGGGACAATCCAATTGAAGATTGATGCGCTGGATGATAACATACGTATGGAATACAGGGACAGTGGGCGAGGTATGACCCACGATGTTCAAGAACGTATTTTTGAGCCATTTTTTACCACGGCGCGCAAAAGGGGTGGCAGCGGACTGGGACTGCATATCGTGTATAACCTGGTCACGCAATCCTTGAAAGGAACCATCCAGTGCGATAGCTCCCCCGGTAGCGGGGTGCTTTTTATCCTGGTTTTTCCAGGAAGTCACGGAACATTTCCTGAATAAAAGGAAAAATTGGTGAACGACGACATCGGTCTTTTTTTAGCGGATGAATCCGATGACGGGGCATCGATTGCCGTTCAGGAACCCTGGAAGGTCATGGTGATCGATGATGACCGTGGGGTCCACGATCTGACATCGATGGTATTGCGCCGTTTTCGTTTTCAGGATCGTGGCTTGACCATGATATCGGGTTATTCGGGGGCTGATGCCCAGGCGCTGATGCGCGAACATCCCGATACCGCCATCATGCTTTTGGACGTGGTCATGGAAAGTGAAAAAGCCGGCTTGGAGGTGGTTGACCATGTTCGCGATGTCCTGCAAAACAAAAAAGTTCGTATTATTTTGCGTACTGGGCAACCGGGTCAGGCACCCGAGTTGGAAGTCATTACCCGTTATGACATCAACGATTATCGCGAAAAAACCGAACTGACCCAGAACAGGCTGATCACGACCGTTGTGGCGGCATTACGTTCCTACCGCGATATCGATGCCATTGATAAGAACAACGCCGGCCTGCAAAGCGTCATTGCGGAAACGGGACTTCTGTTCGCCCCACGTTCACAGCAAACGTTATCTTTAAAGGTGTTGCACGGTTTGGGCGCCATCCTCAAACGCGAGGGGAAAGAGACCGGAGATCCCATTACCGGCTTCGCCGCACACCAGGAGAATGGTGTTTGGATCATCCATGCGGGCACCGGTGCATTCGCCTCGTTTGTGGCGTGTGAGTTGTCGGCCTCGGTCCCTGAAACGGTGTGGGCCATGGTTGACAGAGTGCTGCAATCCGCAAAGATTTTGGTGGAGGAAAACCGCTTCATGGCCTTGCTGGCGGAATCGAACCAGCCGGACAGTTTGCTCTTTTTCCAGGGGGAAGAACCTTTTTCCGATCTGGATCGGCGTTTGATGGATATTTACTTGGCCAACGCGGGTTTGGCGTTTCACAACATGAGCCTCAACCGGGAAATACTCGCTTCGCAAAATGATTTGACCATCACTCTGGGGGAGATCATTGAGGCCAGATCCAGTGAATTCGGCAGCCATGTCCGGCGGGTGGCGGATAGCTCACGCCTGATGGGAGTGTGCCTGGGTTTGGAAGGGGAAGAACTGGAATGGTTGTACCTGGGTGCCGTGGTCCATGATCTGGGCAAGATTGTGATGAAAGACGAACTGTTTCAGGGATCGGATACCTCGGCTGATACCGTTCAGGAGCAGGTTCGCCGGCATACCGTCGCTGGATTCAACATTCTCAAGGGAACCCAGCGCAAGGTGATGCAGATTGGTGCCACCGTAGCCCACCAGCACCACGAACGATGGGATGGCAAAGGATATCCGCAAGGATTGCGTGGCGAAGAAATTCATCGTTTCGCCCGTATCGTCGGCCTCATCGATTGTTTTGACGCCTTGACCCATGACCGACCGTATCGCAAAGCCTGGTCACGGGAAGAAGGAATAGCGTTCCTAAAAAAATCCCGGGGAACCTTGTTTGAACCGGCATTGGTGGATACGTTCTTTGCCAATCTGGAAAAATTTTTAGCCATCCAGGATAAAATCCCCGACAAGACCGGGGCAATCGTGTAATCTGCCGTCAAACGGGCAACTCCCCAAACTTATGACGGCAGGAATGTATGACAAACGCAAGCACCTTGATCCATCAGCAACCGCCATTCCTGGGATTTGTGTCCCCGGATTGGTTGGAAAGTGTTCTCGGCCAGGAAAATCTCCGTATTGTGCAATTGGATGGTGAAAAATACTATTCTAATTTTCACATCCCCGGGGCGGTCAATATATCTTATTCCAGGATTGTCACCAAACGCGGTGATGTGCCGGGCATGTTGGCCGATCCGGAAGATTTGGCTTTGGAATTGGGTCGTCTGGGCATTGGCCCCACAACGCCAGTCCTGGCTTATGACCTGACTGGTGGTTTGGATGCGGCGCGCTTTTTGTGGACGTTGGTCATGGGGGGACACACTGGGTTCCGCGCCGTTTTGGATGGGGGCTTGAACACCTGGTACAGCCAAAGTCGGCCCATGGAGTCCGGAGCGGTCACGGTTGCGGCTCTCGATTTCCCCTGGCGTCCCGACTCCCGGCATCTGGCCGGGTACGAAGAAGTTCTGGCCATTGCCGAAGGACGCAGGGATGCGGCGCTGCTGGATACCCGCACGGAAAAAGAATACCTGGGTTTGACCGTGCGCGCACCGCATGGACATATTGCCGGAGCAGCGCATTTCGATTGGACGGACAGTTTACTGGGACCAAAAGATTTGCGCTTGAAAAACCTCACTGAAATTGAGGAACGTTTGGCTGGCCTGGGAATCGTCGAAAAAAATAGGGAGGTGGTTCTTTATTGCGAAACGGCGCATCGGGCCTCCCACACTTGGTTATTGCTGCGTCATCTGGGCTTTGAAAACGCACGATTGTATGATGGTTCCATCGCCGAATGGCGCGTGCGCAACCTGCCGGTGACGACTTAAGAACACTTGGGAAATGTTGAATTTTTCCGGCATTTTGGCAGGTTAAGAGGAGAGAGACAAGCATGTTTGATACACTTTCTGAGCGTCTGGACCAAGTCTTCAAAACATTGAAGGGCCAGGGGTCGTTGAGTGAAAAAAACATGGAAGATGCCCTGCGAGAAGTTCGGCGGGCATTGCTGGAAGCCGATGTCCACTTGTCGGTGGTCAAAGAGTTCATCAGCAAGGTTCGGGAAGAGGCCACCGGGCAAAAGGTGATGAAATCATTGACCCCGGGTCAACAGGTCATCAAGGTGGTCCATGATGAACTGGTCGCCATCATGGGGGAACGCAATGAACAATTAAACCTGGCGGCCCAACCCCCGGTCGTGGTGATGATGGTGGGTTTGCAAGGTTCGGGCAAAACCACCACCACGGGCAAACTTGCCAAACGCTTGCTGGAAAGACATCAAAAAAAATGTTTGCTGGCTTCACTGGACGTTTATCGTCCGGCAGCCATGGAACAATTGGCGACCGTGGGCAAGGGAGCCGGGGTGGATGTATTTCCCGGACGAAAAGAGGGTGACCCGCGTGTGATTGCCACGGAAGCCTTGGATGCCGCCAAGCGCGGTGGACACGATGTCTTGTTTCTCGACACGGCGGGTCGCTTGCATGTCGATGAAGAGTTGATGCAAGAATTGGCCGACGTAAAAAATTTGGTTAACCCTCTGGAAATCTTGCTGGTTGCCGATTCCATGACCGGTCAGGATGCGGTGGGCATTGCCAAAAGCTTTAATGAACGACTCGCCATTACCGGCGTGATTTTGAGCAAAACGGACGGCGATGCCCGTGGTGGGGCTGCGTTATCGATTCGTCATGTCACTGGCAAGCCCATTAAATTCATAGGCACTGGGGAAACACTTGCCGGTTTGGAACCTTTTCACCCCGACCGGGTCGCCTCGCGCATCTTGGGAATGGGGGATGTGGTCAGCCTCGTTGAAACGGCCATGGAAAAGGTGGATCTGGGCGAAACGATGAAAATGCAGGAAAAAATTTTATCGTCGTCGTTCACCCTGGAAGATTTCCTGGTGCAAATGCAGCAGATCAAAAAAATGGGGCCTTTGAGCGACTTGATGGGAATGATCCCGGGCCTCAAACAGGCCATGAAAGGCAAATCATTGGAGGGGGAAGCCGATCAATTCAAACGAATCGAAGCCATTGTTTTGTCCATGACCAAACAGGAACGACGCAAACATCAAATTTTAAATGCCTCGCGCAAACGCCGTATCGCCAACGGTTCCGGGACCAGCGTCCAGGAAATCAACAAACTGCTCAAACAGTTCGTTGAGATGCAAAAAATGATGAAAATGTTTGGTAAATCAATGGGAAAAGGGGGGCTTAAAGGGTTGCTTGGTGGCATGGGGATGCCGAAAGGACTGAAACCCGGAGCCCTGGGTGGCATGAAATTTCCTGGGGGATGACCAAAAGAGTAACTTGACTTATTCACACTGAATCAACATAATGCGACACTTTTGTGGATACTGGGAATGTGTCTTGTGGCAACAACGGTGATGAATGTGCTTAAAACCGGGAACACTTCAAGAGGACAATTTAAATTATGGCAGTACGTATACGGATGCAGCGCCGGGGCTGCAAAAAAAAGGCTTTTTACGCAGTCGTCGCAGCCGATTCGCGCAAACCCAGGGACGGGCGGTTCTTGGAAAAATTGGGAACCTATGATCCTCGCTTGGAGTCGGACGGCCTTAAATTGGACATGGAACGGGTCAACCATTGGATCAGCAAAGGGGCACTCCCCTCGGAACCATTGGTCAAATTGTTGAAAGGTAGCCCCCCGGTCTCCCAGGCTTGATTTCGTCCCCGAAAGACCCCGCTCCGAGTGGGTGGATTCAAGTGGGCCGTATCCTGGGACCGTTCGGCGTCAAAGGGGCCGTTAAGGTGCATTCGGCCATGAGTTCTCCAGCCGATTTGGCGCAATGGGACACATGGTGGCTCGGACGTTCTGAGCCTGCCAAGGTGGCGCATTCCGTCTTATGGTGCAAATCACACGGTCGGGGAGTCATCGCCGGATTGGAAGGGGTGACCGATCGTGATTTGGCCCTGGAATTGGTCGGGAATTTGTTGTGGGTGCCATTGGCCACGTTACCGGACTGTGAACCGGGGCACTATTATTGGGCCGAACTGGTCGGAATGGCGGTTACTAGTCGGGATGGGGTGTTTTTGGGCAGAGTGGATCATCTGTTCGCCACTGGAGCCCAGGATGTCATGGTGATTACCGATCCAGCCCGTTTGGATGGCACGGAATTGATGATCCCGTTTGCCGCCGAGTTTGTCGATGATGTTGATCGCAACAACCGGAGGATACGAATCAATCCCCTGCCGGGAATGCTGGAGTAACTTGGGATTAAGACTTAGGAATGCGCTTCAGTATCCTGACCCTGTTTCCCGAAATGTTCTCCGGGGTGGTTGGGCATTCCATGTTGGCTCGGGGCGTCAAAAATGGCTCCCTGGCCATCAATCTGATCCCCCTCAGGGATTTTGCCCTGGATCGACACCGAACTGTGGACGATACACCTTTCGGGGGTGGCCCGGGGATGGTGATCAAACCCGATGTCCTGGAAAAAGCCTTGCTCAGCATCGACGGCTGGCAACAAGCGCATCGGGTCTATCTGTCGCCCCAGGGCAAGGCATTCAAGCAACAAGATGCCATGCGTCTGGCTGGTTACCCCCATGTGGTGCTGATATGTGGCCACTACGAAGGGGTGGATGAACGGTTTGTCGAACGGTATGTGGAGGAAGAAATTTCCCTGGGGGATTTTGTTTTGACCGGCGGGGAAATTGCGGCACTGGCCGTGTTGGACGCCACGGCGCGTCTGGTGCCCGGGGTGTTGGGAGATGAGGAAAGTTACCGAAATGATTCCTTTTTCCACGGACTCCTGGACCATCCCCACTACACCCGCCCTGCCTCCTGGGAGGCGCAAGGGGGGATGATGCGCGTCCCGAACGTGTTGTTGTCCGGCCACCACGGGGCTGTCCAACAATGGCGACGACGACAAAGCTGGTTGCGTACTTGGTTCAGGCGACCCGACCTGCTCCAAGCGGCGCCCTTGACCAAAGAAGAAAAACGGCTGATCCAGGCCATGCAACACGATTGGGAACAAGAGTACGGAACGGATAGTTAGAATATAGTCAATACGTCAGGTCCATTTTCGCAATGAAAAGCAGTGCCGATCCAAGCTTTTCATGGGTGGTGCGGATCAATCAACAGTCGGCGGTGGTGGGACAGGTAGCGATGAACGAACTCATGAAATTTGAACAAACCCAGGTCAAAAGCGAAGTCCCGGTGTTTCGCCCCGGGGATACGTTGCGGGTCCATGTCAAGGTGGCCGAAGGCGGACGCGAACGGGTACAGGTGTTTGAAGGTGTCTGTATCGGTCGCCGCAACTGCGGCTTCCGTTCCACCTTTACCGTACGCAAAGTCTCCTTTGGCGAAGGAGTGGAACGGGTATTCCCCCTGCATTCACCCAGACTCGCCAAAATTGAACGGGTGCGCCAGGGCGATGTCAGACGCGCCAAACTGTATTATCTGCGTGATCGTACCGGTAAGGCCACCCGTATCAAGGAAAAGAAAGATTGGTAGCCGTTTCACGCGGCTGGGTTGACTAGAAAGGTCAACCCGCCGTGGGAAATGGACCCCATCTGGACATGGAACAAGGTCTTTGGGATTCGGGTCTAACCGCTGTTTGCGGTGTGGACGAAGCGGGTCGTGGACCTTTGGCCGGTCCAGTTGTGGCGGGGGCCGTTATTCTGCCCCCGGGACTTAATCTGGGCAAGTATTTGCCAGGACTGGATGATTCCAAACGACTGACCCCGATGCAAAGAAATCGCTTGGAAACCGAGATACGCCATGTGGCCATCGCGGTCGGTGTCGGTCAGGCCGAAGTTGCGGAAATCGATGCCATCAACATTCGTCGTGCCAGTCTGTTGGCCATGCAACGGGCCGTGGCGGCGCTTGCCGTTACACCCTCCTTCCTTCTCATCGACGGGCGTGACCTGCTGGAAGTCTCACCCTGTGCCTCCCTGGCAGTCAAGGGTGGCGACGGAATTTCCGCAAGTATTGCCGCCGCCTCAATCATCGCCAAAGAAACCCGCGACCGTATCATGCATTCCCTTTCCCGGGATTACCCCGGCTATGGTTGGGAACGTAATATGGGTTACCCAACCCAGGAACATCGCCTCGCCCTGAATCGGCTCGGAGTAACACCACACCATCGACACTCTTTTGCTCCAGTCCGGGAGGTTGTTCTTCGGCTACGTTCGGCAGTAAACTGACCTCGCCCTAAGCCAGAGGAACGTACGAATCACAGGTAACTTGTCATCAGTCGGCATCGTACTTGTCTTTCATTCGCATTCGGTCAACCAAGGGATTTTGGATGGACAAACACATCAAAACACCACGAATTCTCGGCATGACCCTGGCCAGAGGGGGGTCCAAAAGCGTACCCCTGAAAAACATTCGACCAATCCTTGGTGTTCCATTGTTGGCGTACACGATACGTGAGGCATTGAAAAGCCGACTGATAAGCGATTACATCGTCTCAACCGATGATCCCGAAATCCAACGCGTTGCCCTGGCGTATGGTGCCCAGGCACCCTTCTTACGCCCAGCCCACTTGGCTACCGATACCGCCAATTCCCTGGATCCCATGCAACATGCGGTTCGATGGATGGAAGATCGCGAAGGCGTGCCGTATGACTACGTGATCGAATTGATGGCCACCAACCCGATGAAAACGGTGGAAGATATCGATGGCTCGTTGCAAAAACTCATGGAAACCGGTGCCGATTCGGTTATTGCCGTCCACGAGTTGCAGGATCACCATCCCATGCGTATCAAGAAAATTATTGATGATCGCATCACCGATTTTTGCCTTGCCGAGCCAGCCAATGCTCGCAGACAGGATTTAAGCCCCAAAGCCTATATTCGCAGTGGTGCCATCTATGCCATGCGGCGCGATGTACTGATGGTTCAACATTGCCGTTATGGCTCCTACGACAGCCG
>PEAK01000002.1 GCA_002753515.1 Magnetococcales bacterium
GGGGGGGGCGGGGGGGGGGGCCGGGGGGGGGGGGGGGGGGGGGCAGGTGAATATTGGTGGCGGCTGGCAGGGTAAGGATAAGACCATTGCCGAAGCGCGTCGGGTGACGGTGGAAAAAAAGGCCCAGATGCGGGCGGATGCCTTGACAGAGGGTGATGGGGGTCAGGTGGTGTTGTGGTCGGGCAAGGCGACCGATCATGAGGGGGTGATCTCGGCGCACGGGGCTGGCAAAGGGAAAGGGGGGCAGGTTGAAACGTCGAGTCGCGGGGAGTTGGGTGTTTCGGGTCAGGTGGATGTGGCATCGCCTTTGGGAACGGGTGGTGACTGGCTGCTCGATCCTTACGATCTGACCATTTCCACGGCGGCGACGAGTAATGCGGCCGCTTTTGCCGCCACGGGTACCGGTGCCATCGTCCAGGCCAGTACCATCGAATCGGTGATCAATGCTGCCGGTACGGTGACCTTGAGTACCGGGGGTGGTGGGGCGGAATCGGGTAATATCACCATCAGTTCCGACATATCCAAAACATCCGGTGGGGCGGCGAGCATTATTTTCTCCGCCGCCAACAACATCACTTTGTCATCGGGTGCCAACATTTCTTCCACGACCGGGGCTTTGAACCTTGATTTTGGCACCAGTTCCCTCAACAGCGGCACGGCTACCATTCAGGGGACCGTTGCCACCAACGGCGGCAACGTCAATTTTTACAAGACGACCGTATTGGGGCATGCCACGCCGGTTTCGACCAAGATCACCGAGGTAAGTACTTCGGCATCGGGCAATATCACCTTCTACAAGGATGTTTCCATGGCGGCACCCGGTTACGCCGTAACATTGTCGGCCACCGGACCGGAAAGTGGTGGCAGTTATACCGGCAATGGTGGTGCCATCGATTTCCAGAACAACATTTCCAGTTCCATGCCCAGCTCGCCGGCGGTGTTGTGGTCGCAGGCGCTCTCTGTTGATACGTCGGGGGTGACTCCGGGAGCGATCACCCTGGGCAGCCTTTCCACCCATAGCGTTGGCGGATCGGCGGCCAACACGCAACTTAAAAGCTTGACCATGACGGGTCCCACCAGCGTGACCCTGAACTCAGGCACCATCAATCTGATGGATGTATCGGGCAACGTCATGGTGGCTTCCAGTACCCAGGGGACGCCAGCGGTGAAGATGGTGGCTCCCAATACCATTATCAATGTCACGGGTGGATCGCGGGCCGGGGTGAATGGTTATGCCGACTATATCCAGGAAACATTTGATTTAAAAACGCCGGCGGATGCCACGGCGCGGACTTTGACCGTCAATGCGGACCGTTCCATCAAGATTAAAAATCGTTCCATTGATGGGACGACTGGTACCAATACTTTGACTGTCACCTTGAATCCTTTCGTTGCCTCCGGGGCGGTGGGGGGTGGTATTTATCTCAACAATGCCAGCATCAAAAGTAATGGAGGGGCGATTAACCTGGGCAGCAGCAGTGCTTATGCGACGGGTTATGGTAGTGACTCCGATGGGGTTACCGATGGCATTTACATCCTGAACGGCAAGCTGTTATCCAGCAATGGTGCTGTTTCACTCTATGGCAAGGCACCGCTGACCACCGATGCCGGTTCCGGTATTCGTTTGTCGGGGGCGCAGACGGATCTGAATTCCGGCACGGGTAATCTGTTGCTGAGTGGCTTGGTGACGGCGGCCACCAACGCGGGTAACAAGGATGGTTTGGTCGTTGGTGAAGGGGGGTCGTCCCGGGTGACCTTGCAGGCTTCGGGGACGGGGACCATCACTTTGACCGGTGATGGTTCGGCTGTGGGGACCAATCCCACGGGTGGTTCGCGCTATGACGGTGTCATCATCTCCAGCAAGGCGTTGATCAAGACGGATACTGGCGATATTACCATCACCGGCACGGGTGGGGGTGGTGACCAAACCTTTTTGAGTGAAAACCATGGTATCCGCATCGAAGACACCAACACGGCTATTGCGACAACGAGTGGCAACATCTCCCTGACCGGCACGTCGGGCGGCAAGACGACGTTCACCACCGGGGAAAACAGCTATGGCATTTACGGCAAGGGCCAGACCATGTACATCGGGTCGGCTGCCGCTGCGGCCAACGATAACGTCACCGCTATCACGGACTCGGGGATTATCACGTTGACGGCGGATTTCATGAAGTTTGTCAATTCGTCATCCTTGCACTTGAAGGTGGCCAGTTCCGGGGAACTGCGCATTCAGCCGAAAACGGCCAGTCGCGATATCCAGTTTCATCCCGACCCGGCATCGCCCACCTTGAACGACGATAGCAGTGTGGTCGGGAAGCTCTACCTTGGGAGCAATTGGTTCAATGGCGGCTCGTTGTCCATATTCCAGGCGGGATTTGGCACCGGGGCTGGTTATGGTACGGTGGGCACGTTGCCGACTGGGGCCATCACCATCGGTCGCACCGATGGGACCGGAACGGGCACCTTGACGGTCGCGGATTCCACGACCTTGCGCGACAACACGACCTTGTTGATGGGGACCTCCACCGGCAACATCAAGATCAATGCGCCGCTGACGGTGCAAGGTGCGGCATCGGCTGATCGCACCCTGACCCTGGATATGGCTGCTGGAGGAGCGGGTGCGAGCGCCATCACGGCGGCCAATCTGTTGTTGTTGGGGACGGGGGATTATGTCTTCAACGGCAGCAATCTGGTGGGGACATTGGCGGCCACCCTGACGGGGGCCACCACGGGTCATTTGACTTTTAACAATGCCCAGGCGTTGACCATCGGCAGTGTCTCCAGCGAAGGGTTGAACACCGTACGCACGGCGACGGGTATTGTCGCCAATTCCAATACCACCAGCAATCAAGTCAACGTGGGCACCACTTCGGGCGCCTTGACCATTGCCAATTCCATCGATACCGGCAACAAGGGGGTGACGGCGGTTTACGCGACCCATGCCACCACGGGCGGCGTGGTGGAAACGGGGACGGCCATCATCACCGCAGGGGGGCTGTATGTTGGTTCGGGTGGGGTGTTGTCGCAACTGCGCAACGATAACGTCATCAAACAGGCGGCGGCGGATGGCCTGTTGGCGGCCAGTGCCACGAATGGCCTGGAGTTCAAGAATGCAGCGGCGGCTGGGGGTATCCAGGTGGGACGGGTCACGTATCTGGCGCGTACCGCCGATACTTCATCCACCGTAACCACAAGTACTGTCAACAAGGATGGCATCGCCAGTTCCGGGGCTGTGGCCTTGTGGTTACCCGCCGGTAATCTGACCCAGGATACGACTGCCAACAGTACGGTCCGGCTCGGGGATATCCAGGCGACCTCGTTGTCGATGAAAGTGGATACGGGTTATGTCACCCTGGATAATCCCACCAATCAGGTGGGAACCATCGCCGCTGTTCTGGCCGGGGCGGGCCAAGCGTTTAGCGAAATGGACCTGGATGGTTTGACGGTGGGTAGCCTGACTTCGACGGTGACTGGGGCCAGCACCACGGTCAGTGGTATCACCACCAATGTCGGGGATGTCATCCTCAAGGCCTCAGCCAACAGCACCAGTACGACCGGGGATTTGGCCGTTTCCCAAAATATCGATACCACCAATGGTGGGGCCATTGGTACGGGGGCGGTTGTTCGGGCGGCTGCGGGCAAGGGGGCGGTGACCGAATCGGGTACGGCCATCGTCAAGGCCAAATCGTTGCTGGTAGATGCAACGTCCACCTCGTCGTTGGACAATCTGAACGAAGTTTTTGACAGTGGTGCCGGTTTCGGGACCCTTACGGCCAGTATCAGCGGCGCCAGTCAGGGGCTCAAATTCAAGAATGTACGCTCCCTGGATGTGGGCACCGTGACGGTATCCCACTCGGTGGGACCATTAAGTGGGATTACGGCGACCACGGGTGATGTCACCCTGACGTTGTTGAATGCCGCGACCACCAACGATCTGACGCAGACGCAATTGGTCAAGGCGGGTGGGCTCAAGACCGACGTGGATACCGGCAAAGTGGCGCTCAACCTGATCAGCGCCGGCAACACCAATGAGATCGGCACCTTGTCGGCGGTATTGGGTGGGGCTGGCAAAGATTTCACCCTGAACGAAAAAGATGGGCTCAGCATTGGTACCGTTAATAATACTTCCGGCATTACCACCGCCAGTGGTGGCAAGATTGCCGTGGCGACGCAGGGGGGTACGATTACCGTCACCCGTAATGTGACGGCTGGCGGGACGGGTACGGTGGATCTCCGGGCCAACGGGGCGACTTCGGACATTGCCATCAATCCGGCGACCTCGCAGACGGCCACCATCAGTTCGGGCAATGGCGGTACTTTGCAGCTCTATGCCGGTCAATCGTTGACGACGGCCACCGCCAACGGTACCGGAACCGAGTTGGATACCAGCGGCAACATTTTGTTGCAGACCGGGTCGGGCATGGGGAGTGACAGCAATCGCATCGAGATCGCCAATGCGGCCAAGCTGGCGGCGACTGCGGGCAACTCAGTGTTCTTGCGCAAGTTGGGGACGGCGAGTGATTTGGAGATCGGCACGGTTACGGCACTTGATTTCAATGGGCTGACCACGTTTGTCGCCGGTCCTGCCAATACGAGTGGGCTCACGACCACGGCCAACAATGGCAACATTTCGCTCACGGATCAGGGTGGGGATATTACAGTTACCCAAAATATAACGGCGCATGGCAGTGGCTATGTTGATATTCGGACGGCGAATGCCGGTAATTTGGGGGATATCGCCATCACCAATGGCTCGACGATTTCGAGTACCAGCGGTACCGTGCAGGTCATTGCCGGTAACACCATCACCACCAGCAGTGCCAATGGCACGACGACGGAGATTGCGACCACCGGCAGCGCGTTGTTGGAAGCGGGTTTGAGCGTCGGGACCGACAGCAACCGCATCGAGATGGGTAGTGTGAGCAAGGTGGCGGCGCGCACGTTGAGCAATGGTGCCAATAGTAATTTATGGTTGCGCAAGCTGGGGACCACCAGCGATCTGGAGATTGGTACGGTGACGGTGCAAAACAGCGCCAGCACCTTGGATAATGCGGTTTCGGCGACTGGTCAGACGACGGTGGCAAGTGCCAAGGCCACGGAGTTGAAGGGATTATCGACTACGGCCAACAATGGCAATATCACCCTGACGGACCAGGGGGGTGATCTGACCATCACGCAAAATGTGACGGCGCATGGCAGTGGGTATGTGGATATCAGGACGGCCAATGCCGGTAATTTGGGGGATATCGCCATCAACAATGGCGCGACGGTATCGAGTACCAGCGGTGCGGTGCAGGTGATCGCCGGCAACACCCTCACCACCGACAGTGCCAGTGGCACGACAACGGAGGTGGCCACAGCGGGTACGGCATTGTTGGAAGCGGGATTGAGCGTAGGGACTGACAGCAACCGCATTGAGATGGGCAGTGTGAGCAAGGTGGCGGCGCGCACGTTGAGCAATGGAGTCAACAGCAATCTGTGGTTGCGTAAGCTTGGGAGCAGCAGCGATCTGGAGATTGGCACGGTGACGGTGCAAAACAGCGCCAGCACCTTGGACAATGCGGTGTCGGCGACTGGGCAAACGACGGTAGCTGCTGGTTTGGCAACGGCGTTGAAAGGATTGTCGACCACGGCCAACAATGGCAACGTCACCCTGACGGATCAGGGTGGGGATATCACGATTACGCAAAACATCACGGCGCATGGCAGTGGGTACGTGGATATCAGGACGGCCAATGCCGGCAACCTGGGGGATGTCGCCATCAATAATGGCGCGACGCTATCGAGTACCAGCGGTGCCATTCAAATGATTGCCGGGAATACCATTACCACCGACAGTGCCAACGGCACGACAACGGAGATTTCGACGACGGGGACGACGTTGTTGGAAGCGGGTTTGAGCGTGGGCACCGACAGCAACCGCATCGAGATGGGCAGTGTGAGCAAGGTGGCGGCGCGCACGTTGAGCAATGGTGCCAATAGTAATTTGTGGTTGCGCAAGTTGGGGACAGCCAGCGATCTGGAGGTGGGTACGGTGACGGTGCAAAACAGCGCCAGCACCTTGGATAATGCGGTATCGGCGACTGGTCAGACGACGGTGGCGAGTGCCAAGGCCACGGAGCTGAAGGGATTATCGACTACGGCCAACAATGGCAATATCACCCTGACGGATCAAGGGGGTGACCTTACCATTACGCAAAATGTGACGGCGCATGGCAGTGGGTACGTGGATATCAGAACGGCCAATACCGGTAACCTGGGGGATATCGCCATCAACAATGGTGCGACGGTATCGAGTACCAGTGGTACCGTGCAGGTCATAGCTGGTAATACCCTCACCACCGACAGCGCCAATGGCACGACGACCGAGATTTCGACGACGGGAACGACGTTGTTGGAAGCGGGTTTGAGCGTGGGGACCGACTTGAACCGCATTGAGATGGGCAGTGTCAGCAAGCTTGCGGCGCGCACCTTGAGCAATGGTGCCAACAGTAATCTGTGGTTGCGCAAGCTGGGGACTGCCAGCGATTTGGAAGTGGGGACGGTGACGGTACAAAACAGCGCCAGCACCTTGGACAATGCGGTTTTGGCCTCGGGTCAGACGACGGTGGCGAGCGGCAAGGCCACGGAGCTGAAAGGCTTATCGACCACGGCCAATAACGGGAACATTTCGCTCACGGATCAGGGTGGGGATATCACCATTACGCAAAATATCACGGCGCATGGCAGTGGTTACGTGGATATACGCACAGCGAATGCCGGTAACTTGGGGGATATCGCGATTAATAATGGTGCGACGATTTCGAGTACCAGCGGTGCCATTCAAATGATTGCCGGGAATACCATCACCACCGACAGCGCCAACGGTACGACGACGGAGATTTCGACGACGGGAACGACGTTGTTGGAAGCGGGTTTGAGCGTGGGGACCGACAGCAACCGCATCGAGATGGGCAGTGTCAGCAAGCTTGCGGCGCGTACCTTGAGCAACAGTACCACCGGGAACCATCTGTGGTTGCGCAAGTTGGGGACTGCCAGCGACCTGGAGATTGGTACGGTGACGGTGCAAAACAGCGCCAGCACCTTGGACAATGCGGTATCGGCGACAGGTCAGACGACGGTGGCGAGTGCCAAGGCGACAGAGTTGAAAGGCTTATCGACCACGGCCAACAATGGCAACATTTCGCTGACGGATCAGGGTGGGGATGTCACGATTACGCAAAACATCACGGCGCATGGCAGTGGGTACGTGGATATCAGGACGGCCAATACCGGCAATCTGGGGGATATCGCGATTAATAATGGTTCGACGATTTCGAGTACCAGCGGTGCCATTCAAATGATTGCCGGGAATACGATTACCACCGACAGTGCCAACGGTACGACGACGGAGATTTCGACCACCGGCAGCACGTTGTTGGAGGCGGGTTTGAGTGTCGGTACCGACAGCAACCGCATCGAGATGGGGAGTGTCAGCAAGCTTGCGGCGCGCACCTTGAGCAACAGTACGACCGGGAACCATCTGTGGTTGCGCAAGCTGGGGAGCGGCAGCGATCTGGAGGTGGGGACGGTAACGGTACAAAACAGTGCCAGCACCCTGGACAATGCAGTTTTGGCCTCGGGTCAGACGACGGTTGCGGGAGGTTTGGCGACGGCGTTGAAAGGCTTATCGACCACGGCCAATAATGGTAACATTTCACTCACGGATCAGGGTGGGGATATCACCATTACGCAGAATATCACGGCGCATGGCAGTGGCTATGTTGATATACGCACAGCGAATGCCGGTAACCTTGGGGATATCGCCATCAACAATGGCGCTACGGTATCGAGTACCAGCGGTGCCATTCAAATGATTGCCGGTAATACCATTACCACCGACAGCGCCAATGGCACGACGACGGAGATAGCGACAACGGGAACGACGTTGTTGGAAGCGGGTTTGAGCGTCGGCACCGACTTGAACCGCATCGAGATGGGTAGTGTGAGCAAACTGGCGGCGCGTACCTTGAGCAACAGTACCACCGGGAACAATCTGTGGTTGCGCAAACTTGGAAGCACCAATGATTTGGAAATCGGCACGGTGACGGTGCAAAACAGCGCCAGCACCTTGGACAATGCGGTTTTGGCCTCGGGTCAGACGACGGTTTCCGCTGGTTTGGCGACGGCGTTGAAAGGATTGTCAACCACGGCCAACAACGGAAATATTTCGCTGACGGATCAGGGTGGGGATATCACCATTACGCAAAACATCACGGCACATGGCAGTGGTTATATAGATATCAGGACGGCAAATGCCGGCAATCTGGGGGATATCGCCATCACCAACGGTTCGACGATATCGAGTACCAGTGGTGCGGTGCAGGTGGTTGCGGGTAATACCATCACCACCGACAGCGCCAATGGCACAACGACGGAGATTTCGACAACGGGTACGACGTTGTTGGAAGCGGGTTTGAGCGTGGGGACCGACTTGAACCGCATCGAGATGGCCAGTGTCAGCAAACTGGCTGCGCGGACGTTGAGCAACAGTACCACCGGGAACCATCTGTGGTTGCGCAAGCTTGGCAGTACCAATGATTTGGAATTGGGGACGGTGACGGTACAAAACAGCGCCAGCACCTTGGATAATGCGGTTTTGGCCTCGGGTCAAACAACGGTGGCGAGCGGCAAGGCCACGGAGCTGAAAGGATTATCGACCACGGCCAACAACGGTACCATTTCGCTCACGGATCAAGGGGGTGATCTGACCATTACGCAAAATGTAACGGCGCATGGCAGTGGTTATGTGGATATACGCACAGCGAACGCCGGCAATCTCGGGGATATCGCCATCAACAATGGTGCAACGGTATCGAGTACCAGCGGTGCGGTGCAGGTGATTGCCGGGAATACGATTACTACCGACAGCGCCAACGGCACGACGACGGAGATTGCCACAACAGGTACGGCATTGCTGGAGGCTGGTTTGAGCGTGGGGACCGACTTGAACCGCATCGAGATGGGTAGTGTGAGCAAACTGGCGGCGCGTACCTTGAGCAACAGTACGACCGGGAACAACCTGTGGTTGCGCAAGTTGGGGAGTGGCAGCGATCTGGAAATTGGCACGGTGACGGTGCAAAACAGCGCCAGCACCTTGGACAATGCGGTATTGGCCTCGGGTCAGACGACGGTGTCTGGAGGTTTGGCGACGACGTTGAAAGGATTATCGACCACGGCCAATAATGGCAACATTTCGCTGACGGATCAGGGTGGGGATGTCACCATTACGCAAAATGTGACGGCGCATGGCAGTGGTTACATTGACTTGCGAACGGCCAATGCCGGCAATCTTGGGGATATCGCGATCAACAATGGCGCGACGATTTCGAGTACCAGCGGTGCCATTCAAATGATTGCCGGTAATACCATCACCACCGACAGTGCCAACGGTACGACGACGGAGATTTCGACGACGGGAACGACGTTGTTGGAAGCGGGTTTGAGCGTGGGGACCGACAGCAACCGCATCGAATTGGGTAATGTGAGCAAGCTGGCGGCGCGTACCTTGAGCAATGGTGCCAACAGCAATCTGTGGTTGCGCAAGCTTGGCAGTACCAATGATCTGGAATTGGGGACGGTGACGGTGCAAAACAGTGCCAGCACCTTGGATAATGCGGTATTGGCCTCGGGTCAGACGACGGTTGCTGGTGGTTTGGCAACAGAGCTGAAGGGATTATCGACCACGGCCAACAATGGCAACATCACCCTGACGGATCAGGGGGGTGATCTGACCATTACACAAAATGTAACGGCACATGGCAGTGGTTACGTGGATATACGCACAGCGAATACCGGTAACCTGGGGGATATTGCGATTAATAATGGTGCGACGGTATCGAGTACCAGCGGTGCGGTGCAGGTGATTGCCGGGAATACGATTACTACCGACAGCGCCAACGGCACGACAACGGAGATTGCCACAACGGGTACGGCATTGCTGGAGGCTGGTTTGAGCGTGGGGACCGACAGCAACCGCATTGAGATGGGCAGTGTCAGCAAGCTTGCGGCGCGTACCTTGAGCAACAGTACGACCGGGAACAATCTGTGGTTGCGCAAGTTGGGGAGTGGCAGCGATCTGGAAATTGGCACGGTGACGGTGCAAAACAGCGCCAGCACCCTGGATAATGCGGTCCTGGCCTCGGGTCAGACGACAGTAGCAAATGGTTTGGCGACGGAATTGAAGGGCTTATCGACCACGGCCAACAACGGTACCATTTCGCTCACGGATCAGGGTGGGGATATCACCATTACGCAAAATGTGACGGCCCATGGCAATGGTTATATAGATTTGCGAACGGCCAATGCCGGCAATCTGGGGGATATCGCGATTAATAATGGCGCGACGATTTCGAGTACCAGCGGTGCCATTCAAATGATTGCCGGGAATACCATCACCACCGACAGCGCCAATGGCACGACGACCGAAATATCAACGACGGGGACGACGTTGTTGGAAGCGGGTTTGAGCGTCGGCACCGACAGCAATCGGATTGAGCTGGGCAGTGTCAGCAAGCTTGCGGCACGTACCTTGAGCAACGGTACGACCGGGAACAATCTGTGGTTGCGCAAGCTTGGCAGTACCAATGATCTGGAATTGGGGACGGTGACGGTGCAAAACAGTGCCAGCACCTTGGATAATGCGGTATTGGCCTCGGGTCAGACGACGGTTGCTGGTGGTTTGGCGACGGAATTGAAAGGATTGTCCACCACGGCCAATAACGGGAACATTTCTCTCACGGATCAGGGTGGGGATATCACCATTACGCAAAACATCACGGCATATGGCAGTGGTTACGTGGATATGCGCACAGCGAATACCGGTAACCTGGGGGATATCGCTATCACCAATGGTGCGACAGTATCGAGTACCAGCGGTACCATCCAAATGATAGCCGGGAATACCATCACCACCGACAGCGCCAATGGCACGACGACGGAGATCGCCACAACGGGATCGACGCTGTTGGAAGCGGGTTTGAGCGTGGGGAGCGACAGCAACCGCATCGAGATGGGCAATGTGAGCAAACTGGCGGCGCGCACCTTGAGCAACAGTACGACCGGGAACAATCTATGGTTGCGCAAATTGGGGAGTGGCAGCGATCTGGAGATTGGCACGGTGACGGTGCATAACAGCGCCAGCACCTTGGACAATGCGGTTTTGGCCTCGGGACAGACGACGGTGTCAGGAGGTTTGGCGACGGCGTTGAAAGGCTTATCGACCACGGCCAACAATGGCACTATTTCGTTCACGGATCAGGGTGGTGATCTGACCATTACACAAAATGTGACGGCGCATGGCAGTGGGTATGTAGACATACGAACAGCGAATGCCGGTAACCTGGGGGATATCGCCATCACCAATGGCGCGACGGTATCGAGTACCAGCGGTGCCATCCAAATGATAGCTGGCAATACGATTTCCACCGACAGCACCAATGGTACGACAACGGAGATCGCCACAACGGGTACGGCGTTGTTGGAAGCCGGGTTGATGATTGGTACTGATGGTTACCGCATTGAATTGGGCAATGTGAGCAAGCTTGTGGCGCGAACCTTGAGCAATGGTGCCAACAGCAATCTATGGTTGCGCAAGCTGGGAAGTGGCAGCGATCTGGAAATTGGTACGGTAACGGTGCAAAACAGCGCCAGTACCTTGGATAATGCGGTTTCGGCGACTGGCCAAACCACGGTGGCAAGTTCCAAGGCCACGGAGCTGAAGGGATTATCGACCACGGCCAATAACGGTACTATTTCGCTGACGGATCAGGGTGGGGATATCACCATTACGCAAAACATCACGGCGCATGGCAGTGGTTATGTTGATATCAGGACGGCCAATGCCGGTAATCTGGGGGATATCGCCATTACCAATGGTGCGACGATTTCGAGTACCAGTGGTGCCATTCAAATGATTGCCGGGAATACCATCACCACCGACAGCGCCAATGGTACGACAACGGAGATTTCGACAACGGGTACGACGTTGTTGGAAGCGGGTTTGAGCGTGGGGAGCGACAGCAACCGCATTGAGATGGGCAATGTGAGCAAACTGGCGGCGCGCACCTTGAGCAATGGTGCCAACAGCAATCTATGGTTGCGCAAATTGGGGAGTAGCAGTGATCTGGAGGTGGGTACGGTGACGGTGCAAAACAGCGCCAGCACCCTGGATAATGCGGTCCTGGCATCGGGTCAGACGACAGTGGCGAGTGCCAAGGCAACGGCGTTGAAAGGATTATCGACCACGGCCAATAATGGTAACATTACCCTGACGGACGAGGGTGGGGATATCACCATTACGCAAAACATCACGGCACATGGTAGTGGCACTGTAGACTTACGAACAACGAATGCCGGCAATTTGGGGGATATCGCGATTAATAATGGCGCGACGGTATCGAGTACCAGTGGTGCCGTCCAAATGGTTGCGGGTAATACGATTACTACTGACAGCGCCAATGGGACGACGACGGAGATTTCGACGACGGGAACGACGTTGTTGGAAGCAGGTTTGAGCGTGGGCAGCGATAGCAACCGCATCGAGATGGGCAGTGTGAGCAAGCTTGCGGCGCGTACTTTGAGCAATGGTGCCAACAGCAATCTATGGTTGCGCAAGCTGGGGAGCGGCAGTGATCTGGAATTGGGGACGGTAACGGTGCAAAACAGCGCCAGCACCTTGGATAATGCGGTATCGGCGACCGGCCAGACAACGGTGGCGAGTGCCAAGGCCACGGAATTGAAGGGCTTATCGACCACGGCCAATAATGGTAATATCACTCTGACGGATCAGGGTGGGGATATCACCATCACACAAAACATAACAGCGCATGGCAGTGGTACTGTAGATTTGCGAACAGCGAATGCCGGCAATCTGGGGGATATCGCCATTACCAATGGTGCGACGATTTCCAGTACCAGTGGTGCCATTCAAGTGATCGCCGGCAATACCATCACCACCGACAGTGCCAACGGTACGTCGACGGAGTTTTCGACAACGGGAACAACGTTGCTGGAAGCGGGTTTGAGCGTCGGCAGCGACAGCAACCGGATTGAATTGGGCAATGTCAGCAAACTGGCGGCGCGTACCTTGAGCAATGGTACGACCGGGAACAATCTGTGGTTGCGCAAGCTGGGGAGTAACAGTGACCTGGAAATTGGCGCGGTGACGGTGCAAAACGGTGCCGGCTCCGTGGACAATGCCATCCTGGCCTCGGGTCAGACGACGGTTGTGGGTGGGTTGGCGACGGAGTTGTTGGGCTTATCGACCTCGGCCAACGATGGCACGATTACCCTGACCGATCAGGGCGGGAATATCGCCATCACGCACAATGTGACGGCACAGGGGAGTGGTACGGTTGACATGCGGACCGCCTGGGCGGGCAATGGCGGTAGCATCGGCATCAACAACGGCGCCAGGGTGGGGAGTACCCGGGGTACGGTGCAGTTGGTGGCCAATTCGTTAACGAGTGGCAGCAAAACCGGTACATCGGTCGGGATCGCCACCAATGGGGATGTTTTGTTGCTGGCCAATGCCGCCGTGGGCAGTGACGACTATCGCATCACAACCTCCGGCGTGGGTACCTTGGCGGTGGAATCGGTGGGCGGCGAATGGTTGCGGCAAGAAAACGGTAACTTGAAAATCGGTACGGTGGCTGCCGTGAACAGCGGCTCGACGTTGGACCATGACATTGCCAGCCGCTCCGGGTTGAAAACAATTTACGCCCCGATCGTGCTTTCGTTGGCGGCGGGTGATGTGACGGTCGCGGAGCGCATCGATGCCGGTGCCGCCGATGTTACCCTGAAGGCATCCGGCAGTCAATCGCTGGCGTCTGATATCACCGGCAACGTTGTCACCCTGTTGGCTGGATCCGCATCCGGCAACAACATCACCCAGTCGGGCACGGGTAAACTGACCGCCACGGCGGTGCGCGTTGTCGCGGGCGATACCGTGACCCTGGATCGTTCGAGCAATATGGTTGGGACGATTGCGGGGCGGGCCGGTAACAATCTGACCATGACCAATAACACCGATTTGGTGATTGGCGATGTCACCACCACCCAGGGTTCCGATGCTGCCGGGACGAGTTCCGGATTGGTGTCCACATCCGGCAATGTCGTGCTTGCGATCAAGGGAACCTTGAGTCAATCCCCCGGGTCTGTGATCAAAACATCGGCTGCCAAAGGATTGGGCATCGATGCCGTGGGCCAGGTCACCCTGAATGAGGCCAACGAGATTGGCCTTTTGGCGGCCAATGTGAGCGGGTTGGCGCAAGGCTTGGCGTTTACCAACGTCGGTGATTATGCCATCGATAGCGTGGGAAATCTGACCGGTATCACCACGCGCTACAGCCCCGTGGCCCTGACCTCCACCCAAGGCGCCATCAAAGAGACCGGGGCGGCGAAAGTGATCGCCAGCGACCTCAAAGTGAAGGCGGCAACCTCGGCAACGCTGACGAATGCCAATCAGGCCAACAGTTTGGTGGCGGTGACGGGGAGCGATATCAGCTATTACAACGATGGCAGTCTGAATATCGGTACCGTCAATGACACCACGGGCATTACGGCGGGTGGCAAGGTTTGGGTCCGGGCAACGGGAGATGTACAAAGCCTGCGCCCGGTTGTGGGTAGTGGCAGCGGTAATCAGGTGGTGGTCCTGGCGGCGGGACACTTCTACCGTAATCTTGCCGGCTCGGGTTCCGTACAGGCCCCCAATGGTCGCTGGTTGATCTATGACGACAATCCCACCTTGGAATATCGTTTGGAAGGATTGATGTACCAATTCCGCCGCTTGCATACCGCGTACGACTCTTATACCCCTGGAAGCGTTATCGAGGCGGGCAATGGTTATATCACGACGACCATTATCGATGACCCCGAGCAATACGCCCGGCAGGCGGGTGGTGCTTCCTCCGCCGTGGCAACGGGTAACAACAGTACCAATGCGGTTTCCCTGTCCAGCGTTGGCAATGCCTCCGCAGCTGCCGGGGTGACGCCGGTGCAATTGGCCTCGATCATTCCCCCGGCGCGACCCGCCTTTGGTATTGAGGGTGGCGTAACGCCGGTATTCAGTGGTTTACCCCTGATGTTGCCAATCAAGGCGAATGGGCATTTCGTCGCCGATTTGTCGAGTGTGGTACCCAAGGGGGATATCGTCGGCATCGAAACCAAGAGCGGGGAACCATTACCCTCCTGGTTGCGCGTGGATAAGGAAACCATGCGTGTTTCCGGTACCCCTCCCGAGGGTACCCCAGCGGTCGAACTGCGTTTGAAAGTGAATGTTCCCGGCCAGGCAGATCCACAGACCATCGATATGACGTTATCGCCAACTTCCGATGTGGCGGCACTTCAGAGGTAATGCGCGGGGCGGAATCGTTTGGGTGAGCGGCTACCCGGGGGTGGCCAAACCTTCAATCCATCTCAAGGTACACTATCCATGACCGTTTGTTTGGTTCACTTGGGTTGCTTGACAAAAGAATGGGCATACGCGATAAAGTGTGCCGGTTTGTTGGCCGTTTTTTTGTTCGTGGGGTGTGTCCAGGTCCATCCGGCCAGAGCCGCTTTGGGTGGTGATGAAGCATCGATTGCCCGTGACCAGACCGAAATGAATGGCACCAGACGTATCCTCAAGGGGCAAACCTTCACCACGCATGAAATCCTGGCCGACTCCGGTACGTTGGTCCGGGAGTTCATCGCAGTACCGGGTGTGGTGTTCGCGGTACTTTGGAAAGGACCCATCATGCCGGACCTGGAGCAACTATTGGGCAACTATTTTACCGATTATCAAACGGCTGTGGAAAGCGGACGTGTGCGACGTGCCCCGGTCCTGGTGCAGCAACCGGGAATCGTTATCCGCTCAGAAGGTCATATGCGGGCCTTTTCCGGGCGTGCGTATCTCCCCCAACAGATTCCCTCCGAAATTTCCCTCGAAGACATACAATAAAAATTATGTACACAAACTTTTTTACCCGTTTATCCCTGTCAATTCTGGCGCTTTTGTTCACCATTGTTGCTGTAGGTTGTGGAGGCGGGGGTGGCGGCTCGTCGGATAGCGGCTCCGGCGGCTCCGGTGGTTCCGGGAGCGGTTCCACCACAAGCTCCGGGAGTAGCAGTACCGTGGTGACGACCAACATTCTCAACGGTGTCGCCGCCGTTGGCACCCCGATCCTTGACGCCAATGTCAGTGTTGTCTGTGCATCGGGCTCGCTTCTCTCCACAACGACGAGTAGCACCGGCGGGGTCTGGCAAGTCACATTATCCGGGCAAACGCTGCCCTGTGCCGTGGAATTGGGCAACGGCAAGGTCAACGGCGTGACCAACACAACATTGTATCATTCCATCGCCGTCGAGGCGGGTACCACGAACATCACACCGTTGACCGATCTCATGGTGGCCAACCTGGCGGGAACCACTTCCCCGGCAACGTGGTTTTCGGGGCTGACGAACAACCAGAGGTCACTTGCCAGTGTCACGCAAACCCGGATCAAATCGGCATTATCCGCCTTGAGTGTCACTTTGAACGGTTTGCCCCTGTCCAGCAACAACCCGATCACGACCCCGTTCACGCCGCAAAAGGGTAACACCACAGACGACATGCTGACGGCTTTGACCAATGCCATCAACGCGACGACGGGTTTTTCCTATGCGAAAATGTTGTCTGTCATGGCCACGTCAACGGCAACGACGACCACGGTTTCGTCCTCCTTTGCGAGCAACCTGGCAACGGCCTACACCGCCATTTCCAAGGGGAGTTTCCTGGTCAGCGGCACGGTGAGTGGACTGGATGGTACTGTCGTATTGCAGAACAATGGCGGCGACAGCACATCCGTGACCAGCAATGGTACCTTCAATTTTTCCTCAACCGTGACCTACAACTCCAATTACAGTGTGACCGTCCTCACGCAACCTGGTGGGCAAACCTGTGTGGTCACGGCGGGCAGTGGTGTGATGAAAGCCAACGTCAGCGATGTCATCGTGACCTGTACGAAAAATACGGCGACCACGACGACCGGGCAAAATGTTTTGCCGATTGTTGTCGATGCCGGTCCAGCGGGTGCCAACGCGGTCAATACCCCGTATACGTCGGTCACCCTCTGCACCCCGGGGAAATCCACCTGCCAAACCATCGATCACATCATTGTGGATACCGGATCATCGGGATTGCGGATCATGTCCTCTGTGCTGTCGTCATCACTTTCCCTGCCGGCAAGAACGTCCAGTACGGGTAAGCCTCTTTATGAATGCACCCGATTCACCAACAGCTACGTATGGGGTTCCATCAACACGGCTGACGTCCAATTGGGTGGGGAACCGACCTTGTCGTCGTTGGCGATTCAGATCATTGGGGATCCCAACGCCCCCTCGGCCCCACGAGGTTGTTCCCGCTCGGGTGGCGCTTCCAACAATACGGTGGCCACGTTTGGTGGCAATGGCATCCTGGGTGTGGGAACCTTCCAACAGGATTGTGGTTCCGCATGTGTCACCGCGCCGACCGGTACCCGGGCGTATTATTCCTGCTCGGGATCGACCAGTTCTTCCTGCCTGACCGTCGCGGTTCCCCTGTCCCAACAGGTGCAAAACCCGGTCAGCTTGTTGCCCACCGACAACAATGGCGTGGTCATCACCATGCCTTCGGTTCCAGAGTCGGGCGCGGCAACGGCCAGCGGTTCCCTGATCCTGGGTATCGGTACCCAGTCCAATAATGCCTTTTCCGGCGTTACGGCGTACACGCTTGACCCAACGGATGGAACCTTTACCACCACGTACAATGGTCAGGTTTATTCAGGGAGCTTCGTGGACAGTGGATCCAACGCCGTCTTTTTTGCTGATAGCGGTATCAGCCAATGCAGTAGTGGTTTTTATTGTCCAAAATCGACACAGAGGCTTTCGGCGATCAATCAGGGGTTTGACGGCAAGAGTGGCATCGTCAACTTCAGTATCGTCAATGCGGACGATTTGTTCGCGAACACTTCCTATACCGCTACGAGTGGTCTCGCGGGAACCGGTACGTACAGTTTTGATTGGGGATTTCCGTTTTTCTATGGTCGGACGGTTTATACCTCCATTCAGGGTACGAGTAGCGGTGGTGTCAGTGGTCCCTATTTCGCGTATTGATTGTATCAGGATGGTTTGATCAGAGGGTATTAATATTCAAAATGGCTCCTCGCTGTTTCTATTGGAGCCGATGTGGGGAATCGAACCCCAAACCTACGGATTACAAATCCGTTGCTCTGCCAATTGAGCTACATCGGCATCTTGCTGTTTTCCAACGGGTAACGCGACTGCCTCTTCATGTTGATCCACAGTGGGATATGGTTGTACGGGTATCATGAACCCGGGTGATAGGGGCAACCGGATTCTAGCGTACCGTCAACACGCCCCTCTATCCTGACACAAGAGGCGATCATTTTCCAGTGCGAACGGACAGGATGTTTGTCATTCGGATCTATCGACCCGGCGCAACACCAGGAGCATCAGCATGGTGCCAACGAAAAACCAACCGGCACCAAGCAGCCAAAGTGAAAATGGGAGTAGAAAGTAGTAACCTCGCATCCCGAGGGTATAGTGGGCCGCACCCCGATTGAGTGTTTCGGCCACTGGGCGAATGCCTGTTGCAACCGTTGGCAATTGGTTCATATCAATGAAAAGACCGGGTTTCTGGAAAACGTTCAGATTTTGTTTTGCCAGGGGGACATTGATGTAGATGGCCACCAGATTGTAGTAACGGATAGAGAGCATGAAATTGGCGAAGCAGAACATGAAAATGATTATCAATGCAATTAACTTATAGACCCACCATTTTTCCTGGCTCCATCCAGGGGAGGATAAAATCTTAAAGGTGTTTTCTCGAGAGGGATCCCCCAAAATGGCGTTCATGAGCCAGAGATCGACCATGATTGCAGTGGACGCCAAAAAGCTTGCGGCCATGGTCAGGTTGCGCAGTGTCTGCACCGCCAGGACATCTCTATCCTTGTTCATGACGTGTTCGACCCAACGGGTACGCATATCATTGGATACGCCAATGGATGTGCGGTTGGGTTTGCGTTTGAGAAAGTAAAAAAGGCGAGCGTGGTACGAAATCAGTACCAGGAGTGCCAAGCCGGATAGGATTAATTGTTCGGTCATGATGTCCATTTCGGTGTCGCTGCCGGGCAACTGTTCTCAATTGGAATCACAGCGTTTTCCCCACACCTCTCACCCTGGATTCTAGCGTAAAAGGTCACCATATGGAATTGTCGCCATTCACAAATGAAAGGGATCGGGGATCGAACGTATTCTGAATCGGTACCGGGTGATGATGTGTCACGATTGGTTTTGGACGATGGGGTGGATGTCGTGGCCCCGTGGGGTGTGTTGTGGCATACGATTCCCCTTGCCACACAGGGTGATGGTACCATTCGCCAACAGGGGACGGACCCGTTCCAGGATGCGCAGGCGGGCGGCGTGAATTTCGTCGAAGGCGGGGATTGGTTTGGATGCCATGTCTTCGCGATTCAGTTGGCGCACACGCTGGGACATATTGTTGAAGAATCGATCCGTCAACGCGGTGGAAACGTGGGACAGGGCGCAGTATAGATCGTTGAGATCGATCAACCGCATAAGTTGTTGCATGCTCCGGTCATCCAGGAGGATGAGGTCTTCAAACAGGATCAGGCCCCGGCCCAAGCGTTCCGCTAGGGCGGCGTCATCCTGATCCAGGCGTTGCAGGATGTGACCGGCCCATTCGGGGCGTTGGCGTTGCAGCAGGGTGGTGAGGCTATCCGGGTCCATTCCGGTGCCGCCAATGCCGTCTTCCCGGTCCAACCCCAAAGAAGCCAAATGTTCCAGCAGGGCTGATTCGATTGTGCGCAGTATTTCAGGCGTGGGAGGACGTTGCGCAATCATGCAGCGGGCCACCCGGGATTGGAGCGGGAGGGGAAATGTTTCCATGACCTGGGCGGCTTGGCTCGCCTCCAACTTTTCCAGGATGAGGGCTATGGTTTGTGGATGCTCTTTTTCCAGGAGTTGCGCGACGGCTATTGCTGGCAACCTTCGGAGTGCAAGCCAGGGTGTCCGGACGGGTTCTGCCGAAGCCGCCGCTATCTTCAAACCCGATTGCAGGAAAGAGTGCGCCCGTGCCGCTCCGCCCATGACGGTGCCTTCGCCGGGTGTGACTCCCCGGGATTGGCCATGCCCGGTCACTTCCATATGGGTCATGAGCGCCACGATCTTTTTCAGATCTGTCTCACGCAAGCGGGTGATCACCTTGGTGGCCTCCTCCCATTGGGCTTGCAAGAGGTAATGGGCGATCTTTTCGTGATGATTCATGAGTGATAACCGATATTACACGGTGTTTTCATGGTCGGGATGTGTCGGTTGCATGGCGCTGTCGTCTTCCCAGAGAGATTTTTGTACGGTCACGGGTTGCATGCAAGACGCGGAATCATGGGCAGGGGAGTTGACCCGATCCGAGACGGGATGGGATTGCATTCGCTGCGCGGGAAAGGGGGCCAGAATAGCTGCCATGGAACAGACCGGAATCGTAGTGTCCAAGTTTAGCCAGGTGGCATAATGTTCCCTTGCCACAATGACCGGCATGCGGTTATGGATGGGCGCGACCAGGGCATTGGCCTGTGTGGTCAAAAGGGTGAATGTTTCGATACAGGTTTCCTCCGGGGCATGCCATGCTTCCCATAATCCGCCCATGGCAAAGGATTGGCCATCGGCCATACCAATAAAAAAGGGCTGTTTATCCCGGCCTTTTCCCCGCCACTCGTAAAAGCCGTTCGTGGGCACCAAACATCGTCTATGGATGAACGCGTCACGAAAAGAAGGTTTTTCCGTCACGGTTTCACTGCGGGCGTTGATGAGAGGCGCGCCGAAGGAGGGATTCGGGGTCCAATGGGGCACGAAACCCCAGCGTAGCAGGGAAGCGATGGGTGTAGTTTGCTGCGAAAGACGGCGAATCACCACGGCTTGTTGGGAAGGGGCGATATTATAACGGGCAGGTGTAGCGCTGGCTGTGACGACAATGCCGAGTTGTTCCATCAATCCCTTACCACCATCGGCCTGGGCGAACCGACCGCACATGGCGTTCTCCTCTGCGTAACTGTTTAGTCACTGCGATGCAGGTTTTTTTCTTGCTGCAACCATGCCGCCACCTCCTGTTTGAAACGGTGGGCCTTGTGTTCACTCATACCCATGGGATCGAAACGCCACTGGTAATGGTGACGGAGGAGATCCAGGAGTTCCGGTCGTTGTCGTTCCAGTATCCATGCGGACAGTGGTTCGGCAGGATGTCTGGCGGTACCGGTTCGCTCCAGATGCGTTATGATGGCACCAAAGGGTGATCGTGTTCCCGCCGTTCCCGGTGAGGTTGTGTTTTCCGTATTTTCACGAAAACGGGGATTGCCCTTGCGGAGTCCTTTTTGATTGGACTTTCGGTAAAAATAAAACACCCCGAGTCCCAGCAAACCGATTCCCGGTATCGCCAGTCGCATTTCTTGTGTCCAACTTTGGATCCATTGCGAAACAGTATAACGCGCCGCGTCGAACAAATCCAACATGGATTGCCAGGCGGTTAAATCGTTGTTGACCTTTTGAAGCCAATCGGGAGGGGTGAAATCCTCATTCCGCCATTTTCCGTTGATGAACACCGAAGTCCATGCATGGGCATTTCTTTGGCGTGCCAGGTACCATCCTTTTTGGGAATCCGGTTCAGAAACGGCATATCCGAACACATAACGCGCAGGAATGCCGGCCCGGCGCAGCAACAAAGTCGATGCAGTGGCAAAATATTCACAATGCCCCCGTTTCGACCCCAGTAGAAAAGCGGTCAACGGTGTGGAAAACCGGGAATGATCGGCCAAGTTCAGGGAATATTGAAAATGTTCTAGAAAATATCTGTGCAAACCTTCGATGACCTGCTCTTTGGACAGGCCATCCCATTGCGCTTCCTTGAAAACCTGATCGATCCCATTTTTTTCTGCCCGGGGGATTAACAGATCGGTTTCTGTAAACTCATGATTCTGTACACTTGCGTTGCCATGGGGCGCGTAAATGATGCTCCAGGGTTGCCCCGGGGCACCGTGTCGATAACGCACGCTGCCAAATCTGTTTTTTTCCAGGAGGGTTACGTCCAGATTTTCAATGCGCAAGGCATGGGCGGGGAGGAGCAACAAACCCTGTTCGCTGGCCATGGTGAGATGCATGATGACACGTTGGGTTTGTTCGCCAATGGGGTTTTGTTCATCCAGCACCCAGGCGTGGGCAGGGCTTGCAGGTGGTATCGAGAAGAACGTACTCCTGGTTTGATTCCAACCGCCATCCTGGTAAAAATCGTAAGAGCTTTCACTCAGCAACAACGGCCGTGAGAGTGGGTTTTCATGGAAGATGCGAAACAGGATACGACCCGACAAGGACAATGGACCGACTCTGCCAATGTCCGTTTGCATGCGATTCGTGTCTTCCTTGCTTTTGAAGAACCATTGATCAAGGTATTGCGGCAGATGATACATGAGGGAGCGTTGCAAGCTGAACAGACCGTTTTGCAACTGGTATCCCATGGCGACGGCAAGTGCCAGCAGCAAAAACCAACGCAATCGCCCCACCTGTCGCACCCGCCAGGGTTCAATGACCAGGGCTGTGAGCAGGGCGGCACCGGGAAAAAACCAGGCATGGGGATTTTGTGCCGCCCCCGCCGCCAGGATGGCGGCGAAGAAAAACCAATAAAACCAATTCTCCTTAGGCAAACCGTGAGATTTTGTCTTTTTGACAGGAGTCTTGTTTTTTGAAAAAAAGATGTCGGGAGCCAACCGTGTTGCGCTGTCGAGGGCTATTATCAGGACCAGGGGCATCCAAATCAGGGGGGAGAGTCGCAAGAGTGCCATGACATAAATTTCATCTTTTTGCAGGAACAGGCTCCAAACGATCACTGCAATGCTGATCACAATGCTGATGTGGGCTATCTTTTGGTAGGTTTCCGGGGAGATGGTTGTTTTTCGCCTGTTCATGCTGAGAACGATCAACGATCCACCGGGAAGGGCGGCCAGGTACAGCCAACCCGTTTGCCACCCCCAAAAGATTACGGCGGTTCCCAAGAGCAGGGTGGCATGGTTGCGGGGGGTCATGACCATTGCAAACCGTGTCCCATGGTTCCCGAACGCAGCACATGGAAACCTGGCCATGTTTTGTGGGGTGGGGCGACTGCGGTTGGTGATGCCTGGTCATCTTGAATCAAGAAAACCCGCATGGGCAACCCCATGGCCCGCAGGGAATGGATCAAGGATTCCCGATCCCGATCCCAGTGAATCAGGACAAGGATAATGCTGCTGAAGCGTTTGGTCTGGGACAGGACCAGATTGGCCAATCGGGAAAACGGTTGGTCGCCATGGGGTTGGGTATGGGCCAGGATTTCCAGGATGCGTTGGCTTCCCCCAAAGCCGCGACCGGTGGTGAATTGCCATGATTTCAGGCCCACGAACATGAAATCGAGCAATGTGTCGAGAGGCTCATGCCCCACTGCCAGAGAAGCGGCCAAGGATACCGCATCTTCAAAGACTGCTTCAGGGACATGGTTCAGGGTATCCAACACCAGGGCATGCCGGGTAAAAAATTCTTCCTGGCGTTCCACGACAACGGGTTTTCCGGTTTTGGCCAACCCGGGCCAGTACATGGTACGGGGGCTGTCTCCCGTGCGATAATCCCGCAACGCGAAAAATTCGTCCTGTTCCCCCACATGGACCGCCATGGTAATACCTCCGGGCAAGTGTTTGCGGCCCCCCGGGATGCGAAACGTTTGTGGCAAGGGATGAGCTTCTGGTACTGCCAGCACCATGCCGGGGAGATGACAGCGTGTGAAACGGCGGAACAACCCCAATGGATCGGCACGACCGACCAACAATCCGCTGAAATGGATGCCCCCCCTTCGGGTGGCCGTGGCGCACAGGCGCAAGCGCATCTCGCCATGGGGATCCAGGGGCCCCAGAGAGATCATTGCTACCCGAATGCCCCGATTTTTTTCGGTCAGTCGAACAAATCGATAATAACCAACCCACCGGTCATAAGCGTTTCTCCGCCGCTCTTCCGGCTCCTGGCGCGCTTGCACGAATTGTTCAAGAGAAGGGCGTGGGTCGGGAAAGGTTTCAAAAATGACCACGTCTTGTTGCAGAACACCGGATGGATTGCGCAGGTGCAGTTCGTATTCAAATGGTTTATTCACCATGACTTGGGCGGGAAGGGTGCGGTACCCTTCGAGGGTGACGCGGGTGAAGAAGGCGGCGATCACCGAAAGAAAGAACAGGGAGAGCAAGAGGGAAAAAACTTGGTAGACCATGGAAAGTTCGGTGTTGATACCAAAGATGGCGGCCAAAAACGCCCCTGCCGCCACCCGTTTCCCCATGGGGGTCAACGATTGTGAAAACCAGTGACTCCAGGCGGTGATGCGCCAGGCACCACGCCATAAAAGACGGCTGATCAGGTGTTTCATGAGGGGACCGGGGTATCCGCCAGGATATCGGCAATTATTTTTTCCCCCGTGATGCCCGAAAAACGTGCATCATCATCCAGCAACAGTCGATGGCCCAATACGTTGATGGCTATTTCACGTACCGATTCCGGGGGGACGAATGGCAGGTTGTCCAATAAGGCCAGGGCCTGGGACATTTTCATCAAGGTGATCGCCCCACGGGTACTGACTCCAAGGCGGACACCGGGCCACGTTCTGGTTTTGGCGGTTACGCTGACAATGTAGCGTTTGATGGCATCGCTGACCCGGATCAGGCGCACCGTTTCTTGAATGAACAGGGCATCCTGGCGTTGGATGCGGGTTTGAATCCGTTCCAGGGGATGGCTTGCGATTTGATCGGAAAGAATGGCCATTTCCATCTCTGCGGAGCTGTATCCCAGGGAACAACACAGGGCGAATCGATCCAATTGGGCTTCCGGGAGGGGATAGACGCCATGGAACAAAACCGGATTTTGGGTTGCGATGACGAGGAAGGGTGTGGGCAGGGGGCGAACCTGCCCTTCAACACTGACTTGTTGTTCCGCCATGGCCTCCAGCAAGGCCGACTGGGTGCGGGGAGAGGCGCGGTTGATTTCATCGGCCAGGACCAGGTTGGTGAAGACCGGCCCGGGGCGGAAATCAAACCGTTTGGCCCCCTGATCAAAGATGGAGAC
Source organism: Magnetococcales bacterium (assembly GCA_002753515.1). Lineage (GTDB taxonomy): Bacteria > Pseudomonadota > Magnetococcia > Magnetococcales > UBA8363 > UBA8363. The sequence goes on from PEAK01000002.1 coordinate 25,198, forward strand.
GCCAAGGATATCGGAAGGCAGCAAGTCGGGGGTGAACTGGATGCGTTTGAAATCGATGCCGATGGATTGGGCAAAAGCCTTGGCCAGGGTGGTTTTCCCCGTACCGGGGACGTCTTCCAACAAAACATGCCCGCCACTGGCAAAGGCGGCCAACAGCCAACGAATGGCTGCGGATTGGGTTCGGATCACCTGCGATAATTGCTGTCCAACCGATTGCAAATCGGTTCGGGACTTGAACACGGCTTCTTCCATGGTCATGGGTAACACGGAGTCATCTCCCGGGCGTCTCGGATTCTTCTGTTCCCTTGATCCCAGTTGGCAATTCAACGGTAGCCACGGTTCCACCACCCGGTTCCGAGGCGAAGGAGAGGCACCCTTTGTGGTTTTTGACGATTGTTTCGCTGATGGACAATCCCAAACCCATGCCCCCTGTTTTCCCCTTGGTGGTGAAGAAGGGTGTGGTGATCCGCTCCAAAATGGGTTTGGCGATACCATGACCCTGGTCAGCAACGGAAACGAGGACCCGATTTCGTCCCGGATCGTGTCGCACATCAACGGTCACCTGACACTCGCGATTGGGCAGGGCTTGCAAGGCATTTTGGATCAGGTTGATGAACACCTGTTCCAGTTGCAAGGCATTGCCGGGCACCGTGACCGATTCCTGACCGCAGTTCAGGGAGAAGTGTTCGGTATGTTTGACGATCTGCACATGCAAAATGGCGACGGCGGATCGGACGATTTCCAAAATATCCAAATCTTCCTCAATTTTGCCTTCGTCTTCCCGGCCCATGTGTTTGAGGACATCCACCGTTTTTTTAATGCGTTCCACATTGCGGCCGATGCCGTCTATCAAGCGGGGCATGGTAGTCATCATTTCCGGCAATGACATTCCCGCCATTTCCCAATCACCGCGTTGTTCTTTGAGATCATTGAGAATGGGTACCATTTCCCGCCAAAAGTGACCCAACGAGGATGCGGAAAAACCGATGGCATTGTTGGGATTGTTGATTTCGTGCGCCACGCTGGCGGCGAGGATACCCAAAGAGGCCAAACGGGCATTGCGAATCGCCTGGACCTGGAGGGTGCGTTTTTCGGTGATGTCGGTCAAGACCATCATGACCGAATGGGGTTGGTTTTCCCGGATGATGGGTGCCAGGCGCATTTCCCACCAGGAATCGTTTTCGCTCACCACTTGTAACGATTGGGCGGAATGTTTCTCAATGACCCGTTTCAGGGCACGTTGACACCGATGGTACATTTCGGCGGGCAGTGCATCTGCCAATGATCGTCCCAGAATCATATGCGGAAAGGTGTCCGTTTGCAGCCGATTGAGGAATTGCACCTTTTCCTGGCGGTCCACCGTCAAGATCAGATCGGGTGAATGATCGAACAAGGCCCGCAAGGTTTCCTCGACTTTTTTGCGTTCGCCGATTTCATCCAGTAAGGCGATATTGGCTTGTTCCAAAGCCTGTGTTCGATCCGCCACGCGCCGTTCCAACTCGACATTCAAATCGCGCAGTCGCGATTCAATACGTTTGTAGTCGGTGATATCCTGAATGAACCCTTCCATTCTCAGGGGATCACCCTGGGCATTGCGAATGATTTCCCCCAACAGATGGACATAGCGTACCACGCCGTCGGGGCGCACCACCCGATAGTGCATTTCATAATTGGCTCGGGGATCGTCCAGTGCCCGACTCATGGCATTACGTTCCTCAAGTCGATCCTCGGGGTGGACGGCTTGCAGGAAGGCTTCGTAGGTGGCACGAAATTCCTGCGGTTTCAGGCTGAATATGCGATACGTTTCATCGGACCAGGTGATGGTATTGGCCGGGATATCCCAGTCCCAACTCCCCAGATGGGCCAACTCCTGCGCCCGCGCCAAACCACGCTGACTTTTCTGCAAGGCTGTTTCCGCTTTTTTGCGGTCGGTAATGTCATACAGGAAGGTGATGAAATAATCGACCTTGCCGTCGTCGCCCCAGACACACCGCAATGAGGTTATGGCGTCAAAGCTTTTGCCATCCTTGCGGATAAATCGTTTTTCCCGGGTATAGCCGGCGATTTCGCCATGCAAGGCGCGGCGGAATTCATGGAGTTCTTCATTCAGATCATCGGGATGGGTCAATTCGACCCAGTTGGTTCGTTTCAATTCATCCGGGCTGTAACCCAGGATTTCGCACAACCGATCGTTAAAGCGTAACCATCCGGTTTCCAGGGACGTGTCGGCAATCCCTACCAGGCCGACGTCATAATATTTTTGAAAACGTTTTTGGATGGCATTGACTTCCCGAATCAGACTGATGCGTTCGCTCCAGAAAAGGATGACGAGAAATCCGGAAGAAAAGACTATGACCAGAACAATGGCATAGGCGGATGGGTACAAGGTGGCACGCAATGCCGTCAAATCGCGGTGTACGAGCAGGATCAAACCTTGTTCCGGTATTTCGTGGATTGCGATGATGGAGACGACACCCCGGGGGTCTGTCCCGACCCACTGATGATCCACACCGCGTTCCTTCATGCGATTCAAGGTTTGCGTGAAGGGTGCGCGGGGATCAAGAATGGTGTGGGATGGTTCCAACCACAGACCATCGGGGTAGTTGAAGATCAGTTCTACAAACAGATCATCTCCCTGTATCATGGGGAGCAAGCGGGTGAGGGGTATTTCCCCTTGCAGGTTCAGAAGATGCCCGGCGTGGGAGCGCGCCAAAAGCTCCAGGCGATTCTTTTCATTGGTTTCATGAACCTGAAACAGGATGGCGATGGCGGAGGTGCTGATCAACATCAGGACGACCACGGTCATGGCCAACAATACCGGGATACGTTCGTCGGTATGTTTGCGAATGCCTACCGGGGTTGATGCCACCGTGTTTTCAGTCATCGCCACCCATCCTCCAGGCCCTGGACAAGGGATTGGGAGTGCGATGTGATTGGATCAGGTCGCCTCCTTGTATCCAGGGGTTCGGAGGTGGATCATACGACTGAAATCAAAATGATTCAAAGTCGTCATCGCCGTGTTTCGTCCCAAGTTTCAGATCAACGCCGTTGCCTTTGTGTGCAACGACGCCACCCGACTTGTGTTCCCCATGGGACAATGCCTTGCCCCCCTTTTTTGGAGTGTGGGTGATTGGCCGTCCGGGGTGAGCCTTTGGCCTGGGTGCCGCAGCCCTGTGGACACCCTTGTTCGTCTGACCCAAGTCAAAAAAGGCAATGGCCTGGCTTAACATGCCAGCTTGGGCGCTCAATTCTTCCGCCGTTGCGGCCATCTCTTCAGACGCGCCGGCATTTTGTTGGATCACCTGGTCAAGTTGTTGAATGGCCTGATTGATTTGGGATGCCCCCTGGTTTTGTTCCTGGCTGGAGGCGGCAATTTCCTGAATGAGTTCCGCTGTTTTCTTGATATCTGGAACCAGTTGGTTAATGATTCCCCCGGCTCTTTCCGCGACACTGACGCTGGATGAGGAAAGATGGCCTATCTCTCCGGCGGCCGTTTGGCTGCGTTCCGCAAGTTTTCTGACTTCTGCGGCAACGACCGCAAAGCCTTTACCATGTTCACCCGCTCGTGCCGCTTCAATAGCCGCATTCAGCGCCAACAGATTGGTTTGTCTGGCAATTTCCTCAATGATTCCAATCTTGGAAGCAATTTCTTTCATGGCTTTCACGGCTTCACCAACAGCCACCCCCCCTTTTTCCGCATCGGTAGCCGCTTTTTGCGCAATGGTTTGGGTTGTATCCGCGTTGTCCGTATTTTGCGCAATGTTTGATGTCATTTGCTCCATGGCGGAGGAGGTCTCCTCGATGGAGGCGGCTTGTTCCGTGGTTCCTTGGGAGAGTCGTTGTGCCGAATTCGATATTTCGTCGCTTCCCAAAGATACTTGCGAGGCCGCAGTCGAGACGTTACCCATGACTTCCCGTAATTTCATGGCCATGGTTGATATTGCGGCGGCCAACTGACCCAATTCGTCTTTGCGCAGCAAGGTACAACCGATGGTCAGATCACCACCGGAGAGACGCGCCAACATACCGGAACAAGTGGTCATGGGTATGGTGATGCTGCGTGTCACCAGCAAGGCGATGAGCATACCCAACAAGACAGCGGCAATACTGCTGGTGATAATCACGACGATGGCTTGGGAGACCTTTCCTTTGGCCTCTTTTTCCGCAGATTCGGTCAGTCGGGTGGTGTAAGTCGCAACCTCGTGGATCGCCTTCCGGTGCGCGTCAAAAAGTACCTGCATCTCTTCCACAAGCGGTCGATTCTAGGCAACATCACCAGCTTGCACGGTCTTTATAAATTTTTCATGAACGATGGCGAAGAGAGCCACCGCTGGTTTGTGGGCCTTTTCGATAAGAGCGACCAATTCAGGTTCCAGCCGCTCCTTGTGCCAATACTCTTGTCGATCATTATAATTCTTGATCAGTTTGAGCAAACCTTTCGAGTCATTTTCAATCTCTGTTTTGTCCGTTGTGCCACTCAATTCCAGGATGGATAACCAGGGTTCAATGATGAACAGGGGGGGCGGCAGCACATCCGCCAATAAATCTTTGTCTTGCACAATATTCTGATAAATCGGGCCATTGATCTTATAGGTCTCGATGGCATTCCAGGAAACGAACGAAACAAGTGCCAGAAGTCCCAGTACAATTCCGAAGCCAAGACCAAGTTTGGCACCGAGTTTCAGATCTTTCATGGTAACCCTCCAATAAAACAAAATACGCCCACTGGACCGGCACTGGGAAAACAACACAATGTACGATATGGAAAAAACATAAATAAATACATACGTTAGATTAAATCATTATCTAACAGGGAAATGATGTACATTTGTGATTTGATATGGTAATGGATTGTGTCGGATACATCAATGAAAAAAAACTATTCCATTCTTGATTCTTATCGTGAGTGTGATACAGATGGTGTGATCAAACCGGGTGCTGCCGATGAACCAAACCGCAGCTATTTTGGGATGCGTAGTTTTTGTCATCCCCGCGAAAGCGGGGATCCAGAGATCTTCCTATCTCCCATGACTTTCTGGATTCCCGCTTTCGCGGGAATGACGCTGGAAAATTACGTATCCCGAGTTGGTTTCGGTACAGCACAATTGTGAAAAAAAAATTCAGGTGGAAGGGTGGGTGATGGGCAGGGAAATGACGAAACGCGCCCCGGCTCCAGGACCCGGGCTGTGACCGGTGATGGAACCACCCAGGTGTTGCACGAAGTTGGCGGCGGAATGGAGACCAAAACCGGAACCCCGGGCCTTGCTGCTGTAACCGGACGAAAAAATTTGGGTCAGTTGAGTGGCTGTCATGCCGATACCGTTGTCTTCGACGGCGATTTCCAGGAAGGTTTCCTCAATGTACTGGGAGGTGATGGTGATACGTCCCGGTTGGACAAGGTCGTGTTGGGGATCGGCAATGGCTTCGCAGGCGTTTTTGACCAGGTTGATCATCATTTGCAACATTTGCCCACGGGGCAGATGCACGTCATGCACGCCCTCGCCCGGGATGTAGGTGAGCTGGATCTGGTCCCGGGACAACAGGTCCATGAGAATAACCCGGCAATCGTCGATTAAATCTTTGAGGACGAATTTTTGTTTCAAGGTATAGTGACTCGATTCCTGCTGGATGCGGATGATATCCCGGACATGTTCCGTGGCTTCCCGTATGTGCAGGGCGTTCCTTTTGAATCCGGTTGCGGCCAATGTTTTCAATTCGTTGGCCATTTCATCGCTGATGGTGACCACCTTGTGCAGAATGGCTGCCGGGTCGCTTCCGCTGCTGGTTTGTGCGTTCACCATGGGACGCACACGGCTGAAGAGTTCAGCCAGGCGCTCCAATTCGTTGCAATGATGGGTGATATCTTCGCTGCGTCCCATGAGGCTCATCATGGCGTTACCGATATTATGCAGCACGGAAACGCTCATATCGGCCACGCCGGCCTGGAATGAGGCGAACCGGTCCTGTTCCTCGGCGCGTTTGCGTTCGGTGATATCGCGCACGATGCCGACAACGCGTTGATCTTCACCCCGATGCTCCATGAGGCTGATGGAAAGTTCCACGGGGAATTCTTCCCCATTTTTGCGTCGGGCATTCAAGGTGACGACTCGCCCCGGTTCCAGGTGCCGCTTCTGGGTGAAGAATTGCGCGAACGAGGCATTGGCCTTGGCGAGCATGGCTGCGGGTACGACGAGTTGATGCAGATTTTTGCCCAGGGCTTCCTGATCGGAATAGCCGAACATTTTTTCTGCGGCGGTATTCCAGAATCGGACGATACCATCCCGGTTGACCTCGACGATGGCATCCTGGGCCGTGCTGGCCATCATGCGAAAGCGGGCTTCGCTGCGGCGAAGCCGGTCTTCCGTCCGAACCTGCAACGTGACATCCTCACCAACGCATAAGAGACCATCGTTTTCTTCCTGGTCATTGGTCAGGAGACCGACTTTCCAGGCGACGGTACGCAAGGTTCTGGTATGGGTGATCACCTGGGTGTGTACGGTGACACTTTTATGGGTTTTGCCCTCCAGGAGGCGGCGCTGGCTTTTGATCATATCGGAGCGCCAATGTTCGGGGATCAGGTCGGTGACCAGGTTTTTCCCGAGCAGATCCTTCATGGTATAGCCCAGAATACCCAATCCCTTTTGATTGATGAAATGGATATTGCCGTTGAAATCCAGGACCATGATGATGGTGTCGGCCATATCGAGGTATTGCCGGGTCATATCTTTTTCAAGACGCAATCTTCTATTCAAATGGACGTGTTCGCTGATATTTTGCAATATGACCAGACACCCGGTCCTGTGACCCATGCCATCGTAGAGGGGGGTGATGTAGACATCGATGAACAGGCTTTGTTTGTCAGATTGTTTTGGCCAGGTGACCTGGGGCATGAATTCATCGCTTCCCAGCTCCATGGATTTGTGACATAAGGCGGCGAAACCATCCAGATGCTTGAACTCTTCGATGTCCTCGATACGGCGACCGAGAATCCCACTGTCCCATTCTTTGACCAAGGGGACCAGGAGGTCATTGCAGATGGTGATGCGGAGATCTTTATCCAAAACCATCTTGCCATTGAGTCCCACATCGAACAATCTTTCGGAGAAAGCCTGCGCTGTGGCGTTGCGCTGGAAGAGCTTCGCCATGCCATGCAGATACAGGGTGATCAGCAGTGTGATGAACAGGCCGGTCACCAGGGCGAACCAGGGATAGAAAGTGGCATGGGAACCATCTTCCGTTTTGGTTTGGGTGATGAGGCGCCAATGGTTGCTCCCCAGTGATACCGGTACTCCTCCCGTATGCGGGGGTGTTGGTTGCGGTAAGCCGTTCAGGGCGGTCCCTTGTGCGGAATGATCGCGGTGACTCAGTGAATTATAAAGCGTTCGAACCTGATTTGGATCGGTATCATCGAGTAGCCACAATTCCAGATAGCCCTGGACTTCCGGAGTCATGTAGGCTTCCATCCAGGCCGTTAGATTCAGTCCAGCGGCGATGAATCCCGTTTGCGGCGGGTTGAAACTTCCATGATCCGATTGTGAGACCCATTTATCAAATATCGGTATGAGAAAGATGATGTGACATACTCCCGGCTTGCTGTCTGGCCAGGGTATGCAGCCGGAGATGACCATCTGATTGTTTTGTTTCGCTTTGGCCAGGAGTGGTGCCAAATTGGGATCGGTTTGCCAATTCTTGTCTTTGAGATGGGGCGCGGCGGCTGCGGGTTCGATGTATTCGGGATGGTAATCGCGATGGGTTGAGGTGGTAACGCTTGTCAGCGGCAGGGATCCTTGAGAAACGGGGATCCAGAACAAAAAGGTTGGGGAAATGCCAATATGTTTGAGCAGGGGACGGACGAAACGGTGAAATTCGTTGGCATCGACAAACTCGGAGGCTTCGTACAAACCGGCAACACTGATCAGGGAGATGCTGAGTTGATTGATATGGTCGGAAAAGGTGCTGTTGGCGGCATAGGTGATCCGGGAAGAAGTGTGGAAACGCTCCTGCTGGTATTCTTTTTCCAGAAAGGAAAAGGTGTAAAAACTTAACAACAAACCAACGATGACCACGAAGGGGACCGTGGCGTGACGTGCCCTGGAGGAATAAAACTGGGTTTCGATCCAGGAAGGCTTACGCGGTGAATGAATGGATTTCATATCGGTTCATGGCCTCAATGGGGGGAATCCCTTCCCCGGACCGATGGCTTGTAAACGTTTGCGCAACAGTTCCAGATCGTTGAGTACCAGCAGGACCGAATGGACATTGCCATGGGCATTGGTGATCACCGATCCCGAAACCAGGAGTTCCCGGGAGACGTCGGATGCGGTTTCCAAGAGCCAATGCAAATGTCGCGGTTTTTCGTTGTAATCGACGATGGTTTCAAAAAAATGCATCATATCAACCTTGGGGAACAGATGATCGATGGGTCGGTTGATCAGTTCATCGACCCGGTCACCGATCAGACGCACGGCGGTATGGTTCAAAAACAGGATATTGCGGTCGGGGCGGCATAAAACGATTCCTTCGCTTATAGATCCGATGACGTCCAGGAGAAAGGCGCTGTTCAAATCCAGGGAATCGACCCGTTTTCGCAGGTGGAGTCGTTCGAGGCGCTCCTTATCCTTGTCGTCCCAGGCGATGCAGGCATTGCGGGCATGTTGCAATATTTCATCATGGGTGACTGGTTTACGGACGAACAACAGGTCATGTTGCAGTTGTTGTTGGATTTCGTCGACCGTGCGGTCGGAAAAAGCGGTGACGATGACGATGGTGATCCTGTCATCCAGCGCACGTATGCGTTTGGCGGTTTCCAGGCCGTCGATACCGGGGGGCATGCGCATATCGACGAAGGCAATGGCGTAGGGTTGCTCTTCAATGATGGATTGATGCACCAGGAGTACCGCATCTTCGCCTTGATCGGTGGTATCCACCGCAAAAACGGGTTTCGCGCTCGTTTCTTGTATCGGGGCATTGACAAACTCTTCCAGGAGCAGGCGTTTCTTTTCTTGGGGTGGTTGCAGGAGAACTTTATAGAAAGTTAAGAGATCGTGGTCGTCATCGACAACCAATATCCTGTTATTGTTCATGGATCACCCCCTGATCCGGGTTGTGGGGATTGTTTTGAATGGCAACACGCACGGGAATCATTGTTGGGCGGCCTGGCGGGTCAAAAAATCGATCCGTCCCAGGACAAATCCCAGGGCTTCTCCCGTGAGCTGTTGTCCGGCAATTGATTTACGATAGGTACCCAGTGCTTCCCCTCCCTGTCCCAGCCGGTCCTGGGCCAGGGCCAAACCCAGCAACCATTGGCTGCGACTGGGATCACGCAGCAATAACCTTTGGTAAATCCCCAATGCCCGGTGATGGGCGCCACGGCGGTGTTCCAAGGCGGCCAAGGTGGCCAGATAGTCTTCCCGATCGCGCATCAGAACGTCCACCTTGTTCAGCCAGGAATCGGCACGGAAGATATCGCCGCTGGCCAGGGCCTGGCGTGCCTGCTCCAAGGCTTGCATACTCTGAAGGTGTTGTTGTGCTTTGACCTCGGTGAGTTCCGGGGGGGGGGCGGGGATCTGGGCCTCTTTGGTGGGCAACGGTGCTGGGGGGGACTGTACGGCATCCGGAACCTGGCGAGAGGACGTGTTATGCTCCGTTTTCTTTTTCCCATCGGCGTGCAGGTTGTTTTCTTTATTGGTTGTTGGGCGTGTCCGCTCTTTGGTTGGTGGTGCTGCAACGCCCTGTGTCGCCTGAGTCGTCGCCTTGTTGACAGGTGCATGAGCCTGCTCACCGGCGGGTGCGTGGGCATCAGGCTTTGCTTTCGCAGGGGGGGTGTGTTTGTCGACAGTTTCCGGGGGTAGCAAAAAATCCAATTTTTTGTCGAGTAATAGATTGGTATTTTCAGGATTGGGGAGATCCTGCGGGCTTGTTTCCGCATGTATTGTCGTTTGAGAAGGTGCTGCCTTGGCCAATGTTTCGGTAGGTACTGGGGAAGGTTTTGCGGGTGGAGTCCCCATGTTGGCAGGGGGTGGCGTGTGACCCAAAGAAGACACCAGGAGTTCAATTTTGCTGACAACAGGCTCCATGGTATTTGAAAGCTTATGAAATAAAGGTTTTCCGCCAATGAAGACGGCTCCCAGGATCAACACCAGGAGTAATGACAGACGAAAGATGATTTTTCTGTTATTTTGATTGTGCAATCGTTCGCCAATGACGACCGCTTCCTTTTTAAAGTCCACTTCGCCATCCAAGCGGATGGTTTCATCGACGTCGATGGAGGGCTGCGGGGTGGATTGCGTCTGGGAAAGGCGTTTACGGAGATCCAGATTTTTTAATGAGGACAAAAGAAGGCTCACGGTTTTTCTCCCTGTCCCATGAGTTTATTAAGTATGGCCAGGGGGTTGGGCCTGTTTTTGGCCGCTTCCAACTTTTCGGACAAATCGATGGGCATTTTATCCTCGTTTTGTCCCGATTTGGCTTCCCCGGCCGTCAAATCGTTTTCCCACACCTCCTTAATGGCTTCCAATTGATTGCCGAAAGCAAAACGGACCACGGGTTGCTCCTTCGCACTCTGGATGGGAATGGCTTTCATTTGGAAATATTGAAAATTGCGACCACTGTAAACCTTGCTTTCTGTGAGTGATTGGAAAAAATCGAGGACATCAGCGCGTACCAGGGTCCGTCCGACAATGGCAAGGTTGCGTCCCCCGTCTCGCAATTGGATTTGCGTCAACCACAGCTTCGGATACGGTTTACGGGCCAAATCGGCGAAATATCCGGAAAAACCGGTGCGGTTGCCTACGGTGTGCCCCGAAAGGAGTTCCAACACCAATTTTTTTACTTTGATGTCTTTTTCCAACTGTTCCTGGTGTTGTATTTGCGCCGGGTCGGGACTGGCGAATTGCTGGCTGGTTTCAAATTCACGCATGACCTCCTGCAGCGTTTGTTTTTGTTTTTCCAGGTTCGAGAAGTCACGAGCCGTTGTGAATTTTTGCACCGCGACCACTAGGCTACCCAGGAGCAACAGGGAAAATAAAGAAAGATAGATCAAAAAGGCCTTGCTGGCATCGAGCCAATCGTGACTGGATGGAAAGGCTTCGGGATCGTAGAGGTTGATACGGGGGCGAATCATTCCGTTGTCTCCACACTGCGCAGGGCGGCACCCAGGGCTGGCAGGGCGTGGATGAAGGCGATGGGATCCTCTGGGGTGGGGCCTTTGAACAAAAAGTCCAGTTGCAAGGTTTTGATGCGGACGTTCAAATGGTTGGTCAGGGAGTGACGCAACAACTGATCGGTTTCCGGAATGGCGATCAGGTAGAGTATTTCCACGGGTTGGCTAAAAAAGTTGGATTCGGCATAGTTGAGGGAGCGTTGGACATCGGAGGCCATGGCCCGACCCGGATCGATGCCCAGTTCCAGGGCATCGGCGCTCATGGCGGCGACGCGGCGGGCGAGAAACAGGGAACCACCGCGGCAGACCAGCAAACATCCCCATTCGCCTACCGGGGGGAAGTAGAGCAGGGCCAACCCCTTGGGGCTTTCGGGGAGGAAGGAGGCGAGGTTGTTCAATGCCAGTTCCGTGATTTCGATAGCTTTCAACTCCAGGCGGGTGGGGCGGATGATTTCCAAACATTTTTTGACGTCTTCCTTACGTGTGGCCGCCACATAGACTTTGCGTTGGGTGGCGACGCGCAAGGTGTCGGGGATGAAGAAACAATCGACGATGGCTTCCTCCACCGAAAAATCGAGGCGATCACGCACGGCCCATTTCATCGCCTGCGCCAGTTCCGACAGGGGAACATCTGCGGCATCGTTGGGGAACAGGGAGTAGGAATCCAGGTCCATGCAAAAAACATAGGGAACCTTCAGGGCGTCAAAACGTTTGGCCAATCCCAGGAGTACCAGGGAGCGTCCCACCCCTTCTTCCCAAGGGGTATGGTGCAGCACTTTGACACTGGGGGTATCCGCGAGCATGCCGCTTACCAGGGCCATGGATAGCCCGGTATCGTCCCAGGAGAGGCCGACCTGGGCATCGGAACTCCCCTCCTTATTCAGAAATTTTTGCAATAACTGTTTTATATCCATGATTTACCACAATTCCTGATCGGTGACGGTTTGCTTGGATCCAGCATCCCTACTTGGCTCCCTTGACCAGATCCCACAGGGGGAGAAAGACCCCCATGGCGAGGATGGCGATCATGATACCCATGACGATGGTGATGAGGGGTTCGATGGCGCTGCTGAGTGCTTTGACGTCGTATTCCACTTCGCGTTCGTAGAAGGAGGCGATATCGTCCATCATTTGATCCATGCTACCGGATTCTTCGCCAACCGCCAACATTTGGATCACCAGGGGTGGAAACAGTTGCGTGGCGTAGGCTGCCTGGACCAGGCTTTCGCCACGTTCGATGGCGATCATCATTTCCCAAATCTTTTTGGCCACATAGGCATTGTCCACGGCATGGGCGACCGATTCCAGGACGCCGAGGATGGGGACTCCCGATTTCGATGCCATGGCAAAGGAGCGGGAAAATCGGGCCAAGGTGCCGCGTTTGATGATGTCCCCGACGATGGGCAGCTTGAATTTCATCTGATCCCACCACAGTTTGCCTTCCGGTTTCTGGATGTGGGAGAGAAACCAGGCTATCCCGGCCACCAGGGAGATCAGGATCACATACCAATAATTCACGGTGAACCGGGATGTTGCCATCAACAGTTTGGTCTGCCAGGGGAGATCCAGTTTAAATGATTGGAAAAATCCCATGAAATTGGGCAACACGAAATAGGTCATGACAAACAAGGCCCCAAACATCCCGGACATGACAAAAGTGGGATAGCGCAGGGCCGATTTGATCTGTTTGCTGGTGGCTGCGTCCAATTCCATATAGCGGTAGAGTTGCCCGAAGGCTTCATCCAGGCGTCCGGTGGTTTCGCCGACGCGGATCATGTTGATGAACAGGGAACTGAAAATTTTCGGATGGGAGGCCATGGCGCGTGACAGATCCTGTCCCGCTTCCAGGGCCATGGCGATTTGGTTCAAAGCTTTTTGCAACATGGCGTTGCGTGATCCCCCCTGGACGCCATTGATGGCGCGCACCATGGGGATGCCGGCGCGTACCAATGTTTGCAATTGCCTGGACATCAGCACCAGATCGTCGGTTTTTGGCGGTGTTTGGCCGAAAAGTTCCTCCAACAGGCTCAAATTGACGAGGGAAGCCGATTCTTTGACCTCCAAAGGTTGAATGCCGCGTTTGAGCAATTGTTCCGCCAGCGCGGCCGAGGATTCAGCGGGCATGTCGCCAGTGATTTTTTTGCCTTCCCGGTCCCGACCGACAAACTTGTAGACCTTCATGAGAATGGATACCTTTTGCCTAAAGAACTAATAAAGCATGATCGGTCGGGCCATTACCATCATGATCAAGATTCCCCGGCCAGATACATAGCTTCCGATAACGTGGTCCGACCCTGGCTTGCCAGCATGACCCCCCTTTTGCCGAGGGTGATATAGTTGGGATTGGCACGGGCGACCTCCTCGAATCCGGAGGAATCTTCGTTGCGGATGCGATGGGCCAGTTGCGAATCGATTTCCAAAATTTCCGCAACCGCCACCCGACCGGAGTAACCGGTTTGCAAGCATTGGCCGCATCCGGCCCCTTTGTGGAAGACGGCACCCGCCAAATCGGGTGCCAGGGTTTCGATCCAGGATTGTTCCTGCACAGAAGGTTGATATGGTTGGCTACATTGGGGGCAAATCTTGCGGACCAGGCGTTGGGCGATGACGCCTACGAGCGAGGAGGCCACGGCGAAGCCGCGTGCGCCGATTTCAAACAGGCGGATGACCGTGGAGACGGCATCGTTGGTGTGCAGGGTCGAAAGCACCAAGTGTCCGGTCAGGGCGGCGCGAATGGCGATGTCGCAGGTTTCCTCGTCGCGCATTTCCCCCACCAGCACGATGTCGGGATCCTGCCGCAGCACGGTGCGCAAGACACTGGCGAAGGTCAAGCCGATTTTGGGATGCACTTGGACCTGAACAATCCGGTCGAGGCGATATTCCACGGGATCCTCGACGGTGATGATTTTTTTACCCGGGGTATTCAGTTCATTGAGGGCGGCGTATAGGGTCGTCGATTTTCCCGAACCGGTGGGGCCGGTGACCAGGACCAGACCATGGGGTTTGTGAATCCATTTGTCGATCCGCTGGATGGAATCCTCGGGGAGACCGGTGCGATTGAGACGGGTCAACCCCGTGGTTTGGTTCAATATTCTCAGAACCGCACTTTCGCCGTTCTCCGTGGGTAATGTCGAAAGACGGACGTCCACATCGCTGTCACCAACTTTCAGGCTGAAGCGTCCCCCCTGGGAAAGACGTCGTTCGGAAATTTCCAGACCCGCCATGAGCTTGAGTTTGGAAAGCAAGGGGACGCTCACCGTTTTTTCGCGAATGATCTGTTCGTGTAGGACGCCGTCAATCCGTTTGCGAATGCGTAACACATGCTGGCCCGGTTCGATGTGGATGTCGGAGGCGTTTTGGCGGATGGCTTCTTCAAACAAGGTTTGCAAAATTTTGACAACCGGGGCGTCCTGAACCATCTCAGTATTGACAAACTGATTGAGATCCAGGCGGTTACGGCTCATTTCCTCGCCCAGTTCCTGCATCAGTCCCTGGATTTCCCCGGTTTTGCGGAACACCCGATCCAGAACCTGGCGCATTTGTTTTTCCAGGATCAACGCGACCTCGACCGGACGTCTGAGAGCCTGGGTGACTTCATCGAAAGCCAGGAGATCCGTGGGATCCACCATTCCCACCAGCACCCCGCCGCCCGCCCGTTTGATGGGTAGTGCCCGCAGACGACGGATCGTTTCTTCCTCCATCATCTTGACGCTGGCGTCCTCAACGGTGATGGTGCTTAAATCGAGACAGGTGACACCGATATGTTTGGCAAAGAATTGCGCAAATCCCAGTTCGCTCAAATAGCCCAGGGTGACAAGGGCTTCACCAAAGCGGGATCCGGAACGTTTTTGTTCCTTGAGTGTTTCCTGCAACTGTTGAAAGGTGATTTTACCCGCCTTGACGAGCAGGTCACCCATCATGAGTGTCTTACGTTGATTGTTTAAGAAATCGGTCAGTTCCTGAGCGGTCAGAAAGTGCAGGGCAACGAGTGCCTCACCCAATTTGACATCCTTGGCGTGTTGATAATCCAACGCCTCTTTCAATTGTGCTGCCGAGATGATGTTGGCTTCGACCAACATATCCCCGAGCTTGGGACGCCGGGTAACGGAAGGGGCTTGGGATGGTGTTTCCATGACGGACGGCTAGGGTGAGGGGGCTTGGGTGGCATTGCCTTCCAGGACCCGCAATCGTTCTTGGGCGAAGCGGACGACCTGGTTGTCAGGCGGATTCATTTTGATCACATGTTTGTAAAAGGAGATGGCTTCACCCTTGTGTTTGGATTGGTCCATATTGACCGCCATGCCCAACCACCACCGATATTGATCCGGTTCCAGGCGCAGCAGACGATTATAGTAACGGTTGGAAGATTCCAGATTGCCACGTTTTTGTTCGAGTACCGCCATGATTCCCAGGGCGGCGGGCGATTCCCCTTCCTGCGCGGTCTGCTGCCGCACCACCCGTTCCGCCTCTTCATATTGGCCTTCTTCCAGCAGGGTGCGTGCCCAGGTCAAGGATTGGGCGGGCTGCAATGGCATGACCGTATCCAGTGTTGCCGTGGATTCCGGCCCTTTGCGGGCCACGATCATGTTGGTGGGTTTGCCGGGTTTCGCCGATGTGGGTGTGGTTGCGGATGTTTCCAAACCCACCGAGGTGATGTTGTCGATGGAGTTGGGACCGGGGGTGCCATCGGGTCTGCTGCGTTGAATGATGGGGGGGGCGGCCTTGATGACCACGGGTGGGACCATCGTCGATGTTGGTTTCAAGGGGAGGGGATCGGCTTTGACCTTTTTCGGCGGCGGCGGGGTGGGGACCGCTCCCGGTTTTTGGTTGCCACGGTTGGCGAGCGGCGCCGTGGTCGGAACTTCTCTGGCATGGGATGCCGACCCCTCCGACGTGGATGTCGGGGTGACGATGGCCCTGGGGCTGGCAACCGTCTCTTCTTCGGTGATGAGGTGGGCCATGCTGCTGGGTGGTGGCGCTGGTGGTGTCGGTTCCGGTGGGGCGACCGGCGCAGCGGCTGCCGGTGGCGGGGGGGGTAGCGGATTGGGGGCCAGGGCGGCTACGGGAAGGTTCGGGGGCTGTTCGACCTTTTCCTGAATTTCGCCACTACGGGGCAGTTGCAGCTTGCCATGGTTGTGCAACCAGACCAGGGTACCGGCTCCGCAGATGAGCAGGATGGCGATTGTGGCGATGACAGGCGATCCAAAACGTTTGGGTTCCGGGCGTTTTTCAGTTGCGGGGGCAGCAACGGGGGTGACGCCGAGAGCGAACAGATCCGCCTGGTCGGTGAGTCTCGCCTGGCGATCCCGCAGGTCCACCAACAGTTGGTTGATCAGACTCATGACAGATGGTCCGAAATAGGGGTATCAAGCCACCAGCCAAGCACAAAAACGGCTGCTGGCCACTTGACGCCAACGGTGATCAGACGCGGAAACAAACGTTTCATTTTCCCTGTTAAACCAGTCGCATACAAACCTTCGGTATCGGCAGCGGCGGCGGCCACATGCACGGTGTCAACGCTGGTGACCCCTTTGCCGAATGCTGCCATGAGGCTTTTGTGGGCCAGGATGTTGATCAGGCGTGGTATGCCACCGCTGTGACCATGGATACGTTTGATCGCCTTGGGGGTGAATAATTCGCCCCCTTGATAACCGGCGACTTGCAAGCGATGGTTTATATAAAGGTGAATCTCCTCAAGATTCAGGGGTTTGAGGCGACTGGAAAAGGTGATCCGCTGCCGTAGCTGCCGCAAATTGTATTGGTTTTCCAGGCGTTGATCGAGTTCCGGCTGCCCCAGGAGAACCACCTGGAGAATTTTTTGTTTTTCGGTTTCCAGATTGGTCATGAGGCGAACCGCCTCCAAGGTTTCATCCGCCAAGGTTTGGGCCTCGTCGATGAACAGCACCACGTTCTTGTTTTGTGCTTTCAATTCGATCAAACGATCCGTTATCAATTTGATGAAATGTTGAAATCCCCGGGATTCGTCGAAGGCTTCCAATCCCAGTTCGCCGGCGAAAGCCTTGTAGGCATCTTCCGGTTTCATCATGGGATTGATCAGGTAGGCGGTAACGAAATGACGTTCGCCGAGCATGGTTAACAGTTTGCGGCACAACAAGGTCTTACCGGTGCCGACTTCCCCGGTGATTTTGACAAAACCTTCGCCAAAGGACAGGGCGACCATGGCAACGTTCAAGGTTTCCTGGGCCGCCTGGCTGAAATAGAGGAAATCGGTATCGGGTGTTATTTGGAAGGGTAGTTCTTTCAATCCAAAATGGCTGCGGTACATGCGTTTTTGGCTCCTTCACATCCCGGTAGGGTGACTGGTGCCGGCGCAAAAACAATCCAGCCGACCGAATGATGGCCCCACGTTACCGGAAGGCTTAATCTAAAAGGTGCCATTTTAACGGAATCCAGACATAATGTCCTGGATCTTTTTTGTTCACGTCCTATTTACGTTCCCCCGGTTATCAAGGAAATAGGGAACTGGCCGTTTGTCACTCCCGGAACACATCCTCCAGGGATTGCGAAGTCAAAACCCGGTCACCCCAGTTTTCCAGTGTTGCCGCATCGGCGGTACGAATGCGCTCGTCCGCCCACTCAGGCAATGATCCAAAACGTCGCTTGAGTTGCCGCATCAGCAGCGCGGACGCGCCTTCCTGGCGTCCTTTGTATTCGCCGATCTGGATGCCTTCCTGGCGTCCTTTGTATTCGCCGATCTGGATGCCTTCCTGGCGTCCTTCCTGGCGTCCTTCTTTCCACCAAATCTGCTTGTTTTGTTCTACAATCTCTCGTGCGAATTGGGACATCATTTCCGTTTCCTCCTGTGGACTAACCCGAACGACAATACCTCGGACCGATTCCCTATCCAGTTCTGGAAAGGTGGTTAACAGATAGATTACAATGGGGAACAAAAGTTCTGGCGCTTCGGCCAAAGCGACCACGATGGTTTCCAAGGCATCGTGTTGGGCTTTCGCGTCCCGGGTGCCATATTTCAGGGCCAACAAGCCAGCTCGTAGCCGGGCATGGCGTGCAATCTGCGCATCTTCAATGTTGCCGAGGTTCACCGTGACAAACCGGACATTCATCAACCAAGGGTGCAGAATGGGGTTCGCATCCACCAGGGTGATGAATTCATGGGGAACATGCCACTCTTGTTCCCCATGGTAAAAAATCATCTGGACGATGGCTGGCAACAGGGTCCAGTCTTTATTTTCCCGAGTCTTCTGGTCTAGAAAAGCGAACGTGCCACGTAATGCCTGCCAACCGACCTTCCGGTCCGGGTAGCTTTTATGCTCGATCAGCACGTAGATGTGTAGTGGCTTGCCACTGAGCATGGTTGCAACGAACATGCGGTCCGAAAAATATCCCCGCAACTCTTCATCCACGAACGAGCCATCCACCAACTGTGGTGGCAAGGATGCCAGCAGCTCAGAGATTTCCACAGGCAGATACTCGTGCAGCAAGGCCCCGGCGGTCTCAGGATGGGACATCAACGCCTTGAACAGGCGGTCATGCGGTTGGGTGAGGTCAGTCATAGGGTACGAGGATAGCAGAAACGCGGGGAAAATTCATGCTTCGATGGGGTACGGGGTCTTAAACCGCAACCAGCGCGGGATACGTAGTTTTCTAGCGTCATCCCCGCGAAGGCGGGGATCCAGAAAGTCTGGGAAAGGTGTGTAGACTCCCTGGATCCCCGCTTTCGCGGGGATGACAAGAACTGCGCATCCCAAGATAGCTGCGGTTTAATACCGAGCATGAAACGGCGCAGCCATAGCCAAACCGCAAAATGGGCAGTATAAAAAAGGCGCTCACCCCCGAGAGACAGAGTTTGCCGAGACAAACTTCAGTCTCTCGGGTGCGCAAATGCATGGAAAGCTCAGAGTTGAGACTTTCCGCAGAAAACCGGCACCAGCTAGCTATGATGCCAGCCAGAGCATTATTTCAGCTACTTATTGTTGATAGTATTCCCAGTAACTGTTCCGCACACAGCATCAGCTTTGGCTGTATCAGTTCCCCACTTAGCCCGACATTCGGTCACCGAGGCTGCAGATTGTGTTCCCAAAGCTGCTGTGGCGGAACCAGCTTCTGTGGAGACATTACCAAACCTCGGCAGGGCCATGGCGGCCAGGATGCCGATGACGACGATGACCATGATCAATTCGACCAGGGTGAAACCATCTTGATGTTTTTTACCGGTTTTTTCTGCTGTTTGCGAAGTCATATTATCCTCCTCATCATGAAAGATGCGACACTTTATACAGTTCTTTGTTGAATTATAGGCAACAGGAAGCTGGTTGCCCAGAAAAAAAATGGCCAATGTGACGATTCATTCCACCAAGGCGGAACCCCGTCACACACCTTATCATTCCATCCAAGGGAACACGAAACACCACTTAAGCTTAAAGGGGCCAGAACAATCTTGCAAGGTTAACCATCATTCGTGAAGAAATATTCATGTCAGTGTGGCTGTGTAGCCTCATGTGTCGAGAATAAATGGACCATACCCGTTATCTTTAGGTTCACTTCCAGGGGTGGGAACCGTTATTCTACCCTATAATGTCAATGTTGTCATCAAAACTGTGCCAGATCCCGGAAGAGGCCCCCTGCCATGGATTACAACGCACGTATTGTCAGTGATTCCCGCATTTGCGGTGGCGCACCAGTCATCAGGGGAACCCGTGTTACCTTGCGCACTGTCTTGGCCAGCCTGGAGGAAGGCTGTACTCCGGAGGAGATTGTGGCGGGATTCCCCTCCTTAAAGGTGGAGGACGTCCGCACCGTCATCGCATTCGCCGCCGCATCGGCCAGGGAGGACATGCCCAGACCGGGAGTTCCCAGAGTGGCGTGAAGATCAAACTCACGGTCTCGGAGAAGAAGGTGCGTGTCTTTAGTTCTACTTTGTCACATTTCCAGTTCGGAGTTTGTGGCCTCTGGATTCCCGCTGAAGCCTGCCCCCGAATGCCTGAATCGGGGGCGGGAATGACGGTTACCTTTTTTCAACGGATTTTCTGCTTCGTCATCCCCGCGAAAGCGGGGATCCAGAGCGTATATTCTAAACCGCAGCTATCTTGGAATGTGCAGTTATTGTCAACCCCGCGAAAGCGGGGATCCAGAGAACCTTCCTACTTTCCCTGACTTTCTGGATTCCCGCTTTCGCGGGAATGACGCGGGAAAACTACGTATTCCGCGTTGGTTGCGGTTTAATGTGACAAAGTAGAATTAGTTCCCCGGAATGATTTCAAGTGCAAGACGTGTTCTCGCTACCAACCCGGGGCATTGGTCCATCGAAAACTGTTGCCACTACGTGGCCGACTGGAACTTCGACGGGGTTCACCGTGTTCATTTATGCGGCTTTTCCCGAAATTGTTCCATGATTGTCAACATTTCCGGCAACACATCAACGAAGCTCTCAACGATTTTATCCTGGAAGTGGATCCCCTTGGAGGCGACGATGGTTGCTACGGCCCGATCCACTTCCCAGGCCAGTTTGTAAGGTCGGGCCGAGGTGAGGGCATCGAAGACATCGGCGAGTGCGGCGATTTGGCCACTGAGAGGGATGGCATCTCCTTTCAATCCTTGGGGGTAGCCGCTACCGTCCCATTTTTCATGGTGGGTCAGGGCGATATCCCGAGCTATTCGCAACAATTCCGAAGGTTGGTTGGAAAGTATTTCCGCACCGATATCGGGATGGGTACGCATGATCACCCACTCTTCGTCATTCAAGGGTCCGGGCTTGAGTAAAATACGGTCCGGGACACCGACTTTACCGATATCGTGCATGGGGGCGGCATGGAGCAACAGTTCGGTAACCCGGGGGTCCAATCCCATTCCGGTCCCCAGGATGCGGGAATAATGGGCCATTCTTTGGATGTGCAAGCCGGTTTCGGGATCTTTGCGTTCTGCGGCCCGCCCCAGACAGGTGATGGTGGCCAAGCGACTTTCACGCAACTCCCGAGTGCGTTCGCGCACGCGCTGTTCCAGGAGTTCATTTTGATTTTTCAGAGCCCTGCGGGAGTTGAACAATTCCAGATGGGTTGCCACGCGGGCCTGGACGATGGGGATGCTGATGGGTTTGGTGATGTAATCCACCGCCCCGACGGCCAAGCCTTCCGCTTCGTTTTCCTCCTGCGACATGGCGGTGATGAAGATAACCGGGATTTCCCGCAGATTCGGGTCTTTTTTGAGTCGCCGGCAGACCTCGTAGCCATCCATTTCCGGCATCATGATGTCGAGCAGAATCAGATCGGGTGGATTTTCACTAGCGCTGGCCAGGGCTGTTCGCCCATCGGTGGCAACGGCCAGATCATAATCGCTTTCGAGTCCTTCGACCAAAATGTCAATATTGGTCTCGGTATCATCGACCACCAGCAGGGTGGGACGTTTGTGGTCAAGGTTCATGGTGGCCCTCCCGGCCTCCAATGTTTTCAAGGATGTGAGCCAACGTATTTTGCGCGTCTTTGTACTTGTAGCGTTTGATCTGCTTGATCATTTCCTCCACCGATTCTTTAACGCCATCGGGCCAGGCCAAGGTTTCGATCTCCGCCAAGATAGGCTTGCAAATACCGGGCTTGCCCGTTTTCACTCCGGGTTCCAATCGAAGTAAGATTTCCCGATAGGCGGTTATTTCCGCATGGCAGACCTGTGGGGTGACGGAAGCCTGGTCTTCCGGTTTTTTGGGAAGGGTCGTCGTCATGGCGCGATGGATGTTGTCCGCCAACTCGGAGGTGATTTTTTCAAAGCGGCGCAAGCGGTCCGCCAGGGCGTTTTCCTGGCCGCTCTCCATGGCCTGTTCCAGGGAGAGGCTGGCCTTTTGCAGCGCGCGGCAACCGATATTGCCGGCCAACCCCTTGATGGTGTGGACGATGCGTTTGGCCTCGGCACTATCCCCCCGGGCCATGGCCTGGCCCACCTGTTGGCCGCAATCCTGGTAACTTTCAGCGAATTTGACCAACAGTTTGGCGTAAAGTTTCACATTGCCGCCAACGCGGTTGAGTCCGAAACGGTGATCGACATCGGGAATGTCGGGGTACTCCCATTCCAGGGAGCCCTTTTCGCTTGGCGTCGTGATCTCTACATGGACATGTTCCTGACTGGTCACATCCAGCCAACGCGCCAGTGTTGTGAACAATTGTTGCAGGTCGATGGGCTTGGAGACGTAATCGTTCATGCCCGCCGCCAAACATTTTTCCCGTTCCCCGGCCATGGCATTGGCGGTCATGGCGATGATGGGGAGGCGGTTGAAACCATCCTTGGCGCGAATTTTTTCGGTTGCGCCGTAGCCGTCCAACACCGGCATTTGCAAATCCATCAACACGCAATCGTAGTGGGCTTTTTCCACCATGATCACCGCTTTTTGGCCATTTTCCGCCCAGTCCACGGCGATTCCGGCCCCTTCCAACAATTCCTGGGCAACCTGTTGGTTGATTTCATTGTCTTCAACCAGGAGGATACGGGCCCCGCGAAATTTATCGCTGAACTGGCTGGCGAGGATATCGGGGTCGATGATGGCATGGTGTTGATTGCGGCCCTCTTCGCCGAAGGCCACCATGATGGCATCCAGCAACGAGGAATGACTGACCGGTTTGGTCAGGAAACCATCCAGGCCCACCGATTCCGCCCCCTGGCGAATTTTTGGATCATCGAAGGCGGTCATCATGATGATGCGCGGCGTTTTCCTGAGGGAGGAGGAACGGATGCGCTTGATGGTTTCCAGGCCATTCAATCCCGGCATTTTCCAGTCAACGAACACCAGTTCGAAGGGATGGTCCATTTCCCCTTGCGCGATTAACGCATCCACTGCGGAGAGGCCCGATTTTTCCGTGGTGACATCCATGGAAAACCCTTCGAGCATTTGTTTGAGGATGGTTCGGGCCATGGCATTGTCATCGATGACCATGACTTTGAGCCCCTTGATGTTACGGGGTGGGGCATAGGATTGCGCCCGGGTTTCGGTTGTTTTGCAGACGAAATCGGCGGTGAACAGGAAGGTGCTTCCTTGACCCGGGGTGCTGGTGACCTGGATGTGACCATGCATCAATTCCACGAGGCGTTTGCAAATGGCCAAGCCCAGTCCGGTGCCGCCGAAACGGCGGGTGGTGGAGGCATCCACCTGCGAAAAGGTGCGGAACAGTTTGGCGATTTGATCTTCGGACATGCCGATGCCGGTATCCTGGACGCTGAACTGGATGGTGACCTTATCCTCAGTTCGCTCAAGTGTTTCGGTGCTGACGACCACCTCGCCATCCGAGGTGAATTTGACAGCATTGTTGACGAGGTTGATCAGGACTTGTTCCAGGCGGTAGCTGTCCCCCACCAGATTGCGGGGAATATTGGGATCGAGGCGGAACAGGAGTTCCAATCCCTTGTCCTGGACCGGCAGCGACACGATCGC
Source organism: Magnetococcales bacterium (assembly GCA_002753515.1). GTDB lineage: Bacteria > Pseudomonadota > Magnetococcia > Magnetococcales > UBA8363 > UBA8363. The sequence continues at coordinate 48,750 of PEAK01000002.1, forward strand.
GGCCACGTTGAACATGACATCATCCAGGCGGAATGGTGCCGCTTCCATTTCCAGGCGTCCCGCCTCGATTTTGGAAAAGTCGAGGATATCGTTGATGATACGCAGCAAGGATTGCGACGAGGTATCGATTTTGGTCAGATAATCCCGTTGTTTCTGGGTCACCTCGGTGCGCAGGCACAGTTTGGTCAAGCCGATGATGGCGTTCATGGGGGTGCGAATTTCATGGCTCATGTTGGCCAGGAATTCGCTTTTGGCGCGGTTGGCCTCTTCCGCTTCCCGGGATGCGGCCATCAGTTGATCCTGGATGGCTTGAAGTTCGGTGATGTCGTGATGGGACACCACGGCCCCTTCGAGGAGTCCTTGTTCGTTACGGATGGGGGCCACGGTGACCTGACACCAGAAAGGTTCGCCGGGCTGGTTGGGGGAGCCGGTCCATTTTTGGTTGAACAGCGTGCCACGCCATTCCTCCCCACGGTGGAGTGTTTGCCACAATTGTTCGTTCATGGCATCGTCCAGGCCGGTCAAGAGATCCCGATGTTTTTTCCCTGTGGCGTCCCGGGGTGACCAGCCGGTCAGCGGCTGGAACGAGGGATTGGCATACCCCACATTGCCTTGGAGGTCGATGAGGGCAATGGCATCGGCAGTTGATTCCACGGCGCGGGTCATGCGCAACCATTGTCGGGAAACGCGACGGTTCTGGTACAGGAGGAACAACAGCAGGGCCAGGAGAACCATGGCGGCGAAATACAGGAGGAAACGGTTGCGATTGGCTTGTTTCTGTTCCTGCTCCACCCAGAGGGAGGAACGGTGTATGACCTCCTGGGTCAGTTCGCGTAACGGCATCATGGCCAGCAGGCGATGCAGGGCGTCATCGAGTTCGTCCCGGGTTCGGAACAACTCCTGGGACAAGCCGATGGTTTCCTCCAATTTGCTTTGCAGTGGCCCCGGGGTTCGGATGACGAGTTTGATCAGTTGCATGACCAGATTGTTTTGTTGTGCCCGGATATCATTTTCGGGAGTGGTGCCCGGGGATCCCTCCGTCATTCGGGTACTCTGGGCGAACAATCGGAGTTGGGCCAGTTTTCCCTCCAGTTGCCGGGCCTGATCCGCGTCGATTTCCCGGATGGCACCCAGTTCTTGCAAATTGGCTTCGATTTTTTTGGAAAAATCGTTGCGTCCGGAAACGAGATGGGTCCGTCGTGCGAGGAAATCCTCGATCTGGGAGCGTTTGTCCTGCAACACCTGTTTCAGACGTTTGACCAGCAGTTCCAATTCCGGTTGAACCCCGGAAATGGTATGGAGATGTTCGACAACTTGGTCCAGGGCTTGGGTGGAGGTATCCAGGAGTTTTTGCATTTCCCGGGAGGAGGCGTGGTCGTGGTGGCGAAGGAGGATCAATTCTTGATTGATGCGATTATCCTGGTCAGACGTTTGAAACATGGCCGTTTGCAGAAAGTCATGGACGCGACGGTCAACGTCACCCTGGGATAAAAGTGCTGTCATGACTGCGGCAAACAACAATACGACGAGTATTCGTGACGTGTCTGTGGATTGGATCGTCATTAGTGTTTCAGGAATTGGGAAAAATGTCCGAAAAAGGAAAGTGGGGTTGAAGGTACACGAGACCGCATAGAGGATTGACTGGCACGTTCTGGTGACGGTGCCTTTTTGATTAAGCCAACCTAATACAGACCATCTCGCATTTCAATAGATCACAAAACAATCGGGTCGTTTTTTTATCGGTCCATAAAGACTTATGATGAATGATCGTTAATATGAGATGCATGCCGTAACTGGGAGATCCCCCCGTGGCCAATATACTGTACCGACGTATCAACAGTGTTGCCGTACCGTTGTTTGACGAGCATCATCGATTGATAGCCGATGGTATCATGATGCTGTCCCGATGCATGGCGATGAGTTGTTGTGAGGAAGACAAAAAAACACTGGAGTGCTTTGAGAATGCGTTCAAGTTGATCAAATCCTATGTCTTCGTCCACTTTTCCTGTGAGGAAGCCTTCTTGCAGTACATTCATTTTCCCCATTTGGAGCAACACAAGCGTCGGCATCAAAATTTTATCCAGGAGGCAATGCGCATCAAGGAACTCGTCACGGAATCCGACTTGTCCCATATTGCCGATATGAGCTGGTTTTTGTTCTCCTGGCTGGTGGGACATATCAATGAAGAGGATATCCAGTATCGACAATATTTCAAGGGGCCGGAGCTGATTGATTTCATGGAGGGGTATCAGGGACCCATGCAATTGGAGAAACCTGATTTCTCCAAAAAGCGGATGGTGCTTGACCTCTTTGGGCTTTGATGGAATATTCGCTCACTGTCCGGTTGCGCCGCAACACATGATCCAGCGTCGTTCATAGCCTATTCTGGAAACGATCATTATGATTTTTGATCAACCCAACCGCAGGCAAAAGGTTTTGGTGGTCGATGACACCGAAACCAACATTGATGTGTTGCTGGAATTGCTGGATCCGATCTATGAGGTCAGTGTGGCCCTGGATGGTCGGACCGCCCTGGATCTGGTGGTCAGGGAACGTCCCGACATCATCCTTTTGGACGTGATGATGCCGGAGATGGACGGCTGGACGGTCTGTCAACGGCTCAAAAAAGACGATACCACAAAAGATATCCCGATCATTTTCCTGACGGCTCGGGGTCACATCGATGATGAGCTGCGTGGTTTTGAATTGGGGGCGGTTGATTATATCACCAAGCCGTTTGCCGCCATTGTCGTCCAGGCCCGGGTGAAAACCCATCTGGAGTTGAAAGCGCAACGCGATTATCTCTCCGCCTTGTCCACCCTGGATGGACTGACCGGGATTCCCAACCGCCGGCGCTTCGACAGTGCCATCATCCACGAGTGGCATCGGGCGGCGCGCAGCCGTTCGTCGCTGTCCCTGGTGCTGATGGATGTCGATTTCTTCAAGCATTATAACGATAATTATGGCCATGCCGCTGGCGATGAATGCTTGCGCAAGGTTGCGACCGAAGGGTTTCGCCGCGTGGTCCATCGGGTGGCCGATCTGGTGGCCCGATATGGTGGCGAAGAGTTCGTCTGTCTGCTTCCCGATACCGATTACGAAGGGGCGCGCCATGTGGCGGAAGTGTTTCGCGCCAATGTGGAAGGGATGCGCATCCCCCACGCCCATTCCGCGACCGCCGCATACGTCACCTTGAGCCTGGGGGTGGCGACGTTGATCCCCTCCATGGAGTTCGATCCGGTTTTCTTGATTGAAAAAGCCGACTCACAGTTGTATCTTTCCAAGAAAAATGGGCGTAATCGGGTGACGGGTACGGATTTTGGTAAACTTTAGAATACGCCTGGTGTGTTGCATCGAGCCTTTTGCCTTTAGCCACGGCTGGTCGGAACCGGGAAGAACAGATTGGTAAATGGGTGTCTCATGTCGGCGGGCTTTAAACCGCAGCTATTTTGGGATGCGTAGTTATTGTCATCCCCGCCCCCGATTAAAGCATTCGAGGGCAGGCTTCAGCGGGGATCCAGAGGATCTTCCTACCTTCCCTGACTTTCTGGATTCCCGCTTTCGCGGGAATGACGCAGGAAAACTACATATCCCGCGATGGTTGCGGTTAAAGCCTTATGCCATTTTTTTATTTTTCTTCTTTTTCCCGGGGGACGGTGCCGCCGTTGACCATGTCGGGCGTTGGCATGTCATGGGCTATGGTACGTTGGGCCTCAATGCCGACGACGGCCATCCCAAAGCATCGTTTATTCGTGATATCACCCAACGGGAGCAGGATTCCTCAACCACCAGTTCCCTGATCACGGATGATGCCTGGAAACGCGATACCCGACTCGGTTTGCAGGTGGCGTTTCAAGTGACGCCAACGGTTTCGGTCGTGAGCCAGGGGGTGTTGCGTGATCAGGTATCCTCCAAACTGACCCATTTCATCGATTGGACGTTTGTCGCTTTCAACCCGATACCCGAGGTGGATGCCCGGATCGGTCGCGTTGGCTACGATGTTTTTTTGATGTCGGAACAGCGTAATCTGGGTTATTCGTATCCGTGGGTGCGGCCACCGGTTGAGTTTTATGGTTGGGTACCGTTGTATTCCGTCGATGGGGGGGATTTGGCCTACAACCTGACCGACAAGGGGAGCCGTTGGCGCTTCAAGATTCAGGGGGGCAGCAGTCCGGGGTTGGGAGTCCCCATAGATCGCGACGATATTTTTTATGTGGCGAGCGACACGATCTTCTCGGCCACGGTGACCCGGGAACAGGGACCATGGCAGTTGAAGGTGGGGTACTCCTACGTCCATGTCGGCAGCGAGGCCGATCCCCTGGATTTCAGGTTGGGGTTGTTCACGGCCCTGGATGGTGTTGCGGCGATGAACATTCCGACGGTCAGTGCCGATGCCCAGGCGTTGCGTCGCAACATGACCTGGAAAGATTCCCGAATGAATTATTATACTCTTGGAATTGTCTATGACCAAAAAGATTGGTTGATGCAGGCGGAATTGGGGAAGGTGGTCTCTTCCATCGATATGTCGATAAACAGCACCATGGCTTATGTCGCTTTGGCCAGAAGGTTGGGTGATTGGACCCCGTTCGTCATGGTCAGTGGCATTCGTCCCAGAGTGGGCGTGCATACCGCAAGCGTCCCATGGGGGGATGGCCTGCCCGAAGAGGTACAGGGGCCACTGAACGCATTGCAGGCGGGTGCCAACCAAGCATTGAATTCAACCCGCATGAACCAGGAGACCTTTGGTTTGGGGCTGCGATGGGATGCCAACAGTCGGGTTGCCCTCAAATGGCAATGGGATGCCACCCATGTTCGTGCCAACAGCCATTTATTGCGTCCGGCCCTGGATGTGTCGCAGGATGTGCATGTCAATCAATTGTCCGTCAACCTGGATTTCATCTTTTAACTGCCATGAAAATGTTGACTCATCATCTGCTGGCTCTGGGTGCCGTTTTGGCAAGCGTTTCCAGTGCCGGTGCCGCCGATCTGTCGGTCGTCGCCCACCCGCAAAATTCCCGGGATGCACTGGATAAAAGCCAGGTTTCCGATCTCTACCTGGGGCGAACGCATCTTTTTCCCGATGGCAGCCATGCCAGGGTGATCGATCACCCACGGGACAGTGACATTCGTAAAGATTTCTTTGAAAAGGTCAATGGCATGTCCCTTAATCAAGTCAATGCCTATTGGGCGCGCATGACCTTTACCGGCAGGGTGTTGCCCCCCGAAACGGCTGCGGATAGCCAGGCGGTTCAGACCATCGTTGTGGATACACCCCAAGCGATTGGTTATGTCCCGGATGCCCAGCGGCAGCCTGCGGTCAAGGAGATACTTCATCTTCAATGAATTCCGGTCGATCCAGTTTAGAGTATCGCCTGACGATCTTTGTTGGTTTGGGGATGACGCTGTTCGCCTTGCTGATCGGGGTGGGAACCTACGATTACATGGTCGATACCGAGGTCAACAATGCGTTGATCCTGGAGGATCAGTTGGCACGAACGGTTCTTTCCCAGGCCTCGGTCGGTGTCTACGCTAAAAATATTGTTATTTCACAAGATGTTATCCAAGCACTGATGGTAAATCCCTTGATTTTAGCAGTGCAGGTCATCTCCCACGATGGTTTCCTGGTGGAACAGAACAAAATGCCGGTATTGGAGGTTACCAAGGCTGTTATTCATCCCTTGCCGTCACCGGTGAATACCGCTGAAGGCATTGGATCTTTGCTCGTTTTTCTGGATTTTCCCGCCATTCATCGAGCGGCTACCAAAAAATCGCTCTCCTATGCCGGGGTGATGGTGGCGCAAACCGTTGTTGCAACAATGATTGTCCTTTTCCTGGTTCATACCCTGCTGGTCAAACCGGTCACCCGCTTGGCCAAACGAATGGGTGCGATCCAACCGGGTCATGGGGATCGATTGCCGATGGATGACCACAGCCGCGACGATGAAATACTCCTGCTGGCCCGAAGTGCCAATGCCTTGCTGGATGCCGCCGAGGAATCCATCGCCCTGGAACGGCAATTGCGTCAGCAATTGGCCGAGACCAATCAGCAGTTGCAGGAAGCCTTGCGTGCGGCGGAGCAGGCGACACGCAGTAAAGGGTTGTTTCTGGCCAACATGAGCCATGAAATTCGTACCCCGATGAACGGTGTCGTGGGGATGATCGACTTGGCTCTGAACACGCCCATGTCGGATACCGCCCGGGATTATCTTCTCCAGGCGAAAAAATCATCACGGCACCTGCTGCGCGTGATCCATGACATTCTGGACTTTTCAAGACTGGAGGAACATGCAATAACGTTGGAATCCGTGGAATTTGATTGGGATACCCTGCTGAGTGACGTCATGGGCATGTGCAGTTGGGGAACTGGGGGCAAAGATATCCAACTGATTCAGGTGACGTCACCCGAGCCCATCGGGGTGGTGATCGGTGACCCGTTTCGTTTGCAACAAATCTTGATCAACCTCATTGACAATGCCCTCAAGTTCACCGAAGCGGGTGAAGTTGTCATTCGGGCCGAGGTGTTGCAACGGCTGGGGGATTCGGTGCGGGTGCAATTCTCGGTTCAAGATACCGGTCCGGGTATTCCCCGGGAACATCGGGACAAAATTTTCTCTGCCTTTACCCAGGCGGACGACAGCATAACCCGGAAATTTGGCGGCTCGGGGCTGGGCTTGTCCATTTGTCAAAGCCTGGTGATCTTGATGGGTGGGACGATGCGTTTGGAAAGTGAACCGGGTCGTGGGAGTATTTTTTATGTCACGGTGACATTGGGGTGCGGTGTGGAACCCCTGCCCCGGGTTTCGCCCCTTCGGAATGGCTTGTCAGGGGTCAGGGTGTTGTTGGTGGATGATCAAGCCATCAATCGGCTGGTTGCGACAAAAATGCTTGAGGTGTTCGGTCTGGTAGTTGATACGGCGGAGACGGGCGCGGATGCTGTCAACAGGGTGAAATCGCAACACTATGACCTGGTATTGATGGACCTGCAAATGCCGGGAATGGATGGATTCACGGCAACGCGGCTCATACGTGGCGAACCTTGTGGGGCCAATATGCCCATTCTCGCCATGTCAGCCCATGCTTCTGACGGGGACCGTCGCCGGTGTCTGGAGGCGGGTTTGAACGACCTCATCACCAAACCGATCGATCAGGAACACCTGTTTCGGGTTTTGCTGCGCTGGATGGGACCGCGCAATCAGGAGGTTCAAGGGATTGCCAACAGCGAAACGCGGGCATTCCCTTTTCCCGGTATCGATCTGACCATTGCCCTGTCGCGTGTGCATCAGGATTGGCGTTTGTTGCGCACCGTGTTTGCCGATTTTCGCAGCCAATATGCCGAAGCGGGGGAGCAGCTTGACCACTGGTTGGCAAGTGGTCATCCGGATGATGTAGCGTCTGCCGAACGATTGCTCCATGCGCTTCGGGGCGTGGCCGGAAATCTCGTCGCCCCGGATCTCATGGCGATAACGGAAACATTCGAGGCGGCGCTTCGTTCCCGCGACACCGGGCGGTGGTCTGTCCTGTCGCACGCTTTACGGGATGCTTTGACCGTGGTTCTGGGCTCCATGGCCGCTTGGGAGCGGCAGATCGCACAGCGGGCCGGTGCTGACGATACAGCATCGGATGGGCGGCAGGCTGTGGATTGCCTGTCGGTCGTCACGATGGTCGAACAGCTACAGGGGTTATTGCAGGCCCGCGATGTTCGGGCACAAACCGTATTCGCCACCTTGAAACCTCTATTGATTAACCAAATATTTGCCGGGATCTGGCTGGACCGCCTGCATTCTATCGATTATTATGTAGATCATTTTGATTTTAAAAAAGCACATACGGTTTGGATGACGGTGTTGCCGGAATTGACTCTATTAAACCGCAGCTATCTTGGGATGCGCAGTTCTTGTCATCCCCGCGAAGGCGGGGATCCAGAAAGTCAGGGGAAGGTGTGTAGACTCCCTGGATCCCCGCTTTCGCGGGGATGACGCTAGAAAACTACGTATCCCGCGCTGGTTGCGGTTTAGAACAGGGTGAACGGCGGTGGTCTTGATGCATGGGGGGGTGTTATGGAATCGCAACGGCAATGGTGCGTGTTGTGCGTCGATGATGTGATCATTGATTTACGATATCTTGTGACCGTGTTGCAGGGGACCTACAGGGTATTGGTGGCGACGAACGGCACGGAGGCCCTGGAAACGGCGCACAACGAAGCCGTCGATATCATTTTATTGGATGCCAACTTGCCGGTCATGGACGGCTATGAAATTTGTCGTCGTCTCAAGGGGGATCCCGTGACCGCTGCGATTCCCATTTTATTTTTGACGGCCAGGCATGAGGATGCAGATGAGGCCAGGGGATTGGCTTCGGGGGCGGTGGATTACATTCGCAAACCGATCAATTCGCAACTCTTGTTGGCGCGCATCCACAACCAACTGGAATTGATACGGCATCGCAACCATTTGGAAACCATGGTGCAGGAACGTACCAACGAATTGGAACATGCCCGATTGTTGCTGACATCCGCCAATCAGACCATCGCCCGGGAAATCCATGACGAATTCGGTTGTAATTTGGCAGCGATTCGCATCGCCTTGAGTTTGTTGGAGCGGCAACAATCAACCGGCGATGCCAGGCAACGGTGCCAGGAAATCATCGCTTTGGTGAATCATACACAGCACATGGTACAACGCATTGTCATGTCGTTGCCCCCGACCGCGTTGGATTATCGGGGGTTGTTCGCCGCTCTGGAATGGTTGACCGGGCAGATCGCCCGGCACTCCGGCTTGAAGGTGCAATTGATCAATAAGGCGACCTTTGTCCTGAATGATGCGCAATCCATGGCCCTGTTCCGCATCGCCCAGGAAGCGATCACCAACATTCTACGCCATGCCCAGGCATCCTCCATCGACGTCATCCTGGGACTGGAGGGGGATTGGGTGGTGTTGCGGGTTTGCGATGATGGCCGGGGATATCAGCGGCTGCCGTCCGATCCCGGGACTTCCTTTGGCATTGCCGGCATGGAAGAGAGGGCCAGAGTGGTGGGCGGGAGGGTTACCATCGCGACCGGAACCGGGGGACGGGGAACCGAGGTCATGGCCCGGGTACCGTTAATTTGTGAGGCTTGAATCCCATGTTCAAACTCTTTGTCACCGATGATCATGCGGTCCTGCGCAAGGGAATCCTGTCCCTGTTGGCCAATGAACCCGATTTTCAGGTGGTTGGTCAAAGTGGTAGTGGTCGGGATACCATTCGCCAAGTCCTCAATGGCGATGTGGATATCCTGGTACTCGATCTCAGGTTGCCGGATATCAGCGGTTTGGACGTTTTGCAGCGCGTCAAGTTGGACAAACCCGCAGTCAAAGTGGTTGTTTTGACCATGTTCTCCGGTGATGACTGGGCTTTGCGGTCCCTGAATGCGGGCGCATCCGGTTATTTGACCAAGGACATGGCTCCCGATCACATCGTTGCCGCCATTCGTTCCATAGCCAATGGTGGTAAATATTTATCCCCTGCCGTGGGGGCACTTTTCATGGAAAAAACGGCCATGAATAGTGGTGAATTATCGCATCAATCCCTCTCGAACAGGGAGTTTGGCATTTTCCTCAAGCTTGCCGCCGGTGTCCCTATTGCACGCATTGCCGAGGATCTTTGTCTCTCCCCCAGTACGGTCAGTTCCTACCGCGTGCGCATCCTTAAAAAAATGGGCATGGCCAACAATGCCGATCTCGTACGCTATGCCGCCCAGCATGGTTTGTTTTCCTGACGAACAGCGATGGCGGGGTGGGAAGGCAACTTGAGCGGGATTAGCAGTAGCAAATGCCCAATAACCGCAACCAACACGAGGGACACATCGTTTCCCAGCGGCATTGCAAGCGAAACAAGGTGATCATTGTACCCTCTATGAACATCTTGAACATCTTGAACACCTTGAACATCTTGAACATCTTGTTTTATATAAATTATATATTAATAAATAAATAATAAATACTTCTAAAATTTGTTATAAATGTTATTCAAGGTGTTCAAGGTGTTCAAGATGTTCAAGGTGTTCAAGATGTTCATGGTGGGGGGGCATGATCACCTTGGCGCTCAAGGGGGACGATCAGGGGGTCGGGGACTTCAAAGGAACGGCCCTTTCCCAATGAAGGAAAAGGGCCGCCGAGATCCCACCGGATGATTTCGGGGATTAGAGGCTGTAATACATGAGGAATTCCACCGGGTGCGGGGTATGCTCCATGCGGTAGACCTCACCCATTTTCAGGTTGATCCAGGCGTCGATGAGATCGTCGCTGAACACCCCACCCTTTTTCAAGAATTCGCGATCCTTGGAGAGTTCCTGCAAAGCTTCGCGCAGGGATCCGCACACCGTGGGAATGGCTTTCAATTCCTCGGGCGGCAGGTCATACAAGTTTTTCTCCATGGGGGCACCGGGATCGATTTTATTTTCGATTCCGTCCAGGCCGGCCATGAGAATGGCGGCAAAGGCGAGATAGGGGTTGGAGGCGGGATCGGGGAACCGGACTTCGCAACGCTTGGCTTTGGGATTGGTGGCCGCCGGGATACGGATGCTGGCGGAGCGGTTGCGGGCCGAATGGGCCAACAACACCGGGGCTTCAAAGCCGGGGATCAGACGCTTGTAAGAGTTGGTGGTCGAGTTGGTGAACCCGTTCAGGGCGCGGGCATGTTTTTTGATGCCCCCGATGAACCACAGGGCTTCCTGGGAGAGATCGGCGTATTGGTTGCCGGCGAATTTGGGTTGCCCATCCTTCCAGATGGAGACGTGGCAATGCATGCCGGAGCCGTTGTCACCGGAAAGGGGCTTGGGCATGAACGTGGCGGTTTTGCCGGCGGCATGGGCGACGTTATGCACGACATATTTGTATTTTTGCACATTGTCGGCCATGAGGGTGAGCTTGTCGAAGCGCATGTCGATTTCGCACTGACCGGCGGTGGCGACTTCGTGGTGATGGAATTCAATGTTGATCCCCATGGATTCCATCATCGTGCACATTTCGGAACGCAAATCCTGGAAGGAGTCCACTGGCGGCACGGGGAAGTAGCCACCCTTGATGCCGGGACGATGGCCATGGTTGCCATCTTCGTAGTCGGCATTGCTGTTCCAGGCCCCCTCTTCTGAGTCGAGTTCCACTTGGGCGTAGTTGATACCGGCACCGAAGCGGGCGGAGTCGAAAATGAAGAATTCCGCTTCCGGTCCGAAAAAGGCGGTGTCGCCGATACCGGTGAATTTCAGGTAGGCTTCGGCCCGTTTGGCCACGGCACGCGGGTCACGGGAGTAATTTTCGCCGGTGAACGGATCGTGAATGTCGGCGAACAGGATCAGTGTCGCCGCTTCGGTGAACGGATCCAGGACAGCCGATGTCGGGTCTGGTTTGAACACCATGTCGGAATGGTTGATTTCGCACCAGCCGGCGATGGAGGAGCCGTCAAAGCCGAAGCCGTTCTCAAAAACGTCCTCGTTGAACATGCGGGACGGACAGGTGATGTGCTGCCATTGGCCATGAAAATCGGTGAAGCGGAAATCGACGAATTTGACATCGTTTTCCTTGATCATGGACATCACTTTTTTTACCGCTTCTTGATCAGCCATTATGCCAATCCTCTCTCTTTTCCTGAAATGTTGATAATTCACCCGGAGGTCGTGTCTTGATGGTTATCCTGCCTGGCACGTACCCGTCGAGAGCTTACGTTAAAAAGAACCCGAGTCGAAGTTGTATCCTTTTTCATCGTGGAATGCCAGATCCAATCCTTCGGACTCTTGATCGCGGTCAGCACGCAGGCCCACCATGCCGTCGATGATTTTGAGGATGACAAAGGTCAAGACACCACTCCAGGCAAGGGTTGCCACGATGCCCAAGGATTGAATCAGCAGTTGGTGCGACATGGATCCGCCGCTGGCGAAGCCGCTGCCGCCGAGCATGGGGGAGGCGAAAACGCCGGTCAGGAGTGTTCCGAGGATACCGCCGACACCGTGGACGGGGGAAACGTCGAGGGAGTCGTCGATTTTCAAACGTTGTTTGATCAGTTGCGTGAACCAGTAGCAGGCCCATCCGGCACTGGTGCCGATGACGGCGGCACCGATGGGTCCGACGAATCCGGAGGCCGGGGTGATGGTGCCGAGTCCGGCGACCATGCCGGTGACGATACCCAGGATACTGGGTTTGCCGTGGCGTACCCATTCCATGGTCATCCAGGCGAGGGATCCCGTTGCGGCACCGATATGGGTGACGAGCATGGCCATACCGGCGTTACCGTTGGCGGCCAGGGCGCTCCCGGCGTTGAAGCCGAACCAGCCGACCCAGAGCATGGCGGCACCGGTGAAGACCATGGTCATGTTATGGGGCATCATCGGTGTTTTGGGAAAGCCACGGCGATTGCCGATGAGGAGGGCGGAGACCAGGGCGGCGATACCGGCATTGATATGGACGACGGCACCGCCGGCGAAGTCCATGAATCCCATTTCCTGTAGCCATCCCCCGCCCCAGACCCAATGGCAGATGGGGGCGTAGACGATGGTGACCCAGAGGACGGAAAACAGCAGCACGGCGGAAAACCGGGTGCGTTCGGCAAAGCCACCGATGACCAGGGCCGGGGTGATGATGGCGAAGGTCATTTGAAACATGACGAACACGGTTTCGGGGATATCGTTGGAGAGCGATGTCGGGGAGATGCCGAGGAGGAATGCCTTGCCCAGGCCACCCCAAAAGGCTTTGAGGGGGCCGCCGTCGCCGAAGGCCAGGCTGTAATCGATGAAAAACCACGCGACCGAAACCAGACAGGCGATGGCGAAGCATTGCATGAGGATGGAGAGGACGTTGCGCGTCCTGACCAGGCCGCCGTAGAACAGGGCGAGGCCCGGGAGGGTCATGAACAGCACCAGGGCGGTGGAGGTCAATACCCAGGAGGTATTGGCGGCATTGAGGGCAACGGTTTCCGCGGCGTGGGCATGGCCCGTGATGAGCATGACGAGCAGGGCGAGACCGGGACCGGGGAGTTTTCGGATGATGTGTTGGCCATCTTTCATGGGGCATTGGCTTACGGTTGGGGGTTGATTCCAAGAAGGGGATCCGGGATTCCCTTGCCGATACTGACCTTAAACGGGTTACTGCCAGCAAGGGGTGGGCCAGAGGGGGACTCCATGGAAGAACAAGGGCTTGTGGTATTTCCAGTCACTGTAGATTGCCTGATTAATTGGCATTGTGCTTAACAATGAGGCAGAGATCCCTGAAAAACGCCTAATTATTGGTCAGTTTTGGCCGGCATCGTCCTTTCCTTGAGTTCGTTCACCACGGTTTCCATGACCGATCCCCATTGTTTGGCTCGCTGTTGGCGAATCAGTCGCAAAGTCGGATACCACGGGGAATCGGACCGGTTGAGCAACCAGCGCCAATCGGGTACCGCCGCCAGCAGTACCCAACCGGGTCGCCCCAGGGCGCCGGTCAGGTGGATGACGGCACTGTCCACGGCGATCACCAGATCCAGTGGCTGGATCAGCGCGGCGGTGCTGGCGAAATCGCTTAATTCCCCGCTGCAATCCATGATGTGGGGATAACGGGATAACAAGTGCCGTTCGGAAGGGGTGATGTCTTTTTGCAGCGAGACGAAGGTCACCCCGGTCAGCTCCAGAAGGGGTATCAGGGTCTCCAGTTCCAGCGAACGGTTGCCGTCATTCTTTTGATTTGGATTGCCCCGCCAGGCGATGCCAATGGTCGGGGTGTTGGCAAAACGCAATCGTTCCCGGAAAGCCGCGGTCAGGTCAGGATCGGGCGTGAGATAGGGGATACGTCCGGGAATGGTATCCAGGGTGGTGCGCATCACCTGCGGCAGACTCATGAGGGGGAGTTGATAATCGCACGGGGGGATGGGATCAGCCGGCCCCGGGAGGGCATCACATTCGGGCAGGGAGGCGAATAAACGCTGGAGCGGCGGCGGGGCGAGGAGTACCAGCCGGCCCACCCGGGGTTTGACCAGCGGCAGATAACGAATCATTTGCAGGCTGTCGCCGTACCCCTGTTCACAATGCAACAACAACGTTTTTCCCGGTATGGGGGTTCCATCCCACAACGGTTGCGGATGCGGATGCGGGGCGATGTCCCGGGATTGCCAACGCCAGGCCCATTTTTGCCATCCCAGGGGATAATCCCCCATCAGCAGGCGGATCAGGCTTTCATTGTAATGCGCCGAAGGGGCGTGGGGCTGAATGGCCTGTGCCCGTTGCAACGCCTCCAGGGCCTCGGGCAAGCGACCCAGTTGATGCAGGCACCCCCCCAGGTTACTCCACGCGTCCCCATAATCGGGTTTCAGGCGTAAAGCCTCCCGGTAATGGGCCAACGCTGGCTCCGGTTGCAGGCGCTTTTGCAGGAGATTGCCACAATTATTATGGAGTTCCGGGGTGTTGGGCTCAAGCTGCAACGCCTTTTGCAAGCACGCCATGGCCCGGTCCCCATCCCCTCGGGCATCCCAGGCCATGCCCAACAGGTTGAGCAGGGCGACGTGGTGGGGTTGCAGGGCCAAACATCGTTGCCAAGTGTGGATGGCCTGATCCAACTGCCCTTGTTGCCAGTGGACCCGCCCCAGTTGCATCAGGATATCGGGATGGTCGGGGGCCTGTTGTTCGGCACGGGTCAACATCTCCCGCGCCAATGCCCACTCACCACGGGATAACAGCAGACAACCGGCATTATACAGCGCTTCCAGATAGTCGGGGCGGGTGAACAGGGCGCGCTGCCACAACGTCAAGGCCGCATCCGGCTGACCTTGTTGATTCAGGAGCGTGGCCAGGTTGTTCATGGCTTCAACGAAGTCGGGCCGCAGGATCAGGGCACGTTGGAAATATTCCCGCGCTTCCGCCAACGCCCCCTGATCCTGCAAAACGATGCCCATATTGTTCAAGGCATGGACATGGGTGGGTTGATGCTGCAACACCTGTTGGTAACGGGCCGTGGCCTGTTCCAGATGTCCCAGGGACTGGAAACGGACCCCGGTTTGAAATATCTCATCGATTGTGGTTTGCGGGAGCGGGCTCACAGGGGCGCTGGCTTTTGCTGACCCACCCCTCCGCCTCTGCCGGGATAACTGTTTCTTGCCCATGGTTGACCGGTGCCGAAGGGCTGTCAGGGAACGTTTCAGGCATGATCCTTAATTCTACTTTGTCACATTATACCGAAACCAACTCGGGATACGTAGTTTTCCAGCGTCATTCCCGCGAAAGCGGGAATCCAGAAAATCAAGGGAGATAGGAAAGTCCCCCCCGATTCAGGCATTCGGGGGCAGGCTCTGGATCCCCGCTTTCGCGGGGATGACAAAAACTACGTATCCCAAAATAGCTGCGGTATAGAATATATGCTCTGGATCCCCGCTTTCGCGGGGATGACAGAGCAGAAAATCCGTTGAAAAAGGGCAACCGTCATCCCCGCGAAAGCGGGGATCCAGGGCGTATATTCTAATGTGACAAAGTAGAATTAATCCACCCCCTGACATTTGTCAAATTTATAGAGTTTTTCCGCAGTTTTTGTCGCTCTACGATATCGAAAAAGCCTATCCACACCTTGCCTGATGACTTCCGTTTATTCAATTCCCGCAGCAGCGGCATGCCCGTGACCTTTCTCGCGATGGTTCAAGAACACCGGGGCATACAGGTGCCCTGGTGAAATCATTGTCAGTGAATGCAGTAAATTCTTTAGGAAAATTGAAGAGCCACGATATGTTTCAATATTGCAACATTCTGTTAATATCGTCTATACTGACCAACTGTTAACAGGTTTCAGATGCTTGTACCTTCATGGCTGGATGGTGTCGTCACTTCAATCTTGGATTTGACAATAACATAAATATATCTTTATTGATTCCCGTTGCCTGTCGAAGCCAGTATTCTCAACTTTAAGACTTCAAGGGATACATGTTATGATGGATTCTGGTATAAAGGTGTTTGGTGCCGATGATCATGTGTCCCCGGGTGGAAAAGTTGGGCGTTGTGATCATGTCGGATCGCGAGGACTGGCTACGATAGGGGATCGTCTGCGCTCGAAAGTGGGACGACGCTCTTCTGGCCACCGTCACAGATTCCCTTTGAGCTGGCTTTCTTTGGCGGCGTTGCTGTCTTTGGGTGATATCGGCCACCTGTATGCCCAACCACCGGGTTTGCCCCAGGGGGGGAGCGTCATCGCCGGGTCGGCGACGATTGCCGCTTCCAACAAACAGATGACGATCACGACCGGCACGGATCGGAGCGTGATCAGTTGGGACAGCTTTTCCATTGGCAAGGGCAATCAGGTCACCATTCAGCAGCCGAGTGTGAATTCGGTCAATGTGGATCGGGTCACCGGTGGCGATCCATCGCGGATCTACGGCTCCCTGCAATCAAACGGGCGTGTGGTGCTGACCAATCCCAACGGGGTGTGGTTCGGTCCCGATGCAAAGGTCAACGTTGCCGGTGTCGTTGCCACATCGCATCGTCTCAGCGATGCCAATGCGCAAGCCTTTGCCAAGGGTGACACCCTGAAGCTCGACCCCGGCTCCGCCACCGCCTCCGTCGTCAATGAGGGAACGATCACCGCTTCCCAAGGTGGTTTCGCCGCTCTCGTCGCCCCCGGGGTGAGCAATTCGGGTACCATTAACGCCCGTCTCGGCAAGGTGCAACTGGCATCGGGGACAACGACCACGGTGGATTTTTACGGTGATGGTTTGATCAACCTCGCTGTCAGTGGTCAAACATCATCCCGACCCTTGGATGCGGACGGGAAACCTCTCGACGCCGCTGTTGCAAACTCCGGAAAAATATCCGCCGAAGGGGGAAAGGTGACGTTGAGTGCCAACGTTGCCAAAGGAATCATCGACAATGTCGTCAACATGAACGGCGTGATCGAAGCCAAAGGGGTTTCGACCAAGGGTGGTGTGGTTGAATTGTTGGGCAACGACGGTTCGATTTCTGTCGGGGGTTCGGTGGATGTTTCCGGGCAGAAGGGACAAAAAGGGGGCCGTGTCCGACTGCAAGCCGGAGATGCCAAGGCAAGCGAAAGAGGTGTTGCCAATCTGACGGGATCCATCGATGCCTCCTCGGTGGACGATGCGGGTGGCATGGTCGATGTGTCATCCCGATACGCCTATGTTGGCGGAACCGTCACGACCAGCGGGAAAAGTGGTGGCTCGGTCAAGGTCAAGGCGAAAGCCGTATTGCAAACCGCAGCGGTGCGTGCCGATGCGACCAAGGGACCGGGTGGCTCCGTGGAGGTTTCCGGTTCCGAGGGTATCATCCAGACATCCGGTGCCAATACCACCGCGACCAGCGTTGACGGGGCTGGCGGCAGCGTCAGCCTGACAACCGGAGCCAACGGCAGGATATTCAGTTCGGGATACCTGGGTGCAACCGGTACGACGGGTGGTGACATCACTCTCCTGGGCAGCAGCATTGCTTTGGCTGCGGCAACCTTGGACGCCAGCGGTGCCACCCGGGGGGGGAACATTGTGGTTGGGGGTGGTCTGCATGGCCAGGGTGATCTCAGGGCCTCCGATACGTTGATCAACCCCGCCACGGTTCTCAATGCCGATGCCACCGGCAGTGGCAACGGTGGTACCATCGTCGTCTGGTCCGACACCACCACCACCTTTCAGGGCAGTGCCCGTGCCCGTGGCGGTTTGAACGGCGGCAATGGTGGCCTGATCGAGATCTCCAGCGCCCAGCAATTGAACATGTTCGGAACCGGTGACGCCAGTGCTATCAAAGGCGATGCGGGCACGTTGCTGCTCGACCCGAAAAATATCATCATCGATAGCACCGCCGGGGGCGTGGCACAATTTGACCTCATTGATCCCACGGAGGGTAACGGCACCACGCTTTTCGGTAATGTCACGGTACAGTTATCCGACGGCACCATCGTGGTTACCAAACCGGGTGCCACCATCGGTGGGGCGGCGAACGCCGGGGCGGTCTATTTCTACAATCCCACCACGGGTGCATTAACCGCTTCGTTTACCGGGTCCACTGCTGGGGATCAAGTCGGCTCCGGCGGTTCTTCCTACGGGGGTGGGAAGAATGGCGATGGCATCACTTTCCTTAACTATACCAATTGGTATAATTTTTGGTATGGTCCCAATGCCTATACCTCTGATTTGGTTCGTGATGGAACCAAAGCCTATCTGATTGCCAGCCCATTTTGGAACAACGGTGCCGGAGCCGTTACCTGGGTGGCGGCTAATTCGACGATAAGCGGTGTTCTTTCTTCTGCCAATAGTTTCGTCGGTGCCGCTGCGGGAGACTCTATCGGTTTGGGAGCCAGTGGTCTGACTGCGAATACCGGCAATATCAACATATGGCTTTTGCCCAATAACAATTTCGTCATTCCAAGCCCCATTTTCGGTAGCGGCAAGGGGGCGGTCACCTTTGGAACCGCAGCGGGAAAATTTGCCGATAACAGCAGCTTCCTCGGAACCGTCAGCAGTTCCAACAGCTTGATTGGCAGTACGGGCAACTATGCTGCCAACAACCTTGCGGGTGACCAAGTCGGAAGCGGCGGTTTGGTGATGTTAAAGAACAACAATTTTGTCGTTCTCAGTCCCACCTGGAACAAATCGGCGGGTGCCGTGACCTTTGGAAATCAGGCGAGCGGCTTCACGAATGGTATCGGAACCTTGAGCGCCACCAACAGCCTGATCGGGGCCACCGCCGGGACGATCTACCAAAATACGGTTTCCACCAATTATGCCGTCTTCGATGGCGATGGTGTGGGCAGTTCGACAAGTTACATCACGACCCTGTCGAGTGGGGACTATGTCGTTGCCAGTCCCGCCTGGAATCATGGCAAAGGGGCGGTGACCTTCGGGAGTGGTACGACGGGAAAAGTGGGCACGGTGGGTAGCGCGATCAGCCTGGTGGGAACGACCGGGGGCAGTGGCGATACCGGTGGTGGATTGTATTATACGAACAATAATGGCAACCGCAATTATTACGGCAGCGATTTGTTGGGTTCAAGCGGTATCGCCGAACTGGGTAATGGTGCTTTCGTCATAAAGAGTCCCAGTTGGAACAGCAACAGGGGTGCCGTCACCTATGTCGCCAGCGGTACCACCGACCTGCACACCTTGACCGTCTCCGGTTCCAGCCTTGTCGGTTCGACGGCTGCTACCGGCGCGGGAACCTATAACAGCAACCATGATTCCAATTTTGGTGGCGGTGACCAGGTCGGTGGGGTCACGGTACTGCCGAATTCCAATTATGTTGTCACGAGTAGCGTCTGGAATTCCTCGAAGGGGTCGGTGACCGTGGTCAGCGGCAGCAATGGTCATACCCTTCTGGGTTCCAACAACAGCGCCGGAGATACCGTATCGGCAACCAACTCGTTGGTGGGTGGCAGTGCAGGGGACGCCGTGGGAACGACGATCACCACGCTTTTCAACACCGACGCTACCAACAGCAACAAGTTTGTCGCCAGTTCATCGGGCTGGGGCAGTGGCAAGGGTGAAGTGACGCTGATCGACGGTGCCACTGGTCTGGTGGGTACCGTGTCATCGACCAATTCGCTGGTGGGTACCACCGCCTATGTGACCGGCTCCCTGGGTGGTGACAATGTTGGCAACAGTATCACCGCCCTGACCAATGGCAACTGGGTGATCACCAGTCCCAATTGGGCGAATTACAAGGGGGCGGTAACCTTTGTCGCCTCGGGCACAACGCCTACCGGGAATATCAGTTCCACGAACAGCTTGGTGGGTGCCACCGCCGCCAGCTACGGGACGGCCCCCTACACCAACGGCATCTGTACAACGTGCAGCAACGGCAGTCCCGCCTATTACGGCGGGGACCAGGTTGGCAGCGGTGGTATCTTTAAATTGACCAACAATAATTTCCTGGTTTTCAGTCCAAACTGGTCTTCAAAGAAAGGTGCCGTCACCTTCGCTAATGGCAGCAGTGGAGCCATGTTGGATGGTACCACGTCACTCAAGGGTACCATTTCCGCCAGCAATTCGTTGGTGGGATCCAATGCCAGTACCGACTTCACCAGCAGCCAAACCGATAGCAACGGTACCGCGGTCACTTATACGGGATGGCGCTACACGGTGGGAGGCGATCAGGTCGGCTCTTCAGTTATCGGAACTCCGGTCGTAAGCCTGTCGAATGGCAATTTCGTCCTCTCCAGTTCCCATTGGACCAAAGATACCGGAGCTTTAACTTTTGGTCGATCTGACGGAACGTTCGACGGAACCAATCCATTCATTGGAACCATCAGCAGTACCAACAGCCTGGTTGGCAGCACGGCCTCGGTGCAAACCAGTCCGGCTGACCTGACCAAGGCCAATCGCGCCCTTGACGATACCGGCGACAGGATTGGCAACGAAGGCATTGTCAGCTTGACGGGGGGGAATGGCAATTATCTGATTGGTAGCGGCTATTGGCAGGGGAGCAAAGGGGCTGTAACCTGGGGCAGCGGGACATCAGGCGTCACGGGCGTTCTGAGTAGCAGCAACTCCCTGGTTGGCAGCACTTCCGGAACTTATAGCGGGACGGGTGACTCGGTTGGTTACGGCTTACCATGGTATATCTATTATCTTCCAACTAATAATAACTATGTTATCCAAAGCCCCTACTGGAACAGTGCATTTGGTGCCTCTACCTATGGTACACCCAGCTCGTTAACACCGGGTGTCATTTCATCCAGCAACAGCCTGGTTGGCAGCCATGCGAACGATTATGCAGGTATTTCGGCCACCTATTTACCTTCGATCACCTCGCTGGGTGCTGGTGATTATACGATCACCAGTTCAAACTGGAACAGTAATGCCGGGGCGGTCACCTGGAGCAACGGCACGGGGGCGGTTACAGGGGTCATCTCCACGAGCAACAGCATCACAGGTGCAACAACCCAATCTCCGGCGAATACGTATGCGCAATCCTTGATCGACTCCAAACAGTTCTTACTCAGTCTGGCAGGGGACGGCAGCGGGCGCGTCGTCCTTGCGCATACCGATCCGACAATCTGGACCTATTCCCGTGCCCAAGGGAACACGGTCAAGATCGGTCCGTCATTGCTGACAACCGCACTCAATTCCGGTACCAACCTGGTCCTTCAGGCCAACAATGATATCACCGTCAACAGTTCGATCGTCACCAATGCCGCCTCAACGGCATCACTGTCACTGAGCGCCGGTCGCAGTGTCGTTATCGGCGCGGGTGTGAGCATCAATACTGGCAATGGCAATCTGACGGTATTGGCCAATGATTCGGTGGCCAACGGCGTTGTTGATGCCAATCGCGACGCCGGCAATGCGGCCATCACCATGGATTCCACCGCCACACTATCGGCGGGAACCGGGACGATCACCCTGACCCTTGCCAGCAGTACCGACAAGACTAATAACGCTGCCGGCGATATCAGCCTCGGAACGATCAACGCCTCCTCCGTTACAGTAAAGAATTTGGGATCGGCTGGCGGTGCCTTGACCCTCGGCGGTAAAATCACTGCTACCGCCACCGGTACCTCGATTCTTCTCGCGACCGGCGGTGTGTATACCAACGATTATGGTTCCAGCGCCGTCCTGGCTCCCGGGGCGGGACGTTATTTGCTGTATTCCGGCGATCCCCGCAACAACAAATTGAATGGCTCCGGCGGTGCTGCGGGAGCCGCTGACGGCACCAACCATCTTTTTGGTCAGACATTCACCGCCAATCCGCCCGCGTCCCAGGCGGCGAGCGGCAACTATTATCTCTACAGCGCCACGCCAACGCTTACGGTGACATCGAGCGGCTCGGTCGGTTACGGTGACACTTTGGGAAGTCTCACACCGCAGATCACCGGTTACATTGATGGCGATACGGTGACCACGGCGGTGTCGGGCTCCGCCTCCTATAGTTCAGCCTATGTCGCCGGGGATGCCGTTGGCAGCAACAAGGCGGTAACCGTTTCCCAGGGGACGCTGACCTCGCCTTTGGGATATATCTTCAGCTTTTCCAACGGCACGGTTAGCGTCACGGCCAAAACACTTACGGTCGCCCTGACAGGGACGGCGAGCAAAACCTACGATGCCACCAACACGGCGACATTGTCCGCTTCCAACTACCAATTGACCGGTCTTTACAACACGGACACGATTTCAATCAGCAAGACGGCGGCAACCTATGGCCAGACCGATGCCGGTACCGGGCTTGCGGTTTCGGTGACGGGGGGCCTGGTCAATGGTGATTTCTCCGCTGGAGCCGGTACAACGCTTGCCAACTATGTGTTACCCACTGGTGCCTTGTCGGGTACCATCGGGACCATCAGCGCCAAAACGTTAACCGCCTCCTTGACGGGTGGTCCGATCAGCAAAGGATATGACGGCACCAATACCGCGACACTGACGGCGGCCAATTATTCCTTGAGCGGCCTGATCGGTGCGCAATCGATGACCGTCAACCAAACATCGGGAACGTATGCCCAGAGCGGCATTGGGACTAACCTTTCCGTTACCAGCGCCACTCTGGCGAGCGGCAACTTCACCGCCGGTGCCGGTACCACATTGGCCAACTATGTCCTGCCCACCAGTGCGACCGGCAATATCGGTACCATCACCACCAAAACCTTGACCGCTTCGCTGACGGGTACGGTGAGCAAAACCTACGACGGCGCCAATACGGCTACCCTCGCCGCAAACAATTATCAATTGACCGGTCTGGCCAGTGGGGAATCCATCACCGTGAGCCAGACATCGGGAACTTATGGCCAAACCGGGGTTGGTACGAACATCAGCGTCAGCAGTGCCTCTCTCGTCAACGGTGACTTCACGGCGGGTGCTGGCACCTCGTTGGCCAACTATGTCCTTCCCAGTGGCGTCATTTCAGGAAATGTCGGTACCATCACCGCAAAAACGTTGACGGCGACTCTGACGGGTACGGTCAGCAAAACCTACGACGGCAGCAATACCGCGACATTGGCTTCCAACAATTATTCGTTGAGCGGTTTGGTCGGCGCACAATCCATGACTGTGGGTCAAACCTCGGGAACCTACGCGCAAAGCAATGCCGGGACTAATCTGACCGTCACCAGCGCCACGTTGGCGGGCGGTGACTTTACTGCTGGCGCCGGTACCTCGTTGACCAATTATGTTCTGCCGACGACTGCTTCCGGGGCTATCGGTACCATCAATGCGAAAACGTTAACGGCCTCCCTGACGGGCGGTCCCATAAGCAAAGGTTATGACGCGACCAATTCCGCGACGTTGGCTGCCAGCAACTATCAGTTGAATGGCTTGGTTGGCGCACAATCGATCACCGTATCCCAAACATCAGGAACGTATGCTCAAAGCGCCGTTGGGACGAACATCAGCATTACCAGCGCCACGTTGGCGAGCAGCGACTTCACTGCCGGTGCTGGTACGACGTTGGGCAACTATGTGTTGCCCACGAGCGCCAGCGGGACTATCGGGACCATTACCACCAAGACGTTGACAGCGTCTTTGACGGGTACGGTGAGTAAAACCTACGATGGCACGAATACGGCGACACTGGCATCCAACAATTACCAGTTGACCGGTCTGGCCAATGGGGAATCCATCACCGTGAGCCAGGCATCGGGAACTTTTGCTCAAAGCGATGCTGGAACAGGCATCAGTATCAGCAGTGCCAGTCTGGGTAACAGCAATTTTACCGCTGGCGCGGGCACGTCTCTCGCCAACTATGTATTACCCAGTGGTGTCATTTCAGGAAATATTGGCAGCATCACCGCCAAGACGTTAACGGCATCTTTGACGGGCGGGCCGGTCAGCAAAACTTATGATGGCAGCACCAGCGCCACCCTCACCTCCAGCAACTATCAACTGAGCGGGTTGGTGGGAACACAATCCATCACGGTGGCGCAACCTGCGGCAACCTACGCCCAGAGTGATGTTGGCAGCAACCTGACCACCAGTGCCACCCTGTCAAGTTCCAACTTTACCGCCGGTGCGGGTACGGTGTTGAGCAACTATGTGTTGCCGACGAGTGCCTCCGGTGCCATTGGCAGCGTCACCGCCAAGACGTTAACGGCGTCTTTGACGGGTACGGTGAGTAAAACCTACGATGGCGCGAATACGGCAACGCTGGCAACCAGCAACTATCAACTCAGCGGTCTGGTTGGCAGCCAATCCATCACGGTGACGCAACCAGCGGCAACTTATGCCCAGAGTGATGTTGGCAGCAACCTGGCCACCAGTGCCACGCTGTCCAGTTCCAACTTTAGCGCCGGTGCCGGTACGGTGTTGAGCAACTATGTGTTGCCAACGAGTGCCTCCGGAGCCATTGGCAGCATTACGGCGAAGACGTTAACGGCGTCTTTGACGGGTACGGCGAGTAAAACCTACGATGGCGCAAATACCGCCACACTCACCTCCAGCAATTATCAACTGAACGGGTTGGTGGGAACACAATCCATCTCGGTGGCGCAGACGGCAGGAACCTACGCCCAGAGTGATGTCGGCAGCAACCTGACCACCAGTGCCACGCTGACAAGCAGCAACTTTACCGGCGGTGCGGGTACGGTGTTGAGCAACTATGTGTTGCCGACGAGCGCCTCCGGAGCCATTGGCAGCATCACCGCCAAGACGTTAACGGCGTCTTTGATCGGCGGGCCGGTTAGCAAAATTTACGATGGCACGAACACCGCTACACTTACCTCCAGCAATTATCAACTTAGCGGTCTGGTTGGCAACCAATCCATCACGGTGGCGCAATCGTTAGGAACCTACGCCCAGAGTGATGTCGGCAGCAACCTGGCCACCAGTGCCACGCTGTCCAGTTCCAACTTTAGCGCCGGTGCCGGTACGGTGTTGAGCAACTATGTGTTGCCAACGAGTGCCTCCGGAGCCATTGGCAGCATTACCGCCAAGACGTTAACGGCGTCTTTGACGGGTACGGTGAGTAAAACCTACGATGGCGCGAATACGGCGACGCTGGCATCCAGTAACTATCAACTCAGCGGTCTGGTTGGCAACCAATCCATCACGGTGGCGCAATCGTTGGGAACTTATGCCCAGAGTGATGTCGGCAGCAACCTGACCACCAGTGCCACGCTGACAAGCAGCAACTTTACTGCCGGTTCGGGTACGGTGTTGAGCAACTATGTGTTGCCGACGAGCGCTTCCGGAGCCATTGGCAGCATCACCGCCAAGACGTTAACGGCGTCGTTGATTGGCGGGCCGGTCAGCAAAATTTACGATGGCACGAACACCGCCACGCTCACCTCCAGCAACTATCAACTCAGCGGTCTGGTTGGCAGCCAATCCATCACGGTGGCGCAACCATTGGGTATCTATGCCCAGAGTGATGTTGGCAGCAACCTGACCACCAGTGTCACTCTGACAAGTTCCAACTTTACCGGCGGTGCGGGTACGGTGTTGAGCAACTATGTGTTGCCGACGAGCGCCTCCGGAGCCATTGGCAGCATCACCGCCAAGACGTTAACGGCGTCTTTGACGGGTACGGTGAGTAAAACCTACGATGGCGCGAATACGGCGACGCTGGCATCCAACAACTATCAACTCAGCGGTCTGGTTGGCAACCAATCCATCACAGTGGCGCAATCGTTGGGAACCTATGCCCAGGGTGATGTCGGCAGCAACCTGACCACCAGTGCCACCCTGTCAAGTTCCAACTTTACCGCCGGTACCGGTACGGTATTGAGTAACTATGTGTTGCCAACAAGCGCCTCCGGAGCCATTGGCAGCATTACGGCGAAGACGTTAACGGCGTCGTTGATCGGTGGGCCGGTCAGCAAAACCTACGATGGCACGAATACCGCCACACTCACCTCCAGCAACTATCAACTCAGCGGTCTGGTTGGCAACCAATCCATCACGGTGGCGCAACCAGCGGCAAGCTATGCTCAGAGTGATGTTGGCAGCAACCTGACCACCAGTGCCACGCTGACAAGTTCCAACTTTAGCGCCGGTACCGGTACGGTGTTGAGCAACTATGTGTTGCCGACGAGCGCCTCCGGAGCCATTGGCAGCATCACCGCCAAGACGTTAACGGCGTCGTTGATCGGTGGGCCGGTCAGCAAAATTTACGATGGCACGAACACCGCCACACTCACCTCCAGCAACTATCAACTCAGCGGTTTGGTTGGCGACCAATCCATCACAGTGGCGCAATCGTTGGGAACCTATGCCCAGGGTGATGTCGGCAGCAACCTGACCACCAGTGCCACCCTGTCAAGTTCCAACTTTACCGCCGGTACCGGTACGGTATTGAGTAACTATGTGTTGCCGACAAGCGCCTCCGGAGCCATTGGCAGCATCACCGCCAAGACGTTAACGGCATCTTTGACGGGCGGGCCGGTCAGCAAAATTTACGATGGCACGAACACCGCCACACTCACCTCCAACAACTATCAACTCAGCGGTTTGGTTGGCGACCAATCCATCACGGTGGCGCAACCGTTGGGAGTCTATGCCCAGAGTGATGTCGGTAGCAACCTGACCACCAGTGCCACTCTGACAAGTTCCAACTTTTCCACCGGTACCGGTACGGTATTGAGCAACTATGTGTTGCCGACAAGCGCCTCCGGAGCCATAGGCAGCATTACGGCGAAGACGTTAACGGCGTCGTTGATCGGTGGGCCGGTCAGCAAAATCTACGATGGCACGAACACCGCTACACTCACCTCCAGCAACTATCAACTCAGTGGTTTGGTTGGCGACCAATCCATCACGGTGGCGCAACCGTTGGCAACCTACGCCCAGAGTGATGTTGGCAGCAACTTGACCACCAGTGCTACGCTGACAAGCAGCAACTTTACCGCCGGTACCGGTACGGTATTGAGCAACTATGTGTTGCCGACAAGCGCCTCCGGAGCCATTGGCAGCATCACCGCCAAGACGTTAACGGCATCTTTGACGGGCGGGCCGGTCAGCAAAAACTTTGACGGTACCAATGCAGCACTACTCACTCCGAGCAATTATGTGGTCAGTGGCTTGATTGAAGGTCAATCCCTGACAGTGACCCAAACCGCCGCAACCTACGCCCGGAGTGATGCCGGGACAGAGATTCCCATTACTGCCGAACTATCCAGCAATCATTTTTCCGGCAATTCCGGAACCCGGTTGGCCAACTATCAGCTTCCCGTCAGCGCCTCTGGTCGCATCGGTTCCATTGTCGCGCTACCGCAAGTGGCTGTCGGTCCCCTGATCACAACCAAGATCTTTTCCCCTCCACCACCGCCCGTGGTGCTGCCATCCGGAAGTGCAATTTTTGGTTTGGGCCAAAGTGTCGCTTTTATTCCCGCGCCGTTGAATACGGCATCTTCCGTGGCTGCAGGCACGGCGGCACCCGGCAGTCCCAATCAGCCGTCATCTAACAATGCGACGACTACTGCCAGTACCGGCGATTCCACGACGAATAATGCCCCTGGCAGCACCGAGACCACAGCGAGCAGTGGTACCACAGCGACAGAGAACAGGGCCTCGGGTGGTACCGTTGCATCCAACTCCCAAGGTGGGACACCAGGTGACACTTCTGCCGGGGCGCAACTGGTTACCAAGGGGGATGAAAAGAATGTGCATGGCTACGCGAATGATTTTCTGTCGGCACTCTCGTTGGGAGGTGGCAAGTGAGGGCTGATGCGTTTGTCTTTTTGCTAGGCTGCCTGGTCTTGTTGTTCGCCAATGATGTGTTGGCACAAGCCGCCATCGATCCGGGTCGGGTACAGAAGCAATTTGAAGTACCCGTCGTTCCCCATGCGGCCCCTGAAATTGTCATTCCGGAAATCCCGAAAACCATCGCCCCTGCGGAAGCCGCCAACGTCAAAGTGACGCTGACACAAATTATTATTGATGGTGCAACCGTTTATCCAGAGGATTCGTTGCAAGGAATGACCAACTCGTTGATTGGTCATGAAATCACCCTGACTGAAATTTTTACCTTGGCCGATGCGATCACCAGCCGTTACCGCAATGATGATTACATCCTCTCGCGTGCCGTGGTCCCGGCACAAAAGTTGGAAAACGGTGTCTTGCACATTCAGGTGATCGAAGGTTTCATAGACAAGGTGATCTTCGATGGCCAATCCACGGTTCTATTGGAACAGTATGGGAACCATATCTCCAAGGATCGCCCCCTGCGTGGTTCTGTATTGGAGCGGTATCTGCTTTTGATGAATGATCTGCCGGGTAGGACGGTTCGGGCTGTCATGGAACCATCCAAAGACTCTGTTGGCGGATCCGATCTGACCCTGGTCGTTAAACAGAAAAGTATTGACGCCTATGCCGGGATTGACAATCGGGGTACCCGGTACATCGGACCCGTACAGGCTTCAGCCGGAGTGAGCGTCAACAACATGCTCCGGCATGACGATAAGACATCCATCAATTATGCAACCGTCTCCCATACCCGCGAGTTGCGCTATGTCAACGTCAAGGAGGAGATACCCCTTGGGAATGACGGATTCCTCCTGGCGGTCAACGCGGGTCAAAGTTTCTCCCGACCAGGTTTCCTGTTGGAACAACTCAATGCCAAAACTGCCGGTGCCATGTTTGGTGCCAAGTTAAGCTATCCGGTCAATCGCAGTCGTGCCGACACCCTGAAGGTATCGGCGGCTTTTGATTATTTAAATTCGGAAACAACACTCAACAACGAACCCGACATTCCACCTTCATCCACGGATCGCATTCGGGCGCTTCGTGTTGGCTTGATCTACGACTGGGCCGATTCGTTCTATGGCCATAACATATTGGAGAGCTACGTCAGTCAGGGGCTTGGTATTTTGAACGCCTCCGACAATCTCAGTGCCACTTTGTCGCGCCCCGGTGGCAGAGTGGACTTTAAAAAATGGACAATGGATGTATCGCGTCGCCAGGAATTGGATCGTTGGATTTCAAATCTTGGCCTGTATCTGGCGGCCTCGGCACAGAGTTCCCTGGGCAATACCCTGTTGTCTTCCGAACAGTTCGGTGCGGGTGGTGCAACCTATGGTCGCGGCTATGATCCTTCTGAAATTACCGGCGATTCGGGTATCTCATCCAAAGCGGAGGTGCAATACTCCTCCAATTCAAACGGATTTGTCCGCGCATGGCAGATCTATGGCTTTTATGATTTTGCCCATGTCCGTAACCGGCAGCCTGACAATTTGGAAAAATATTCGTATTCCTTGGCTTCTCTTGGTGGAGGAGCCCGTTTTGACATGCTGGATGCCCTATCGGGTGATTTCACGGTGGCACAACCTTTAACCCGGGACATCACAGCCGAAAAACTGGATGGCAATGACGGCAAACCCCTCAGACTACAACTTTCGTTAACCGCCAGATATTGATCATCCCGGACCATTCTTCACAATTTGTCTGGAACCTTAAATCAACGGCATTAGGGAGGATTCGGGTGTTGCAAAAAAACGTTCTCTTTTTGGTTCTTGCAATCTTCGTATTTGGCCTCGGTTGGACGACGGCCGTTCAGGCCAAACCGGAGAACGGCAAAGTTTTTGGCAATTGGACGGTGCAATGTTCCGTTCCCCCGGGGACGGCGGAGGCGCAATGTGGTGTTTCCCAAACACTGGTGATCAACGAAACCAAAGCACGTCTGATTACCGTCGAAGCCAACCAACCCGCCAAGGGGGATCTCAATTTGGCTGTACTATTACCGTTGGGTATCTCGCTCCAGGCGGGAGTCACTTTGGCGTTCGAGGATGCTTCCAAATTGCCCATGAATTTGCAACGCTGTGTGGCGGAGGGGTGTCTGGCCACGGTTGCCATAAAGGCCGAACAATTGAAAAAAATGCAGTCACAAAAAGAATTCAAGGTGCATGCAGAACTGCCGGGTATTCAGGAAACGGCAAAAATCACTGTTTCCCTGAAAGGATTTGGCGACGCCATCGACAGCCTGAAGTAGGCCGGCATGCGCACGGACCCCGTCTCGCTTTACAGACGAGCGCGAGAAAGTTTGATTGGTATGCTCTATGCTAGGGACTTGTCAAGCATAGCCTTGATCATCGTTTCGGCCAATGCTCACGGAAGATGCTTCGACACCGTCTGGATTCCCGCTTTCGCGGGAATGACGAACATCTGCTGCTATCTTGGACGATTTTCTCGTCATTCCCGCGAAAGCGGGAATCCAGAATGAGTTGGCACGGTCGAAACGATGATCAAGACCTCAAGCATCGACCTGGCAACCGTGAGCGACTTGCAGGAACTCTTGTACAATGACCCGAAGAACGAGCAAATCTCGCAAGAATGATAGAGACACAGTGCAGGATCGAAATACCGTTTTCCGTGTGGGGACATCCGTTCTTCTTGCCAGCGCCTCCCTCTTCTTGTTTGTTGCGCTACAGTCTTACAACTCGCATGATCCCTCTTTTAACGGTACTGGAAACGGTCATGTTGTCAATCAGGGCGGACTTGTTGGCGCTTATCTATCCGATATCCTGATTCAACTCTTCGGTTTTTCATCCGTATGGATACCCTTTTTCATCGCTTTGGCGGCATTTCTCAATATATGGCGCTCACCAACAGGTCTTCTTTGGGAACAAGTCGCAACCCTGCCCATGCTTGCAGCCGTTACTTGCATCGCATCCGCCATGTTGGATAAGGCGAAAATATTTCCGTTACCAGCAGGGCCGGGTGGTCTGGTTGGCTCCATGGCGATCAATGCCCTGAATCAGACCCTCGGACGTTTCGGGACATCGATTCTATTGGTAACGCTTGGAATTTTTTCCATTCTTGTCATAACAAGAATTTCCCTGACCAACATGATCAGTTGGTTTCGAGGCGGTATCCAGGGTTCAAAATCTTGGTATTCCGCGGAAAAACCTGTTTAAAGAATGGTGTTCCCCCGTGCATTGCACGAGAACGCCATCGTTTCATACCTACATTGAAATCGGTTGACATCGTTCTCGGTACAAACTGCCAAGGACAGCGCGGAAAATCATTGCATTGCACAGGGGGTACATCCGTTACAATAGGGGGGGGATCCCGTCCGGCCCCCCCCCCGGGTTTACGTCGTCTTGTCTCCCACGGTTTTTTCAGACTCGGTGGATTTCCAATCAAACAGCTTGCGGAACGTGGCGGAAAGCTCATCAAAGATGTTTTTACCACCTTTCCTTCCCGATATTTTCTTTTCCACCTCCTTGAGTTGCTCGAACAACTCCTTGTAATCGCTACGGGTTCGTCCATAGCCCAGCAGTTCGGCCATTTCCAAACTATGTTGGGCACCTTCGAGCAATTCCTTGAGACGCTTTTCCTCAATATCGTTTCTCGATGCATTTTCAGCCAGGGTCTCGGCTTCATGAAGCATGGCCCGGCAGCGCACAACCGGTAACGGAATCACCCTTTCCTCGGTGATCACCAGGGTTCCGAGTACTGTCTGAAGTGCCATCTTCGCTTCGGCGATATGACCGGAATCGATCAAAGGAACCGCCATCTTGATCGCAAGGGGATAGGTGGCCAGGGGTAGGCTCAATGTTTGTATGGAAACCTCGCTGGCCAATTCTGCGAGCAGTCGGCGCGCCTTCTGCACCTCGCCATTTTTAAGCGCCTTTACGGCATAGTCAATACTGGGTTTGATCGCATGTGTCCCGGTAAAGGTGTCCCGAACAACGGCCTTGACTTCCACCGGTGCCAGGGACAACGATGGGTTGCGGGCCAGGATCATTTCCAACTTGCCGATGGCGTGTGTCAACGCCTCCATGGTTTTATCCCGATCGTTGGCATCCAGGGCGGCCAGTGCGTTTCTGGTTTCCTCCACAGCAATCTTTGCCTCTTCGACAATCTGTTGGCGCCGACTTGCGATTTCGGAAGCGGTTTCCTGGTTGACGCGCTCCTGCACCGACCGGGTCACCTGACTTTGGGGTTCCTCCGGGGAAGGGACGAAGTCTTTTTCCGATTCCTCTTTCAGAACCTCCCTGACGTCATCTTTCAGTTTTGCATCGCTCATGGTTTTTCCTCCGCAATAGGGAAAAGATCGAGGTTCTCTGGAACGCCGTCCCAATCACAGTACGCTCGAAACCTTTTTCTTGATGAGGTCATACCATTTCTCACCCGACTTACCACCAGATGTCTTTTCTTTGATATCATTGAGTTGCACATAAAGCGACTTGAAGGAATCCTTGTCGCCGTAACCGAGGAGTTCGGCAATTTCCAGTTGGTTGCGTATTTCGGTCAGGATCATTTCAAGGCGCTCATTTTCCTCCTTGGAGCGTTTTTCCTTTTTGGTCAACTCTTCAGCTTTGACAAGCAGGTGTTCGGCGCGCATCTTCGGCAAGGGGACGATTTTGTCGGTCGTGACCACCAAGGTATTCAGAGCGCTTTGCAAATCGGCCCTGGCCCGGTCGAGTTCCCCTTTGTCGATCAGGCGAACAACTTCCTTGATTGCAAAGGGATAGGTGGCCAAGGGAATGCTCCGAGTCTGATAAACGATTTCGCTGGCCAAATTACCGACGATGGGTCTGGCCTTTTGGATCTCTCCTGACTTCAAATAGTGTTCCGCGTCATGAATCATGGCTTTGACCGTGTCCAGGCTTGCCAGCAGGTCATAGGTCATAACGTTGGTATCCACCGGAGCCAGGGCCAATCCTGGATCCCGCGCCAAAATCAGCTCCAGCTTTCCCGTGACCTTTTCCAGGGCGGCGATGGCTTCCTCTTTATTTTTTTCACCGATGGCTTTGAGGGCATGTTCTGTTTCTTGTAAAGCTGCGGAGGCCTCTTCAAGAATTTTTTTTCTCTTTTCGATAGCCTCCTTCGAGGCATCGCTATTCACTTCGGATTTGACGGATTCGCTGGCGACCGATTGTTTTTGCGGTTGTGTCGGCAACGACGATGTTTCCGCAAGGGTGGTATTCCATGCCATCAAGGAGAGGGTGGTCACGATCATCAGAAGTGATTTGCAAGGTTTCTTATGCATGGTATTCCTCCTGTTATCGTTCTTCATGTTGACAATATTGTTTATCTTCGTGTGCGGCGGATGCCGACACGAGAGTATGTTATATCGTCCCGAAGAGGGATCGGAGAACGCCGGAATATGAACTATTTCTATTGAAATATTGGCAAGATATATTACTGAAAAGAGAATGATGGACGATCTGCCACCATCGCCATTGCAAGAAAAATAGGCAGAGAATTGATCATGGCAAGGGGGGGATGGAGACTTTTTTTGGCTGCGGGCGTTCTGGAAATGCCGTCGTCACCTATCTATTTGTTGTTCAAAGATAAAATCAATAAGAATGGCTGCAAAAAAATCATACAATCGAGGCAAAGATCATTTCCCAGAGTATCATGATGAACCGCTCATACGGTTTGTCTTGTTTGTGTTTTTTTTTCGGAGAATCGTTGCCCGATAGCACTTGAAAATATTTCTGACGATTCTTATCTGAGGCGCAACAGGATTGCGGATTTCTCGCCATTTGCAAAGGAAACATTATTCGGATAAAGGAGGGTCCCATGTTCAACGTATCTCTCATTTCCCTCGCCAGTCGCCGCACCGATGTTGCATATCCGGCACGTGACTGTTTCATCCGTATGTCGGATTGGGTTCGGCCATGGATCAATCGGGAAATCCTCACCGGTTACCGGGAAGAAGGGCATCAACTGGTCTTTTCGCAAGAGGTACCAGGCGTTGATCCCAAAAATTTGCAGGTTACCGTTGAACCGGGACGGCTGACCATCCGGGGTATCCGCTACGAGCAGGTCACCCCATCCGGGAAAGAACGGATGACCAGGATCTTTGAACGAAGCTTTTCCCTGCCTTCCGGGGCGGATTGTGATCGGGCCGAAGCCACCGCCCGCCATGGTATTCTGACCGTTACCATCCCCAAAAAGGGGGATGCCCGCTCTCGTCGCATCGAAATTGGTGGCAAGAACCATGATGTCGATACCGCAGCGACTGCCCGGGAAACTGCGTACTTGCCACGAATGAAAAAATGGCAGGAGCAGTGGAACGGCTGGATGAAACAAACCCGAGCGTGGCTGACCGAACGCTTCGGAATGAGAATCCCGGTGGCCAAAACGACGCCTTGCGTTGGCCAATGATAAAGATGCGTCTTATTGTTTCAGGGTCGCTGTTCGTCCGGGTTACCGCGCATCGTTGAGCAGTTTGATGATAGTGGCTTCGTCCATGGCGGGACGCCCGGGCAACCGGCCCTGATTGTCATGGATGGCTTGCAGGGTTGCACGGGCATAGCGCTCGATCAGGGTGCCGTCGAGATGCAGTTCGGACAGGCGAGTCGGACAGTGGATGGCACGCAGAAAGTCCTCGAACCGTTGCACCCCGGACAGGGCACGTTCCAATTCGTTCCCCGCCGCATGTCCCACGCCGAAAACCCGCTCGGCGAACTGTGCGAAACGGGCCGGTCGGACCGTTGCGGCGGCTCGCATCCATGCCGGGTTGACCACAGACAGTCCCGCCCCGTGGGCAACGTCATGAATGGCGGAAATGGTGTGTTCGATCATATGCACCGGAAAACCAACCGCATCGGCTCCGGCCTGCACCCATCCATTGAGTGCCACCACCGAGGCCCATTGCACCTGGGAGCGCGCTTCCAGATCCTGGCCGTTGGCAACGGCCCTGGGTCCCCATTCCAAGGCTGTGAGGAGGACGCCCTCGGCAAATCGATCCTGCAAGGGGGCACCATCAATACCGTTGAAATACCCTTCGGTGACGTGGGTCATCAGGTCGCAGACGCCATAGGCGGTTTGGTCCGGAGGTACGCTCAGGGTCAAGGTTGGATCGACCAGGGCCACCCGGGGATAGAGACAGTCGGCGATGACGAAGGACTTTTCAACGGTTTGTTCATTGGTGATGACGGCCCCTTTGTTCATCTCCGAGCCTGTGGCTGCCAGAGTCGGAATGGTGATGATGGGCAGGGCCCGGGTGGGCAGACGCGTTCCGGTTGGGCTGTGGACCATCATTTCCCAAGGATCCCCTTCATGGAAAACGGTGGCGGCCATGACCTTGGCCGCGTCCATGACGCTGCCGCCCCCCAGGGCGATGACCAGGTCACACTGTTTGGATTGGGCCAAGCGAGCGCCACGGATCACCGTTGACAGACGGGGATTGGGTTCGACCCCGGAACACTCCTCGAAGGCAATGCCAGCCCCCTTGAGGCTGGTCACGGCTCGATCAAAGGCGCCACTGCGTTTGACACTGCCACCTCCGGTCACCAGCAAGGCCCGTTGCCCTTCCCCCCGGGCCACCTCGCCCAGGCGGGACAGTACACCGGCTCCGAAAAGGATCCGTGTCGGGTTTTGGAATTCAAAATTCATGGTGGCCTCCTGATAGCGTATATGGGTGAAGGTTTGCGGTTGGCGAGCGAATGGGTCACCTGTTCGTAGCATGGAAGCGATAGGCGGACAAGTTCAGGGATCCATAGTCATGGCTATTGTGGATTCTTTCGACCACGGGACAGGAGCCGGCGGCTCCCAGGGCGACAAACAGTGGCATGAGGTGTTCCAGGGTGGGGTGGGCTGAGGTCAGGTGGGGGGCCTGTTTAAGTTCCGTGGCCAGGGTGGTGGGATGATCTCCCGTCAACCCCTGATGCAACCACGCGCTGAAAGCAACCGACCAGGATTCGGGGGGGGTACCGGGACGGTGCAATCGCTCCAGGTTATGGGTTATGGATCCGGAACCCAGGATCAACACCCCTTCTCCACATAAGGGATGCAGGGCCTGTCCCAGTTCCAGGTGCGCCACGGGGTCGGATCGCGCCAACAAGGAGAGTTGCACCACCGGAATGTCGGCTTCGGGAAACATGAGCCGCAACGGTACCCAGGCCCCATGATCCAGACCACGTTCTGCGGCCTGATTGTATGCGACCTTGCCGATGGCCAGGGTGGACTGCAGCGATTCCACCAGCCAATCTGCCCCAAAGGCGGGATACTTCCTTTGGTACAACTCCCGGGGAAACCCGGAAAAGTCATACAGGGTCTCCAGACGACCCGTGCCGGTCAAGGTGGCGGTTGCGCGTTCCCAGTGGCCGGAGATCACCACGATCCCCCGGGGGCGGGGCAGGGCGCGCCCAAGGTTTTCCAGGAAATGCCGGCAGGGGTGGTCCCGCAGCATGAGATCTGGCGCTCCATGGGATACAAAGAGGGGATCCATGACCAGATCTGTTTTTCCTTCATGCATCATGTTGCTGTCTCCCGAAGAGTATCAGTGCCGGTTATACCCGACAGGAAGGAACCCTCGAAGAGCGCGAGATGTACAACGCGAATGGGTTTCGAAGGGGTGGTTGGCATCCTGTTTTATTTTTTCATTATAACATGTTTGAGGGGGCATCGTGTTTATTGTGTATGATCGCCATGGTCAGGGATTTCATTTGAGTGATTACCTCATCGATCCTGGTGTGTAAAACTGGTTTGACGTCTTCGTGTTCATGCAAAAGCCCGATTTTGAGTAACGAAACGGTTTCATGCCTTGCCGGCGTGAATGCTACCATGGCTTGCAACAATAATAGGAGTATTGATGGTGAGCGCAATGGATACATCTGAACCTGTCCGGGTGCGTCTTTTGAAGGCTGCACTGGACTGTTTCATCACCGAAGATTACCACCAAGTCGGCATACGGATGATTGCAGAGAAGGCCCGTGCCAATCCATCGATGATTCGCTACTACTTTGGCAATAAAATGGGCCTCTACGAGGAGATGATACGAGAAACACTGAATCCGCTACTGGCCGTTCTTGATGGACCGCTATTGGCATCCGTCGATGGTTTTACCGACTTTTTGCGTCTTTATTATGAAACCATGGTATCGCGACCCGAATTTCCCAAATTGATCCTCAAGGTACTCGCCCTCAACCATGGGCCGGGGCGGCGATTCATCCGGCAATTGTTGGAACGTGGGCGTACACGGGGCGCACTCAAAGTGGACCAATTAAAAGCCGCTGGGCAGATCCATTCCGGCATGGATCCCGATATTCTCAGACTGGTTTTCGTCAGTTTGGCGATGACACCGATGTTGCTGAAGGACATTTTCGAGGAGCAGACAGGGCATCCGATGGATGGCATCTTCCTGGATGAACTGGCGGCATTCAACGGTCATCTCATTACAGCGGGATTGACACCCAACACGACAAAATGAAGAAAGGAAATACCGTGTCGTATCAAAAAAATTCCGGGGACGTAAACCGCTTTGCCAAGATAATGAAATTTTCTGCCTGGCTGCAGTCCATCCCCAACAGACTGACCCCGGCACCATTTCGCCTGATGCAGATCGGATCGGCCTTCTGGCAATCACGCGCCCTTTACGTTGCGACACGTTTGGACATTGCCAGCGTGTTGGCGGAGAATAGCCTTGAAACCAACTGCTTGGCCGCCCGGGTTGCCGCCAACCCGGACGCTTTAGGGCGATTGCTGCGTTTGTTGACGGCCATGGGAATCTTTGAGGAGACTGCACCTGGCACCTACCGCAACAACAAGCTTTCCGCCTATCTGCGCCAAGATCATCCTGAAAATGTACGGTCCATGATTCTCCTGCACAATTCGCAAGCCATGAGCCTCCCATGGTATGGGCAACTTGAACGTGGTGTACGGGAGGGCGTACCGCCCTTCTTTTTGGCGCACGGTGAGGATTTGTATTCCTACCTGGATCACCATGCCGACTTCGACACCCTGTTTTCCGAGGCCATGGAAAACGTCGAAGCACTGACAGGCGACAGCTACGCCACCGACTTTGACTGGAGCCGGTTTGATCGGATTATCGACGTTGGCGGTTCACGTGGAAACAAGTCCTTGGCCATTCTGAAACGTCATTCCCATCTGACGGCCCTGGTGGTGGATCGCCCCCGGGTGATCGACGAGGCCAAGCGTTACTGGAGTGCCCACCAGACACCGGGCGTGGAGCGCCTGAATTTTGAAGCGGGAGATTTTTTGGAATCGGTCCCTTTGGCACAGAGCGAAAGGGATGTTTATCTGCTTTCCGCCGTACTGCATGGTTTTGACAACGATACCTGCGTGACGATTCTGGGCATTCTCGCCAGTGCCAGCCGAAAAAATAACGCACGCATTGCTTTGCTGGAAATGGTACTCCCGGAAACCCATGCCGATATAACAGGGGCCTCATTCGATATGCAGATGTTTCTCGGGTCGCGAGGCCGCGAGCGCACCTTGACGGAATGGAAGTCTTTGCTTGATCGTAGCGGATGGATACTGGAAGAAATCGTAGGCCTTCAGTCGTTTGGCAATATCCTTGTCGCGCTTCCTGCAAAAGCTGAACAATGGATGCCTTAAGGAACGCCAACATTTTGGTTGCGGCTCTTGCAAGCTATGATACTATCCCACTGTGGGACGAGGTGGCGGAATGGGGGTAGGAATCCCCCGATTGAACAATAATGAATGGATGAGTAAGGGAGTGCCAAACCATTGAGAAGCTGGACACGTAAACGGGTCATGGTAACCGGGGGTGCCGGTTTCCTGGGATCGCACCTGTGCGAGCGCTTGCTGACCGAAGGGCACGATGTCATCTGCGTCGATAATTTTTTTTCCGGCAATCGGGACAACATCATTCCCATGTTGTCCCATCCCCATTTTGAATTGATTCGTCACGACATCACCTTTCCCCTCTACCTGGAGGTGGACGAAATTTATAACCTGGCCTGCCCCGCATCACCCATCCACTATCAACATGATCCGGTGCAAACCACCAAAACCAATGTCCATGGTTCCATCAACATGCTTGGTCTGGCCAAGCGGTTGAAAGGGCGCATCTTGCAGGCATCGACCAGCGAGGTTTACGGGGATCCCGAACAACACCCACAACGGGAAGATTATTGGGGTCACGTCAATCCCAATGGTATCCGCTCCTGTTACGACGAAGGGAAACGCTGCGCCGAAACGCTGTTCTTTGATTACCATCGGCAACACGGGCTGGCGATCAAGGTGGTGCGTATCTTCAATACATACGGTCCGCGGATGCATCCGAACGATGGCCGGGTGGTGTCCAATTTTATAGTCCAGGCGTTACGCAACGAGCCGATTACGATTTACGGCGATGGGACGCAAAGCCGTTCTTTTTGTTATGTGGACGATCTCATTGGCGGACTGATCACCTGCATGCAGACGCCGCCCGAGTTCACCGGTCCCGTCAATTTGGGCAACGACCATGAGTTCACCATCGCTGAGTTGGCCAACAGGGTGGTCGCCTTGACCGGATCGAGCGCCCCGGTGGTGTACAAACCTTTGCCTTCCGATGATCCCAAACAGCGCCGGCCCGATCTGACTCTGGCGCGCAGTCGCCTGGGTTGGCAACCAAAAGTGGCCCTGGAGGAAGGTTTGCTGGCCACCATTGATTATTTCAAACATGTGTTTCGCTCGGGTTGATACGGGTGAACGCGTTGGGAGGCGGGGAAAAACGGGTTTCTGGACGGTGTTGTCAAGCCGGTGCCCTCTGTTTGCTGTTAGCCGGAATTTTCAGTGCTTCCATGGCATGGGCAGCGGATGAAAAAGTGACCTATGGGGTTTTTTTCCACGGTCTGGATGGTCATCCAGAACTCCTCACCCGATTGCAATC
Organism: Magnetococcales bacterium; assembly: GCA_002753515.1. Taxonomy (GTDB): domain Bacteria; phylum Pseudomonadota; class Magnetococcia; order Magnetococcales; family UBA8363; genus UBA8363. The sequence goes on from PEAK01000002.1 coordinate 88,186, forward strand.
CCTTTCCATGGCCCTCAAACGCCAGGATCGCCCCCCGGACGCCCTTTCTGGATTGCAGGCAAGGGCGCGGGAGGATGCGGAAACATTCGTGCAAGCCCTAAAGGCGGACGGGTGGTTCGATGCCCGTGTTGATGCGACCATCACCGGGGAAGAGGCTCCCAGAGTTGTCACCTTTGTCGTCCAAAGTGGTGTGCGTTATCGCTATGGTCGCTTGGTTCTGAAGCTGCCGCCGACACCGACCCAGTTCGTTCCACCGAGCATGGACGAGTTGGGACTGCACGAGGATGACTTTGCGCAATCGGCCCCGGTTTTCGCTGCCGGGGAGAAACTGTTGCTGTTGGCGCGGCAACAGGGATTTCCCCGGGCGCGTCTGTTGGATCACCCCTTGGAGTTGGATCGGCAAGGGCATCGTCTCCAGGTGGGGTTCGTACTGGAATTAGGGGAATTCGTCCGTCTGGGTCGGGTGACCTTCCAAGGTGCCGAGGGCATCAAACCCAGTTTCCTGGAAGAGCATCTCTCCTGGCGTCCCGGGGCTGTTTACCATCCCAAACGTTTTGATGGCATCTATCGTTCCCTGATGGGAACCGGTCTTTTTTCCAGCGTTAAGGTGGCGTTGGGGACGCCCCCCGGAAAGGGGGATCTGTGGCCGGTGACGGTACGACTGATCCAGCGCAAGCACCGATCGGTAGCCCTCGGGGGCGGATTCAGCACCGATAAGGGGCTCAATCTGAAAGGGAGTTGGGAACATCGCAATGTTCTGGAGGTCGGTCAACGTTTCAAAATCAAGACCGAGTTGGGCACCGAGGCGCAGATGGTTTCCCTGGCCCATGAGACACCCGACTTTTTGGTTCCTGAGCAAAAATTGACATTGTCTTTGCAGTTGGACCGCAGCCAGGCCAGTGCCTTCGACAGCCAATCGGTACAAGTTGGAGGGACGCTTTTGCGCCCGGTATGGGCTCCCGGGGGTGAGGCGGGTCTGGGGGTGGAATGGCGTATCGCCGACGTGGTGGACAACAGCAGCGCGCTACGTTCGTCCTTTGCTTCCACAGCCATTCCCATGACTTTGAAGCTGGATCGCAGTGATGATCTGTTGGATCCCGGCCAAGGATGGCGTTCGCACAATGAAGTCAAGCCGGTCCTGGCCCTGTCCAAGTCGGGGCAGTCCCATGTCATGGTGTCCAACCGTGGCAGTTTGTACCATAAGCTGTCGCAGGATCCGCGAGTGGTGGTCGCGTTTCGCGGCGAGGCCGATACCGTGGCGGGGGCGGGTCATGACAATTTGGCCGCCGATCAAAGGTTGTATGCCGGTGGGAGTGCGACGTTGCGTGGTGTGGGCAACCAATTGGCCGGACAGTTGGATCAGGCGAACAAACCCATGGGGGGGCGTTCCCTGTTGGCCTTGGGGAGCGAGGTGCGTTGGCTGGTCAAGGAAGATTGGGGATTGGTGGCGTTTTTGGATGGTGCCCGTAGCTACCGGGATTCCTGGCCCGACCTGTCGGAGGGGATGTTGTTCGGGGCGGGGGTTGGGGGGCGCTACACGACCCCTTTTGGCCCGTTGCGTCTGGATGTCGGTCTGCCCTTGCATCGCAGGACGGGGGTGGACGACCCTTTTCAAATTTACATCAGTATTGGCCAAGCTTTTTGAGAGGGAGGGGCGTTGGCGCGGGGCGGGGATGACCACTCTCCCGCCTCGCGCCAGCAACGCAACCACCTGTGTGACCTGTTGCGGACCGGTCCGGGTGATCCTCGTTCGAGGGTGCGCGTGATGGTTCCCCCCAGCCCGATTCAGCAGACCCAGCCGACACATCCGAGTGTTACGCCGGGCCAAGTGTAATAAGCGGGCGCGGCGTAGTAGGGGTAGGCATAGCTGTAGCCGTAGGAATAGGTCGTATAGGCCACCGGGGCGGAATACACCACGGGTGAATAGGCATAGCTGACCGGGTAGGCATAGGCGGGGTAGTAGCCGGCAAGCAAATAGGCGTGTGCATCTGAAGTGGGGGCGAGAACGGCCACGGAAAGGGCGGCAATGGCACTCAAGGCCATGACCCGGGGCAGGCGAATGATCGACATGGATAGCTCCTTGTTATTGAAAGTTTTATTGTAGTAGTTAAACCAGACTTACTCTACCACCCACTGAGGGACGATGCCAAGGTGTCATCGCACAGGTCGAACGATAAAAAACAGCCTTGTCCAATAACGGCAATCCGCCGATCGGTTCGTCTGAATGATGACAACAAGGGATCGCAGGGCTTGTTATTCCACTTCGCTCTCAAAGTTCAAACCAATCCCTCGTGGGGTCACCCGGGCGATCGTGCAATGGAAAGAGACCTCAAATGTGTTGCCTTCCTTGGACATTTCCAGGAAAACGACACCCTCCATCCCTTCCTTGAGGCTGGGGGGCAGTGTTTCGGAATTGAGAAAGGCACCGCTCATGCTGACGTCTGATGTCGCCCCTTCAATGGTATACACCCCATCATCCGACTCAAAGCGCAGTTTGGTATTGAACGGGATGCGGTCATCCCTTTGCACGGCAATCTTCTTTCCGGCCTGGGTCGATGCAGCGGGTGCGGGTTGATTGATCGGGGGGGCGGTGCGTTTGGAATTGTTTTCCTGTTGGGGGACAGAGTCCGAACGGGCCTTACCCGCCTGGGGCGTTGGTCCCGGGGAGGGCAGCGGTTTTTTCGGGGGTGGGGCTTGCATGGACCATTACCTTGTAGGCGATACTTTACGATTGAGTTAAACCGCAGCTATCTTGGGATGCGCAGTTCTTGTCATCCCCGCGAAAGCGGGGATCCAGAAAGTCAGGGAAAGGTGTGTAGACTCCCTGGATCCCCGTTTTCGCGGGGATGACGCTAGAAAACTACGTATCTCGCGCTGGTTGCGGTTTAGTGTGGGGGGCGGCCCTCAGCACGTCCCCCAAGCATAACCATGTTTGCCAGTGAAGGCAAATATCTTGACTTAAAGGCTGGTGGCCCTACCCATGCAATGTCTGGTTCCTGTCCGATGCATGGGTAGGTACGCCGGGGTATCTGGTGCATATAATCATAAAGAACCGCCGGTGTAAGAGATATATGGAATGAATGAAATAATTTTATACGTAGCTCAGTTTTGTATTGAAAGGAATACGATCATCCCGTTGCACGGCAATCTTTTTTCCGGCCTGGGCCGATGCAGCGGGCGCGGATTGGTTGGTCGGGGGGGGCGGTGCGTTTGGGATTGTTTTCCTGTTGGGGGACAGAGTCCGAGCGTGCCTTACCCGCCTGGGGCGATTGTCCCGGGGAGGGCAGCGGTTTTTTCGGGGGTGGGGCTTGCATGGACCAGTTACCTTGTGGGCGATACTTTACGATTGAGTTAAACCGCAGCTATCTTGGGATGCGCAGTTCTTGTCATCCCCGCGAAAGCGGGGATCCAGAAAGTCAGGGAAAGGTGTGTAGACTCCCTGGATCCCCGCTTTCGCGGGGATGACGCTAGAAAACTACGTATCTCGCGCTGGTTGCGGTTTAGTGTGGGGGGCGGCCCTCAGCACGTCCCCCAAGCATAACCATGTTTGCCAGTGAAGGCAAATATCTTGACTTAAAGGCTGGTAACTCGGTCTATGCGATACCCAGTTCCTGTCCGATATGTGCGTAAGTACGCCGGGGTGTCGGGTGCATATAATCATAAAATGCCGTCGGTTTAGGAGATATATAGAATGAAGGAAATAATCTTATATGTATTCTGACTTTCGATAATATGGTGAATCGGGGGGCGGGTTGGGGGAAAATGGTTGGTCAGGGAAGGTCGTTGACCGAGACGATTTTGAGGAGGCGGTTGATATCGCGCACCGACAATTCGGTGGTGAAGGAGAGCGAGGTCAGTTGATTGTTTGCCGAGGTTTCGTGGGTCGACAAGCCCGGATTTTCGGACGATTGTGGCCGACCGGAATGGCTGCAAAGACTTTCGGGCTTTGCATCCAACATATTGTTATGATTCATTGTTTCCATGTCAATTCACCTCCTTTCCATCGTTCATCACCGCTTTAGTGCAAGGGTTCATCCTAGCAGAGGAGGCGGACGAATGCCCGGAAATTTCCATGGCGAAATGTGCTATTTCAGGCTGGAAAAGGGTAACCTATTGAGGACAGTAGCAAAAAAAAATGCCTAACGGAACCTGGAACTCGGCACCCAAAATGCAGAGTCCGTTGCCGGTTTCGCAGTTGGAAAGCGGTATATTAGCGATGATTTTTATAATTATCCTTTATTATTAAGGCATGGCCCGTTGTCGGCACAATTCGCGTTTGCAGTTGGCACTGGATGCCGGATAGGTGTCGCAAATGCTCAGACTTTCGATCATACCTTTTCCGGGGCCGGCATTGGCCTTATACTGTTTAGATCATGTGGCCCACTTTTTCACCAATGACCCGCAGGCGTTGGCAACGCTTTCAATCCCATCGCCGGGGGTATGTCTCCCTTTGGGTGTTTTCGCTCTTGTTCGTGCTGTCCCTGGGGGCGGAACTGATCTCCAACGACAAACCATTGCTCGTATCCTACCAGGGCCATTTCTACTTTCCGTTAATCCATTCCTATCCCGAAACCGAATTTGGCGGGTTTTTCCAAACGGAGGCGGATTACAAGGATCCGTTCCTGAAGAACATCCTGACCAGTCATGGTAACTGGATGGTGTTCCCCCCCAATCCCCACAGCTATGCCTCGATCAACACGCAACTGACCGGCCCCGCTCCCTCCCACCCCGATGCGGTCAATCTGCTGGGGACCGATGATCGGGCACGGGACGTCCTGGCACGCCTGATCTATGGTTTTCGTTTGTCGGTGTTGTTCGCCCTGGGGCTGACAGCTATTGGTGTCGTGGTGGGTATTGTCGCAGGGGCCATTCAGGGCTATTTCGGTGGTCGTACCGATCTTTTCCTGCAACGCTTCATGGAAATATGGGGCAGTATGCCCGAATTGTACCTCCTGATCATTTTCGCCAGTCTGTTTCAACCCAGCATCTGGCTGTTGATGGCGTTGCTCTCCCTGTTCGGTTGGTTGAGCCTGGCCGATTATGTCCGTGCTGAATTCCTGCGGGCGCGCAATATGGTCTACGTCAAATCGGCCAGGGCATTGGGGGCCACGGATGTGAGCATCATGTTTCGTCATGTGTTGCCCAACACCATGACCCCGGTGATCACCTTTTTACCATTCCGTATTTCCGGTTCCATTTTGGCGTTGACCAGCCTCGATTTTTTAGGTTTGGGCGTTCCGCCATCCACGCCGAGCCTCGGGGAATTGCTCAGTCAGGGCAAGGCCAATATTGAAGCCTGGTGGCTCTCGCTTTCCGCCTTTGTGGTTCTGGTGGCCATGATGTTGTTGTTGAACTTCATCGGCGAGGCCCTGCGCGACGCCATGGACCCCGGCAAGGAGTGACGCTCGCCATGGACTCTTTGTTGTTGGAAGTGGGCAATCTATCGATCAGTTTTGGTACCGGGGAAGATCGGGTCCAGGCGGTGGATGGGATCTCCTTTACCTTGTCCCCGGGGGAAACGTTGGGATTGGTGGGTGAGTCGGGTAGTGGCAAAACCATGGCGGCCATGTCGTTATTGCGTCTCCTGCCCCCTACCGCCCGTTTTCAAGCCGATGTGCTGCGTTTTCGTGGTCAATCCATGATCACCCTTGATGACAAGGCTTTGTTGCACGTGCGTGGTCGCGGCATAGGCATGATCTTCCAGGAACCCATGACCGCCTTGAATCCGGTGTATCCCATATTTCGCCAATTGGCGGAAAACATGGATCACACCCTGGATCGGAAACAATTGCGCACTGAGGCGATACACCTGCTGGATGTGACGGGCATTTCCAGACCCGAAGATTATCTGGATGCCTATCCCCATCAATTGTCGGGAGGGCAGCGGCAGCGGGTGATGATTGCCATGGCGTTGGCGAGAAAACCCGATTTGTTGATCGCCGACGAACCGACAACCGCTTTGGATGTGACCATTCAGGCGCAGATTTTACAGTTGCTGACCGCGATCCAGAAACGCCTTGGCATGGCAATGCTCTTGATTTCTCATGATTTACATATGGTGCGTAAGGTGGCGTCACGGGTGGCGGTCATGCAAAATGGGCGGATCGTCGAGCAGGGGACGACCGCAGCAATTTTTAACGCCCCAACCCATCCCTATACCAAACGCCTGATTGCCAGTCTTCCCAATGCCAGCGGTCCCGAGCCGATTTCGCAACCGGTTCCATTGCTCCAGGGCGAAAATTTGGCGTGCCATTTTCCGGTGAAGAAAGGGTTTTTCCGGCGAACGGTGGGTTCCATCAAAGCGGTGGATGGGGTATCGCTCACCATTCATCGTGGTGAAACCGTGGGGGTGGTGGGGGAATCGGGTAGTGGCAAAACGACCCTGGGAGAACTCATCTTACGATTGAACGAGGGGACGGGGCGTTTGTTGTGGGAGGGTGTTGATCTGTTTTCCCTCAATCGTGTGGCGTTACGGCAGATGCGGCGACAGATCCAGGTTGTGTTCCAGGATCCCTTCTCTTCGTTGTCCCCCAGATGGAGTATTGGGCAAATCCTGGAGGAGGGATTGATCCTGCACGGGATGAAAGGGGAACCGGAGCGGCGCCGGCACGTGGTGTTGTCCATGTTGGAGGAGGTCGGTTTGGAGGCTTCGGCTTTGCACCGTTATCCGCACCAATTTTCCGGTGGTCAGCGCCAGCGGATCGCCATCGCCCGCGCCATGGTACTCAATCCCCGCCTGTTGGTTTTGGACGAACCCACCAGTGCGTTGGATCTCACGGTTCAGGCGCAAATATTAGCGCTTTTACGCAAATTGCAGGAACGGCATCAACTTTCGTTTCTCTTCATATCCCATGATCTCAGGGTGATTCGTGCCATGTCGCATCAGGTGATGGTAATGTGGCAGGGCAGGGTGGTGGAGACAGGGGTGTCAGAGGATGTGTTTCGTAACCCCAAACACCCCTATACCCAACAATTGTTGCGGGCGGCCTTGGACCTTTCCGCCTAACCTTTGTCAGAAAATACCCCTTCCAGCGACTGGGCATCAAAAATACGGAGACTCCAATTTTCCAGGTCAGGCAAATCGGCTTTGTCAATTTTTTCCTCGACCCAAGTGGGTAATGTGCCGAAGCGGTTTTGCAACTGACGTATCAACGATTTTGCCGCCCCTTTTATTTCGCCACGCTGTTCACCAATGGTCTCGCCCTCCAGCCTGCCCTCCAGCCTGCCCTCCAGCCTACCCTCCAGCTTGCCAATACCGTAGGTCGATAGAACCATGCTGGCCTGATCATGAAGGTCATCTTTGTAGCGTTCGTAGGATTCTCGTTCTGCTCCAGAAAGTTTCAATATATCAAGCTGCTCTTTGGCTTTATCAAGACCACGTGCGGTGAATCCCTCACGAATTTCCTCATTTTTCAAAAAGTAAATCCACTCATCCAAAGTATCACGCGCCATATCATCGAAGCGATTTATCTTGATCAGATAATATTCTGGGTAAAGTTCTGGAATGGAATTTCGGTGAAAGAGAGCCTTTTGACCATCGCTAAGATGTAATTCGTCATTGGTATGCATTCCTTTAAAAATAGTCGTCCCCTTATAAATGTAATCGTCTCCCTCTCCCAAGTCGAAATACATGATACTCACTGAAATAACTTTAGGTGAATTTGCGTACGGTTCTCCTTCATCGATATGTTCTGTAACGGCCTTGGCTGTGCCATACAATAGGCGTTGCAGATAATCCAACTGCCGTTGGAATTGTATCTCGATAAGGATCAAGTCACCGCGCTTATTTTTGACTTTGATATCCACGCGATTGTATTTATCACGCCGATCCTCTTTGTTGCTTTCACTTTCCAATATTTCCTGGATATGAATATCATCCTTGAGGAGTTCGCTCAAGAACCCCTCAAGGATTTCAAAATTGGCCTTGCTGCGTAAAAGGCGTTTCAAGGCCCAATCGAAGCTGATCAATCGACGTTGTTTCACGTTCCGCTGTCCTTCACCATACTGCAAACAACACAATTTCGATTGCGCAGTCTACCCGATTTCATTGGTAACTTACCAGCGTTGATTAACCAATCCGATATATAGCCACCCCTGTCTATTTCCTTCTAAATATTAAATCCTAATGGCTGAATTGGCTGTCATTGGATTACTTTAGTATTGTTATAGACATGATCCTGTATGAGTTTCATATAATACTTCATGTGATGGTCTTCGGCTTCATCCAGACCACGTAATGAGAGGGCGGACTCGATCCTTCCATTCAATTTGTCGAGAAAGCTTTCCCATATGGAAAGGTTTCCGTGGAGTTGTCCAATGGCGTCAAAATAACGCAATGTTCCAACGTCCTTGTAGCCCATGAAACGCGGTGGCACACGGGTAACCAAATCGTTATTGTTGACAAAACGGAATGTTGAATCAAGAAATTTTTTATTATAGGCATTTGCGAAATCCTCATCTCCACACCTTGGTGAACCATATGTGTATATCCCACGAGGTTTGTTTTTCACTCTCGGGAAGAATCGGTCTGCGGCTAAGGTTGCCAAGGCGCCACCAAGGCTGTGGCCGGTGAACCAGATGGGGCGTCCTTTGCTGCAACACTTTTGCATGGTTTCGTCAAGTTCTGTCCAGATGCTATCGAGCGAATCCCAAAAACCTTTATGCACTTTTCCACCGAGGCCGGGGACGGTGGGTATGTTCAGATCGGTCCACACATCTGTGATTTCCTGGGTACCGCGAAAGGCGACAACTGCGTATTCGTCATTACAAGCGACGAAAGCCTGGGTACTTGTCCCCACGTTGTCCACGAAATAGACGTTGGTAAACCCCCACGATTGCGCTTTGGATGTAACTTTAGCTTTGTTCTCGTAAGCAAGTTTGGCGGCATGTACCAGTGCCAGGGCATTGACGCTCCTGTAACTATCGGCATTGTGCTCGAATTGATCGAATGGAAAATTCATTATACGTCTCCTTAAAAATTCAAGGCAAATGGGTTTGGTCTGAACCTCAATCCAGCTTGAAAGGATTGATAGCATAACAATAAATTATTTGCAAACTATAAATCAGATACTGCATGCATAATCTAATGACGTAATCGACCAGTCCCTGTTGCCTTGCCAAGGATTGGCATGCATGAAAGAATGGGTAATCATGGGGCTAAGGAGGGTCCATCAGGGATTCGTCCCTCATTTTCCTGGTTTTTTTTCCGTAGCATGGATATTTGTTCATGGGGCTTCAGGGGTGACGACATGACCATTGGTTGCGAGGGTGATCGGGATAAACTGGAGCAATTGCTCAAGTTGTTGGAAGGGCGCAAGGGGGAGATGCATGCCGTTGTCATGCAGGATTTTCCCGATCCGGATGCCTTGTCTTGCGCCTGGGCCTACCGGCTGATTGCGGCGGGCCTGGGGATTGAAACGGAACTGTTGTACGGAGGGAAAATCAGTCACCAGGAAAACAAGGCGTTGATCAACTTGCTGAAGATTGAGTGTATCGCCGTTCCTCCCGATCAACCGTTGGAAAAAGATCGTTATCAGGGATCGGTGTTTGTTGATAACCAGGGGACGACATCCAATTTAGTGAGTCGTTTGGAAAAACTCGGGGTGCCGGTATTGGTGGTTGTCGATCATCATGCGTTGCAGGATCGGTTGCATCCCTTGTTTACCGATATTCGACCGGTTGGTGCCTGTGCCTCCATTTTTGCCGATTATATTCAGTTGGGTGCCTTGAATTTGCAGGCCTCCAACCTGGAACACAAACATTTGGCCACGGCTCTCATGCATGGCATCATCAGCGAGACCGGCTCCATGATACGGGCCAAGCCGATTGATTTTCTCGCGGCGGCTCGTCTGCAACCTTTTTATGACCACGATTTATTGATGGAAATATTGCACCAACAGCGGAGTCATCGCGGTATGGAGATCATTCGCCTGGCGTTGGAAAATCGTGAAATTCGTGAGGGGTTTTGTTTGTCTGGAGTGGGATATCTGCGCGCCGGTGATCGGGATGCCATTCCTCAGGCGGCCGATTTTTTGTTGACCGAAGAAACCGTTCACACGGCGGTGGTATTTGGCATTGTCACGCATGCCGGTGGCGAGGAGGTGATCAGTGGATCGTTACGGACCGCCAAATTGGCTTTAAGTCCAGACACGTTCTTGAAGGAGGGTTTGGGGCGCAATGCGACCGGGGCGTTTTATGGGGGGGGCAAGGCAACGGCGGGAGGATTTGAGATTCCGTTGGGATTTTTGTCGGGGTCGGAGGACGAGGAGTTGGCCCGGATGAAGTGGGAAACCTTCAATGCCAAAATAAAGAAGAAATTTTTCGGGAGTATCGGGGCTTAGCCAGTCCACTTGAATTTGTCACAATGAGTTCTGATCGTTGTCAAAATTGGGCTGGATGGATACGTACAATAAAAACTTGAGAGGGGTGGTGACGTGGCATGACAGGAGTGGATCCCAAGGAACCCAAGCCGCGCTGGCTCAAGGTCAGGGCACCGTTGTCAGCGGCATGCCTGGAGGTGGAGCGGTTGCTCAAGGGGATGCAGCTGCACACGGTGTGTCAATCGGCCAGTTGCCCCAATCGGGGTCAATGTTGGGGAGAAGGGGAGGCGGCGTTCCTGATTTTAGGCAATATATGTACGCGACGCTGTGGGTTTTGCGACGTGACGACGGGTCGTCCGGGGGCGGTCGATGTTGAGGAACCACGGCGTTTGGCCGTAGCGGCAAAGGTCATGCGCTTGAAGCACGTCGTGATCACCTCAGTCAATCGCGACGATTTGGCAGATGGTGGCGCTTTCCAGTTCGCCGCATGCATTCAAGCGTTGCGTGCGGCGCGGGACGTACCCGTCATCGAGGTGCTGACCCCGGATTTCCAGGGGGATTTGCCCAGTTTGGATCGGGTGTTGCAAGCTGGACCCGATGTGTTCAACCTGAATGTGGAGACGGTATCCCGTCTTTATCGGGAGGTTCGTCCCGCTTCCAACTATGAACGGGTACTGGGTATGCTGGCCCATGCCAGCCGGATCGGACCGGCGGTTGTCAAGTCGGGCATCATGCTGGGTTTGGGGGAAACAGATGAGGAAGTGATGGATACCCTTAAAGACTTGCGTGCGAGTGGCGTGACCATGCTGACGATTGGACAATATTTGCGACCGAGTCTGTCGCACAGGCCGGTGGCGCGTTATGTGCCTCCAGAGGCGTTTCAAGCGCTGGGTGAAGAGGCGTATCGGTTGGGATTCACCCGGGTGGCGAGCCATCCTTTGGCACGATCCTCTTTTCATGCGAAAACGTTGTATGATGGTTCGGTGCTTTAATTCCTGGCAAAAGATGTGGGATTTTTGAGACATGAAGTCGGAGGTTGCCAAACCGAATACCTGCCCTTACGATTTGTGGCGCCCCGGTCGGGTGGACTATACCTTGGCATTGTCCATGCAGCAACAACGGGTGGAAACCTTGTTGACCCGGGGTGGACCCAATCTGCTCTTGTTGTTGGAGCATCCCCCGGTCTATACCATGGGGCGTTCGGGGAAGCGGGATGAAGTATTGGCGATGCCACCCGGCCACGCCCCGGTTCCACTCATCCTGACCGACAGGGGGGGGCGGGTGACGTATCATGGTCCGGGGCAGTTGGTGGCCTATGTGATTCGTGACCTGCGTCCCGATACCGGGCGGGTATTGGACCATGTGCGGCGTTTGGAAGCGGTGGTATTGGCAACCTTGGCCGCTTTCGGGATACAGGGGATGCGGGAATCCGGCAACCCGGGGGTATGGGTGGCGGGGGAAAAAATAGCGGCATTGGGGGTGCGAATCCGCCGGGGTATCACCTACCATGGTATCGCCATCAATCGGGATGTGGACCTGACACCCTATTCCGGGATCATTCCGTGCGGTCTCCAGGGTCGTGGGGTGACCTCACTGGAACGCCTGGGGTGTCGGGTGAGTGAGACGGTGTTGCAAGAAGAAGTGTTGCGTGCGTTTTGCGAAGTTTTTGCGGCGCACCTGACGGAAATTTTCCCGAAAATCGATAACGTGAACTGGACGTTGCCATGAACACGATCGAAACGCCCTTGCTGACAGCCGACATTGTGATAGAGCTGGTGGATTATGATCATCGTCCCGTGGTTTTGATCGAGCGGAAAAATCCCCCCCATGGTTGGGCCATTCCGGGGGGATTTGTTGATCGCGGGGAACGGGTGGAGCGGGCTGCGGTGCGCGAGGCTTTGGAGGAAACCGGCTTGCAGGTGACCTTGATCGCCCTGCTCGGGCTCTATTCGGCACCGGATCGGGATCCGCGCTTTCATACGGCGACGGCCCTGTATGTTGCCCGGGCTTCCGGGCAGCCCGTGGCCCGGGATGATGCCAAACAGGTGGCCATTTTTGCGGTGGACCAGTTGCCGACCGGCTTGGCTTTTGACCATGACTTGATGATACAGGATTATTTGGCATGGCGCCGGGAAGGGTGTGTGGCACCACTCAGGGGGGAATGATCCATGCGTAAACAAATCGGTGTGATCGTTCTGGGGCTGTTGCTGGCTGCGGTGATGGTTGCCCAATCGTCCCGGGCAACGCTTCCGACCCAGGTGAATGGCCAGCCGTTGCCATCCCTGGCGGACATGTTGGAAGCTGTGGTTCCCGCCGTGGTCAATATTACCACGGCGACCCGTATCCGCACCGTGGAGAATCCCCTGCTCCGTGACCCGTTTTTCAGTCGTTTTTTCAATCTGCCGCAGATGGAACGGGAAAAAACGCAGCAAAGTTTGGGTTCCGGGGTGATCATCGATGCGCAAAAGGGGTTGGTTGTAACCAACAACCATGTCATTCAAAAGGCGGATACCATTTCGGTGACCTTGCGTGATGGGCGTACCTTGCAGGGCAAGCGGGTGGGTTTGGACGGCGATACCGATCTGGCCGTGATTCAAATCCCTGCTGATGGACTCAAGGCGGTGGCCCCAGGTAATTCGGACTCGTTACGGGTTGGTGATTTTGTCGTGGCCATCGGCAATCCGTTCGGTTTGGGGCAAACGGTGACGTCAGGTATCGTCAGTGCCCTGGGTCGCAAAGGATTGGGGATCGATGGGTACGAAGATTTCATTCAGACCGATGCCTCCATCAATCCGGGCAATTCGGGGGGGGCACTGGTCAATTTGCGCGGTGAACTTATCGGCATCAACACGGCTATACTTGCCCAGGGTGGTGGCAATGTGGGGATCGGGTTCGCCATTCCCATTGCCATGGTGCAACAAGTGGTGAAACAGCTCGTCCGCTTTGGCGAGGTACGGCGTGGTTTGATGGGGATCAGTTCCCAGGATTTGACCCGGGAATTGGCCAAAGCCCTGGGGGGTAATCCGCGTCAGGGGGCGGTAATCACCCGGGTTGTCCCGAAATCGCCAGCGGACAAGGCGGGCTTGCGACCCGGGGATGTGGTGGTTGAGGTGAATGGCCGTCCTGTGCGGGATTCGGGGAGTTTGCGCAATGTATTGGGCCTTTCGATGATTGGCGAACAGGTTACCCTGGAGTTTTTGCGCGATGGCAAACCCAATCGGGTGACCGCCGAGATTACGGAACCGCGTGCCCGACGCGTGGAAGGCAAACGGATCGATGCGCGTTTTGTGGGGGCGCTACTGGAAATGGTGGAGGAGGGGGAGCAGGCACAGCCCATCGCTGTGGTCAGTGTCCAGCCTAAAAGTCCCGCCTGGCAGGCCGGGTTGCGGGAAGGGGATCGCATCCTGGCGGTTAACCGGCAGGTCGTCAACTCCTTTGAAGGGCTGGCGGCAATCGTCAAGCAGAATGATAGTGAGATGCTCCTTAACTTACAACGTGGCCAGGAGGGGATTTATATCCTCGTGCATTGACAAGGGGGTGGGGATCCCCTTAACCAGGAGGGGGAGACCGTGTTGTTAAATCAAGGGGTTCATGGGCGTAATAAAAGGTGATTGATCGTGTTGGGTAGTCAAAAAGACAGGCATTCATCCCCTGGATTGAAGCGGAAATCGCGAGGTATCGGCGCGTTGTATTCTTGTGCGACCGTGTTTTTTTGCTATTTCAGTCTGTCCATGGCATGCTCGTTGGCGGCTTTGGCCCCGGAGGATCCCCGTCCCCCCTTGGAACCCGAACGCTCCTGGGACGCCATTGTGACCAAAAAAGAGAGTTTAATGGTCAAATATATGGATCTGGATCCGTTGGGACTGCACGGCCAGGGGCGCATGGTGCTACACTCGTTGCATCCCCTGGTGAACACCATTTCCTTTGACAAGGTGACGGGCAATCCTGAGTTGTGGCTGAAACGTATGGCGGGATTTTCGGCCTTGGCCCATTGGTTGGTTACGCGGCAGCAGTTGGGGGAGATCAAACTGGCTGGCCTGGAGGTGTTAATGACCGCCGAAGGGATTGATTTCAAGTTTGATCGGGCCGATATCAAGGATGGGTATTTGCTTCAAGGACGTGGGCGCTTTGCGTTTGATGGACGATGGGCTGTACGCTCGGGGGCGTTATGGCTCAGCAGACCGCCGTTTAAGGATTTGGACAAACCTTTTGCCCGCCCCATGGGTTATGGCACTTTGGATGCTTATGGTGCCAAGGGGCGCTTCAAGGCGGTGATGGATGAGGCGTTTGCCTTGGATGCCAGTACCGGCCATGTGGAAGCCAATGCGGTTTGGAACGATGCGGTAACTCGCGGCGACATCGACAAGGTGGAGGCGGAATGGGGTGTGGAAATGACCACATTTCGCGTCAGCGATGCCTTTTTTGAACAAGGTCCCCGGGATTTGTCGCATGAGTTATTGACTTATGCCGGTTTGACGCCAGCCTGGGGTATGGCTTTTCCACGCATAACCTTGTCGGGCAGCGTCACCGGACCGAGCTATAAGGCCCATGCCTTGCGGTTGTCGTCACCTAGCTTGCAGGTGTGGGGCACGGCCCATGGCATCTGGTATCCTTTGCCCGGTTCCATGAACGTGGAGGTGACTGCCAAAAGCCCCGGTCGGGATATGCGCCAGTTCGTCTGGCCGGGAAAATAAAGAAGAGAAAAGGAACGGGTCATGAGGATGATTCGTGTGCCGGGAAAAGTATTAAAGATTTTCCAGTATTTGCCCGACTTGATACCCATATCGGGGAATGCTTGCTGTATGCGGTGCAGGACGTTTTCCAAGGGGCCTTTTTGTAACAACATGGGAAAATAATGGCATGGATCTCGCAACAGTCATCGGAATGATTCTTGCGTTTGCTGCGGTTGTCGGTGGCATTCTGTTGAATAGTGGCCTGAAAGTGTTTTTCAACCTTCCAGGGCTTCTGATCGTGGTTGGGGGGACGGTGGGGGCGATGCTGATTCGCCACAAAATGGCCGATGTATTGGCTTCGTTCACCTTTTTGATGCGGGCGGTGATCGTCAAGACCCAGGACCCCGCCAAGGTGATCGGACAATTGATTGAAATGGCGACCATTGCCCGCAAAGATGGCATATTGGGATTGGAAAAGTTCAGGTCGGACAATCCTTTTTTGCAGGTGGCCATCAACCATTGCGTCGATGGTGCCGATCCGGAATTTTTGGAAAGCGTTTTGACCAAGGAACTGAGTTACATGGCCCAACGCCATGCCCGGGGTATCAGTGTGTGGGAGGGTGTTGCGGAGATCGCCCCGGCTTTTGGCCTGATGGGAACCTTGGTCGGCCTGGTGCAAATGCTGGCCAACGCGTCGGATCCGTCGGCAGTGGGGCCAGGTATGGCCGTGGCGGTTTTGACCATTTTTTACGGCATGTTGATTGCTCATGGGATCGCCATTCCCATCTGTACGAAATTGGCGACCTACAGCAAAGAGGAACAAATGGTGCGTCAGGTCATCATCGATGGCATGATCGGCATCCAAAAAGGGGTGAGTCCCCGATTGTTGCATGAGGCGTTGCAAGCCGCCCTGCCGCCGGCGGAGCGCGGAGCCATGCCGTAACGAACCGTGGCGCATTATCGGACGGGAAGATCTTACATGGACAGGTTTTAGTTGATGGCCCAGTGCCCCGCATGCAAAAAGCCAGTTGTGACGGGATTGAACTCGTTTTCCGGTTTGATGGTCCTGCTGTTGGCTGTCTCTCTTTGGATGCTCTCCTTTGCCCGGTTTGACGGGCCAAAGTTTGATGAAGCAGCGGGTTCCATTCGCCGCGCTTTGCATGCCCCGGCGCTTTCGGGCAGTTCCGCACCCCTGTCATCCTGTGGCCAGGAGCCAAGCCTTGCGGAATTCAATCAGGAAATCGTCCTGGTTCATCTCCTGGACCAGTTGAACGTGACGCTTGCCAAACAATTGACCAGTTCGGAAGCGGAGATTGTGGCGACGGATCGTGGCATCGTCGTTCGTTTGGCGGGTGATTTCCTGTTTCAGCCCGCCAATCTGCAATTTCGCAAGGAATCCCTGCCCGTGCTGCAGGGATTGGCAACACTTTTGGCCGGGGTGGAGAATGCCGTGTTCGTCAGCGGTTATACCGATAATGCCCCCCCTCCGGCCGGTTTACCATTCCCATCCAATTGGGGGTATTCCGCCGGCATGGCGGCGAGTGTGGTACAATTCTTGAGTGAAACCTCCGGGATGGATCCGTCGCGTCTCCAGGCGCTGGGTCTGGGGGAGTTTTCGCCTCGCCAACCCAACGCTACCGATGCGGGCCGGGCCGCCAATCGCCGGATTGAACTGTTTATTTCGCGCATCAGACAGGCACCGGTCGTGGAAAAAGTCGTGCAACCGCCAAAACCAACCCAGGATGGGGAGCCGAAGGCCCCGACCTTGGAACCTGCGGCGGTGGTTCCCTGACAACCATGGAGAAGGGTCATGGCAGCCGTTACACAAAAACCCGGGGATAATCAACAACGCGCCTTTGTACGCGTCGACGACTATTTGCCGTTGTCCTGGCGTCGGGTTGGGGCCGAAGAGTTTGCCGAGGTCATGGCAACCTACAAAAAGTCGCAAACCTTTCCCGTTGTGCCCGACGACATCCAGACGATTCTGACCAACCTGGAGGTCACCGATAAAATTGTGTTATTGGAGCGTTCCGATCCGGTATTGGCGCGTATTTTGGCGCGCATGGATATGAAGCTCAATATGTTGCTGAAGGTGTTTTATCCCGGTACCGAAGCCAGACCCATGGTGCCCACCTGGGTGAACTTGAGTGGTGGTGGTGTGGCCTTCAAGGAGGCGGGCCTGGACGCCAAGGTGGATGACATTCTTGAACTCAGGTTGGCGTTGTCTCAAGATTCCTTGGCTTCCATCCAATGTTTTGCCCGGGTGGTGAAAATCTTCCCTCCCGACCAGGGCGGCTTGATCAAGGCGGCTTGCCAGTTTGAACCAATCCTCGATGGGGATCGGGAAAAGTTGATCCAGCATATTTTCAAGCGCCAGTCGGAATTGTTGCGGGCCAAACGGAGTTAATGGTCACGGTAACAACTGGAAGATCTTTCATGGCAGAACATTTCGCAGACAGTGCGCAACCGGAAAATCTTTTATTTTGGTACCGCCGCGTTTCACCAGCGCAATTGGCGGTGATCCGGGAGTGTCGCACCAAGGGGGCACAGATGCCCGAGGCGCGACCGGGTATGGGGGAAGCGGTCGCGAGCCTTTTGGCCAAGGAGGCGGGGATCGTGCCATCGACGGCACCCCGGGGCCAACAGGGATTGGCCCGTGCCTCTGTTTTGGAGGCGATGAACCGTAAATTCAATTTATTGTTGGGATTGGTTTATCCGCCGGAGTCGGTGGTTCAGAGTGCCCCGGTGATGTTGGATCCGGATGGCGACGGGGTGGTGGCTTGGCTGAAGGATCCCAGCTTTGCTGAAAATGATTGTGTCGAATTACGGTTTCTTGCGAGTGCGAAACTGCCCTGGCCGTTTCACAGTTATTGCCGGGTGGCGCGGATGGTGCAGGAGAATTCGCGTCCTGGTGTTCGGGTGGAATTTCGCTTTGAAACGGTTCACCCGAATGTTCCCGGTACGGAATCGCCACCTGCCAGAAAGTTGCCACCTCCCAAGCGGGACAGTGTTCCAGCCAAACCTGTTGTTGCGCCCCCAAAACCTGTTGTTGTTCCCCCCAAGCCTGTTGCTCCTCCCCGGGTTGTGTCGGCTCCTCCTATCGCCAAACCGGTTAATCCCGTCACATCCGTTCGGACTCCCAAGCCGGATTTGCCCGAGCCGGTCAAGGTTGTCGCGGAGAAGGACGAGGATAAATACGAACGCATGTTGCAGGAAGGGATGAAACTGTCGCAAGCGAAGATTGGTGAGGCGGTTGCCAAAAAGGGGGGAGACCCTTTCCTGGCATCGCAACCCCAGGTGGACAAACGGCGGGATTTTCGCATCAATGATCGCATCCCCTTTATCTGGAGTCATGTCAGCGAAGAATCCTTCAAAGAGGCCATGGTGACATTTCACAAGGATAAAGCGTTCACACTGCGATCCATTATCCGCAATCAGCAAAAAATATTGACCGACCTGGCCAATGTTCAGGAGTTGCTGAAGCGCAAGCGCTCCAAGGCCAGAAAACATGTGGATTGGCATCGTGATCGACTCTCCTGGTTGTTTTTGCGGGCCGCTTCGGAAAACGAGGAGACCTATTATCAACACATGACCGAATTGTTTGTGGTCATTGCGAGTGATATGGCCAAGCAGGGGGGTGGGGCGATCAGTCAGTGGAGTATGCAGGCGTTATCGCTGCTGCGTAATATGATGGAACTCAAACAGACACGCGATCAGTCCAATCCCATCACCGAGGCCAACGCGGTCAAAAAGGCGGAGTCGGGATTGGCGGATGTGGAACGGCAGTTGCCCAAGGTGTTGGCCAAGGTGGAGGAGGGGGATCCGGCGTTGGCTGCCAAAATGACCATGTACAAAGAGGCGATTGGTGCCATCGATTTAACCCTCCATGATCGACCGGTTGGCAAGACGGCTGATGGCAAGGATCTTTATACCGTGAATATCAGTGCTACGGGACTGGCCTTTCGTACGCGCAGATTGTGGGTGAAAAAGGGTGACTTGTTGGAAATGCGGGTGTTTTTGAGCAGCGATGGCAAAAAATTTGAACCGGTCAATACCTATGGCCGGGTAGTGTTCGTCCATGGGCCGGTGGACAATAAACTCAAGGTGGCCACCTTTATCGATCCCAAGCCCGCTTTGTACGAACAAAAAATTTACCTGCACATTGCCCGTCGGCAACGGGAAATGCTTTCGGAGCGGGCCTCCGTTCGGGATGACGATTTTTAAAAGCTCGGAAACCTACTCATGAACGTAAGCATCGGCATGAACCTGCAGTCGGGTGCCTGGGGGGGGGGCAACCAGTTCGGGCGGGCCTTGAGTCAGTATTTACTGGATCATGGTCATCGGGTGAGTCACGATTTGTCGGAACGGGATCTGGATATCATCCTCTTGGCGGAACCGGATGCCCGATTAAAAATTTCCGCTTATGACCACCGGGCCATTCTTCGCTATCTGCTGCAAAAGAACAAGAACGCCATTGTCGTCCATCGCATCAACAATACCAGCGAGGCCAGGGACGATGAAAAGAAAAAATTCAATAAATTCAGGATATATGCCAATCAGATCGCTGATCATACCGTTTTTGTCAGCCAATGGGTGAAGGAACGCTATGAAGAGGCGGGTTTTGCTGCGAAACGTCCCGTGAGCGTCATTTTGAATGGCAGCGACAATCGGTTATGGTCTCCCGGCCCGGCCAAGAAAACGCCGGGAAAGCGTTTCAAACTGGTGACGCACCATTGGAGCAACCATTGGAACAAGGGGTTTGACGTCTATCATGAGCTGGATCAATTGCTGGCCCATCCCGGGTGGGCTTCCCGTTTGACGATGACTTACATCGGCAGGGTGCCCAGCGATTTCCATTTTGTAGAGGTCCGACATGTGCAACCGTTATCGGGGGTGGCATTGGCGGAAGAGTTGCGGCAACACGATGCCTATATCACCGCATCCCGTTTTGAATCGGGGGGGCATCACAATTTGGAAGCGGGGCTGTGCGGCTTGCCATTGCTCTACTTGAACAGCGGTGCCATGGCGGAGTATTGTCAAGGTTTCGGGATTGAATACACCTTGGAAACCTTGGAGGAAAAGTTGGAGGAGATGCTGGCCACCTGGCCCCATTGGGTCGGACGTATGGCCGACTTTCCCCATACGGCGGATGCCATGTGTCAACGGTACCTGGACTTGTTCTCCGAGTTGCTTGCCAACCGCGATGACGTTTTGGCCCGGCGCCGCTGGTTCAAACGTATCCCCTGGATGGTGTCCGCCATGATGAAATCCAGCAGGCCAGCCTGATGGCGACTCTGCCGCCGGCAAGCGACTGGCCGGTTTTACAACGGGCTGTCGAAAACGCCTTTGCGCCACCGGCACCAGCAAGAAGCAAGAGTTCCCGTATCATTGATTCCATCATCCCCGCTTCCTGGAACCTATTCAGGAAAAAACGCTTTCCCAACGCTATTTACGTCTTGACCTACCACAGCGTTGTTGATCCCGGGCATCGGGAGATGTGGGAGCAGTGCTACCGCAAAGGGGAGACGACGGTTGTTCAATTGCACCGGCAATTGGAATTCATGATGCGCCACATGACCCCCGTGGCCTTGAGTTCTGTGCCGCAATTATGGGCTGAGGGGGGGCTGGATCGTCCCTGTTTCGTGGTGACCTTTGATGATGGTATGACCAACAATCGCACCCATGCGCATGCTATCGTCCGCTCTTTGGGTATCACCCCTACTGTTTTTGTCTGTTCCGAGTTCGCCAGGCAGCGACAAACATTCTTCCGGGTATTGGCAGCGGTCCTGGTGCAGCAAGGGTATGCCTCTCGGTTGGCGGCCAATTTGCGCGCCAGTTTTCCGCAATGGGTGTGGCCGGATGACGGGGAGGCGTTGTTCAACGCGACGAAGGGTCACTATTGCGGTGGCGCGATGGTGGACGTGATCGATGCCACGTATCGTGCATGCCTGGGGGATCCCCGGGGGCTTGCCGTCCATTTGGATCGGGATGGGGTGGCGTACCTGGCAAAAAACGGTTGGGAGATCGGAAACCATACCCGATCCCACCACCTTCTGGCTTGGCAAACCCGGGAAGAGGTGGTCCAGGCCATTCAGGGGAATGCCGATGATTGGCGGGAGGAGGGGATTCCACTGATTGACTTCATCGCCTATCCCATTGGTCGTGCCCGGGATGTCGGGCCTGATGTTTGGCAGGCGATGCAACGGTTTCCCCATTTGCATGGCCTGTTTTGCAATGGTGGCGTCAATTTTTCGTTAAACCGCTGCGAATGGATGCGTTTCAGTTTCGGGCGGCATACCGACCCGGACGTACTGGAAAAGATTATCAATCAGGAGGTCCAGAGAACGCGGATTGCCCGGGCTACTCTACCATCGTCCCAGGAAGGCCCCTTCCAAAACCCAGCGGCGCCGTAGCCAGGGATTGCCGCACAAGTGGTTGAGCGCGGTTTGCCGGATGAACAAGGGGAGAGCTTGCAACAAACCGCCGATCCGGGTGGAAAAGCCGTTGCCTTGGAGTGAGACCAATTCTTTGGCGTATCCTGTGAAATCATGTCCCTTGGGATTTTTCAGGATGGCTGCGGCGGCGAGGGTACCGCTGATGCCGGCGGGGCCGATACCCTCCCCACTCCAATCGTGGGCGAGACCGGCGGCGTCCCCCACCAACAGGTGGCGTGGTCCCCCCAGATCGGGTCGTGTTCCGCGCCAGATGGCGTAGGAATGACCGACAAATGGGGACAATGACCAGGAATCGGGGAGTATGGATTCCCGTTGCAGGCGCTGTAAAAAGCGCTGCCGGCGTTGAGGGATGGCTGGTCCAGAGCGGGTCAGGGCACCGACGCCAATGTTCAAGAAATCCCCCTTGGCGAAATACCAGGCATAGCCATCACACTCCGGTTCCGGGTACAGCACCGGCATCCCTGTTCCCAGTCTTGATTGTTGCAGCTTGGCGGCACCGATTGGGACTTCGCTCATTTGTGCGGCAACCGTGGTCCGGTGTTGCCAGGGGGAGCGCCCCGCCACAGCCCTGGCTACGGGACAGTTGGAACCGCCCGCACCCACGACATGCACCGAAGAGATGCGCTGGCCTTTGATCAGGCAATGGACGCAATCGTGATCAAAGATGACGCGTTCGACCCGGTGATCTTCGAGGATTTCCGCTCCGGCGGTGCGGGCGCGTTCGAGCAAAAAGGCATCGAATTCGTGGCGCAGGATGCCATAACTGACCGGCTCTGGCCATTGGGTGATCTGGAGACCCTCGGTGAGGCCAATGGCGACCCGGGTGATGGGGACGAGGAGATGGGGATAGGTAGCGGGGTCAACCTCCAGGGCACACAGGGCATCCAGGGTGACCCAGCCGGCGCATGGCTTGAATCGCGGAAATGTTTTGGCATCCACGAGCAGGACATCGCGCCCTGCCCGGGCCAGTTTCCACGCAACCATGGCCCCCGCCGGTCCCCCGCCGATGATGACGGTTTGCCGTAGGGTTATTTTTTCAGAGTTGTCGTTCGAGGGCATTGGGTGTCTAACGTTCTATAATTCATTGTTATAGGTGGATATCTGAGTTTCAATAACGACCATGGACACTCACAGGTGAACATGGGGTGGTACATTAAGGGTGGCTACTGACAACGCTGGATGTCCATCTGATCATCCACAATTATGTTAGACCTCATTGGACCACCGGAGAGTGGTTCCTGCGGTTAAATTGGGCATCAATAAAGCACCTTTGCGCCTTGAGGACATCCTGACCATGAAAAAGGCTGCATAAAGGTAAGAATTTCGTTGGATAGGCTTGCCTCGTGACTGGGTTTGGAATGGTAGGCACCCAGTGCCGCAAACCTCACCTTGGCAGATCTCATGGAACCGTTTCCTATGGTGTGGAGAGAGCAGAGGGAGAAGTAGGGGGTTGCAGAAATTGAGAGTCGGAATTCCTCGCCAAAATTTGCTTCACCCAATTATACCGGGGATACGAGGCATAAGTATTCCAGAACTGAGTTTGACTATCGATGCCCTTACATCTAATAGCTCACGCCTTAAATGCCGAGTAGTACTCAAAGACGGATTCAACTGTAAGGCGCATGTAAAATCATCAATTGCCTTATCAAATTCATATATTTTTCTATATGCAACACCCCTTGAATGATATATTTGCGCATCGTTCTTGTTAATTTTCAGAGCTTTTGAATAAGAATCAATTGCAGTATTATAGTCACCACTCATAAATAATACTGAACCTCTATTAAACCAGGCAACATTCTCATTTGGGTGCAAGACGACGGCACGATCAAGATACTCACGAGCTATAGTGTAATCTCCACGTATTGCCAATATTACACCAATATTAACAATTGCGCCAAGATGACATGGCTCCTTTTCTAGAATTTTATTGAACAAATCCATGGCTTTATCATTATTGCCATAATCACAGTATAGTACGGCTAGATCGAAAAGTGTATTGATTCCTATCTGGTCATTGCCTCGTATTTCAATTGTTCGTATTTGATCAGCAATATTTAGCAGTTGCAACGAATGTTCTGCTGGGCTGTACTCAGGGTCAAAGTAAAGTGACTTTTTATAAGCAGCAACCGCTTCATCGATTAGATTGCAATATTCATATGAAATGCCTAGTTTATGGTGAGCATATGCACTCATTGGACGCAGCTCTACTAATTTGCTGAAGGCTTCTAAGGCCTCCTGAAAACGTCCCAATCCAAGCAAAATTTGCCCTCGATGGTCATGAGCATCGTAATACCATGCATTTAATTTGATAGAAGAATCACATTCTTTAAGCGCATTATCAAGATTACCTTTGGCGGCAAGGCAAAGTGCTAGTGCAAGGTGCCCGCTAGGATCTGTTGGATCAATCTCAATCCCTTTATTTGCCCAAAATAAAGCATTGTCGATATCTTGAAGACGTCTATAAGTATGTGCAATTCCCCAATGCGCAGTAGGAATCGACGGGTTGAGTTGAAGTGACGCATTATATGTATCTAAGGCAGCTTGGAAATCGCCACGCATATGTTCAATATTGCCTTTTATACAGAGAACATGTGAATCATTTGGAGTGGCAAGCAAATAACGGTTAACAATAGAATATCTTTCTGAGAGATTAAAAGAGTCAGATTTCGCAAACAGTTTAAAAAAAAGTTCAATTTTTTCAGAGTCGTTTCGATTTATAATAAACTTACATGCTTCTAGAATAGCACTCTTGGCTGTGTCAGTATTGGTAATTTTTGTTAAAACGTGGCTTTTTGGAATCTTCAATCTATTATCTTTAATATTATTACTGTTTACAATTTCCCAGTATGCTTCGCATGTATCAGGATTGTATAGTACTATCATTATAGGTATCGGAAAAGTCAGCCAGTAATCAAAATGCACTTTATTATTCTTAAATGTTATACTACTATCGTTCTGAATTCTAAAATAATATTGTCCGCACTTTATTTGTATGCCAATAACGATAGATCGTCCACCTACTGACACCTTGCTCTCAATAATGGCGTCAATTCCAACATCCCTTGACGTAATAGGATGGTATAGCCAATTTAGCCTAGTGAAAATGCCCGCAACCTCATGCTCTCCAACTTCACCCGTTTGGTTCGACTTTTTATTATTATCATAATTCGTCATTAAATTTTTTTCCAATGTGTTATACTGAGTTGCAATCATAGAAATATTAACGTAAGCTATCACGAAACTCGTAGTTTCTCATCGTCATCCCCGCGAAAGCGGGGATCCAGAAAGTCAGGAAATAGTGGGAAGCTCCTCTGGATCCCCGCTTTCGCGGGGATGACAAAATCTACGAATCCCAAGATAGCTGTGGTTTAGTATCTTTTTGATTGCAACTTAGTATTAATCGTCTTCTATTTGGCTGGCATTGGGTGTCTAACATTCTATAATTCATTGCTATAGGTGGCCATATGAGTTTCAATAACGACTATGGACACTCAAAATTGCCAAATTTGTCCCACATGTTGATCTTCGGATGTGGTTGTTTTCAAACTCTATGTCACGGTACACAATGGTGACCGAAGACTGCACCATGGCCTTTGCCAGTTCAATTCGTTCCTGTCTCTGGCCAAGAAATACACCAAACAGTTCCGGTGATTCTGCCAAAGAAATAACTAATGTTTAAAGCCTGATCGTGCATTCCACCTCATTGCCGGAACCCAAGAACCGAACCTGGTCAAAACTGGCTTTGACGGCAATGGCGATGCCCCTGCCGTGCGTATCCAGCATCCGTTCGGGGTTGAAATCCAGGTACGGTTCGCTATCAAACCCAGTGCCGTCATCGCGAATACGGAAGTTTATTTCATCTTCTTTGCGCGTGAAAAGAACCACCACATGCTTCTCCTGGTTCTCCGGCAATGCCATGCGCCGCTTAATTTCATTTTCAAGTTCATTTTTTCTATTGAAAATACCTTTTTCCTCATAGGTGATACCGAGATTGCCATGCTCCACGGCATTGATCAATATTTCTCGCAAACCGACCGCTGCTTTTTCTGGATTGGGACAGGTCAAGGATAACAATACCGACAATTGAAAGGCTTCGGACATGGTTTGGATGCGAAACCGAGCCTCTTCCATATGCATGGAGAGTGGACAACGGGTGACCTGGATTTGTCCATATAAGCATTGGTGGGCTGTTTTCCGGTTGATGGCGGCCTGGACAATGGCTAATAAAATATTGATATCCAAAGGTTTTGTAAGATAATAGAAAGCGCCGAGTGACAATCCCCTGGCAATGTCTTCGCTATTTTTGCGACTGGTGGTGAAAATGATGGGTATCCTTCGGGTAGTTTTTATGGCATGCAATTGTTCGCATACTTCAAAACCGTTCATTCCCGGCATTTCCACATCCAGCAGGATGGTATCGACATCTTCGGTTTGCGCCGTTTGCAGGGCATCTTCACCGTTGGTAGCGACGAGGACCCGATAATCCTGGCTCAAGGCTTTTGCCAATACTTTGATATTGCCAGGGATATCATCAACGACCAATACCTTGTGTCGCTTTTCGTTTTCGGTCATTTCTTGCCACTTTCCTTATGCAATTTGAGCTGTTTTGTGATGGTTTCGAGGAAAACGAGCGCACCATTGAAATCGACTCTTTCTAGTTTTTCCGCCAAGGCATCTGTATTTTTCAACAATTCGTCATCGCCGCAAGCCACGAGGTGTGGTCGGAGTTCTTCAAACACTTCCAATGATTCAAAATAATGCCCTTCGATCAACCGCCCCAGTTCGCGCACCAAGGGCAGAACCTCAGATAAATTCAAAGGGGCTTTTTCAGGGGGCGGTAGGGTTGCGGCAAATTGTTCATCCGCTTGTTTCAAAGCTCCGATGGCGTGTATCACTTCGTTCAAGGCTTCTTCAAAATGGATCAATAATTCTCCGTTAAAGTGGATATTTTCCCGTAGTCCCTGCTCCAAAAGGGAGGAGGCTTCAAACAGGCGTGTTGCTGACATATTGCCCGCTATCCCGCGCACACTATGGGCCAGTTGTGCGGAAGTCTTGATATCGTCTTTTCTTTTTCCCGCCAAGGTCATACGAATTTCCCGGGCGACATGGGCGTAATCACGGTGGAATTCGTAGAGCAGGGAGCGCAGTAACCGGCGGTCACCGTTCAGACGTTCCAGGCAATTGGCCAGATCGATGCCAGCGAGAAGTGTCGGCAAAGGTGGTCCCTCATCCTGAGCTTTCTTTCCCGCAGGCACTTGTAACGTGATTCCCAGTCCCTCCCGCTTGCGGATCCACTGGCATAGTTTGTCGTAAAAGATTGTTTTTTCCACGGGCTTGGCAACATGGTCATTCATCCCGGCATTCAGGCATTTTTCCCGGTCACCCGCCATGGAGTGGGCTGTCATGGCGATGATTGGTAATTCCAATAATCCCAGTTTGTTGCGAATCTGTTGCGCCGCTTCAAAACCGTCCATTCTGGGCATTTGGACATCCATGAGTACCAGATCCAATTCAACGCCCAACTCCTGGACCCTTTGCACAGCCTCCATGCCATCCCACGCTGTTTCTACGAGTATTCCGACGGATTCCAGAAATCCTTCCGCCACTTGCCGATTGATGGCATTGTCCTCCACGAGAAGTATCCTGGCCCCGCCGATGCGCTTGGCGATTGCCGCCAGATCGGAAAAATCGTCCGATTGTCGGCAGGCTTTGGCAACCGATCGGCCAAATACATTCATGATGGCGTCGAACAACAAGGAGCAATTGACCGGTTTGGATATCACTCCATCGACTTCGAACACATCCAACTGATCCTTGATCTCCTCCTCACGACCATAAGGGACCATGAGCAAGAATTTGGGAGGCGCTTTATTTGTTTCCGTGGCCTTGATGTGCATGGCGGCATCCAGACCATTCATCCCGGGCATCACCCAATCCACCAGGATTAACTGGTAGGGATTTCCCTGTTCTTTGGCTTGAGCCACCATGGTTTGGGCGACCTCTCCCGAGATGGCACCACTGGCTGTGAAGCCGAACATGGTCAAGGTATTGATGAAAGCCCGGCGTGCCGTATCGTTATCATCCACGACCAACACCCGCAGGAGCTGCATGTCATCGGGTGTGATCATATCGACCATTTCAGTGCCAAGGCGGCGTTGCAAAAGGGCGGTGAAATGGAACACGCTGCCCTGTCCCGGTTTGGACGCCACCCAGATCTTGCCCCCCATCATTTCGACCAATTTGAGGCAGATTGACAAACCCAATCCGGTACCGCCAAATTTGCGCGTGGTGGAGCTGTCGGCTTGGGAGAAAGGTTGGAACAACCTGGCGATTTGCTCGTCGTCCATGCCGATTCCGGTATCGCGAATGATGAATTCCAACTCGCAATCGTTCGCCGATTCCCTGAGGGTTTTGACCTGGATTTCAATTTCCCCCTTTCGGGTAAATTTCAAGGCATTGCTGACAAAGTTCATCAATACCTGTTCCAGGCGCAGGGGATCGCCGAACAATTCATAACGGCATTCATCCGACATGCACATCACCAATTCCAGTTGTTTTTCGGTGACTTGTGCCTGAAACATGTCGGATAGGTGATCGAAGATATCCCTGACCAGGAAGTGCGACATCTCCAGTTCCAATTTGCCCGCCTCAATCTTGGAAAAGTCGAGGATATCATTGATAATACGCAAGAGTGATCGGGAGGAATTGGTAATTTTGGTTAAATAGTCGCGCAGGCGCGGCGACATGTCGGTCTGCATCGCCAGGTTGGAAAAACCGATGATGGCATTCATGGGGGTGCGGATTTCATGGCTCATGTTGGCCAAGAACTGCCCTTTGGCCCGGTTGGCCACTTCTTCATCCGCTTTGGCTTTTTCCAGTTCGATGAGGTATTGGCGTGTGGTCTCCTCGGCCCGGATCCGCTTGGTGATTTCAATTTCCAGATCCCGGTTGATACTCCTGAGTTCCAATTCCATTTTTTTGCGTCGGGCCGTTTCCTCTTCCAGGACTTGGACGTAGCGTTCCTGTTCCAGGTGCTTTTGATGCAATTTTAAAAATATTTTAACCTTTGAAAGCAAAACGGCATTGTTGACGGGCTTTTGGATGAAATCTACCGCTCCCAGTTGATATCCCATGATCCGCTTGTCTTCATCGGAGTGGGCCGCCGTTACGAAAATGATGGGTAAATCTTTCGTCCGTTCCGCACCATACAAGGCTTCCGCCACTTCAAAACCGTTCATCTCCGGCATGTTGACATCGAGCAGAATCATGGCGAACTCATGATCCATGCACAACGTCAACACTTCAATTCCCGAAGTCGCTTCGATGATGTCGGTATCCAGGCGTTCCAGGATTCTCCGCATGGCAACCAAGTTGGCGGGGAGGTCATCGACGATCAGTATCTTTGGCCGCATATCACTCATGCTGGAAATTTCCCAATTGCTTCAAGGTGCGTGCAATGGCATTCAAAGGAAGTACTTGATCTGCCGCTCCATGGGCGATGGCACATCGGGGCATGAACGGGGCTTCGGCGTCTTGGGGGTCTTGAACCAGTGTCTTTCCGCCGCGTTGCCGAATTTTTTGCAATCCTGCCGTCCCATCCCGACTGGCACCGGTCAATAATACCCCTATAAGACCCGTCTGGTAAACATCGGACGCCGTTTCAAACAAAACATCGATTGCCGGACGGGAATGGTGTACGGCGGCATCGATGGAGAGAGCGAGGGTGAAATCGGGTTCCACCAGGAGGTGATAGCCCGGGGGGGCGAAGAGGATGTGACCCGATTGGACGGGTTCCTTGTCCATGGCTTCACGTACCGGCAGACGGCAATGCAGGGCCAATAAAGAGCAACCTCGGGGGCCTGAACCTTGGGCTGGCTGGTGCTGGACCACCAGTATGGGAACCGGGAATCCTTCGGGAAATACCGGGAAAAGGGTACGCAATGCCAGGAATCCCCCTGCCGATGCGCCGATGACAATAGCCCGGGGTCGGGGGATGGTCATGCCCCCACCTTTTTTTGGTAAATGCGCTGTTCCCTGGAAATCGGGGTGAAACGGTGTTCCACAGCGGTGAAAGACAAGGATTCATGGCTCCCCAGGCACAAAACACCCCCGGAAACCAAACTTTTCTCAAAAAGGTGCAGGACTCGATTGGTTAATTCCTTGTTGAAATAGATCATGACATTCCGGCAAAAAATCAAATGGGTCTCGGAAAAAACATGATCAGTGGCCAAATTGTGTGCGGCAAAGACGATATTTTCCTTCAACCCGGAGGGTATGCGTGCCAAATCGTATTTGGAATGATAATAATCAGCCAAAGAGTGTTGACCTCCGCCATTCAGGTAGCTTTGTGATGATTCCAGCATGCTGCTCAGGTTATAAATACCTTCCTTGGCGTGCTGCAAAGATTGACCGTTGATATCGGTGGCAAAAATGCGAACCCGCTCGTACAATCCCTCTTCGCTGAGCAGAATGGCCAGGGAATAGACCTCTTCTCCCGTTGCACAACCGGCATGCCAGATGGTGATGAAGGGATAGGTTGCCAGCAAGGGTATCACCTGTTTGCGCAATGCCAGATAAAACAGGGGATCGCGAAAAAATTCGGTTACGGTCACCGATAAGGCTGTGACGAGGCGGTCCAAAAATTGGCGATCATGAATGACTTTGGGGATGG
The DNA here is from genome assembly GCA_002753515.1 of Magnetococcales bacterium. Classification (GTDB taxonomy): domain Bacteria; phylum Pseudomonadota; class Magnetococcia; order Magnetococcales; family UBA8363; genus UBA8363. Next base: position 118,307 of record PEAK01000002.1, read on the forward strand.
CTGCGGAAAGAGGGGAGATACCGCATTCCGCCAAACATTGAAGCATGCGACGCTTCAAGGAGGAGTGGGCATATTGACGAAAATCATAACCATAGCGTAGATATATGGTTTCCAACAGGAGACGCATCTCTAAATTTTCAATCTCAGCTTCCGAATCCATGGACCTGAACCAACAAAGTAGCAAGTTTATCGAGCAGCAAAGCCATATCCACAGGCTTTGTCAAATAATCATTCGCCCCCGCCGCCATGGCTTGGCGCCGATCGTCTTCCATGGCCTTGGCGGTCAGGGCTATGACCGGTAATAAAGCCCATTGCGGATTTTTCCGCAGGCGCCGTATCGTCTCGTAGCCATCCATTACCGGCATCATCACATCCATGATGACGCAGTTGATAGATGGGAATTTCTCCAGAGACTCCAAAGCTTTGACCCCATTGGCGGCCATCAGGGTCTTAAGGTGATGCCCTTCCAGTTCCCGGGTCATGGCGTACAGGTTGCGCACATCATCGTCCACCAACAACACGGTTTTATCGTGCAGGTTGGGGTAGCTTTCCCGGGTTGCCGCCACCATGGTTTTTGCCGATGATGCCTGCTCCGGCGGTACTACGGAAGCCTCTCTCAGTAATAAGGCCATCTCTTTGAGTAGTCGCGCTGGGGAATGTTCCCCCTTGACGACAATGGCATCGGTAAATTTTTTCAATCGGTCGTATTCGTCCCGTGACAACTCCTGACCGGAGTAAATGATCGTGGGCGGTTTTACAAAGGTGGATCCCTGTGCCATCTGTTCCAGCCAGACCAGTCCATGGATATCAGGAAGGTTTAAATCGAGGATCATACAATCGAATGGCTGCTCCTGGAGCAAAGCCAATGCTTGGATACCTGTGGCAGCCCGGGTCACCTGCACCGGGTAGGGTTGCAATAAATGTGTCATGGCTGCACATGCTTTGGCATCGTCCTCAATCAGCAGTATCGTGCAAGGGGTGGTTGCGCTGTATCTCGATGGTAATGTCATGATCAAGGTTTTTGAAGCGTCTTCGATCTTGGGACTGGAGGTCGCCACTGGTGTTGTCGAAGTGATCGTCAATGCTGTAGATGTGTTTGTCAGGGAGGGGTTTTTCCCTTCCGACCCTTTGACGTGGGTCAACAACGCATGAATCATCCTGGAAAGATCGGTGCCCGATTCATAAATCATGGCTGCATCGGTCAGTTGGCGCTCATTCAGGTTGTGGTATGCGTTGTCAGCAAAACTTTTGGCCAGGATCAACAGGGTGTTCAAGGGGGTTCGCAAATTATGGGACAGTTCGGCCAAAACTTCGGACTTTGTATCGATGGCCCATTGCAACTCTTTGGCACGAATCTGTAACGCCTCCTGAGTATTGATGAGTTCCCGATTTGTTCTCTCCACCTCGTGCTTTTGCTCCGCAACCAAACAGGCATGACTCTCCATGGCTTCGTTGGCGACACGCAACTCTTCCTTTTGCTCCTTGAGTTGTGCCTGCGCCATTTCCAAATCAATTTTTTGCTCCTGCAACCTGGCGTTGGATAGACGCAAGGCGCGACTTGTGGTGCGCAGGGATTGGCTTTGTTCGCGCAATTTGCTCAGGGTTTTTTCAGTATGGTCATGGGCCTGGGCCGCACTGATGGCCATGGCGACACTTTCGCTGACGCTGGTTAGAAAAGAGAGATGTGTCTCGGTTATGCCGGTCAACGTACCGAGTTCCAGGACCGCCTTGACCTTGTCATGCAGCATAAATGGAAAAATCAGCAACATCTCGGGTACGGCCCCCCCCAAGCCCGATTGGACTTCAATATGTCCAGAAGGTACCCGGGTGATGAGGAGATACCGTTTTTCCAGAAGCACTTGCCCCACCAAGCCTTCACCGGGGACGAACATATGGCCGGGTGATTTGCGAACCTGATAGGCATAACTACCCAACATGCGGGCACTCCCCTCATCTCCCAGCACATAAAAAGCTCCCATGGCCGCTTCCAGGTGTTGGGAAAAAAAGGCAACCATGGCGCTGCTGAGGGCGGGTAAATCGCTTTTTATCCCGAAAAGTTTATGGAGTTTGGCCGTACCTTCCTGGTGCCACAAGGTTTGCGATTGAATCGTTTGCTGTAGCTGTAAATGTTGGGCCAGGGTATTCACCTCCTGGCCCAGGCGACCGATCACTCCCCGATTCTGGTAGGCCATACGAACCGTCATGTCCCCTGCAGCCATTTGGGTGATCACCCGTTCCAGTTGTTGCAGAGACGCATTTTGGCGACGCTCGTACAGCCAAACCAGAGCTCCTCCCAAGGCCATCAGCGACAACGCGATCATCACCCGGGCAAGCGTTTCCTTTGTAAGCGGCAAGAATACCCGGGACAGGTGAACCAGCAACAAAATGGCTGCTGCCCCGAGAAGTACGGAAACATGGGTGCCTCTTTTATGGGGTTGGGTGCCGATGGTCATGGTTTACTGGTACAACCAGATTTGCAGCATCGCCAAGAGCTGGTTCATATCCACTGGTTTGGCCAAGAAATCGTTGGCACCGGCGCTGAGGCATTGTTTGCGATCTTCTTCCATCGCCTTGGCCGTGAGGGCGATGATGGGTAGGTTTTGGTATCCGGGGTTTTGCCGAATGCGTCGCATGGCCTCAAAACCGTCCATCACCGGCATCATGATATCCATCAGTACGACATCGATTTCAGGGTGTCCAACCAGGACATCCAGGGCCTCTTTGCCGGTGCCGGCGGTGAACACCCGCAACTCCTTTCGCTCCAACATGCGTACCAAAACCCGTGTGTTACGTACGTCATCATCAACGACCAGAATGGTTTTATCCTTGAAGACCTCCTTGGGATCGTGGAGTGCTGCGACCTTGTTGTCCGCCTCTGGGGAGAGATCCCGATTCACCCGGTGTAGGAACAACGTCACATCATCCGTTCGTTGAGGCGTTGATGCCAGTACTTTCTGGATATCCGCCTTGGAAACGGGTTTGCTCAATTGGCTTGTCGCCCCCTTGGCAATACCATCCATGCCGTGATCCGCCCCCGACAGGATGTGGACCGGAATAGCACTGGTTGCGGGATTGCTTTTCAGTCGCTCCAACACCGCCCAACCATCCATGACGGGCAAGCCGATGTCCAGAATGATGCCGCTGGGAATGTGATTCAGAGCAAGCTCCAATCCGCTCTGGCCATCGGTGGCCATAAGGGACTTGAAACCTTTTTCCCGGGCGATCTGCGCGACGAGGTTGGCAAACTGTGGATCATCCTCGATGATCAACATGACGCGCTCACCCGCCGTGATGTTTTGATGGGTGCCGGCCATTCCCTGTGGTATTGGCCGGGCAATGTTCGGCGTCGTTAGCGTCCGATGAGAAGGCGGTGCCGATGTTGCGATGGCAGGGGTATTGGCCTCAAGCCAGGGGAGCAGCAGGGTGAATACGCTGCCGACACCTTCACGACTGACCAGGTTGATTGTTCCACCTAAAAGCTGTGCCAGTTGCGTCGAGATCGTCAAACCCAAACCGGTACCACCAAACTTGCGACTGGTGGAACCATCCGCTTGCTGAAAGGCTTCAAAAATGGTGGCATGTTTTTCCGGAGGAATGCCGATTCCCGTATCGCTGACGCTGATGGCGACACCGGCAACCGGGATATTGTTTTGCGCATTCCCCGGTCGAAAGGTGTGGGGCAGGGGAGCGAATCCCAGGGTGACCCCTCCCTGCTGGGTGAATTTAAAGGCATTGGACAAAAGATTTTTGACAATGCGGGATACCTTTTCCCAATCGGTACACAAGGTTTTCGGACAATCGGCGGCGGGGGCGGCAATCTGAAAGGTCAACCCCTTTTTGCTGGCTACATGACGAAAATTTTGCTCCATGGCCAGGGCGAATTCGTCAATGCTCATGGTTTCGACCAGGCAATCCATCCGTCCCGCTTCGATTTTGGCCAGGTCGAGGATTTCATTGATCAATCCCAATAATTCCTGGCCTGAATTGTGGATAATGGTGGCATCCTCCACCTGTTGCGGGGTCAGATTGCCATCGCCATTTTCGCAAAAATTGTTGGCGAGTATGAGCAAACTGTTGAGCGGTGTCCTGAGTTCGTGGGACATGTTGGAAAGAAATTGCGATTTGTAGCGGTTGGCTTGTTCCAGGTCGAAGGCCTTTTGTTCTAATTCTTTGCGAATGGTTTGGAGTGCCAAATTTTTCTTTTGGTCCGCCACATTTTGTTCCTCCAACTGTTGGGCATTGATGGCCAATGATTCGTTGGAGACCCGCAGTTCTTCCTGTTGTTGCAGCAACGTGGCTTCGGATGCTTGCAACTCCCGGGTTTTTTCTTGCAATTCCTGATTGGAACGTTTCATCTCGGAGCCAATTTTTTCCAATTCCTCGGCCTGCCTTTGCGAATGGGCCAACGCCTGTTGCAACAAGGTGCGCGAGTTGGCAGCCGCCACCGCCATGGCGATGCTGATGGCCTCTTGCGCCAGGAATTCCAAATGGCGGTCCTGAAACGCGGCAAACGCCCCCAGCTCGACGATCGCTTCCACCTTGTCGTGGACCATGAAGGGAAAAAGCAGCAGATACCTTGGTTGACTCTCTCCCAATCCCGACTGGATGCGAAAATATTCCACGGGCAGGGGGTGAATGCGCATGGGGGCTTTGTTAACCAGACATTGTCCCACCAAACCTTCCCCGGGTTTGAAGGTCATGTTTTGCAGTCGTGTATCCAAGGACAAGGCGAAATGGCCAAAGAGCATGACCCCGCCATCGGATTGGATCACATAAAAGGCCCCTATCTGACAGTCGAGCCAGGAGGCCAGAAATGAGACGGTTTGTGCCGCCAACTCGCCCAACTCTTTCTCTCCGCGCAAACATCGATTCAATTCCGCCGCCCCTTGCTCCATCCATGACGTGCGCAGTTTCTGTTCGTGAACCGCGATGAGTGTTGCGGCCATTTTTTCGAAGGAGTGAACCAGGAGACCCACTTCATTACCGGGAGCGGCAATGGATTCCATACTCCAATCGCCTTCCTGAATTTTTTTCGACCATTGGGTCAGTCGTTGCACAGGGGTGACGATATGTCCGGTAACACGTCCCGCTACCAACAAAACCAAAACCGAGACCAGTATCAAAACGATAACCAATTGATTGCGTAACCGCAATGATGGGGCGAAAAACTCCTCGGCTTGCATCTCCGCGAACAAACCCCAGTGAACCCCGAGGTCTGCCAAGAAAGGCAAATCTTTATAGATTCCAAGAACCTCGTGGCCGTCGTAATCGATATAGGTTCCGTGGGTTAACGACATGGGATGGTTATCTGTCCGGGTTTTCTGCGAGGCATCCCGAATTTTGATCCGACTATCGGTTGCATCGCTGGGAGTAGTCGCTTGCAACCATTGGCGCGAAATCCAGGTGTCCACCTTGACTTCCGTGGCGACGGCCTGTTTCAAGACACGCGAAGGGGAACGCATGTTCAGGTCGGATCCCACCAGATAGGTTTCACCGGTTTCTCCCAATCCAACGTTGATTTCCATGAGTTGAAACAGGGGTGCCAATGATATTTCCAGGATTATGACTCCGGTTACCTGACCGTTTTCCCCCGACATGGGTCGGATGAGATAACCGGACAGGGTTGAAACACGACTGGGTAGCAAGTCGGAGAATACCGCCTTCTTTTTTTCCAGGGCTTGTTGGACCGCTTTTCCCAAGGGCGTTATTTTTTCGGCCCCCGCCAAAAGATCACTCCCCAAAAGTGGGTCGGGATGGCGTGAAAACAGCACTGTCCCACCCGGTTCCATCAGGTAATAGTTTTTGTAGCCATGGGTTTCGACAAACTCGGCGATGTCATTGCCTTCCTTTTCCACCCGTTCGGCCCAGGAGAAACCTTTAACATACTCCTCAGATTTGAGGGTGCTGGCGCGCCATTCGTTACTGAGGTCATTGATGAAGCGTAAACGCGCCAGTGACATGGATTCCCGTTGTAAATGACGGAGTTGCTCGGTGAACAGCATTTCCAGTGCCGTGTATTTCAGTTCCACGGCGTTGGATAATTTTTGGCTGGCCTCGGTGCGAAACGCTTCGACGGATTTGGAATATCCTTGCCAACTGATAAAACCCAGCGGCAACAGGGACAATCCTAACAGCCATAGGAACACTGTCCGTCCCAAACCGGAACGAAAGGGAATGAGAGCTGAGGGGAATGGTGAATTGCGCTTAGACAAGGAGGGTCTCTTCCCGCTCAAAGGGATGATCGGATGGTACACCGTGCAACGATTGCCAGTGGGGATGTTCAGCAAGCGCTTTCTGGACGAATTCGTACTCAACGAGATCCTTCGCTACAAAATCGGCAGTAATCTTGGTCAGAAAAGTGTGATCGTCCGAAACCAGGGTCTGATTCATCATCTCGACAATCATGCGTGTTGCTGAAGGATAGGGATAGGGATTGAAGTCGATGCGCTGATTGTGCCAAGCCTCCTGGTGGCGGATAGCGACCGGATCGGAATAATCCTTGGGATTGTAGTGGCTGATCGCCCTTTGAACCGTGTCGGCGGAGACGGGGAGGTAGCCCTTGCCTTCTTTGGCGAGCAACCGCGCTGTCTCTTCCCTGTGGTCTGAGGCATGGAGGGCGCCCTTGACCACGGCATTCATGATTTTTTGCGTCCATTGTGGTTTTTGCCGGGTTGCAGATTCGTGCATGCAAACCACACAGCATGGGTGATCCCGCCAGATATCCCCGGTAAAACGAAAAACTTTCCCTGCCCCCCCCATTTCCCCCATGGCGGCGAAAGGTTCGGCAACGACATAGCCATCTGTGGTTCCATTGGCCAATGCCTTGACCATCAACGGGGGGGGGATGACCTTTAAGGCGCAGACCCCTGCGGCCACTTTTTCCCCCTGGTCCACCATGGGTTGGATGCCCACCTTGCGCAACCCGGCCTGCAACACGATATTGTGCATGGAATACCAGTATGGAATGGCCATGCGTTTTCCGGAAAAATCGCCGAATTCCCTGATAGTACTCTCATTGCCGACGACGATGGCCGATCCGTTTGTATGAGCCCAGGAGACGATTTTGACCGGAAAGGCATTGTTGTAGCGCATCCACACCGGGATGGGTTTCAGGAGATGCACCAGATTGAAATGACCTTCGGCAAAGCCGCGTACCAAGGTATCCCAGCCTTTGAATGAGACAGGCGGTGCCACTTCAAGACCTTGTTCCGCGAAAAATCCCAGGGCGTGTGCCACCAACAGGGGTGTTGCATCGGTAATGGGAAGGTAGGCGATGCGGACAACCTCATCGTCCGTTGCCCTGGTCAGTCGGGGTAGCCCGGCAAGCATCGTGGCCAATCCCCCTCTGGCCATCCAGTCCAAAACTCGGCGTCGCGTGATTCCGGGAGAGTTTTCCAGTAGCGATTTTGATTCCCATGGTATCATCGCCGTCTCCAAATCTTTACAAAATCTTAGTGAAAAATCGACATGACCCGATTGCGACCGCCCTCTTTGGCGGCGTAAAGCATTTTGTCCGCTGATTCCAATAACAATTGTGGCGAAGCGCTACGAATCGGGAGCATGGAGGCACACCCGAGGCTGAGGGTGACGTGGTCGGCTATCTGGGAGAGGGGATGGGGAATGTGCAACGATACGACTGTTTGGCGAAATTTTTCTGCCATGGCTGTCGCACCGACATGTTCCACGTGTGGAAGAACTGCGACAAACTCTTCACCACCGTATCTGGCCAACAAATCGGTGGAACGATGCATGGTGTCTTGCAAAGAGTGCGCAACACGGCGCAAACAGTCATCCCCAGCCGCATGTCCCAAACTGTCATTGTAAGTTTTAAAATAGTCGATATCCATGAGAATCAGCGATAGGGGAGATCCTCCCCGAACCGAGCGGTTCCATTCCCGCTGGAGAAACTGATCAAAATAGCGGCGATTGGCGATATTAGTCAGGGTATCATTCAAAGAGAGCTGCTCCAACTGATCGCGCTGCCGCTTGGCTGCGACATGATTGCGAACACGTGCCAATAGAATGGGGGGACTCAACGGTTTGGTAATATAATCGGAGGCTCCCAACGCCAATCCTTTGGTTTGATCCGCCTCTTCGTTCAGACCCGTGACAAACAGGACACAAATACCGGCAGTTTCATGTTGCGCTTTTAGTGTGGCACACACCTCGAATCCATCCATTTCCGGCATGGTGACATCCAACAGGACGAGGTCAATTTTCTCCTGGGAGATGAGCCTCAGGGCATCTTTGCCGTTGGTGGCCATGCGTACCTGAAATTCCTCCCGCAAAATGACTGCCAGGGCCTTAATGTTCCCGGGAACGTCATCAACAATCAATATTCTAGCCCTTTCATCCGCAGCATTCATGACTTATCGTTCTCCAAATCCATGTTCAATGCCTTGGCTAAGTCAGAGAGAGTAGCCGAAGCCGCAGAAAAATCGATCCGATCAATCTGCTCTTCCAACTGTTCCATCGCTTCCTGGACACCCTTCTTCCCAATCATCATATGGGGTTTGAGGGCATCAAAAGTATCCTGAGTTTCCACGGCCCCCAAGCCTATTTGTGCATACAGTGTTTGCAGCAGGGGGGATACAACGGCTTTGTTGAACGTTTTTGCCACCTCTGGTACGCCAAGTGAATTTCCTTTTGTCTTCTCCCACTCACGTTGCAGTCGCGAGATGGTTTCCAAAACCTCGGACATGGCTTCCTCGAAAGAATCCATGCCGCTTGGCATGTGATCCTGCGATCCGGCGATTGCTTTTTCCAAGGTCAGTGCGGCGTTGTAGAGGCGCTGGGCGGCAATGTTACCCGCAATTCCCTTGATGGTGTGAAGCAGACGGGCTGCTGCCAGGATCCTGTCCTCCTGCTCGCTCTGCAATCCATCACGAATTTGTCCGGCTGACTGGGCATAATTTTTATGAAACTCAGTGAGCAGGGAGCGATAAAGCCGGTGGTTACCGGAAAGGCGTTCCATGGCGTCCTGCCAATCGAGGCCAGGCAAGCTTTGCGGAAAATCCAACCCATCGTTCCTTGGCGTCTCTGTTTTCCCGGGAGGGATCACCATCCCCAATCCCTCACGGGGGATGATTCTTTTGACCAGGGTACTGTAAAGTTGCCTCCTGTCAATGGGCTTGGTGATATGATCATCCATTCCAGCCTGCAAACTTTTTTGCCGGTCACCCGCCATGGCATGCGCTGTCATGGCGACAATGGGGAGGGTCTCTTTTCCTGGCAATTCACGGATACAACGCGTTGCCCGGTAGCCATCCATGACCGGCATCTGGATGTCCATCAGGACGATATCATACATGTTGTCGGTCACTTTGCTGACCGCCTCCATCCCGTCCTGGGCCGTATCCGTCACACAGCCCACTTCCTGTAACAATTCCAGGGCCACTTGGCGGTTGATGGCATTGTCTTCGACCAGCAATACCCGCGCACCGCCAATTTTTGCCATGACGTCGGCAGTATGGATGGTTTTCTTGCTGCGGCGAATTGTTTTGGTGGCTTGCCGTCCGAAGGTGTTCATGATTTTATCGAACAGGATCGAACAATTGACCGGCTTGGGGAGATAGTCATTCACGCCAACCGCTCTTCCCTGGCTCCGCAACTGTTCTTCACGGTCGTAGGGGCCCAGGAGCAGCGTTTGATAAGGTGCCCTGGGTGGAATGTGTTCTTTGAGGTGCTGCGCCGTTTGAATGCCGTCCATCTCTGGCATGAGCCAATCCAGCAATACCAATTGGAACGGGGCGTTTTCGGCAATGGCTTGTTGAAAAGCGGCGACAGCCTCTTTTCCGGAACCGACGACCGTCGGGGCGAAACCAAACATGGCGAGAACTTTTTCCATGGCCCGGCGTGCCGTTGCATTGTCATCAACCACCAGGACTTTGAGTCGTTCCATTTCATCGGGAATGCTCAAATCCTTGTCCATGTCGCCAATAATGCGATCAAAGCCAATGGTGAAACGGAACAGGCTACCGCGACCCGGGGTGGAGGTGACGCCGATGGTCCCGCCCATCAACGCCACCAATTTTTTGCTGATGGAAAGACCCAGACCGGTACCTCCATAGCGGCGGGTGACCGAGGAGTCCGCCTGGGAAAATGCTTGAAAAAGCATTTCCAACTCGCTTTCCGACATGCCGATGCCGGTATCACGAACGCTGAATTGCAGATGAACCCGGGTTGGCGATTCCTGGAGGGTGGTGACCTGGACCTCGATTTCACCCTCTTCGGTAAACTTTAAGGCATTGCCAACCAAGTTCATGAGAATTTGTTCCAAGCGCAGCAAGTCGCCGATCAGTTCGTAGCGGCACTCTTCCGAATAACACAGGATCAGCTCAATATGTTTCTCGGTGGTTTGGATGCGAAACATGTCGGCCAGATGATCAAAGGCGTCACGTAACAGGAATGGTGCCTGTTCCAACTCCAGTTTTCCCGCGTCTATCTTGGAAAAATCAAGAACATCATTGATAATACGTAATAATGATTGTGATGAATGGGAAATTTTGCCCAAATAATCGCGTACCTTGGGCGGCAGTTCCATCCGCAGGGCCAAATCGGACAAACCGATGATGGCATTCATCGGCGTGCGAATTTCATGACTCATGTTGGCGATGAATTCACTCTTATATTGATTGATCTCCTGCAATTGAGCGGTTATGCGTTGCAATTCCTCCCGTTGCCGTTTGATCAATACTTGATTGTTGACCCGGGTCATGACCGCAAACGGATTGAAAGGCTTGGTGATATAATCGATGGCCCCGTGCGCCAATCCCAAGGCTTCATCATGGGCGCTGTCGCGGGCGGTCAGGAAAATGATGGCAATGTCCCGGGTTTCCTCCTTGGCTTTGAGCCGCATGCAGACGTCGAATCCGTTCAAATGCGGCATCTCAATGTCCAGGAGGAGTACATCGGGTTGGAATTGCGTGACCACCTCCAAAGCTTCCAACCCATCGGTAGCAATGGCAATTTCATACTCCACTGCCAACATTTCCACCAACATTTTAATATTGCCGGGAGAATCTTCCGCGATGACGATTTTGGCTTTGGATGTCGTGGTCGACATAAATTCACCCTACAGGTTCATGTGTAATTTTCCAGCCAGACCCCTCAAGGTAACCCGGGCAGCCTTGAAACCATAACGGTCCATTTCCTCCTGCAGTTGCTTGCATTCTTGTGTGAATCCCCCACGCAGCAACAAAGGTTTGATCGCGTCAAAACTTACCACGGCATCCACCTTGGCCTGCTTCAGAAGGTCATCCAAATCCACCAGGGCGGTCCGTACCATTTCCAATTCCCCGATGGTCAAAGGAGCGACCACAGCCGTTTCCTCAACGCTGACCAATGGTTCCAGGGCAGAAACCGCAGCGACAACCTCCTGCATGTGTAAGGTGAAATTCTGAAGTATTCCGACCGTATCATGTCCCTGATCAATGGCCTTTTCCAAGGCGCGTGCATCCTCCATGATGTGGTTGGCCCCGAGATTACCGGCAGAACCTTTGACTTTATGGGCCAACTGTCTGGCAGATTTCGTATCCCCTTGCGCCATGGCGGCATCGATCTCTTCAGGGATGTGCGCATACTCCCGTTTGAATTCGAGCAACAATTTTTTCAATAATTCCCCATTGCCCATGACTCGGGATAGCGCCGCGACCACGTCGATGCCATCGATTCTTTCCATCTCGGTACTTGGGGAATGCGTTTTTCGTAAAAGTTCCCGATCATTTTTTTTGTGGGGTTCCCCGCCTTGACCAGGGTGGATGTGGGTCAGCAACACCGAAAACAATGATTTGGGTTCAAAAGGTTTTCCGATATGATCGTTCATCCCCATAGATAACGATTTTTCCCGGTCTCCCTCCATGACGTGGGCGGTCATGGCGATGATGGGGAGTTTGGCAAAACGGGGATTGGCGCGAATCAAGGTCGTAGCGGCATAACCATCCATGATCGGCATTTGAATATCCATCAACACGGCGTCATAAGCTCCCGCTTCGACCATGCGCACAGCTTCCTCCCCATCGTTGGCCACATCGACGTGAATGCCCACGGCCTGCAAAACTTCTCGCGCCACCTGCTGATTGATGGGGATATCCTCTACCAGCAAAACATGATGACCGCCAAGTTTATCAATTATTTCAGTGTGTTTAACATCATCCTGCCTTCGTCCATGCGGTTTGGCGACCTCATGCCCCATGACAGTCATCATGGTGTCCAACAAACGATTTTTCATAATCGGCTTGTTCAGGAATGTTGTCAAACCCGACTGATGGCATTGGTGCAGCAGGGATTCTTCCCGGTCATAAGCGCTCATGAGCAGCAACTTTGGCGGCGAGATGCTGTAACGGGCGACAAGTTCACGCAGTTTGTTCGCTGTTTCCAAACCATTTATCCCCGGCAGACGATAATCCAGGAACACCATGGAATACGGAGTGCCGGCAAGGATCGCCCGTTCCATTTCGACAACGGCTTCCGCCCCCGAGGCCACAAGTGTCGGTGGCTGCGTGATCGTGCTGAGCATGTCATGGATAATGATACGTGCCGTTTCATTATCATCGACCACCATCACTTTTAAATCCTGGAATTCCCCTGGTGGAATGGGTTTCCGCCGTTCTCCTTTGTGATTTTTTTCGCACAGGATGGAAAAATGAAAGTGCGCCCCCTCTCCGGGACGACTGTCAACTCCAATCGTTCCCCCCATCATTTCTACCAAATTTTTGCAGATGGAAAGACCCAGTCCGGTACCGCCGTATCGGCGGGTGGTGGAACCATCCGCCTGGACAAAAGGACGAAACAGCCCGGAGATCTGTTCCTGCGACAAACCGATGCCACTATCCCGCACCGAAAATTCCAGGCGAACCCTATTGGTCACCATGATGTCAGGGACCCCTGAATCTTTGTCGGGTTTTCCGGCGTCCTCCGTAATGAGCTGACCCTCCCTGGCCTGGACGTGGACGATGCCACTCTGGGTAAATTTCAAGGCATTGGCTATGAGATTCGTCAACACCTGCTCCAGACGCATGGCATCACCAGACAAAACCGTGGGACACCCTGGCGTGATCTCCATCATCAGTTCAATATTTTTTTCTGCCGCTGGAATGCGAAACAGATCGGTCAGTTGTTCAAAGATGTCCACCAGAGAAAAGGGAGACGATTCCAAGGTCAACTTTCCGGCTTCCATTTTGGAAAAGTCCAAAATATCGTTGATAATTCTTAATAGTGACCGGGATGCGCCGTCAATCTTGATCAGATAATCCTGAACCTTGGGGGGCGCATCGGCTTGAAGTGCCAAACCCGCCAAGCCTAAAACGGCATTCATGGGGGTGCGAATTTCATGGCTCATGTTGGATAAAAATTGGCTTTTGGCCAGATTGGCCTGGTCTGCTTCCTCTTTGGCACGCAAAATTTCTTGTTCGGCCTGTTTGCGTAGGGAAATGTCGTTGATCAAACAAAGCAGGTGGGGTTGCTCCTGAATCAGCACCGTGGAAAAATGGATATCCAACCATACCTCTTTGCCAAACGATGTCCTCATGAAAAGATCACATTGTCCGTCCTGGCGGGTACGGATCGTTTCTTCGGCCATATCCATCAGGTTGGTGCATCGCCATGCTTCCAAATCTCTGTAGTTCGTTTGCATCAAGACATTGGCAGTGGTACCCAGGATCAACCCGGCAGTGGGATTGGCCAGGACGCAAATCCCCGATTCCACCTGATAGACGAGTACGCCATAGGCGGCGTTTCCCACCACCTTTTGGTTTAACTCCATGGCTTGTTCTTCCGCCAGGAGCGTAGCATGCAACTCGACGATCATGTGATCAAAAGCCTGGGTCAAGACGACCAACTCGTCCTTGCGGGAGGCGACCGTCTGGCTGGTACGGAGTCGTTCCTGGCTGATTGCGACCAAAGAGGCCAGTTGGCCAGTGGCCACCGAGGTCACGGTGCGGACCATGCGATCAATGGGTTTGGTAAACCGTCGGGCCATGGCATAGGCGATCAACAGCGCCATTCCGATGACCATTAGCGAGAACAGGATCACTTGATTTTGCAAGGTGGTGGCAATGGCAAACGCCTCCGACCTCTTCAACGAAACCAGGACGCTCCAGCCTTCCCCTGGATAATCAAGAAATCCTTTCGCGTCCGCACCGAAAATAAATTGTTCATTGTTTGTCAATGAAAAATTATAATCATTGCTATAGATCCGCTTGGAACGCTCACCGCCGAGAATGCGCCTCGACATGAATTTTTTATTGCTATAACTTGAATAAAGCAATCGACCGATGCTATCGATCAGGTCATAGCGGAATCCAAGTTCATCCACAATTTCATGGTCGAACAAAAATTTAAATTGCTCCACACTGATCACAGTGACCAACACGCCACGGGGTGACGCGTCGTCAGGGCAATGAACCCGCTTGGTAATGGCCACGACATTTTCACCCAATTCGTCGGAATGAGACAACACAACGGAATGGTCGGTGTTTATCAGACGATCCCAACCAAGCTCACCCGCCCCCCCCGCCTTCCAGGCCTTGCCAATACCCAAACCGCTGCTCCCTATCTCGCGTACACCGGAAATGTTGAAATAGGAAATATCCAGATAAACACCGTAAATATTGCGGAAATTTGCAAATTGTCTGGTAATTTTCTCTTTTGAAACGGGCGTTTCGCAAAACAAGGGATTGGCGCTCAGTAAACTGGCATCGCCCAAGCGTTCAAACAACATGAGATCCACCCGTTTCATCGCCAATGCCGCTTGCGTACTCAGGGTGTGCATGACATTGGCTTGCAAATGGTTGGTCAGAAGCGCATTGGCGATTATTGCAATGCCCAATCCGGTGATGATCACCAGACTGGCCGAGAGTAGCATGAGTTTGAGGGAAAATTTCACAGTAGGGGAGCACTTTATGGCAATTTATGATACTCCGGGAGAAGTGGCCTGCACAGGGTTCACCCCGGTCCTTTCCCACGGGGGGGGGCCTCAATGCCCTGGATGAAACGGGCATCGATCAGATCGTCAAGGTTGGGAATGGCACGCAATCCTCCCCGCTTTATAAGAAATTTGATTATGTTTTCACCGCTTTGAAACAAGGATATCGGCGATTCAGAGCGGGTCAGAGCTGTGCGGTTGTCTTCCCGGGTGGCCAGTTGAACTTCATCCAAGCCGTCTGACATTTCTTTTACCGACATTCCAACGGCGTTGGCCATGAGTGTCAATGCCTCCTCTTTGTGATCCAACATGTATTGCCTGGCTTCCACCAATGACTGGATCAACCCTTGAATTTCCATGGGGCGATTGGCGACCACTTTGGCATCCACAAAAGCCAAATCAATGATAATTCCCGGAACATCCCTGGCCCTGGCCAAAATGGTATACCCCTTCGCCAAAGCCTGGGAAGAGGTCGGTTGCCAGGTATGTCCCGCATCGATGCGCCCTTCTTCTAAAGCTTTCAACACATCCGGGGCTTTGACCCGTTCAAACTTGACCGCCCATTCGTCCAACCCATATTTTTCCAAAGCACTGATGACGAAAATATGCGAAAACGAATTGATGGTTTCAAAGCTGACCCTGCGTCCCTTGAGGTTGGCCAGAGTTGCCAACTCGGGGCGACCGATGATGACATCACCATCCTGGGAAAAATCGTTCACGTATACAATTTTTATGGGATATCCCAGGGCGCGCAATGTGATCACGTCAGGATAAACGGCGTCCAGTACGCCATCCAAGCCGCCATTCTTATAGGAAACCAGGGAATCGGCAGGGCCTTTTTCCATGTGCAACTGCACTGAAACGCCGTTCTTCTTGAAAAACCCCTTTTTCTCCGCCAGGAAGACATGGGCGGAACCGGGCCATGGATCCACAGCCATGCGCAATGGTCGAGTGACCTCAGAAGGTGTTGTCCAAGGACGGTGCCAAATGAGGAATCCCACCCCGGCGATAACCATCAACACCACCCATAAACCGCCCTTTTTCATTCTGCTTCCCCCCCGTGTGCATGCGTTACACTCGTCAACAGGTTGCTATCATTCTGGATTTTCTGGGATCAAAATGGATGAAATATTATCGGTTGGCTTGACGATATTGGTGGGAAAAATCTTCGGCGTACAGTCGGGAGGCCCGATTATCTGGACGCTGGGCCGCTTCCAGGGAGGGACCAACAATGATCATCGCCTGGTTGCCGATCTTGGCTTCGCGACACAACGTTGTCATGTCGGCCAATCGGCCACGAATGATTTGTTGTTCATTGGGCCAGCTTGCCTTATGAACGACCAAGACCGGCTGATCAACCGACCAACCCGCCTGATACAACTCTTCGGTAACCTTGGGCATCAAGGTTGCCGATAAAAAAATACACAGAGTGGCACCATGCGCGGCCAGATGGCGTAACTGTTCCCGCTCCGGCATGGGGGTTCTCCCCTCAGTTCGGGTCAGGATAACCGTCTGGGTCACCTCCGGCAGGGTCAAACTTTCCACAGCGGCTGCCGCTGCCGCCATTGCCGAAGAAACCCCGGGTACAACTTCCACTTCCACACCGTGTGCCCGCAGAGGAGTTGTCAATTCGGTCAGGGCACCGTACAACGATGGATCCCCGGTTTGCAGGCGCACTACGACTTCCAAACGACGAACGCGCTCCAGGAGCCATGTCACCATGGCCTCCAGGGTCATACCACTTGAATCGGCCACCTCACAGTGCGCCGGGGCAAAAGTCAAATGCTCCGGGCTGACCAAAGAACCGGCATACAAAATGGCATCGGCCCGGGTCAGCAAGGCACGACCACGGACGGTAATCAGGTCAGCCGCCCCCGGTCCCGCCCCCACAACCCACAACTTGCCTGACCGATTTGTTTCCATGGGGCAACACCTTCGAGTGATCTATCGCGGGAATGACGAGGTTCTGGATTTCCGCTTTCGCGGGGATGACGAAGAAAACGATGATATTGCAGTCGTTTGTCATTCCCGCAAAAGCGGGAATCCAGGGAACGTTTTCCAATGTGACAAAGCAGAATTAGTTGAGCATAAGGGATGATCCCATCATTGTAGGCGTTTTGACATGGTGACTGCCAAGGTTTGCCGTATCGCCCAGGTGAAAAAAGCTGATGCTATGCTTCATCATATCCGCCTGCGCACTCAATTCTTCCGCTGTGGCCGCCAATTCTTCAGAAGAACCGGCATTTTGCTGGATCACCTCGTCCAATGCTCGAATGGACTTGCTTATTTCATCTATTCCATCCCTTTGTTGTCTGCTGCATTCAGCGATACCACGGATTCGGTCCGCTGTGTCTTGAATTTCGGGTACCAGCTTGCCAATAATCGAGCCGGCCTGTTCCGAGATGGCAACGCTGGAAGCGGAAAGCTGACTGATCTCTGCGGCTGCGACTTGGCTGCGTTCCGCCAGCTTTCTGACTTCTGCGGCGACAACGGCGAATCCCTTGCCATGTTCACCCGCCCTGGCCGCTTCGATTGCGGCATTCAAGGCTAACAGATTGGTCTGCCGGGCTATCTCTTCGATGATGCCAATCTTGGCGGCAATTTCCTTCATGGCATGAACGGCTTGATTGACGGCATCACCACCTTTGGATGCCTCTTGTGAAGCCTTTACGGCAATTGTTTGTGTGGTATCGGAACTGTCTGTACTCAGTTGACAGCTTGCAGTCATTGCCTCCATGGCCGAAGAGGTGGTTTCCACAGAGGCCGCCTGTTCGGTTGTCGCTTGGGAAAGCGTTTGCGCTGAATCGGAAACGGAGTTGCTTCCAGCAGCTACCTGTTCGGCGGCTGCCGCAATTTCTCCGATGGTCTCACGTAATTTATGCGCCGTGGCGGCCATTCCGGTCACCAACATGCCCAGCTCATCCTTGCTTTGTATATTATTGGCACGAATGGTCAGGTCGCCTTCAGAAAGTTGTTGTAACATGCCTGTGCAAACAGCCAATGGTTTGGTAATGCTACTGGTGATGATTACAGAGAGGGCCACACCGATCAAAACAATGGCGATACCCATGGTCCAAAAGAGTTGGTAGAGCCTTTCATTGGACTTCACAACTGCGGAAAGGTTTGCGATTCCTTCCTCTACCTGAGATTTACGTAATGGTTCCAGGGTGTTGCGGAGAGCCTCCGATTTTTTGTCAAAATCTTCCATCACCACATCGCCGGCTGCCTTGCCTCCCCCGATGTAGGCCTCCACCATTTTCTTTCCGGTTTCCACGAACGCTTCAAAATTTTTGTTGATCTCCTCCATGCGACGAATGCCATCCAGATTGTGTTCATCGGTGTACATCTTTTGAAACTTTACAATTCCTTCGTGTACTTCTTTGGCAAACTCAAGCCCTTCTTCTACTGCCTTTCGTTCCCCCGTAAGTGACGCGTCTGTCATAAATTGCTGAACCGCGTTGACATCACCAGTCATTTTTTCCGCCAACAAGGCGAATGGAATGCTCTCATTTTGTACCTGAATGGATTGCTCTTTCATGTCATTGAGTCGCAGCAGAGCAAAACCAAGCGCACTTCCAATAACTAAAATTATAATAAGAAAGCTTAAGCTCAAACGAACACCAACGCGAAGATTATTCATGTAATTGCAAGCCTTTAAGCATGAAGGTCACAGGCAACTTCCCGGGACTCGGGCTGTGCGGCGAACCCAAGTCCCAGGAAATCAAAAACATTTATTTACCAGCGAAAATGGCCTTGCCTTGGCCAGCGGAGCCGAGAACGTCCTTGTTTTTCTCGATAATCATTTTGGTCAGTTCGTCACGGGCCGGCCCGAGGTATTTGCGGGGGTCGAATTCGGCGGGTTTGTCCTTGAACACTTTGCGAATCATGGCGGTCATCGCCAGACGACCATCGGAGTCGATGTTGATTTTGCACACCGCCGAGCGGGTGGCGCGACGCAGTTGGTCAGCCGGGATACCAACGGCATCTTTCAAAGCGCCGCCATTGCCGTTGATCATTTGCACATAGCTGGGGACCACCGAGGAAGCGCCGTGCAACACGATCGGGAAGCCGGGAATGCGCCGCTCAATCTCTTCGAGGATGTCGAAGCGCAGGGGAGGGGGGACCAGGACGCCGTCGGCATTTTTGGTGCATTGTGCCGGGGTGAACTTGTTGGCCCCATGCGAGGTGCCGATGGAAATGGCCAGTGAATCCACACCGGTCTTGGCGACAAACTCTTCCACTTCTTCGGGACGGGTATAGGTGGATTTATCCGCCACCACATCGTCTTCGATACCAGCCAGCACGCCCAACTCACCTTCGACGGTGACGTCACGGCTGTGGGCATACTCCACAACCTGCTTGGTAAGGGCCATGTTGTCGGCGAAGGAATGGTGGGAACCATCAATCATGACGGAGGAGAAGCCGGAATCGATGCAGGATTTGCACAAATCCAAGGTGTCGCCGTGGTCCAGGTGCAGGGCGAACTTCAAGTGCGGATTGATATCCCGCAACATCGCCGCAGCCCCTTGTGCCATATAGCGCAACAGTGTCTGGTTGGCATATTTCCGGGCACCCGAGGAGACCTGCAGGATGAACGGGGAATCGGACTGGCCGCAACCGGTGACGATGGCTTGCAGCTGTTCCATATTGTTGAAATTATAGGCCGGGATGGCAAATTTGCCCTCGAAGGCGGCCTTGAACATGGCTTTGGTATTGACGAGGCCTAATTCTTTGTAGCTGACGGTCATGTTTTCCTCATTGTGTTGTCGTGTTGGGGCGATGGATCGCAAACGGACCGGATGGTCACTCATTTAATCTACAGTCGCGCCGATGGTAACAGTCGCAACGACGATGTGCAATCCCTTTCTTTCGATTGTACATTAGAATTGAATGTACATTTCAACCATGACGGCGTTCAAACTCTGTCATGAATTGCGCCAGGGCTTCCACCCCGTCATCGGGCATGGCGTTGTAGATGGAGGCGCGCATGCCACCCACCGAACGATGCCCTTTCAAAGTCACCAATCCCGCTTTGTTGGATTCGGAGAGGAAGGTTTCGGTGAGCTCGGGCTTGCTCAGGGTAAAGGGAATGTTCATACGCGAGCGGGAATCGACCTGGTTGGGACATTGGTAGAATCCCGAGGCGTCAATGACCTGGTAGAGTCGTTGGGCCTGGCGAATATTGCGTTGTTCGATGCCGGCCACCCCACCCTGTTCCTTGATCCAGTCGAGAACCAAACCAAGAATATAAATGGCATAGGTGGGGGGGGTGTTGAGCATGGATTGTTCGGCGGCCTGGGCTTTGTAGTCGAGCATGACCGGCAGGTTGGCCTGACGCCCGAGGAGATCCTTGCGAATGACCACCACCGTTACACCGCTGGGTCCCAGATTTTTTTGCGCCCCGGCATAAATACACCCGAAACGATTGACATCCAGGGTACGCGACAAAATATTGGAGGACATGTCGGCCACCAGGGGTACTTTACCCGTATCGGGGGTGTAGTGGTACTCGGTGCCGTAGATGGTATTGTTGGTGGTGATGTGGCAATAAACCGCCTCGGGATTCAAGTTGAGTTCCGACTGGGTGGGAATCCGGGTAAAGGCGACATCTTCACTGGAGGCGGCAACTCGCGTTTTGGCAAATACCTTCTTGGCTTCTTTCATAGCCTTCTTGGACCAACTGCCGGTCAAGATGTAATCGGCGGTCTGTTCTTTGGGGTCGGTGATGAGATTCATCGGCAGCATGGCAAACTGCAAGGTCGCCCCGCCTTGTTGGAACAATACTTCATAATCGGCGGAAATACCCATCAGGGAACGCAACATCTGTTCGGCGTGTTCGATGATCGCCAAATATTTTTTGGAACGGTGACTCATTTCCATCACCGACATTCCCGATCCCTGGTAGTCCAGCATTTCATCCCGTGCCCGTTCCAGCACGGGCACGGGCAAGGCGGCAGGACCTGCACTAAAATTGTAAACGCGTCCCATGGGCTCTATTAGCTCCTTCATCAGTGTCAAAGAAAAAGGGCGCTTACTGCCGCGCCCGTATTTTTTTTATTATCGTTGATTCTTGTGAGTTAGTGATTGTGCCGGTTTTTGATCAGGCTGTCCACTACCGTTGAGTCGGCGAGTGTTGTGGTATCGCCCAAATTGTCCAGTTCATTGGCGGCAATCTTGCGCAAAATACGGCGCATGATTTTGCCGGAGCGGGTTTTGGGCAGCCCTGGTGCCCATTGCACAATGTCCAGATGGGCAATAGCACCGATTTCATGACGTACCAGGGCGATCAATTCCTTTTCCAACGCTTCGGAAGGTTGAACTCCGTGCATCAAGGTGACATAGGCGTACAGCCCATGCCCTTTGATGGGGTGCGGATAGCCCACTACGGCGGCCTCGGCGACTTTATCATGCAGCACCAGGGCACTTTCGATTTCTGCCGTGCCCAGGTTGTGGCCAGAGACAATGATCACATCATCCACCCGTCCGGTGATCCAATAATAGCCGTCTTCATCACGGCGGCAGCCATCGCCGGTAAAATATTTACCGGGCACCGCCGACAGGTAGGTTTCAATGAAGCGTTGATGGTTGCCATAAATGGTTCGCATCATACTCGGCCAGGAGCGCGCCATGACCAGATTACCCTCGGTTGCCCCTTCCAATACCTTGCCTTCCGGGTTGGTGAGTTGCGGTTCGACACCAAAGAACGGTCGGGTGGCCGACCCGGGTTTGAGCGGCGTACAACCGGGCAACGGGGTGATCATGATGGCACCGGTTTCGGTTTGCCACCAAGTATCGACGATGGGGCAGCGCGCCTCGCCGACACAATGGTAATACCATTCCCAGGCTTCGGGATTGATGGGTTCCCCGACCGATCCCAGGAGGCGTAACGATTTCCGACTGGTCTTCTTGACGATCGCATCCCCCATGCCCATGAGGGAACGGATGGCAGTCGGGGCTGTGTAGAAAATGGTCACCTTGTGTTTGTCGATCACTTGCCAAAAGCGCGAACCATCGGGATAGGTGGGTATGCCTTCAAACATCAGGGTCGTCGCGCCGTTGGTCAGCGGGCCATAGACGATGTAGGAGTGTCCGGTGACCCAGCCGACATCGGCAGTACACCAATAAACATCGCCATCGTGATAATCAAAGATGAACTTGTGGGTCATGGCCGCCATCAGGTTGTACCCGGCGGTGCTGTGTTGCACCCCTTTGGGCTTACCGGTGGACCCGGATGTGTACAGGATGAACAGGGGATCTTCGGCATCCATTTCCACGGCGGGGCAGGAGGGTTCCACCCGGGCGGCAGCTTCGTGGTACCAGATATCACGCCCTTCCACCCAATGGACTTCGGTGCCGCTGTGGCGTACGGTGACAACGGTGGAGACGTTGGGACAGGATTTCAAGGCTTCATCGACATTGGCCCGGAGCGGGACAATTTTGCCGCCACGAAATCCCCCATCAGCGGTGATGACGGTGTGACAGTCGGAGTCGAGGATGCGATCTTTGATGGAGTCGGGGGAGAATCCGCCAAAAACCACCGAATGAATGGCACCGATTCGGGCACAGGCCAGCATGGCCACTGCCGCTTCGATAATCATGGGGAGGTAGATGCATACCCGATCCCCCTTGCTGACACCGCGCCCTTTCAGGATGTTGGCCATCCGGCACACCTCGGCATGCAACTGCCGATAGGTGATCCGGCGGTCCGAGCCGGGATCATCCCCTTCCCAAATAATGGCAATCTGGTCGCCCCGGGTTTCAAGATGGCGGTCCAGACAGTTGTAGGAAACATTGGTTTTGCCGCCTTCAAACCAGCGGATGTGTCCTTTTTTCAGATCACAATCCTGCACCCGGTCCCAAGGCTTGAACCAATGGAGAAATTCCCGTGCGCGCTCACTCCAGAAAGTGTTGGGATCATCAAGAGACTGGCGATACCATCGCTGATAGGTGTCTTCGTTGATGAAGGCATTACGGGCAAAATCCTGATTAACGGGGTAGATTTTACTCATGGAACTCCTCGCCGCTGATGATGCCGGTTCTGTGGAGCGGTGGCATCGCATGGTGGAAGAAAGCACGCCCTAACGAGCAGGGCGATTGGTTTTTGATTATTATCCGAACGTGCCGGGACGGGTGTTTTTGGTGCAGACCGCCCGCCAAAGCTCTTCAAGCGCATTATTTTATCATGTCATCGGGTGAGGAACAGCTCCTTTGGTGGTATTCTGTTACAAGGCGATGCCACAAGACGAGTCCGCTTTTGAATACAGGCGACAGCACGGGCTTTTTGCTTCAATAATATTTGGCGCTTTTCATGCATGCCCTGCCTGTCATGACCCTAAAGCAACCATGCCGTTCCCCAATTTATAAGACTGGACTTCTCTGGTCACGGGGAACTTTTTACCCGGGAGGAAAAAAATGGCCATACCCTCTGTTCACGGTCTCATGAGCGATGTCGGTCACATGCAGGCGACACGTGCGGTCCACGCCAGGGAAGCCTTGGCGGCCAAGGTTCACAGCACCGCCGGACAAACATCGACCACGATTGCCCACAACAACAGCGTTCCCAATCATGTGAAATCCCAAGCCTTTACGGTCAGTATTTCCAAAGCGGCGATGACCCAGTTCCAAAGCATCAATGCCAACAATCAATGATCGGATAATGTGCGCAATGCCCACATCAAGAGAATAGCACGGTCGCCATTTTGGAACGATACACCGCGACCAGGGGATGATCGCCCCCCAGCATTGCGAAGGTGTTGATCAGGGCGTGTTTGGCAGCTTCATCCTGGAACTGACGGTCTTTGCGTAACACCTCCAACAATTGATCCATCCCTTCGGCATACCGTTCGGCTCCAATCAAGGCTTGTCCATACTGGATTTTGGCCTGGAGATCGGTCGGATTGGCGGTAATGCGTGCGTGCCATTGTTCCAGATCCCCCTGATCACCGGCGAATGCTAGGCGTGCCTTGATTTTGACAGCTTCGGGTGATGCTGCGGTCATGGGGCTGATGCGGGCAAACAGGTGTTTGGCGTCTTCGATATCGCCCCGTTCCAGGCAAATCTGCGTCAAAAGCAGCAACGTTGGACCATGTTGCGAATCCAGGGCCAAGGTATCCTGACTGATGCGTTCGGCCTGTTCGATGTCACCTTCCTGAAACAGTTGTTGGGCTATGACAGCGCGTCGATCCGCCGGGGATGGGAGGGCCCTGTCCAAAAATTGGCGGATGGCCGTTTCCGGCAAAGCCCCGGTGAACTCATCCCTGACCTCGCCATCGACAAATAATTTGACAGCCGGAATCCCTTTGACCTTCCACTGCATGGCCAAGCGTTTGTTGCGATCGGAATCGATCTTGGCCAAAATAAACTGGCCATTGAATTCTTTGGCCAATTTTTCTAGCGTTGGTCCCAGGATGCGGCAGGGTCCACACCAAGCGGCCCAAAAATCCACCAATACGGGTGTTGCCGACGAACGCTGCAACACCTGCTCCGAAAACCCCGACTCATCAACATCAATGACCCATTGATTGTCAGCCATCCCAACACCTCTTGCTGTCATGTTACAATCTTGAAAAATGTTATTGTTACAGATCGACCACTTCAACGGCGTCCATGTTGAGTTGTGGCAGAAAACGCGCCGCCACTTCGCGAAATCGGGTGGCGGCATCGGTGACATAATAATGGACGAACTGCCGTTGCGCTGACGGTAGGACGATACCAGCTCCCATCAAACGATTCAGTGCCAAAGCGACCGCTTGGGCCGAATCGACCAGCGTGGTGGCGGAACCCAGGATATCGGCAATTTTTGGTTTCAGGATGGGATAATGGGTACACCCGAGGATGAGGGCATCCACTGGATTGTCGATGAAGGGTTGTAAACTTTCCCGAATCAGGAGTCGTGCCGAGGGATAGTTGGTCCACCCTTCTTCCACGAGCGGGACAAAAAGGGGGCATGATAACGAGCGGATCACATATTCTGGAACCAACAGGGCCAGAGTTCGGGCATAGGCACCGCTGGTGATGGTACCGTGGGTGCCGATAACGCCGATGCAACGGGGACGATCACCGTCTGGAGTGGCCAATGCGCCATCCTGGAACAAGCCGACCGCTGCCTGACATCCCGGTTCGATCACCCCGAGAATGGGTACCTCGCAATGTGCCCGCAGTGCGGGCAGACCCAGTGCCGAAGCCGTATTGCACGCGACAACCAATCCCTTGACCCCCTGACGCAATAAAAATTCGGCAACCTGGATGGTATAGCGTTGTACGGTGGCGGGTGATTTGGTTCCGTAGGGGACGCGGGCGGTATCTCCAAGATAAATAAATGTTTCATCAGGGAATTTTTCCAGCAATTCCTGCAGGACGGTCAGTCCGCCGACGCCGGAGTCGAAGATGCCGATGGGCCTATGGTCGTATGGATAACTCATGCCACAGAGTTTAGCGCCTCTTTCCGTCAATGAAAACGGTTGCCAACAACGATCCGGTTTGATAATTTGCCCCATGCCAGAGTCGCGGATGTGGTGGAACTGGTAGACACGCTGTCTTGAGGGGGCAGTGGCGTGAGCCGTGCCGGTTCGAGTCCGGCCATCCGCACCAAATCAATTTCCGAATAGATCCCAAAACGTCTGAAAAAGCCCGAGAAATCGGGCTTTTTTTTGTTGCATTATCGTCCGGTGAAGTCCAGGGAAATCCGTTTACATCCAGAAATTTTGGCGGTATTTTTGGCGGTATCTTGAAGCGCCTGCTCTCGTAGATACCGTCAATGCCGTTAGGCTCGAGGAAAAAATAAACTATCCCAAACCAGTCGATGAGCCAGTCATGGGATAAATGTTTAGGCTCGAGGAAAAAATAAACTATCCCAAACCAGTCGATGAGCCAGTCATGGGATAAGGCTCGCGGAAAAAATAAAATATCCCATTCCCCTGGCCAATATTCTCTGAATTTGTTAAAATTTTTCCAATTATTCATCAACGGAGAAATGTAATGTAGAGGTTCAGGAACTATGGAAAAATACCGCGCTGCTTCTGAAGGGAAGCGGTAGGCGGAAATTTATTG
>PEAK01000019.1 GCA_002753515.1 Magnetococcales bacterium
ACACAGCAGACTTCATAGATGACCGTTCTTCCAGGCTTCTGTGTTTGGGGACAGTCTCAAGTAGGTGCTGAAAGCTGACCGGCTAAAGCCGGTGGTTTAAACCTTATGCATGGAAAATTAAGCATGTACGCTGACCCTTGTGGTTGGTCCATTCGGGTCAAACCACCAGCAAGGGGCTGACGAAAACCAAGCCCGCCCCAAACCGTGGGGAAACAGTGCTGCGGAACCTGCACACAACCAGACAACGGAGCAAATGATCAGGTGATGACAAACCGGGTTGGATCACTGGTATCCACCGTGGTATGGCCGTCGATGACCAACGTGTGCAATGCGGTATCGAACCAGGTGAGCGTATGCGTTCCAGCATCCCAAGTCCATTCACCGGCGGCATCGACACCTGCAGCTCCTCCGGCCTCGGTCCCGGAACTGGCCACCAAACCCGTCAAATCGGTAATGGTTGTCGTGCCGGCGTTGGTCACTTGCTCAATCAACGCCGCCTCTCCATGATCCAGGCTCAGGGCACCCGCATCACCAATATTCAGGGTAATGGTATCGGAAGTACCCAGTAACGTGGAGAAATCGGCGGCGTTGATATGGGCCGCCGTATCCGTAACCCCAGCGTGCACAACGGGCGGCATCCCGTCAAGATCCAATGTCTGACTGAAAGCGGTCAGTTCACTCACGTTGATCGTGTCGGTGATGGTAACAGCGACCGAACCTTCCGTGATTATCATGTTCTGAACCGCTGCAATCATGGTGTCGGTACCATCAAAAAAGTCGAATGCAGCCCCTTCCAGACCATTGTTAAAGGTGATACCAGGGGCCCCATGACCGAAAACGGCCATGGCCTGGGCAACATTGGCGGCATCCTCGAAAACAACACGGCCTGAATGCAAATCCAGGAGATCGCTAACGTGTGTGGCCAGGGTACCATCCGTTGCCGCGAAGTGGAGCGCCGTATCACTGAAGGCGGAGAAATGCAAGATACCCGAAGTCGCCATGTCCAACGCCGCTGCTTGTACCACGGTCACGTTGTCGGTTACCTTGACATCGGGATTGTGGAGTGTGGCAATATTTTGGAAATTGGCATCCAGCGTGCCGTCCAATGCCACATAATGCAATGCGGTATCACTTAAAACCACGTGTCCGGTTGTTGCATCGAGGGCTGCATATTGGGCATCGGTGACCGAAGCACCTTCGGTTACGGTGATATCGGGATTCAAGGCGAGCAAGCTTGTAACACCTGCGGCCAACGTGCCGTTCGATGCCGCAAAGTGCGCTGCGGTATCGCTCAGCCCCCCTTGAAAAACCATGGCCCCGGTCGTGGCATCATCCACCGCCTTCGCCTGCGCCACGGTTGCCACGGTACCGATGGTGACATCAGGATTTAACGCCAAGAGGGCCGCAACGCCCGCCGCCAGGGTACCATCCGTTGCAGCAAAACTAACGGCACTGTCACTTAAACCTCCCGTGAGATCCATTTGCCCGGTAGTCGCCGCATCCAACGCCTTGGCCAGTGCCACGGAAGCGCCGGTATTCACCGTCAGGTTGGGATTCAAGGCCAAAAGATCGGCAACTCCCGCTTGCAATGTGCCACCCACCTCGCCCAGGTGGATGGCGCTATCCGCCAGACCGCCCGTCAGCACCAAATCCCCGGAGGTGGCCTTGTCAACAGCCAGCGCCTGCGCCACAGTCGCAACCGTGGTGAGTGTTACATCGGGATTGCCGGCCAGGATGGGGTCAACACCCGCCTCCAGGGTACCACTGGCGGTTGCGAAATGCTGGGCGGTATCGGAGAGCCCCCCATGGAAATCCAGGTTGCCGGTCGTTGCGGCATCCACCGCCTTGGCTTGGGCCACGTTGGCGACACTGGTAACGATCACCTCGGGATTCAACGCCAGAAGTGCGCTGACACCCGATGCCAACGTGCCATCAATGCCCGAAAAGTTCAAGGCCGTGTCTTCCAGTGTCAGCGTCCCGATGATGTTGGTCAGTACCGCATTCACCTGATCGACCGTCGCCGAAGCCCCATTGAGAAAGATGATATTTGGAACAACGTTCATCGCAGCAAGATTGTTAAAATTTCCCACCAGCGCCCCACCAACCGCTGCCGCGAAATGATCCGGCGTATCCGTGATCCCGCCGGCAAACGTCACCCCATCGTTGGCAGCGGTACTCACCGCATAGGCCTGATCCAAATTTGCGGCATCGGTTATGGTTATCGCCGGATGAGCCGCCAAAAAGCTTGCAACCCCGGTTTGTAACGTACCGTCCGTTTGCGCAAAATGCAGGGCGGTGTCTTCCAAGGTCACCGTCCCGGTCGTTGTTCCCGAGATCGCCGTCAATTGGGCTGCGGTCATCGATGCCGCATCCGTGATCGTAATATCGGGATTCAATGCCAAAAGGGCTGCCACACCGCTTTGCAGGGTGCCGTCCGTTGCGACGAAATGGATTGCCGTGTCGCTCAAGGTGACACTGCCCTGTGTCGCCTGGATTGCCGTGATCTGGGCCGCCGTTGCCGTTGCCCCATCGGTCACCGTCACATTGGGATTGACCGCCAGAAGCGCCCCAACCCCGGTCTCCAACGTGCCATCGGCTTGGGCGAAATGGAGTGCGGTATCCTGCAAGCCCCCGGAAAGGGCCAATGTTGCACTGCCAGTGACAACGCCATCCACCGCCACCGCCTGGGCCACGTTGGCGGCATCGGAAATGATGATGCTGTGCCCCGTGGTACGGAAAGGGGCATCCGCATGCTTGAGGGTACCATCCAAATCCGCATAATTCAGGGCCGTGTCACTGAAGATGGGATAGGTATCGTAGAACCCGGCAATTGCATTGAACTGCGCCAATGTTACGGACGCCCCCTCCTCTATGACGAGGGGGGGATTGGTAAGTGGGCTCCCCGTGTAGGAATGTTGCAAGTAATCATATGCAGCGGGCTGTAAATAGTTGTCCTCTGTCAGATAGTGGTGGGCGGTATCTCTCAATCCCCCGGTAGTCGTCACGGTTCCAGTGGTTGCCCCTTTGAGAGTCGTTGCCTGCGCCACAGTGACCGCCGTTGTGATGGACAGATCGGGATTTTCTGCCAGGAGAGCCGTGACACTTGCCTTCAGCGTTCCATTGCCCGTCACAAAATTCGTTGCTTCATCTTGTAAGGTCACCGTTCCCGTCGTTGCTTTGATCGCTGTCAACTGCGCAGCCGTAACCGAAGCCCCATTCGTTACCGTCACGTTGGGATGCAATGCCAAAAGTGTACTGACGCCATTTTCCAAAGTACCATCCGCAGCCGCGAAATGAAGCGCCGTATCACCCAGGCCACCCGTGAGCGTCAGGGTTCCCGTCGTGGCCCCCTTGATCGCTGCCGCCTGCGCCACATTGGCAGAACTGGTCACATCCACAACGGGATTGAGTGCCAGGAGATTCGCCACCCCTGCCACCAGGGTACCATCGGTCGCAGAAAAGTGTGCTGCGGTATCCCGTATGGACAACGTCCCGGTTACAGCGGTGTCCAGCGCCGCGTATTGAGCCGTGGCAACGGAAGCACCAGCTTCCAATACCAGGTTAATGGCCGGATGAGCCGTAACCAGGGTATTGAATCCATTCTCCAACGTGCCATTAACAGCGACAATATTGTTTGTTGCAAACTCATGAAAGGTTATTGCACCGGTTGTCGCATTATCAATGGCCGAATACTGGGCCGGAGTTGTGGCGTAGACATCGGAGATGGCGATATCGGGATTCAATGCCAGGAGGGCGGCCACACCGGTAGCCAAGGTTCCATCGGTCGCCGCATAGTGGACGGATGTGTCGGTGAGACCCGCCGACAGGGTCATGGTTCCGGTCGTCGCAACCTGAATCGCTTTGGCCTGAACCACGTTGGCGGCATCGGTAATGGTGACGTTGGGATTGAGCGCCAGTAATGCCGCAACACCGGTTTGCAGGGTGCCCAACAACGAAACATAACCTTCGGCCATATCCGTCATACCGACATTCAATGTCAACGTTGCTGAAGATCCTCCCAGGGCACTCATCACCGCCGTGGCCTGTGATACCCTGGCGGCATCGGTGATGGTCACATCGGGGTGCGAATCCGAGAGCATGTCCATGACCTGCGGAATACCCGAGCCCGACACGGGACCACCCAATGCCTCTGCGGTATCAGTCACCCCATCACTCAGGATCAAAGATCCCGTGGTTTCCCCATACAACGCCACCGCCTGGGCGACATTGGCAACACCACTGACCGTGACATCGGGATTTCCTGTCAATAAATCATGAACACCCGTTACCAACGTCCCATCGCTCGCTACCAGATGCACCAGGGTATCATTCAACCCGCCATCCAAGGTTATCGTCCCCGTCGTGGCACCTTTGACGGCTTGGGCTTGCGCCAATGTTGCCGCCGTGGTCAAGGTTACATTGGGATTCCCTGCCAAAATGGCTGCAATTCCGGGCTGCAACGTCCCGTCAATGGTTGCAAAGTGGATCGCGGTATCACTCAAGTTGCTAAGAACGGTATTGTTGGTAACCGCCGTATCCGGAAGACCGGCGACATCATTGCCGAGAATATCCTGAATGGTATTGACGGCATTGACGGGTGGGGCGCTATAGGCAACCGTGACGCTATCCTGTTGGGTCACGGGATTCGTCAAGGTCAGCGTGACCGTCCGGGCATCGGCGTCCACGACACTCTGGGTCACCATGTCCTGATTGCCATTGACCAGGACGTTAAAGTTGGAATTCGCCGGACCGTTGGCGGCGTCCAGTTGCGATGCATCGCTGTAGGTCAGCACCAAAATATTGCCGTTAACCTCAGCGGAAACAAAAACCGGGGCATCCGTATCGCCCCCCGGTGCTGGCGTATTGTTGGTGACCGCCGTATCCGGGAGACCGGCGACATCATTGCCGAGAATATCCTGAATGGTATTGACGGCATTGACGGGTGGGGCGCTATAGGCAACCGTGACGCTATCCTGTTGGGTCACGGGATTCGTCAAGGTCAGCGTGACCGTCCGGGCATCGGCGTCCACGACACTCTGGGTCACCATGTCCTGATTGCCATTGACCAGGACGTTAAAGTTGGAATTCGCCGGACCGTTGGCGGCGTCCAGTTGCGATGCATCGCTGTAGGTCATCACCAAAATATTGCCGTTGACCTCAGCGGAAACAAAAACCGGAGCCGTGATATCCGCAGGCGGACTGACTTCTGTATCAACCATAATGTCACGACTGACTTCCCCGGTGATCCCGAGGGAATTGGTCGCCGTGGCAACTATGGTGTGGCTGCCTGATCCCAAGGCCGTAACGTCCGCTTCGGTCAGCGTATAAGACCAAGTTTCGCCCGACACCGTGGCATCGTGGAATTCATTCCCTATCAACAGACTGACCGACGAACCCGCTGCAACACTGCCGGTAATGACGCTCGTCTCCTCGCCAGCGTTGATGATATCATCCCCCGCTACCGTGTTGATGGTCACACCGGGGGCAGCGATATCTATGGTCACCTCACGCTGCGCCGCGCTCATGACAAAGCCGTTCGCATCATAAGCCGTGGCGATAATCGCGTCGGAACCGGATCCCATGTTGGAAATATCTGCGTCAACCAGGGTATAGCTCCAGGTCGCATGCCCGTCACCATCCATCACCGTTGCGTCACGCTCAAAACCACCAATGTCCAGAACAACCTTGGACCCATTGGCCGCAAACCCGGTTATGACGCCGTTTTGCTCGCCAAGGCTGATGATGTCATCGCCCGCTATGGGATCAATGCTCACCTTGTCCGCAACTGCCAGGGTATCCACCGTAATCTCACGTGTGGCACCACCAACGTGGCCGTCACTATCGTGTACAACCGCCCAGATGGTCTCGGAACCCTGACCCATGTTGGTGATATCTTCCGAGGTCAGGGTATAACTGAAGGTGGTTCCACTGACATCGGCAGCACGAGTAATGCCGCCAATGGTCAACTCCACCGTAGAATTTTCTACTGTCGTCCCGGTGATGTGGACGTTCCCCGCTTCCTCCGCAGTAATGGTGTCGTCAGAAGCCACGGTATCGATGCTCACCGTCGGACCGGTACCGTTGGTACTCACCAGGACATCATGGGTAACCGTGTTGGCAATGCCATAGCTGTTGGTCGCCGTCGCCAGGATGGTCACACTCCCCTGACCCATAGTGTCGATGTCTTCCGTTGTCAGGGTATAGGTCCACGTATCATCACTCACCGTCGCCGTACGTTGCGTGCCACCTATCAGCAATTCCACCGTACTGCCCGTCTCCACACTCCCTGAAATCACACTGTTCGTCTCGTTCGCACCAATGATGTCATCACCGGCTACCGTATGGATCGCGACACCTGGCAAGGGTATATCCAGCGTCACATCACGACTCGTCTGGCTTTCAAAGTTGCCATTTTCATCCATGGCAACCGCAGTAATCGTCGCCGTTCCCTTACCCAGAGCGGAAATATCCTGCTTGTCCAGGGTATAGCTCCAGGTCGCATGCCCAGAACCATCCACTACCGTTGCATCACGTTCAAAACCGCCCACATACAGCGTCACCGAAGAACCATTGGCAGTGGTCCCCGTAATGATACTGGTCAATTCGCTCAAAGTGACGATGTCATCACCCGCAACGGTATCAATGGATACCTTGGAGGTGGCATCCAAAGTGTCCACCATCACCGCATGCGAACCATAGCCCGTTTTTTGCGTTGCCGTATCGGTGGCCACGGCCCAAATAGACGTCTGCCCTTGCCCCAAAGAAGCAATATCCCCGTTGGTCAGCGTATAGGACCACGTCGTCCCGGTCACCGTGGCTTCGCGAGCCTCCTGGCCCATGTAGAGCAACACTTCGGTTCCCGCCGTCGTCGTGCCGGTGATGATGCTGTTTTCTTCGCCAGCGGTGATCATGTCGTCACCCGCTATGGTGTCAATCGTCACCACGGGACCGGAACCATCGGTGTTCACCACCACCGTATGCGATTCAACCTTGGTAATGCCAAGCGCATTGGTCGCCTTGACAACGATCTCATCCTCACCTTGACCCATGGCGGTGATATCGTCATCCGTCAGGGTGTAACTCCAGGTGGTCTCCTTGCCGGTACTGGTGACCTTGGTGATGATCGTCGCCTCACGCTCCAGATCGCCCAGCATCAGTGTCACCGCAGCACCCGCGTCCGTGGTCCCGGAAATGACGCTGTGAACCTCACTGGCACTGATGATGTCGTCACCGGCTACGGTATCGACACTTAAGGCGGGGAAAGGGATATCCACATGAACCGTATGCGACGTTTCGCTGGAAAGATTGCCCGAAACGTCCACAGCAACGGCCACGACAGAGCCACTCCCCGAACCCAGGGCAACGATATCATCCTTTTGCAGTTCATACTCCCATGTGGTGGAAGTCACCGTCGCATCATGGGTCACACTACCAAACAACAATGTCACCGATGTCCCCGAGTCGGTGGTACCGGTAATCTTCGAACCTATCTCCGCAAGGGTAATGATGTCATCGCCGGCAATCGTATTGATGGTCGGCGCACCCGGTCCTGACGTATGCAACGTATTGAAATTCAACGTGGTGGTGTCGGCTATTCCGGTAAAGGTATTGCCATCCATGTCTTCGATGACACCCGCATCCATCTGCACCGCATAGGTCGATCCCCCTTGCAAGGCATCCGTTGGATGGATCGTCACCACACCGCCGTCAATAGTTACTTGCGACGTGTCACCCACGGCAATGGTGTGAACATCCGTGCCATTGCTGATGACAATGTTACCAGTCCCCGCCACAACATCTTCGGAAAAGGTCAAGACGATGTCGGGATTGAGGCCGACGTTGACGTCGTTGTCTCCCGGCAATGACGAGACGAGCATCGGGGCCATCGTGTCCACGGTCTTGAAAACGAGTCCGGTGCTGCCCATCCCGGCAAAGGCGTTGCCCGATGTATCCTCCAGGGCTCCGTGCATGACGGAAACGAAATAATTCTGGTTGGCATGCAAATCGACAGTGGGATTGATGGTTACGTGCGTGCCGCTGATAGTCACCTGGGTGGTATCCGTCACATCGATAAAGCGCACATCGTCGCCCGACTCGCTGGCAATGACAATGGCACCATGGCCGGCCACGACATCTTCACTGAAGGTCAAGACAACATCGGCACCCACCGCCACCGCATGCGCATCCAACGCCGGGGTGGAAGAAACCAGCGTCGGGGCGGTACTCTCCGCCACCGTACCGAAGTCAATTTCGCTGCCATCGGTACCGGCATACGCATTGCCACTGGCATCCACCAGCACACCAGAATCCATGGACACCGAATAGGTTTTGCCAACTGCAAATCCTGCTGTCGGCTTGATCATCACCATGGAACCAATAACGTATACCTGGCTGGTATCCTGCACATCGATGGAAGTTTCCGCACCCGTATCATCCCTGAGGACAATGCTGCCATATCCCGCTTCCACATCTTTGGAAAATGCCAACATAATCGGTGCATCCAACGCCACGGAGGCATCACCATGGCTGGGAGAAAACGATACGAGTGTCGGGGCCGTCGTGTCCATGGCGGTAGTGAAATGCAATTCATCATCCGAAGAAATGCCACCGAAGGCGTTACCCGACGCATCTTTCAGCGTCCCGGCATCCATCTCAATGGTGTAGGCCACGCCGGGTTCCAGATCAACATAGGGATTGATCGTTACCGTGCTGCCACTGACGGTCACCTGCGCCTCATCGGTCACCGGAATCAGACGCACATCCAGACCATCGGCGCTCTTGATGAAAATATTGCCATGCCCTTCCACCACATCCTTGCTGAACGTCAAGACAATGTTCGCACCCGCGAGAACATCTCCCGCATGATCGGAGGGGGTGGCGGAAACAAACATCGGTGGCATCGCATCAGCAGACGTGTGGAAATTCAACGTCGTGGCATCGGTAATCCCGGCAAAGGCATTGCCCGAATCATCCTTCAATACGCCAGCCGCCATCTGCACCGAGTAGGTTTGGTCGGCGTGCAACGGATTGCTCGGATTGAGGATGACCTCTTTACCGAAAATCATCACCTGCGAGGCATCACTCACCGACAAGGTCCGCACATCGTCAGAGCCGTTGGTGATGATGATATCACCCATCCCGGCATTCACCGCTTCGCTGAAATTGAGTACAATGGGCACATCCACACCCACGGTAGCCGCTTCATCGGCGGGGGTACTCGATACCAACGTCGGCGCGGTCGTATCCTTGGCGGTGGTGAAATTCAAGGCGCTTTTGCTGATGATCCCAGAAAAGGCATTACCCGTCACATCGGTAAGGGATCCCGAAGGTATTTGCACGCTGTAGGTTGCGCCCGGGACCAGGTCATAGGCCGAGTTGATCGTCAGCACGTTGTCTTGAATGGAGACCGTGCTGTCATTGACCGGGATGATGCGGGTATCGGAACTGCTGCTGAGAAGAATAAATCCACCTGGGGCAGCGACTACTTTTTCACTGAACGTCAGGACAATATTAGCATTGACATCCACCCCAACGGCATTGTCCCTGGGGGTAACCGATACCAATGTCGGTGCCGAACCATCCGCCGCCGTGGTGAAATTCAACGTTGTCGCATCGATGATCCCGGCGAAATGATTGCCCGCCAAATCGTCAAACACCCCTGACGCCATTTGCACCGAGTAGGTCGACGAGGTGTGGAGATCCTTGGTCGGGGTGATGGTGACATGGTCGCCGTCGATTTTCACCTGTTTGGCGTCCATCACCGAAATGGTGCGCACATCCTTGGCACCATCACTGATGATGATCGACCCCGTCCCACGTGCGACAGCCTCACTGAAGACCAATTCAATGGGAGCGGCAACGAGAGCCCCCTTGCCGTTATCCACCGGAGTGCTGGAAACAAGGATTGGAGCCGTCGCGTCCGCCTCAGTGGAGAAATTGAGCGTCGCGGTACCGGAAACACCCGCAAAGTCATTACCAACCACGTCGGTAATGACACCGGCGGTCATGGTGACCGAATAGTCAGAGTTGGCGAGGAGATTCATCTTGGGATTGATGATCACCTCTTTACCCTTGAAGGTGATCTGCGAGGCATCATTGACGGAAATGGTGCGAACATCGGTACCATTGCTGATGACGATCTGTCCGACGCCAGCCGTTACCGGTTCACTGAACGTCAATACAATATTGGAATCAGTCGGAATTGCCGTGGCATTGTCCGAGGGGGCCGCAGAGGAGAGTGTTGGTGCCGTAACGTCTGAAGATGTGGTGAAATTCAGGGTCGTTTTATCGCTGATCCCGGCATAGGGATTGCCCGCAGCATCCATCACCGTCCCGGTAGCGATCAACACGCCGTAGGCGGTACCCGGTGACAAAGCAACCTTCGGATGGATCACCACCAGGTTGCCTTCCACCCAGATCTGTTTGGTATCGTTGATGGCAATGGTACGGACATCGGTACCCGTGTCGCTCTTGATAACAATGTTCCCCGAACCCGGCAAAATGTCCTCGCTGAACCGTAGCGTGATCTCCTGATGGACACCCACATCCATCTTGTTATCCGCCGGGGTGCTGGAAACCAGGGTCGGTGCTTTCGTGTCGGAAGCTCGCGCCGTCTCCACGGCACTCTTTTGCAAAGACGCAACACCCGACAAGGTACTGGACTGACCAATCGATTTGGAAGCCGCTGCCGCCGCTTCCAGTTTGGAGGCATCGGTGATGAGCTTACTGAAAGCATCCTTCAAAGAGACTGAATTGCCCAGGTCGAGGGTAGTGCCCCCAGATCCACCCAGCTTGGCATTCGACGTACTGATCTCGGAAATTTTTTCGGCCAACGCATTGAAAACACCCGACATGTTCCCTGCCGTCGCGCCAACGGTGGCAATTTGCGTCCCCACTTTTTGTACCGCAAGGGCCTTGGCGGCGTCTGCGGAATTGGCTTCAACACCGAGGGGATCAAAGGTTTGCAGATCCACGCCATCCGGAATACCCAGGATGGACTTGACGGAATTTTGGGCCGCTTCGGGGGAAAGACCTGTTTTTTCCACCAGTTTTTGCACCAGGGTGGTCAATGGCGTGACCATGGCCCCCCCCGACGGCGCTTTCATGACCGCTGTGTTGGGCAAGCCGGTGTCCGTATTGATACCGCCCGTGACGATGACCGTTCCGACTTTGTCTTCCGGGATATTGATGGCGCCGTTCTTGTCCGTTTTGCCGATATACTCTTCCGGGTCGGGAATACCATTATTGTTGACATCGACGTAAACACTGGCCCCTTCAACATAGCCGTCGGAAATCTTGACAGCCTTGCCGGCGGTATAAGTCGGTTGCAGGGATGTCAACGCCTTGATGGCAGCGACTTGGGCGGTTGTCGGGGTATCGATGATGGTGACCGTAACACCACCCGTCACAAATCCCCCTTTGTTGGCAACCAGATTGGCCGCCGTATCGGAGATGCCACCCGCCGCAGTCACGGTTCCGGAAGTTTTCGCGGCGATAGCGGCCAATTGCGCCATACTCGCCTTGTCGGTGACCGTGACATTGATCAAACCCGCCACATAGCCACCCGCATTGGCCGCCAGGTTGGCCGCCGTATCGGAAACACCGCCCAACGGCACAACGACCCCTGCTTTGGCATCAATCGTGGCCAACTGCGCCAGGGTCGCCTTGTCGGAGACGACAACGTTGATACTGGTAGTGAGCGTCTTGCTCGCCAAAAGGTCGGCCACAGTACCGCTGATCAGGCTCGTATCACTGGAGGTATCGGGAACGAACACCGATCCTTTGGCCAGATTGGCCGCCGTCACACCCGCTTTCAAAAAGTTGGGGATATCGCTGATGCCCGAGGCACCGCCAATCTTGACCACCGCCGCCTGCACCGAACTTAAAGCGGCCGCTGGCAATACCGATACGGGAAATATTTTCGCGATGGTCGCCGAATTGCTCAAATCCAATACCCCGGTACCCGAATAAATGGCACTGACCAGAGTGTCGATCGCCGCAGCCGTGGAGGTGGACGACAGGGCAACCGTAGCAATTTCCGCAATCACTTTTTGCACCGTGATCGCCACGGAATTCGACGTATTGGCCAGGGGGTCAAACGTTTTCAGGTCAACCGTGGAAGGAATGCCCAACCGCGCCTTGACGGCAGTTTCCGCCTGCGAATATGTCGCGCCATAGAGTTGGATATATTTTTGAATCACCGTGGTGATGGGATTGACGACCGTTGCATCACTCGTCGCCTTCATGATGATGGTATTCGACAAACCGGTATTTTCGTTGATACCGCCTATCGCGATCAGCGTACCGTTGGCGGTCTTGGCGATATTGATGGCACCACCCGCGCCCGTGGTGCCGACGAATTCGCTCGCCTGGGCCATGCCATCGTTGTTGGCGTCGATGTAAACCTTGGCACCGGTGATATAGTCATCGGAAACCCGCACCAATTTGGTCGCGACAGTGCTGTTCTCCCCAGTTTTGTCCGCAAACGTGCTGGCGACCACCACGCCACTGATTACCTTCGGGGCAACGCTTCCCGTACCCACAGCGGAGACCGTAGCGTCGCTTTGCCCCGCCGCAGCCGAGCCGCCGGTCATCCCCAACGCCATCAAACCCACCGCCCCGGATCCCAAAAGCCCGAACAGGGAGGGTAGAGCGCTCCCCGTGGTCCCAACCGACATGGCGGGGGATTCCGCAGCATCGCCCTGATCCGCCCCAACCCCGGACAATGAAGACAAAGGCTCGTTACTCAGAGTGAAAGGCGTTGACGGGAGTGACGTTGCCAATTCCGCAACCGTCTGCTCGTTCCCCACCCTTTTATCAGCGTCCGTATCTTCAGGAACCGACCGTGTATCCCCGGGTTCCCGAAGTGGTTCGACCCCTGGATTTTCGATCTGGATCCCTTCGGTGGATTTGTGGTGGCGGGTGTTGTCCTTCGCCAAGTCCCTGCGCTGTACTTTTCCACGTTGGCCAACACGTTTGTCTTGAACCAAGGTCTTCTGCATGCCACTCTCCATTGTCTAAACACCCAAGCGCAGGGAACCCGGGGATCGGAACAATCCCCAAACAACCGACCCACCCAAAATATTTATATAGCGTTACGCCGCCCTTCTCGCGTAGCGTACCTTGTTTCGCCCCGATTGGCAAACAGAACTTTTCCTGGCCGGTAGCATTTCGCTTTACAAGGGCGGCAGATAGCTTCATCGACAGGCACATGGAAAAAGGAGTTTCCTACCCCGGACAAACCGGGTAACCTGGGGTCAGCAACACTACGATGACAGGGGAAAGCACCGTGACGCAGGCCGTAACCTTTGATGACGTCTGGAAAATGTTTCAGGAAGTTTCCGCTCAAATGCGTGAAACCGACCGTAAATTCCAAGAAATGGTCCGGGAAGACCGTGAACGAAGGGTAGAACTCGATCGCAAATTCCAGGAGACAGACCACCAGATCAAGGAAGTTTCATCCCAAATGCGAGAAACCGACCGTCAAATGAAAGAAACCGACCGTCAAATGAAAGAAACCGATCGCAAAGTCAAAGAGGTTTCCAAACAAATTGGTCAACTGGGAGGTCGTTTGGGTGAATTTGTTGAGGGCTTGGTTGCCCCTGCATGCAAGACTCTTTTTGCACAACGAGGTATCCCGGTTCACAAAGTGAGTCGGCGGATCGAGGCAAGTCTTCCTGGAAATCGACATATGGAAATTGACCTGTTTGTTGTCAATACCGACGCCGTATCGCTGGTCGAAGTGAAAAGCAAATTAACGATCGAAGATGTTCAAGAACATATGGTACGCATGTCCGAGTTCAAGGAATTCTTCCCAGAATATGCTGACAAGAGAGCCTTTGGTGCAGTTGCCGGTATGGTGGTTGAAGAACGCGTCGTGCGTTTTGCCATCAAGCATGGTTTGTTCGTCATGGTGCAGGCGGGTGATTCGGTGCATTTGGCCAATGACGAGGCTTTTGTACCTCGCACATGGTGAACTGTATGCCTGGAGAGCCGGTTTTCCCTGATAATCTCGCTTGAGAGTAGAAGTGCCATGGGATATTGTCTTTCAGGTAGCGGCCAGAATTAACAATTTGTTGCTTATATGGCATCAAGCTCTCGTTGAAGGAGTTCCTCAGGGTGCGCGTACTCGTAACAGGTGGAGCAGGGTTTATCGGTAGTCATCTCGTTGACAAATTGTTGCTCCGTGGGCATGAGGTGGTCGTTATTGACCGCTTTCTGCGCGGCAACAAATTGACGCGCGAGGCCATAAGAAACATTCGACTCGTGGAGGGGGATGTCCGGGATACCCGTTTGGTTCTCGAACTCACCAAGGATTGTGATCTCATTTTTCATCTCGCCGCCTATCTGGGTGTCGATATCGTCGCCGATCATCCCCTGGAAACCATGGACACCGAAGCGGTCGGCATGAAAAATATTGCCAATGCCGCCGTGATCAACGGTATCGAAAAGGTTGTCTACGCCTCCACCAGCGGGGTCTACGGCAAAGCGGCCATTGAAATGGCCGTGGATGAAGATTTTCAAGTGGCCCCCAACTCCAGCTATGCCATCGCCAAACGCTACAACGAAATCTATCTGCAATCCCTCTTCAAGGAAAAGCAGATTCAATCTTTTTCCCTGCGCTATTTCAACGTCTATGGTCCCCGTCAGGATACCCGCATGGTCCTGCCCCGTTTTTTTCAGCAGGCCATCGAGGGGAAACCATTGACGGTGTTCGGACAAGGGTTGCAAACCCGCGATTTCACCTACATCGACGATGTGGTGGAAGCCTCAATCCGCATTTCCGAGGCGGGCAAGGGATGCGAAATCATCAACATCGCCCGGGGCGAAGATGTCCCGATCGTGGAACTGGCCAAAGCGGTCGTCCAACTGGTATCCTCCCCCTCACAGGTCCAATGCCTCGAGCCGCCTCCGGGACGCTACGACTTTGAAGTGCAGCGCCGTTGCGGCAACTCCGAAAAATTGACCCGCATGACCGGCTATCAACTCGCCACACCCCTGGCAACAGGATTGGGATACACCTACGATTACATTAAAAATCACCTGATCCTATCGTAACAAAGGAAAGCCCAGGCATGAATACTGGTGACGTCATAACCCCGGCCCACACGAATGCCGATGCTGTGGAAATCTCCATCGTTGTGCCCGTTCTGAACGAAGAAGGTAACATTTTCGAACTCTACAAACGGGTCCGGGAACTCCTGGAAGATCGGCTTCAGCTCTCCTTTGAACTGTTGTTCGTGGATGACGGCAGTCGGGACCGCTCCTGGGAAATCATTGAAACTTTGAATCGGAACGATCCACGGGTCAAAGGATTGCGTTTTTCCCGTAATTTCGGCCATCAAAAGGCCATCAAAGCGGGATTGGACGCCTCCACAGGGGCTGCGGTCATCTCGATGGATTGTGACCTGCAACACCCCCCGGCCCTGATCGAAACCATGATCGGCAAATGGCGCGAAGGCTACGATACCGTCAATATGGTGAAAACCTCGACGGAAAAATTGGGCTTTTTCCGCGCCGGGATCACAAAACTGGGCTATGGCATCATCAATCTGTTTTCCGAAGTGCGTATGCAGCCGGGTGGATCCGACTTCCGCCTCCTCGACCGGCATGTAGTGGAACAGATCAAACGCTTGTCGGAAGATCGATTGTTGCTGCGGGGCATCGTCAGTTGGCTCGGCTTCCGTGTCGTTCACATCGAATACAAAGCGGAGGAACGGTTCGCTGGCCGTTCGCAATATACCTTCCGCAAGCTGGCGTCGCTGGTCATCTCCGGTCTGATGTCCTTTTCGACCGCACCATTGCGCATGGTGGTCTATATGGGACTCGTCGTGGCACTGGGGAGCTTTTCGTATGGTCTCTATCTTTTCACCAAATGGTTGCTCTACGGGGTGGTTATTTCGGGATGGCTGACCATCGTATTGCTGATTTTGCTGGTGGGGGGGACCATTTTGCTGGTTTTGGGGATCATCGGAGAATATGTCGCCCGCATTTACGAAGGCAACCAAAAACGTCCCGAATACATTTTGTTGGAGTCCACCGGCCAACCCCGCCGGAAAAGATCCCCCCCAGGGTGAAGGGGATATCCCCCGGATTGACCTTGGACACGATCACCGCCTTGAATACCTTTGGACAATCTGCAAAAAGGTTTCGGCTATGACTCGGGGATCCCGCCAATCGGGACCAAACGAGGCATGCCAGCGTCCCTTGGGATTGAACAGGATGATGGTGGCGGGTGGATTCGGTCCCGCCGGTTGCGGACGGGAAAAATCGAGGGTGACACCCAATTCTTCGGCGAAATGGCGAACCGCCTCGTCGGATCCCGTCACACCGGTCCAGCCACTCGTCAAACGCGAGAGATAACCGCGCAGCACCTCGGGTTGATCACGCCGGGGATCCACCGTGGCAAACACCCATTGCGTTGCTGGCACGAGGCGGGGATTGTTCGGCAAAGTACGCCTGACCTCCTCCAGTAGAGGTGGCGAACCGGGACAATCCACCAAACAATGGGTCATGCCAAAAACCAGGAATGTCCAGGGACCCAGCAAACGATCCACTTGAAAAGGACGACCCTGGTGGTCGATCAGGTCGAAAGCCCCCATCCCTCTGGGTTTGGCCAGTACCACCTTTTCCAGATTGACGGGCGGTTTTCGACTTTCCAAAAACTGCTTGTAGCCAATCTGCACCACCAGGGTGAACAGGATACCGAATACGACGAAAACAAGTTGGTTTTTGTATTTGCGGAATGTTGGCAGCATGGATCCTAAGTCACCAGGGGACGTTTGGGGAAGAAAGGGGGTGCCACGAAAAAGGGAAAACTTCCTTTCGATCGGCACCCGGTATCCTACCCGGAATTGGCCAAGTTTGGCAAAATTTTTAAAATCGCCTTGACGTTAATAGCGATAATTGGTTCTATGGGCACGACTCATCCTGAGTTCGACCTTTTGCGGAGACGTTATGCCTTTTATCCCCCACACCCCGGACGATATCCAGGTCATGCTGGCGACCATTGGGGTGGACAGTGTGGAGCGGCTGTTTGAAGAGATTGACCCGGAATTGCGTTGTCAGCCACTCAATCTGCCCGAACCTTTGGAAGAGTGGCAGGTCACCCGGCTGATGCGACAGCGGGCGGCACGGGATCGCTCCGACCTGTGTTTGATCGGTGCCGGCTCCTATGCCCATCACATCCCCGCCGTGGTTTGGCAAATGGCGTCGCGGGGTGAATTTTACACCGCCTATACCCCTTACCAGGCGGAAGCAAGTCAAGGAACCTTGCAGATCCTCTACGAATTTCAAACCATGATGGCCTCCCTGACGGGATTGGAAGCCGCCAATGCATCGATGTACGATGGCGCCAGCGCCCTGGCAGAAGCGATACTGATGGCGATTCGCCTGCAAGGATCGGGGAAAAAACGGCGCATCCTGATCCCAGCGACGCTGAACCGACGCTTCCTGTCCACGGTCCAGGCCCTGGTGCGCGATCTCGACATCGAACTGGTAACACTCCCCTTCAATACCGCAACCGGTATCACCGATCCCCAATCCGTGGAATCTCACAAAGACGACGGCTATTGCGCCCTGGTCATTCCCCAACCCAATTTTTTCGGGGGATTGGAAGAATGCGATACCTTGACCGACATCGCCCATCAGCACGGGGCCTTGGTGATCGGGGTGGTCAATCCCGTTGCCCTGGGGCTGTTGACGCCCCCCGGGGCCTGGGGCGCGAAAGGAGCCGATATCGCCTGCGGGGAAGGACAACCCTTGGGGGCTCCCCCTTCCTCCGGGGGACCGGGATTCGGCTTCATGTGCTGTCGCACGGCGCACGTACGGCAACTGCCGGGGCGTATCGTCGGTAGCACCGTCGATCACCACGGTCAACGCGGATTCGTCCTGACCCTGCAAGCCCGGGAACAACACATCCGTCGTTCTCGCGCCACGTCCAACATCTGTTCCAACCAGGGGTTGATGACCATCGCCGCCGCCATTCATCTGTCATTGTTGGGGCCGAACGGCCTGAAGCGCATCGCCCTGGCGTGTCACGACAATGCAACCCAACTGTTGGCCATGCTCCTCGCCATTCCCGGTGTCTCCCGGGTGTTTTCCCAACCATTCTTCCACGAGGTGGCGGTGCGACTGCCAACCGATGTTACCAAGGTGTTGGAAAAGCTTCAGCAACGCGGTATCGCCGGCGGTTACCCCCTGGCCAGGGATTATCCCGGAATGGACAATACATTGCTGATTTGCACAACCGAAACACTCTCCCCGGAA
The DNA here is from genome assembly GCA_002753515.1 of Magnetococcales bacterium. GTDB lineage: Bacteria > Pseudomonadota > Magnetococcia > Magnetococcales > UBA8363 > UBA8363. The sequence continues at coordinate 18,268 of PEAK01000019.1, forward strand.
GACAGGGAACGTTTCGTAGCCACGTTGCGCGAGGTGATGGCATGAAACCAATCCAATCATCCGGCACGCGACCCGCCGTGATCTTTGAAGAATCACAAAACCATCGGTCGGGTGCCGTCAAGGGGGGGAACCTTCCCCAACCCGCTACCATTCCCGACCGTTTCCTCCGGACACAACCACCCATGTTGCCCGAAGTGTCGGAATTGCAGGTGGTGCGGCATTTCACCCGCTTGTCACAGCACAACTTTTCCGTGGATACCCATTTTTATCCCCTGGGCTCGTGTACGATGAAATACAACCCCAGGGTCTGTCATGCGTTGGCCATGCTGCCAGAATTTTTGGAGCGGCACCCCCTCGGTCTGGAAGCCCAGGGACAAGGGGTGTTGCAATGTTTGTACGAGCTTGGGGAATACATTAAAGAAATCACCGGTACCGCAGGGGTTTGCCTGACACCCATGGCGGGTGCCCAGGGTGAATTCGCCGGAGTGGCGATGATCCGCGCCTACCACAAGGATCGCAACGATTTAAACCGCACGGAAATGCTGATCCCCGATGCCGCTCATGGCACCAACCCGGCAACCGCTTCCATGTGCGGCCTGACGGTGCGGGAAATCCCTACCGATGCCCAGGGCGATTGTGATATCGCCGCCCTGAAACAGGCTTTGGGTCCGCAAACCGCCGGTATCATGTTGACCAACCCCTCAACACTGGGAGTGTTTGAACGGCGCGTTCGGGAAATGGCCGATCTGGTTCACCAGGCAGGGGGATTGTTGTATTACGATGGTGCCAATCTTAATGCCATCACCGGTCGGGTTCGGCCCGGCGACATGGGATTCGATGCTGTCCATATCAACGTCCACAAAACCTTTGCCACACCACACGGAGGGGGTGGCCCTGGAGCGGGTCCCGTCGGGGTGTCCGCCCGATTGCTCCCCTATCTGCCCGTCCCCAGGGTGGTACGCTCGGACGACAATCAAGGCTACCGCTGGCTCGATGACTCCGAAGCACCCCTTTCCATTGGTCGCCTCTCTGCCTTTGCCGGTAACATTGGCGTTCTGTTGCGAGCCTATGTTTACCTGCGCATGCTCGGGGCACCCGGATTGCGCCGCGTCGCCGACCACGCCACCCTCAACGCCAATTATCTCATGGCGCGTTTAAAAGCATCCGGGTTCACGATTGCCTTTCCCAACCGTCGGGCAACTCACGAATTTATCGTCACCCTCAAAGAAGAGTCGCATCAATGGGGCGTATCAGCCCTGGATTTTGCGAAACGGTTGTTGGATTATGGCTTCTACGCACCGACGATTTATTTCCCCGCGTTGGTGCAAGAGTGTCTGTTGATTGAACCAACCGAAACGGAAACAAAAGAAGAACTGGACCGTTTTGCCGCAGCCATGGCAGCCATTCGCCACGAAGCGCAAACCGATCCCGGACTGGTTAAAGGCGCTCCCCACCACGTACCCGTACCTGGGGGGGGGCTAGGCAGGCTGGACGATGTACGTGCGGCACGTAAACCCGATCTGACATGGAAAAGGAATTAATAAACATGAGTGAAATCATACAGGTTAAAGGCAGGGAAATCGTTGATTCACGGGGCAATCCGACTGTTGAAGTGGATGTGATGACCGATTGCGGATCCGTGGGCCGCGCAGCGGTGCCGTCGGGAGCTTCAACCGGCGAACGGGAAGCCCTGGAATTGCGCGACGGCGATAAATCCCGCTATTTGGGCAAAGGCGTCCTGAAAGCGGTCGGAGCCGTCAATGGCGAACTGGCCAAAGCGGTCATCGGCATGGAAGTCACCGATCAACGCGCTATCGACGCCCGCATGATGGAAGTCGATGGTACCGAAGGCAAGTCCCGTCTGGGAGCCAATGCCCTGTTGGGTGTCTCCATGGCCGTGGCCAAAGCGGGTGCGGAAGCAACCGGGCAATCGCTCTATCGCTATCTGGGTGGCATCAATGCCCACACCCTGCCGGTGCCCATGATGAACATCATCAACGGTGGCGCCCATGCCGACAACAACGTCGATATCCAGGAATTCATGATCCTCCCCATTTCCGCCAAATCCGTGGCCGAAGCGGTGCGTATGGGCGCGGAAGTGTTCCACAACCTGAAAAAGGTGTTGCAAGGCCTCAAGCTGAACACCGCCGTGGGTGACGAAGGTGGTTTCGCCCCCAACCTGGCTTCCAACGAAGATGCCCTCAAGGTCATCATGGAAGCCATCGGCAAAGCGGGCTACAAAGCGGGCGAAGACATCATGCTCGGCCTGGACTGCGCCTCCTCGGAGTTTTACGATAAAAATACCGGCATTTACAACCTGCACGGTGAAGGTCGCAAGTTCAATCCCGACGAAATGGTCGGCTTCTATCAAGAACTCTGCAACAAATACCCCATCATCTCCATCGAAGACGCCTGTGACCAGAACGATTGGAACGGTTGGGGCAAATTGACCAAGGCTTTGGGCAACAAGGTGCAATTGGTGGGTGATGACCTCTTTGTCACCAATCCCAAAATCCTGGCCAAGGGCATTCGTGAAGGTATCGGTAACGCCATCCTGGTCAAAGTGAACCAGATCGGCACCCTGACCGAAACCATGGACGCCGTGCAAATGGCGCAACGTGCCAACTATACCTGCGTCATTTCCCATCGTTCCGGTGAAACCGAAGATGCCACGATTGCCGATATCGCGGTGGGCACCAACGCCGGCCAGATCAAGACCGGCTCCATGAACCGCTCTGACCGGATCGCCAAATACAACCAATTGATCCGCATCGAAGAAGAACTCGGTGCCCAAGCACGCTATGCCGGTGCCAAGGCCTTCTACAATCTGGCCATGGGTCAACCCTGATCGTTATTCATAGCTCCAGGGAGGGTGGTCTCGCCCTCCCTGATCCATACGCAAACACCCCGGACAGATTTTCTTCCGGGGTGTTCTTTTGTCACCAGGGATCGATACCGGGTTGCCGTCAAAGGGATGCCAATTATCCAATCAAAACCAACCTTCAGCGATTCTGAAAATGTGTTGATCCCATATTTCATCAAGGGAAACCGGGTGGTTTTCAACATTTCCGGCAACAAGTATCGGTTGTTGGTGAAGATAAACGATCCCCATGGTGTGGTGTACATTCGATTTATCGGAACCCATGCCCAATACGATCAAATCGATGCGGAGACCGTGTGATGGACGTTCATCCCATCAAGACCGAACTGGACTACAATGCAGCGTTAGCAGAAATAGAGCGACTCATGGATGCCGACCCTGATACAACGGAAGGAGAACGCCTGGATCTCCTTGTTACCCTAATCGAAGCCTACGAAGCGAAACACCACGCCATTAATCTTCCAGATCCCATTGAAGCCATCAAGTTCCAAATGGAACAGATGGGTTTGAGCCGCAAGGAACTGGAACCATTTATCGGCAGCCGGGCACGGGTAACTGAGGTACTCAACCGTAAACGGAACCTCTCGCTGGAAATGATCCGCCGCCTTCATGAGGGTCTTAAAATTCCTGCCGATGTACTCATACAACGTTCTTTACCAGGGCTGGGAGTTGTCGTGGGTACCGAAGATTAACCCTGCGTTCCACTGCCACCATTTCAAAGTTCAATAAATGGTTGCGAATTGATTAAGTTTGCGCCATGGACAGTCTCTATATTTCATTCTGCAACACGACCGAGTTTCCTTCGATCACAAATTTTTTGGTAGTTTTCCCGGTTGGGCAGGATAATAAGAAATTCAGCACCTTCCATCTTTTCCGGTGTGGAAAAAACCGTGATTTGCCCGGCGTGGTCTTCGATGATTCCTTGAACGATTGAGAGTCCAAGCCCCGTCCCTTTGGTTTTACCCTTGGAGGTGTAGAAAGGGTCAAATATTTTCCCCTGTGCCCCCGGGAGAATTCCAGGGCCTTGATCCTTGACCCGGATCCATACATGGTCATCCAACATTTCGGCATGGACAGTGATCTGTTTCGCCCCAGTGATATCCATGTTTTCCATCGCATCCATGGCATTGTTGAACAAATTGACAAAGACTTGTGTCATTTGCTGACGATCACATATCACCATAATAGTGGTTGGCACATCAATCTTTAAGGAAAATCCCTTCTTGATACGATACTTCAACAGGTTGCCAGCATCTTGTACCGGATCCAACAACCGGCATTCCACCTTGTCGGTTTCCATTCCGCCCCGGGAATAGGCTTTGAGGCTATCGACAATTTTAGAGATACGGCGACTGCCGTCCAGCATGCCGTCGAGTGTCGCATCAACTTCCGTCAGAAACGCACCAACACGACCCGTGGGATCAAGATGCTTGTTCTGATCGAGGATGGGACGACTTATATTCCAGAATTGTTTGAGAAAGTCGATATTGCCGGCGATAAAGGAATTGGGATTGTTGACTTCGTGGGCCATGCCCGCGGAAAAAGTCCCCAAACAAGCCAATCGTTCGGCATGCGCCAATTGTTTGGTACGCGTTGCCACCATGTTTTCGAGGTAATCCTGGTGGGTTTTCAACGCATCTTCAGCGAACTTTCTCTCAATCAGACTGCTCAAGGCATTGGCGATACTCCCCAGGAAATCCGCATCGCTGGTATGGCGACCATGACAGGATTGGAAATAACCCGTCAGGACACCGATGACACGACTTCTGTCGCTGGAACAGATGGGAATGGCATAGTAATCGTTGTCGTCCAGGGAATGACTGTGACGACTGCTCAACTCATTGTCATGGAGATTGCGGGCCTGAACCATTTCCCTTCGTTTGAAGGCTTGTCCACACAGACAAGATCCGATCTCCACATGCTGACACGATTCGATCGCTCCATCGGGCATGTTGATATGGGCCTGCATGACCAGTTTTTCTTGGTTGGTATCAACAAGAAAAATACATGCCCCCAGGATTTTTCGATTTTGAACCGGGAGCCATGCCCTGTTGACCAATTCTTCCAGGACTTGATGGAACAGCGTGTTGATGGGTTTGGAACCTGAAGATATTTCCAAAATAGCAGCGACGGCATCAAGTCTGGCATAGCCCTGGGTCAAAGAATCCATGGCCTCTCGAAGCTGGGTTTCCATTGCCGCAAAAGATTGATCAAGCTGTTGAATTTCATCAACATTTCTATCTATGACACGCAAGGATTTGCCTGTTTGATTCATGGAAAAGCGCGCCGTTTCCTGGACCAGGTGTAACAACGGTTTGCCAACCAGGCGATTGCCGAAATATAAGAAGACAACCCATAAAAACAACGTTTTGAGACTGGCGAAAAAAATGATCGACCAGAACAACTTGTTAACCCGGGTAAAAGCGATATCGGAATTGGAATAAAAGATCACCCGACCCAGTTTTTCCTGTACTCCCGATTCCGCAGGAGCCGCCAGATCAAAGTGGTGATCAAAAAGGTTGGCGGCAAACCGGGGTGGCGTTTCCGGAACTTTGACCATGTCCAGGGCGACAATGTCCCGCTCTTTAATGTCAATCAATCCCTTTCGGGCGATAAAACGGCTGTTGGGATCGAGGATGCTGACGCCAACTACCTCCGGCAATTGCAGGATGCTGTTGATGGTGACATCCAGTTGCGCCAAATCAACATGCCAGACATTGTTGGATAACGTTTTTTCAAACAGCGGCTGATAGGTGACAAGGGTTTGAACAACTTCTTCAGTTTCCCTGGAATATTCAATCCACATTTGCACCGCCGTCAAAATCACGGTCGCCAGACAATACGTGCCAAACACCATCTTGAGCAGTTTCATGCTGATGGAGTGTTTGATGGCAACGGTTCGGGTCGGGTTGGTCATCTGTCAATACTTTGAAAATTTTCCTTGTCCAACCAGCGCTGATACAAATCTTCCAAATCTTTCCGGGTTGCGGGGATCAGGAAATGCCGCCAAAAATATTGATGCCGGACCGGGGCGACATGAATTTTGGGGGCTGATTCGCGAACAGCGTCATCGCTGGTCAAAAAATAATGGATGGTGGATGACGGAAGCAAGATGACATCCAAGCGTTTCAGCAACAACATCATAATATTATCACGTTCGTGATTGCCATCGACCCGTTGAATATGGCCCTTTGTAACCAGATCGTCAATGCCTACGTATTGGTGACCCCGGATGCCACCGAAACGCAAACCACGCAGTGATTCCGGCGTTTGATAGTCCACAGGGAACTCCTTGAGGGAGATGATGGCGTTGGAATCCTCAAACATTTTCAACCAGCGGAAACCGTTCTCCGATGTGCCGCCAAATCCCCAGGAGGGATTCACCCACAGAACGCTCCAATCATCACCACAAGGGGCCGAGGTCGGTGGTGTACACTGTCCCTGGATCCATGGTTTCAACTCCAGATCAAGGCGGCTGCGTGGCACAATGCGAACTTGAAACCGCCACTTTCCGGCGGCCAATTCGGTCAACGATCTGGCCACGTCAAAGGTCAACCCCTGCTCGGGACCGGTCACAAACGGGGGATGGTTGTGATAACTCAGCAGGTGAATGGTGGGCGGAGTCTCCATCCCGTGGGCACGAACCACCATGAAAATAAAACACAGCGCCAGGAGTGGAACCGGTAACCGGGCCATGGGGCGCAGGGAACGAATGGGTATCATCGTAGGCCCTATTCACGATCATGCACAGCGTTTGCCTCATTGGTCAGTGCAAGGTGGGTGATTCCCGCTCCTTTTCAACAAAAGCCATCAACACCTTGAGGGCCTGTTCCCTTTTACCCGCTTCATCTACAAAGGAAAAGTTCGTTCGCCACCCGTCCGAACCGTTCAAATGTTCAATTTCCCGGACAAGCTCATCCATCGCGGGACTCTCCGTCAATCCATCCCGGGTTTGCACTTTCAGTTTGTCCAATATTTTTAATATGGCTTCGAGTCTTTCCTGCTGTTCTTCATGATCTGACATGATGCTTTATCCTGAAATGGTCATGATGCCAATCCTTGAACCATAAAGATCGGCCCCCTGCAGACGTAAGGGTCACATCCTTACGAATCCCTCCCCTCTCAAGTCCCTATTGTGCGGGATCACCGTTCAGGAAACAATTATTTTTCTTGCCAATGATTTTCAATCACAGCTTTGACCCACGTCGAAGCCAACACAGTGTTCCACCCGCATCGGTTCCCGTTCCAGGGTGGACTTCGGAAACACTCAGACCGCTTTGGCAATCATCAAGGTGGCCAGGGCACAGGAAGCCATGCGCGCAAAGGCATCCTCCGCATGGGTCGGGAGAATAACCGGCACACGGGTGCCAATAATAATGCCAGCCCCCTTGGCATCGGCCAAATGTTCCAACTGCTTGGCCAACAGGTGGGCCGATTCCAAATCGGGAGCCACCAATATGTCCGCCTGTCCCGCTACCGGTGAATTGAGCTTGCTGTATTTGGCCGCTGAAGGGGAAATGGCCGAATCAAAAGCCAAGGGTCCATCCAGAATGCCCCCCTTGATTTGATTGCGCTCCGCCATCTTACACAAGGTAGCGGCATCGATGGTCGATGGCAGGGCGGCGCTGATTTCATCGGAAGCGGCTAAAATGGCCACCTTGGGCGGCACATGCGCCACTCTCCAGACCAGATCGATGGCGTTTTGAATGATATCCCTTTTATTCTCCAAGGTGGGAAAAGGGGTGATCCCGGCATCGGTGATGTAAATCATCTTATCGTAGGTGGGAACATCATAGGCGAACACATGGCTGGCCCGTTTGTCGGTTCGCAGGCCCGTCTCGGGGTGCAATACCGCCTGAAACAACTCCTTGACCGGCAAACTGCCATTGATCACGGTTTGCACATCCCCCTGCCGGGCCATGCTGACCGCTCGACTGGCCGAGGCATGACTGTGTGGCGTATCGATAATTTCCAGGGTATCCATATCCAGGTTGGCTTCCATGGCCGCTTGACGAATCCGTTCCTTGGGGCCAACGAGTATGGGATCGATAATGCCCGCCCGGGCCGCCATGAGTACCCCCTCCAGAGCCATGGGGGAAACGGGGTGGACGACCACAGCTTTCACAACGGGCATCTCTTTGACCTGCATGAGCAAGGCCGTCCAATGCTTTTGTCCCATCATGCGAATTTCTGGCAAATGGGGCACGGGTCGGGAAATTTTATGGCTGGGCGCCAGGACGGTGGCCTCGCCGGAGATCACCACCTCCTGTTTCTGGTTGGTACACAAACATTCAAAGGTGACCCGCCTGTTTTCCGTATTTTTCTGCAATACCCTCAAGGTGACCCGCACCACATCCCCCAACGTTACCGGACGCTTGAACTTGAGGGTTTGTTCGAGATAGATCGTCCCGGGACCGGGCAGTTGCGTGCCCAGCACCGTGGAAATCAAGGCTCCACCCCACATGCCATGGGCAATAACCTCGTGAAAAATGCTTTTTTGCGCATAATCATCGTCCAAATGCGCCGGATTGACATCCCCGGACATGATGGCGAACAGATGGATGTCGTCGCGTGTCAGGCGCCGCTCCAGAAAACAGCTATCGCCAACCTGAATTTCATCGATGGTTTTGTTTTCGATTTGCGCCATGGGTATCAGTCCACGCTGTGGTAGCCGGCATCGATATAAACAATGTTACCCGTGAGACCACGAGCGGCATCGCTGGCCAAGAACGCCGCCGTCGCCCCCACATCCTCAAGGGTGACCAACCGTTGCAGCGGCGCTTTTTCCACCGCTTTCGCCATCAACACATCAAAATCCTTGATGCCCGATGCGGCACGGGTTTGCAATGGTCCGGGCGACAGGGCGTGAACCCGGATCCCTTTGGGCCCCAGTTCCGCCGCCATGTATTGGGTGGTACACTCCAAAGCCGCCTTGACGGGACCCATGATGTTATAATTTTGCACCACCCGCTGCGATCCGAAATAGCTGATCGTTTGCAGACAACCACCCCCGGTCATCAGCGGCTCACTCAGTTTGGCGAGACGGATGAACGAATGACAGGAAATATCCATGGCGGTCAAAAAACCGGCTTTGGAACAATCAACCACCCGTCCATGCAGGTCCTCCATCGGAGCAAACGCAATGGAATGAATCATGAAATCCAACGTTCCCCAACGCGCCTTGACCAAAGAAAATACCGCGTCCAGATGCTCATCCCGGGTGACATCACACAGCAGGGCCGTGGCATGGTTCAAGGCCGGCAGGAGGGGTATGACAAAAGATTCGGCTTTGGCCGTTCCATAGGTTACAATAACTTCCGCCCCCTGATCTACCATGGCCTTTGCACAGCCAAAAGCGATACTGGCCTGGTTGGCAATACCGAATACCAAACCACGTTTTCCTTTGAGATACATGGGTGGGTCTCCTCAGACTTGAAACACGGTGTGGGTTCCGCCATCCTGCAAAATATCCAATACCCTTTGCCGCCAGACTCGGGCGAACTCCAATTTTTGCGCCGTTGTCGCACGATCCGCAAGTAAAAGCGGCAGGAGTTCCGCAATTTTGGGGGATGGAGGAAAAGCATGCGGGTTATACTGCAAACGTACCTGCTTTCCGGTCGAGAGTCTTTCAAAAAGAAAAGATTGCGACATGGCCGCCTCTTCACGAAAGCGCATCAGGTTCATGCGGTTGAAATGATCTCCCAACCCTTTGAAACCATTATTTGCGGCTGCTCCGGTCACCAGTGTCAGGATTTGCGTGATGGGGCCGATCACCCCCGCATCCACCGGATCGGGAACGGTGATGGCGATATCTCCACGTTGCGGCATGGCGTCGGGATAGAGCAGTTCCAAAGCCCGCTTGGCCATTAAAAAGGCCCCGGCAATCGTCGGACAGGCATGACCGGATAATTTGACGACATCGTCAAAGGTATAGGTGAAAGGCTCCCCCCCGGCCCCCAAAAAATCGGCCAGGGGGTCGTAACACGTGATCGCGGGTGTTTTTGGAAACATGGCTTTGTGCCTTGTTGAACGATACCTGGACTTAAACGGGCAAAAACAGCGTGATAATGGTGCCGATTTCCGGGGAGGTGTCCATGCGGATGGATCCACCCAAGGTGGTGACGATCAAGCGGGCCGAATAGGTTCCGAGACCCGTTCCAGATCGTTTTCCCGAGGTGACATATTTTTCAAAAAAATTGTCCCGAATGGCCTCGGGGACCATGATCGAATTTTGTATTTTGACAACTGCCGGATTGCCGGACTCCAGGCGAATGGTGATGGACTCCTGGTTGTGATTGGCCTCAGTGGCATTTTTAATCAGGTTGGAGAGCATGGAATAGTAAAGCAGCTCTTCACCCAAAACGCAAAACGTTTGTCCCGGCACTACCGGTTGCCCTTGCACAAAAATGTGGGGCGACCGATACCGTACCTCGGTGAAAATACGACCAATCACTTTCAACAGATCCACCGCAACAGGCTGCAACGGATAGGTCCCCTGCTCCATTTTCAACATGTCCAGGGAACGATTGATCATCTCCAATATTTTGTAGGCGGCGCGTTCCTGCATGGCCAATAATTTTTTGTATTCCGGCGGTATGGAATCAACTTCCAGCATCAGTTGCGTCGCCCCGAGTATGGCGCTCAAGGGCCCCTTGAGATCGTGCCGGGAAATGTTCTCCACCGTCTCGCGCAAGACCAACATGCGTTCCAGTTCGGCGTTGCGTTGCGCCAGTGAGGCTCGGGCCTGCTTGAGTCCCAGATGGGTCTTCACCCGGGCCAGAATGATGGCGGGACGCATGGGCTTGAGGAGATAATCCACCGCCCCCATATCCAATCCCCTTTTTTCGTCATCATCGTCGCTCAGGTTGGTGATGAAAATCACCGGTATGTCACTGGTCAGCGGATCGGCCTTGAGCTTGGCACAGACCTCGTAGCCCCCCATGCCGGGCATCTGAATGTCCAACAAAATCAGGTCGGGCTTGGGATCCGATATGGCGCGCTGCAAAGCCTGCTCCCCATTCATGGCCACTTTGATCTGATAGTCATCCTTCAATATTTCATTCAACACATTGATGTTGACGCGTTCATCATCAACGATCATGATTCTTGCTTTGGACGCATTCATGGTCATGCCGTTATCCCGATACCCCGATTCGTTGCTCCAATTCTTCCACAAGCACCAAGGCTTCTTCAAATTGGAAGGCATTGATTTCCTGCCGCAATCGGACCATGACGTCCCTAAGATCGCGACCCACGACCTGCTCCATGGGAACCAGCCAATCCATCGATCGGGGATTGGCCTCGCGTAACGATTGTTTCATGGTTTCAAGCAGGGGCAACAAGGTCTCCCGATCCGTTACGTAATCGGTGCCAGTGCCGGTTTCCGCCACCTCTTCCTCCCTGAGTAGCGACAAACCCTGCATAAGTTCCTCCATGGCCCCCTGAAATTTTCTCCAATGGTCGTCGATGCGGGTGTTCGTCTTAAGGGCGGTTTCCAAATGGGACGCGGCCTCGCTCAGTTTGACGGCCCCCAAATTGCCAGACGCACCACGGAGGGTGTGGGTTATGCGCTGGGCATCCTCCAAACGACCCTGGCGTATGGCCTCGGCAAGGGCGAATGCCGTGTTGTTGTGGTCCTGATAAAATTCCCGCAACAGTTTGCGAAACAACACATGATTGTGCCGAACCCTGGCCAGCCCTTGCAAAAGATCAATGCCGGCAATGGGTTCCATCCCGGCTTGAGTCGCGTCCGAGGTTGCCGCCGCTGGCGTTGTTTGGAGTAGGTGTTGCCTTGGCCGGGTGGGGAGCCAACGCGCCAACGTGCGGTAAAGATCAGCGGGCTCAATCGGCTTGCCCACATGGTCACACATGCCGGCACCGCGACACCTTTCCAAATCACTCCCCAGGATATGGGCCGTCATGGCAATGATGGGAAGATCCTGGAATCGGGCATCGTTGTGGATCAGGGTGGTGGCCTGGAAACCATCCATCAGGGGCATTTGCACATCCATCAACACCAAATCATAACGATTGTGCTCCACCGCCGCCACCGCTTCCACACCGTTGTTGGCAATGGTCACCGTCAAGCCGGCCGTCTGCAACAATTCCCGCGCCACCTGTTGATTGATAGGGTTGTCCTCCACCAGCAGGAGATGGGCCGGGGCGAATTCGGGTGTTGGTTCGTCACGGTCGGGCTTTGCCTCGGACGCCTCCCCGGCAGCCAGGTCAAAGGACAAGGTGAAACCAAAGGTGCTGCCTTCCCCGGGCACGCTCCGCACCGCTATGCACCCTCCCATCTGCGTAACCAATCGTTGGCTGATGGAAAGGCCCAGACCCGTACCACCATATTTGCGGCTGATGCTGGAATCAACCTGGGAAAATTCCTGGAACAGGTGCGTCTGCTGTTCTTCCGTCATGCCAATACCGCTATCCCGTACCGAAAAAGACAGGGTCACCCGCTCCCCCTCCCGGGACTCAAGGCCAATGTGTACGTCGATCCCTCCCGTTTCGGTAAACTTGACGGCGTTGCCGATCAGGTTGGCCAACACCTGTTTCAACCGCAAGGGATCGCCCATCAAGCGATCAGGTATCCCTGGATCCATCGCCATATGTAATGTCAATCCCTGGGCTTGGGCTTTTGCGGTAAAAAGGCTGGAAAGGCTTTCCACAACATCATCCAGGGAAAATGAGATGCGTTCCACAGCCAGGCGACCCGCCTCCAGCTTGGAAAAATCAAGAATATCATTGATGATATCCAATAAATATCGGGTAGAGGCCTGAATCTTGTTGAGATAATCCCGTTGTTGGCCGGTCAGGAGGGTTTGCAGGGCCAAATGCGCCATGCCAAGAATTCCGTTTATCGGCGTGCGAATCTCATGGCTCATGGTGGCCAAAAAAGCCCCTTTGGCGGCATTGGCCGCATCCGCCTGGAGTTTCGCCCCCTCAAGATCCAGGGTCCGTTCCTGGACGCGCTGCTCCAGCTCCTCCTTGGCATGCAGCAAGGTTTCCTGTTCCCTCTTTTGCGCCGTGTCCTTTTCCTGACGCAACAGATTGATATGGTCCGCCAAGGCCAGGGAGAAAAATATCGCTTCAAACCAGATGGCAATACGCTGTCCCCAGGTGTTTAAAATGCTGAATTCGTTCAATCCAAACCAACGTCCCATGGAAAAACTGAAAAAAAATGCGCCAACGATCCAGGCCATAGCATAGAAACGGATTTGCTTCTCCCCCTGGTACCAGACCCAAATGCTCAAAAGGGGGAACAAAAAAACCGTACTCACAATAATACGGAAAATCGTGTACGCCAGTGCCCTCATGCCCAGGAGAAGAAGGATCGTATCCAGCACGATGGCGATATTAACGATCACGAAAAAACGGTCAAAACGGGGTAAATGTATTTTTAATTTAAGGAAACATCGACTGAACTGAATTACGAAAAACAAAGTGAAGGCGAACATCACGATGTGAAGGTTGTTGGAGAGTACCGGAGAAGCGAAATATAAATATCGATGCCCCAATCCAAGGTTGGCCGCTCCGGCAATGGCGGAGGTCAGCAGATAGAGAACATACCAATAATATTCCTCCATCCGGGTAGCAAAGAATATGAATAGATTATACAGACACATATAGATCAGACTGCCAAAAAGGGCACCTTCAAGCAATCCGATCAGGTCGCGATGATTGGTGAAATGTTCCCGCGACCAAATGCGCAGTTGGGTGTCCATCAGGCCGGCTTTTTCGTAACTTTGACGGACGAAGATGTGACTGCGGCCAAACGGGGGGGTTTCCACCGGCACGACAAAGGATTCGGAGGGGACCGGGCGGTGGCTGAACGGGCGCATGATTCCGAGCTGAAACTCTTTGCTCTCCCCATGCTCGTCAACTACATGAAAATCCAGAAAATGACTGTGGGGATGCGGAGATTCCAACAACCAACGCAGCGGGCGATCAGAATCGTTGACCACCTCCAACTTCAGCCACCACGCCGAGGAACTCAGTCCCAGGTTGGCACGGCCCGACGGCAAGGGGACGAAACGTTGTGCCCAGACGGGATTGCGCACCTCTTCAAAGGTCAGAGTGCGGCCCGGGTCTTCCAATGCCAAAACATAACGGCTGGCCGACACCCCATCCATCAAACGGGAAAGGTGAAAGCCCCCCTCCGCATTGGAGGCGCCCGCCATGACGATCTGCGGGATCACAACCAGCCATACCCCGAAAAACGTGAAGAAAAGCCCCCTCAGCCCCTTGCGACTGCGGATGCGTCTCCCCCGATCCTGGTGGCGGACAGGCAAAGGTTATTGATCCAATCCTTTGAAATAGATATCCATTCGCATCTCCAACAGATCCAGGTCGGCGGTATTCTTGCCCGCCATGGTATGGGCATAACTGAGGTAAAAATCACCTGGCACACCATATTTGAACAATCGTGCCCCCAACGAAGGTTTGATCATCCACCGATCCCAATCGGTTGCGTTTGTAGCGGCGAGTGGCCCGGAATAGCGTGCGGCGGCGGTATCGAAGGATTGGCGTTTCTCCTTCTCCTGGCGATCGTAAATCAGGGTGACTTCCGACAGCAGATCCCATTTCTCAAACGGGAATTGATACTGGGGTGCCCATTCCAGATGATGGGTTATCCCGGGCTGAAACCGCATCCGTCCCGCTTGGCTGGCATTGGTGGGGAAAACAGCATCGCGGTAATCCGCCAAGCCGTAATCATGCCGCGTGAGAAAATTGATGAAAAAACGGTCGTTCACCTGAAAATCGGTCCAGGTTGCCAAGGTTACATCCCATTGACCATCGCCGGTGGCAACATCGTTGGCGTCCAAGGGATTGGCGACATGACCGGTCGGGGCGCGAAACCCTCCCCCCAAGGCAAAGCGGAAGGGATCGTTGTTAAGCCCATAAACCCGGTGTTTGAAACCGACGAACACGTCACCAAAATCGGAATTCGTCGGGTCAGTGCTGTCCAGAGTGCTTGCCGCACCTGAGATGCTGGCCTTTTGCGCCGCTGTCAGGGCCGACCAGGCCGCCCCCTGGGTCAGCGTGGCGCTCTGCCGGGTGGTGTGGCTGTAATAAGGCAACCACACACCAACGTCCAAATTCGCGGTCCAACCATAGTCCAAGGTCACATCGGTGCGCCACAGACGATAACGGGCAGAGTTGCCAATAGTGTAGACGTTGGTGGTGCTGGGGGCAATGCCTTTGGCTTTCAGCTTATCCAGACCCAACTGCCCCAACGGTTGCCTGTCGGAGCTATCGGAGAACCATCCATCGGTACTGCCGACATTTTCGTAGACCCGCAGCCGTGTCACCCCTTCGGGCAAAAGTTTGGCGCTCAAACCCCAGGCAATGGCGGGTCCCAACAATGCTGGCAGGGTCACGACCGTTGCCAATAATGTCCTGATATTGCGTTCCATCTTTATATTCATAAAATGATTCACCCTCTACACATCAAACCATCTCATTCACACGTATGGCATATCTCACCAAAATACTATAAATACCACATCCCGTTCCGTTTGAGTAGCTTCAATCTGATAAAAATAATCTCTCAACATCTTTTCAATAACAGGAGGAGACCATGGGAACGTTATTGGAATATTAATTTCAACTCATGGAAATCCATTCCCGATCGTGTTCTTAAGTCCCTTCGTCACGCCGCATTTCTTTGTTCGCACCATGACCCACGCAACGCTGGACGTCGCCAGATCGGGCACGAACAAGGCCCGCCGGATTGGTTGTTGCCGGGATTGACGCCCTATCTTGAACAATTTCAATGGTACATATGCGGCCACTTGACGCGCTGGTAAGCAAACGTTTAGTATGTGCTTGTGTACAATTAAAACATGAATAGCAAGAAATATACGAGGAATTCCCGGTCCTACCCTGTCAAACGGTCACCTCAAAACGCCCCCTCGATTCCAACTGGATGGAGACGAAGAAAATGGCTATCGCCACCATGCGCATCAAAACCAAGATCATCGCCTCTTTCTTATTGGTATTATCCGTATTCGGCGTGGGAGCGACCTATCAGATGCATGTCATGTCCAACCTGGGCAAACTCCAGGATGAGGGGGCGGAACGGTCCAAAAATGCCCTGGCCCTCCAAGAAATCCTCCAACGATTTGCACAGGTTTACAGCATCGCCGCAGACGCCGCCATCAATCGCAACCTGGGGGAATCGCGAAAAGCCCTGGATGCGGCCTCCAAGCAAATGGAAAACGATTTGTCCCAGCTCAAAACGTTGGTGGACACCCCCGAGGAACGTGCCTGGGCAGAGGAAGCATCTCAACTCTATAGAAATTATGTTTCCCGCATCGCCGAAGAGTATTTCACCCTCGTGGCCAGTGTCATCGCCGGGGAAAAGGGTGCCATGGAAAACTTATCCCGGGTGGACGGTGAATTGGATGGCTATCGGGATCGGGCCGGTAAAATCTTTGGAACCATCTCGGCATCGATGGTGAAAGAAAATGAGGAAGCGGATGCCCGTTTTGACTCAATCCGTAAAGATGCCTCTTTCGTTGCCATGATCACCCTGCTGGTCAGCTTGGTGTTATCCATGGGACTGGCCCTGGGAACAGCCCGCATGATCATGAAACTTGTCGGCGGCGAACCGGCAGACATATCCGCATTGGCAACCCGGGTGGCCGCCGGCGACTTGACCGTGGCCTTGGACACATCACATGATATAACCGGCATCCATTTGGCCGTCCAAAACCTGGTGGTCAAACTGCGCGAAGTCATTACAGAAGTTTCGATGGCATCTGGACAGGTGGCATTGGGCTGTAACTCAATCTCGGAATCAGCTCAAAATTTGTCACAGGGGGCGGTCGAACAGGCGGCATCCCTGGAAACCACCTCGGCAGCCGTTGACGCAATCACGGGAAGCTGCCAACTCAGTTCGGACAGCTCCGGTGCCACACAAAGTCTGGCCGTTCAAGCAGCCAAGGATGCGGCCAAGGGCGGGGACGCTGTCAATCAGGCTGTCCATGCCATGAAGGAAATTGCATCAAAAATCGGCATCATCGAGGAAATCGCCCGTCAAACCAACCTCTTGGCCCTCAATGCGGCTATCGAAGCGGCCCGGGCCGGGGAACACGGCAAAGGTTTCGCCGTCGTGGCCGCAGAAGTCAGAAAGCTTGCGGAACGCAGTCAGGTCGCAGCCGGGGAAATCAGTCATCTTTCCGCTTCCAGCGTCACCATATCCGAAGAGGCCGGTTCCATCATCTCCAAACTCGTTCCCGACATTCAAGATACGGCGGATCGCATTCGGGGTATCACCGAATGCAGCAGGGACCAACGCGAAGGAATCAGCCAGATCAGCCAATCCATCCAGCAACTCGATAAAGTGATCCAAAGCAATGCCAGTGCTTCCGAAGAAATGGCCGCAACCGCAGAGGAACTGAGTTCTCAGGCTGATTCAATGAACGATGCCATTTCCTACTTCAATGTTGGCCAACAAAAGAATTCCACCTCCCATCAACACGCCCCGATGTCGCGATCCTTAACTCTACATCCGCATCTGTAAGCGAGCGGATCGTTGCCACCCGTGTACCCATCGTGCGGCACTCGGCCCAACCATCGGCATCCCTCACCAAGTCGCCAGTGAACGGTGATCTTGGCAAGGGATGCCAATACGTGTTTTCCACTCACGGGATCATTGCCGCCCCGTTACGCCCCTCGCCGATCCCTGATCATTCATTCTTGAAATCCTCTCGACACAACCAATTCCAGGTGGACAAAACACATCACGCTTGTGGTATGGAATGTTTTTTCCGATAGAGTCACAATCGACGAGAAAGAGGACCCGGAAGCCACCAGGGAGCTTTGATCATCATGCAAACGAATATTGCTATTCCATGATACCCTTCGCATTGATTTTTATCTTCACGTTGCTGCCATTGGCCCCCAGTGCCATTGCGGCGGAAACGTCACCCGGAGAGGCCATCTTCGCCACATCAGGCAACGGGGCCGATCCTTCGGGGCGCATAGCCCGATTGAAAGCGGCTGCCGAACGCCATCAGCAACGTCATCCCGAACATTGGGATGAGACGGTCAAACAGTTGCAAACCCTCGAAGGAGTGGAAAAACTGGAACGGGCACACCAATTCATCAACAAACAGGTCACTTACAAAGACCTCCCCCAGTGGAAAAGCCCCCTGGAAACCTTCACCCAGGGGGGGAACTGCAAGGATTACGCAATCGCCAAGTTTCTACTCCTGGAGGAAGGGGGCTTACCCGCATCCGACATGCGTATGGTTTCCCTGGCCCCCACGGGAAGCCGCCCAGCCCATGTCATTCTGGTGGCACGCATCAACCAGAAACACTATGTATTGGACTCCGCAGGGCGTTCCCAATCGCAACATGTCGTCCCGTTGGACGCCTTCAACGAACGCAATCGCACCATTGTCTGGTCGGGCAGCACCAGTGGTTACTCCCTGGCGACCATTCGCGGTAGCGGCAGCGGCAGTGGTGAAATGATCATGACAACGTTGGGTCCCCGTCCCGCCCTGACCACCGGGGAACGGCTGTTGGACATTGCCGCCGAACTCCGTCTCGTCAGACCCGGAGAGGCCCCCCTGACCACCAAGGAACGACAAAAATTAGCGTTATTACGCGCCTACTTTCACGACCCATCCGAGGAAAACGCCAGCCATATCAAACCCGAAGAGGCCCGCAAGCTCAGCGCCATGCGTCAACGATTGCGAAAGATCTACGCCGCTGCCGGGTTGTGACCCCCCCTACCGCTCCCCGAGCGCCGAATGCATGGCATTGAACAAGGGCGATAAAATATATTCCAGGACACTGCGGCTACCCGTCAGGATGGAAACCTGCAACACCATCCCCGATACCAGATGATAGGTCTGCCCCCGGCTGGTGAAATAACTCTGCTCGGTTTCCACCCGCACCTTGTAAAACGGTGCCCCCTCCTTGGTGACAAAGGTGTCGGGACTGACCTGGACCACCCGGCCCGCCAGATAGCCAAACCGGGACGCATCCGTCGAGGTCAGCCTGACCTTGGCAATCTGCCCCACCGCCACATAGCCGATATCGTGAATGGAGAGTTTGGCCTCCACCACCAGCTTGTCATCCTCCGGGACGATATCGACAATGGTTTCACCCGGTTTGACCACCCCGCCCAATGTGGCAACGTAAAGCATCTTCACCACCCCATGCACCGGGGATTTGACCTGGGTACGCCGTACATTATCGGCAAACTTACCCATGCGCGCCTGATATTCATTGAAATCCCGACGCGCCGTTTCCAATTGTTTGCCCACCTCTTCATTGTATTTATTGGTCACCAATTGTTGGTTCAGGTTGGCTTCCTTGACCATGGCCTCGGCACGATCCAATGCCGCCGTATCCTCTTCGATGCGGCTTTGCAACGCATTGTATTCTTTTAATAAATCAAGATGATTGTAGCGATTGTTGATGTCGCTCCTGAGCAATTTGTCGCTGATATCCACCTGTTCCTTGACCAGGGTCAATTTTTTTTGCGCATGTCGCAACCGTGCCTGGATCTCCTGCAACTCTTTTTGGCGCTGGACAATGGTTTGCGACTGACCTTCCAAGGTATTTTGCAAATTGAGACGGCGTGCCGCGAAAAGTTCTTCCGCCTGGCGCACCCGCTCGCCCAACACTTCCTTTTCCTCCGGGGTGAAGCGCAACGTTTTCCGCCCCTCCGCTTCGGCCTCCAGGCGGCGTATTTCCGCCTGCAACGCCAGGATACGGGATTGCAACTCACCCACATCAGCACCCGAGGAGACCGATTCCAACGCCAGCAACGGTTGATCCCGCTCCACAGTCTGCCCCTCGTGGACAAAAATCTCCCGAACGATACCCCCCTCCAAATGTTGAATTTTTTTGATTTGGCTGGAGGGGATGACCTCCCCCTGGGTAATGCTCAGGACGTCCAGGGCGGACAAATGTCCCCAAATCAACAGAGCCGCCACAACTCCCACAACACCCAGAAGCATCGCATGCGCCCGAAACCGCCCCCCCGCATCCAATTCACCAAACGGCAATTCCTGCATGACACGCCCCCTTAAGACGCTGGCTCGACAACCACTTGTTCCGTTTTAAGGGTGGCATCCAGATCGATCACCTGGTGCGCCAGCTTGGCCATGCCGGCATCGTGCGAGGCAATGACCACCGTCCGCCCTTCGGCGACGAAACGGCGCATCATATCGACGATCAACAGCCGTCCTTCATTATCAACCCCCTCCAAAGGTTCATCCAGAATGACCAAACGACCTTCCGCCGCCAAACCCCGCGCCAGGGCCAGGCGCCGCCGGATCCCCGGGGATAACCGTTGCCCCCCCTCCGTCAGCACCAGATCAAGGCCCTGCGGCGTTTCATTGACAAACCGCCGCAAACCAACCCGATCCACCAGATGGTTCACCGCCTCATCATCCATGTCGGGGCGCATGGTCAACAGATTATCCCGCAAACTCGCATCCAAAAATAACGGTTCCTGGGGGACGTAGAGTATCTGCTGGTGCCACCAGTCGGGATGCAATTGATCCAGATTGTAGCCATCCACCAAAATATGGCCTCGTTCCGGCAGCAAAACGCCAACCAATAAACGCAACAACGTCGTCTTGCCCGAACCATTTCGCCCGATAACCGCCAATACCTTACCCGGTTCCGCAGTCGCGGAAATCCCTGAAAATAGCGATCCCCTGGCCTCTGACCAGGAAAAAGCAACCTGTTTCAGTTCAACCTTGCCAACCCATTGCTGCAAAACCACCCCATCCTGCTTCTCCAACGGCAAACGGCCAAATTGGGACAAAATTTTCAAACCTTGACGTGCTTTCGCAAGTTGGGAAACCAATTGCGCCCATTTCAGGAGGGGCGCCATGGCGCGTGCGGCAATAATGTTGGCACCAATCAACAAACCCGTATCCATCAAACCCATGTTGGCAAACTTGGCACCCACCGCAATCACCGCCACTCCCATCAAAGCGCCAATGCCTTGCGTGAGGGTTTGAATGCCTTCCTGACGATTGGTCAATCGGGTCTGGTCCCGGTGCAAACTTGCCTGTTCGGCCCACCAACGTTGCCGCAACAAGGGGGCACCGCGAAATGCCCGTACCGATTCGGCCACCGTCATCACCGATGTCGTCAACGCCCCCGCCCGCGCCGCTTTTTGCGCCAATTGCTGCGTCGGCTGCTGCAACCGCCCCTGGTGTACCAAAGTCAGCAAAAACACCACCGATAAAAACAGACTGGCGATGATGCCAATCCAATGGTGGATCAGAAACAGGGCACCAACGAACAAGCCAACAAAAGGGAGATCCAGGAGGGCAACAACGGTAGCCGGGGTATAGGTTTTTTGCGCAGTGGCCAGATGATTGACCAATTCCCGCTGCTCCCCGGGAGGGAGCTTGAGCAGTTCAACCAGTTTGACCCCGAGCAAACTGTTGAAAAATCCGGCAATCAACCGACCGATGGGCGCATGGACAACACCACCCGCCAAGCTGCGACGCAACTGTCGCAACACCCATTCCGCAATGACCGCCACAATCACACCCACCGTCAGCGTCACCAGGGTGGCATCCACACCGCTGGACACATAACGATTGAGAACCTGCATGACATACAGCGACGATGCCAACCCCAGCAGGTTGATCAACAAGGAAGCAAGCAACAATTCGATAGCCAGTATCGGCCTGGAGGCCAAAAACCGGAAGATCTCCCTCATGGCACCGATTCGACCCGTGTCTCCCACTTCATGGAAGTACCTTGAGCAACTGTCGTTGCCGGGGTACCGCTATCAGGCTCTGGAACCCACAATGCCTCCGGTGGAATACCACGGTCTGATGTCGTTTCCACCTTGTTGGCATGAACCGCTTGTGGCTTTGGTACAGCCCGGGAAATATTTTCAGCTTGCGGCATCATTTCATCCCGGGGGGCAACGGTTTCAACCTTCGGGGTGGATTCAACCTTCGGGGTGGTCTCCACCTTCGGAGTGGATTCAACCTTCGGAGTGGCCTCAACCTTCGGGGTGGATTCAACCTTCGGGGTGGTTTCAACCTTCGAAGTGGTTTCAGCCTTCGGAGTGGCCTCAACCTTCGGGGCGCTCACCGGTTTCAAGGCATCCCCAGCCTTTGGAAATGTCTCAACCTTCGGAAGGATATCCTCTTTGAGTGAGGATTCAGACCGAACCGCTTTCGCCTTCGCAGCTTTGTCAGACTTGGCACTCTTCCCCGTCTTCACACTCTTATCCGATGCGACCTCTTTGTCACCCTTGGTACCCTTTTCCTCCTTGGAAACCTTTTCAACCTTGGGGGCATCCGATGCCGTGGCCAAACCTTTGTGACTCCCGGAAGCAGAGTGCGTGGATGAAGGGGATGACTCAGACATTTCCTTGATGGTCAGGTGTCCCACTTCCTTCATCAGGGTGTAGGCGGCAATGGAAATGTCCGCCTCCGCCGCTGCCGCATCGCTACGGGAATTGATCAGCGCCGTTTCCCCATTGAGCACATCCAGCAGGGACCGCTTGCCCATCTGACGCTCTTGCCTTGCCACCTCCAAAAACCGTTCCGCCAGCTCCGCCTGATTGCGCAACATGGCTGCATTGGCTTTGGCCGTTTCCAGGTTGCGCCAAGCATTGCTCACCTGCTCCCGAATCTGTACCAGGGAATCTTCCAGGCGCATACGCGCTGCCTCCTCATCCCGTTCCGCCGCTTCCAGGGCCGTCTTGCCGGTCATCCCCAGATTCAACTGATGCGTCAGTTCCACCTTGGCCAGGATTTCCCGCTGATAACCTTCGATGGCGGCTACCGAATCCTTGAACTTTTGTTCCACACTGGCATTGATCACCGGAAAGAATCGTTCCGCTTTCAATGCTTTTTGCTTATCCGCCAAAACCTCGGCCAGGAATGCCAAACTTTTGACCTGGGGATTGTCCTCTTTCGCCTTCGCTACCGCTTCGTCCAAATCCTTGGGCAGCAAATGGCTGGGAATGCGCAAGTCCTCGGCCAGGGTGACACCCTGGATTTCCCTCTTGAATACCGCCTGAACCCGGTTGTTCACCTGGGCCAGCGCCCCCTCGGCCTGGATACGCCGTGCCTGGGCACCCGCCAGTTGTGTCTTGGCCTGCAACACATCCGTGGTATACCCCTGGCCCGCCTGCACCTTGGTGTTTTCGATCTCGGTCTGCTTTAAAATATTGGCTTCGGAGCGTTTGGCATAATCCAAAGCGGTTTCCACCCGCTTCAGATTGAGATAGGCGGTGATCGCATCCAGGAGAACCGTCTGCCGCGCCGTCTCCAAGGCTTGTTCCAGTTGATCGTACTGCAATTTCATGATGCGGACATCGGCATTGGACTTGCCGAAATCCCACAGTTTCTGCGACAACTTGATGTCCAATTCCCGGGGAAACATGTCGGTATTGGCATCCAACGGTTTGTTATCCTGACGTTCCCGGCCATAGTTGGCCGTTGTCTGCAAGTTTGGATACCAGGCGTTACCAAATACCTCCTTGATGCGATACCCGGCAGCCGCCAAATCCCGTTCCGCTGCCTTAACCTTTTCGTTACCCTCCAGAACCTTGGTCAGCACATCCGGCAAGGATTCCTCAGCATATACCCCGGAAACAAACGAAAATATAGCCAACACACTCCCAAGACAATGCAACGCCTTCATAGAAACCTCATGCCAAGATGGACAGATACCCTTTAGCCGCCCAACGCATGAACCGGATGGTGCAAGACGTCGTCAACGGGGGGCGCCCCGTCGAGCCAATGGGTTGGAACATTCCCAACAGTGTCATGATCCACCTGGGAATGATCCTGTGTCGCATTCACACCAGGGTCCAGGAAAGCCATGTGATCACCATGCGTCCCA
Source organism: Magnetococcales bacterium (assembly GCA_002753515.1). Lineage (GTDB taxonomy): Bacteria > Pseudomonadota > Magnetococcia > Magnetococcales > UBA8363 > UBA8363. Next base: position 42,002 of record PEAK01000019.1, read on the forward strand.
GACTTCATCAGGGAAGCCAAAGACACCACTCCCTGACCCTGTGTATCATAGCGGCCCCATGCATCCGGTCCACTCACAGAACTTTGGTCAGGATGCAAAAAGGAAGCCAGAGCTTGGTGCAGAGAAGGCCCACCCGCGACCTCCTCAGGGGATGCCCCCACCCCGCCGCCTAATTGATTGCCATGAAATAAGCCTTCAGACGCTTGTTGTCCAGTGTTGCTCTTTGCAACGGGATAAATTCCCTGACCCGGCTGTCCCGATTCAACAACCCCATGGGAAGAGAACAAATCAGTGTAATTCGCTTCACGACCATGCAAAAGTTGACCAAATGCATCGCCCGTATGGGTAGCCCCATCCCGACCACCCGACTGCAAAGCCACCTCCGACAACTGACCATCATGGCCATCGGTGTAGGTGAAATGCCCATTGGTCAACACTCGGTTCGACCCCTGCCAATGACCATCGGTCGTGGTGTCCAACTGAATGGAGCCAATTCCTTTCCCTGCCAGTGTCGACAATTCGTCCGCTTCGGAAATGCCATTGTGACTGGCATCTTGCCAGAGCAGCAAGTCCTTGAATACCGCATCATTGGCATTGATCAGATGATCCTGGTTGGCATCAAATTTGGCCAATGCCTCCATCCCCGAATGAACACCCTTGAACATACGCTCCGAGAACAATTCGCTGGCATCGTTGATCACGCCATCATGGTTCGTATCCAAAGACAAAAAGGCATCGCTCGGGTTCACCCAACCGGTGGCCTGCGGTTTTCCCGTCAGGTTCATGTCAAATTGGACCCCGTGATCCCGATCCGTCAAACCAATGCCATCGCCGTTCAAGTCCAATACCACAGGATCCACGCCAACAGAGGTGTTGATGGTAGCGTCCACCTGAACGGTAATTCCCCCTTTTTGATAGACATTATAATCGTGGCCATCAAACGGGACGGGAACGGAATTGGTCTGGGTCCAACCCAAATCAGAAAGGAACAGCGAATCCATGGCATCGCCCTGAACACGCAGCATGTGTCCGGACCCGATCATTTGTTTGATCTCGATGCTCGTCATCTCCAGGGCATGGCCGAAATCGCCATATTGCAGGTCGATGACCTCAATATTATGGATCCGACCAGCCAGAGTGGGCGTCAGGGTCAGATTCAAGTTGCCATCGAGTCGCAGGGCATCCATGCCACCACCGCCGTCAACTCTTTGGAAGGTTGCATCGGCAATGGCCAGTACATCGTTACCCGCCCCGCCAATCAGCACGTCCGCCCCACCATTGCCCTCCAGGACATCATCACTCGCTCCACCGTGCAGAATTTCAGCATCCGTACTCCCGCCCATGGTTTGAGCTGCCGCACCTCCCGTATTCCACTGGTTGCCAAACACAACGGTACTGGAACCGAACATTGTCCCATCAACCCCGGTTTCTTGCGCACCGAGGATCACATCATCCAAACCATCATGGTTGACATCGCCGGCTCCGCTCACCGCAATATGACCCACGGAACCGGTTATCTGGAAACCGGCAGCAGGGTCCAAGTTGGCCAGGTCCACCTCGGCATTGAATCCCGAAGCCTTACCAAACAAAACAGTCGCCGTTCCCGAATTGGTTCCAACGATCAAGTCGGCATAGCCATCCCCATTCATGTCACCAGCCGAACTCACCGACACTCCTGTCTGATCGTAAGCCGCCGCCCCTTTGATGGCAAACCCATTGCTGCCAGCCAAGGTGGAAACATCCAACACCCCCGCAGACGTCACCCCGGCGCCAAAAACCACATAACTCTTTCCAGCGCCATTGGGACCAGCCCCATCAGCGCCAATGATCAAGTCATCATAGCCATCACCGTTGACATCGCCGGCGCTCTTCACCGAAACACCAAAGCCATCACCGGCCACATTGCTGCTCAGCTTGAAACCATTGCTACCGACCAAGGCAGAGACATCCAGATTGGTGGCGGCACCAAAGCCCGCCCCCTGACCAAACACCACATACGCCGCCCCGTTACCAGGGTTGTCACTCGATGTATCGGGCGCACCAACGATCAAGTCACCAATGCCATCGCCATTGAAGTCCCCAGCCCGATTCACCGAGAACCCCAACATTTGGCCCATCGTCATACCCGATACGCGCAAACCGGTTGATGCGTCCAGACTTCCCAGACCGATCGGCATATTCTGCGTTGTCAGGGACGCATACAGCGTTTGCGAGCCATACACCACATATGCCACCCCGGAATTGGCAACGCTACCGGTCGCATAGGGGGCACCGACCAACAGATCATCGATCCCATCGCCATTGACATCCCCAGCAGAACTGACCGAAGACCCGCTGTAATCGTCAGTGTTAACACCCGCTATGCGAAATCCAGTACCAGCACCCAGATTGAAAAGTGACTGTGCCGAGGATTGTAGCGCCCCACTGCCAAACACAACAGAGGTTTCTCCAGACTTCAAATAATCAATCCCAGTGCTATGAGGGGAACCGATCACAACGTCATCATAACCATCACCGTTGAAATCGCCGGCGCTACCGACCGACGAACCCGCATGATCACCGTTGGAAACGCCATCCAATTGGAATCGATCATTGTTACTCTGCATGGAAAGATCCAAATGGGAAGGAAATCCCATGGTGTTACCGTAGATCACATAAGCGGCCCCGATCTGGGAACTATTGGCACCGACACCAGGAGCACCAATGAGGAAATCATCAATCCCATCATGGTTGAAATCGCCAGCCGCACTCACGGCGTAACCGGTCTGGTCGCCCGCAAGTGCCCCATCCACCACAAAGCCGGCAGTGGCAACCAGACTGGAAACCGCAACGTTGTGTTCAACCTTCATCGCTACCGAAACAGGATTCGTCGACGATGCCCCCTGGTCGTCCATGGCAACGACATGCAATGCCCCGATATTGCTCCCCAGGACATTGGTAGGAGCTGTCCAATAGGCATTGTGTGTGGCATCCACAACATTATTGTAATAGGGTGACCAATAATACGCATCCTGGGCACTGGTGCCAATTTTGAGGGTACCCTGATCGACTGCCGTGACCACGAATCCGGTCACTGTCCCATCCATATCCATCGCGTTGGAGTAGGACAGCATATCCTGCAAAGTGATGGTCGCCTCGGCCCCATCGCCAATCGTACCAACCGGTGCCGAAAAGTTGGTCAACGTAGGCACATCGTTAACCGACGTGACATCCACGGTTGCCAGTTGCGGTGTCGCAGACTGTCCACCCAGATTGTCCAATGCCACAGCGTTGAAAGCGGATAGTGACCCATTGGCATTCAGATCCCCGGTCCAATAAGCGTTGTGCGTGGCATCCACCGTATCGTTCACACCTGCGACCCAAGTAGTCGCCGTTCCAGCACTCCCGCCAATCATCAGCTGACCACTTGCAACACTCTTGACCACAAACCCGGTCACTTGACCGTCCAAATCTGCGGCGTCCGAATGATTCAGGAGTCCCGACAGCGTGATGGTGGCCTGCATATCTTCATTGACCGTTGTTACTGCGCTTGGGAACCCGGTCAGTGTCGGCAAAAAGTTGTCGGCAGTCGTGACCTGAATCGTGGAATCCACCAGCAGCGTCATGGAACCCTGCGTGTATTCGTTGTAGGTGTGACCGTCGGCGTCGTTGATAGTGGCGGGCGTCCCCCAACCCGTTCCAATCGCGAGGGAGTCACTGCTATCACCCCAAACCCGCAACTCACCCCCTGCATCGGGGAGATGACCGACCATTTCAGGCGAAAGTTTCAATACATGCGAACCCGAACCCGCCATCATATCGATGATATCAATCCCCGACAGGCGATAGCCCGATACCGCCGATATATCGAAAAAGGAAAGGCCAACCTTGAGGGTATCGATACCGGCACCCCCATCAATCATGCTGAAACTGGTGTCAGACATTGTGAACGCATCGTTGCCATCACCACCGAACAGCATGTCGCTACCCCAGGCGGTCAACGTATCGTTGCCCCCACCCGCCATCACGATATCCTTGTCACCGCTACCCACATACTCATCATTTCCCGAGGTACCCTGATAGGTCACAGACCGTGTCACCAAATTCAAGCCAAACTCTGTGAACAAGGGCTCCAAAACCATCCCGTTGCCCAGATCCACACCCTGAACATGCCCCGCCCCACCCAGGGATTGACCACTGCTGACAACCTGGAACTGATCGCCAACCGTTGGAGTGAATCCATTGATCAGATCCACCGACACCGTCCCACCCCACACCACTTTGCCCGGGATAACGAGATGGTCATATTGGGTATTGGATACAGTCCCCCCCAACTCCAGATGCACCACTGCCGTGGGATCCAAAACCAGGCTCGTCCCATAATGCGCGACCGTCAACCGACCCGCGTTCCCGACACCACCCGGTTCCAGGGTCCCCTCCGTACCCGTGACATCCACCCAAACCGTTTCGGTGGACGATGCCGTCGAACCGTTTTCCGCCTCGGTCCTCGTTGCCGTCACAGTCAGGAAAAAATTCTCGCTGGAATCTTGTGGCGGGGTTAGCGTCAAACCACTCATTTGTGCCGCCGTCAGCAACCAAGTACCATTGCCTTGATCGATTCCTTGAGACAACGTAACCGTTGCCGGCACCCCGTACAGGGTGAATGTCGAGCTTTCAGAACCATCGGTATCGCTCGACGATGCCGTGAAACTCAAGGGGATGGACGAGGTAGTCACCTCCCCACCCGCGTTGCGGATATTGTCCACATATGCGACCGAATCGACGCTCGTATCCCGCACATTGACCACACCCAACCCGATGGTATACATCCCACTTGTCGGTGCCGTATAGTCAAACGTGTGGTAGCCCGAGTTGCCATAATTGCCAATCTGGGACACATCGGACAACCTTTGGAACGTTGCCGTGGCATCACCCGGAACCCAAATGGAGACAAAGGCGAAATCATTGTAGGGCAAATAATCGTTGGTCTTGAAAAGCCAATCCAGATGAACCGCCCCACCCGCCAAAAGGGCCATATTCATTTTTATGGCCGAACCATTGGTCACGGTGCCGTCATTTGCAGTCAACCCACCTGAAGCCAAGCCCAAAAAGGTTTCAATCTCGGACCTGCTGACACCCATATTGCTGAGCTGGACTTGCTGGGTGCCCTGGGTGGGCGTAGCGTAACCCGTGGATCCAACAACTTGAACGTTACCCAGGGTGGAAGTGGTCCCAATCCCTGTTTCAAAGCCCTGAAAGGTCAGGCTCGTCTCCAAAGACGGGAGAATCACGGGGGTATCGGCAACCGCATTCACCTCCACATGAACCGTTCCATACCCCAAAGGCGAACCATAATACATCTCCGACCCCGAAGGCATGACAACCACGTTCAAATCAAAATCATTGGCACTGTTGCTTGGCGGGGTAATGGTCAGTCCACTGAGAATCTGCTGCGGTGTCAAGGTCCAGGATCCATACCCATTGTTCGTACCTGCGGAAAGGGTGGCTCCCGTGGGCATCCCGGAGATCATCACGTAAACATCCCCCGGTACATTGCCAGCCAAAGACGAAAGTTGCGTCTGAATCGGCGAAAAGGAAATGGGAGTGTCCTCATTGCCGGTAATGGTAAACACCAGTTGGGTCGGGGGCGTTACCGGACCCGTCGTATTGCTGGTCACGCTTTCCGCAGTGCCATGTCCATCGACGTAGGATGCCACGACACTGATGGTTTGACCAAGCAGGGGATCGGACAACAACAGGGTATCCCCGGTGGCACCTTCAATGGCCACGCCACCCGCCATCCATTGGTAACCAACCGTCCCCATGCCATCAGCATCCATCAGCGTGTTGGTCGCAGTGAGTGTTTGCCCCTCGGCAACCGTACCCTGAATGATCACCGACCCCATGGGGGCATCATTGACATTGACCACCGTGTCGGTCGCCGCACTGCTGACCTGCCCCGGTTGACCAAAGCCGTCCGAATAAATCGCCGTCACCGTAATCTTTTTGCCCACCTCATTCTCGGTCAAAAGCAGGTGATCCCCCGTGACCCCGACGATGGTGCTGCCATCCGCCTGCCATTGGTAGCTGAAGTTCATCGGCCCCGTCTCATCGGGATCGACAAGCGTGTTGATGACGCTCAACGTCGCATTTTGGATGGCATTACCCGCGATGGTCAGCGAACCAACCGGTATGTCATTCACCGGGGTCACCTCCAGCGTCACCGACACCGGAGTTGGCGACAGGGTGCCATTGTTATCTTGCGCCACCACGGAAAGCGCCGTGAAAATACCATGGGCATCGGGGGCTGCGGACCAATAGGCATTGTGCATCGCATCCACCGTATCGTTCGACCCCATCATCCAGGGCGTTGCCGTCCCCGGGGACGTGCCAATCAACAATTGACCCGTTGGCACACCCTGGACCACAAAACCTTGGATCGTACCATCCGCATCCATCGCATCGCCATGCAGCAACAAATCGGAAAAAGTAATCGTCGCCTGGGTATCCTCGGGAATCGTCGCAACCGACCCGGTAAAGCCAGTCAGCGTTGGCACATCATTGACCGATGTCACTTCCAAAGAGACCGATACCGGAGTCGGGGACACAGCGCCATTATTATCCCGGGCCACCACATTCAACGCATTGAAAAGACCATGCGCACCGGGGGCCGCATTCCAATAGGCATTCTGTGTCATATCGATCGTATCATTCGATCCGGACATCCAGGGCGTTGCCGTCTCCGGGGTACCACCAATCCACAATGTACCCGTTGGTACACCCTTGACCACAAAACCTTGGATCGTCCCATCCGTATCCTTCGCATCGCCATGCAGCAACAAATCCGAAAAAGTGATCGTCGCCCGGGTATCCTCCGCAACCGTCACCACCGACCCGGTAAAGCCAGTCAGCGTTGGCACATCATTGACCGGTGTGACATCCAGCGACACCATCACCGGAATCGACGACACAGCGCCCGCATCATCCCGCGCCACCACGCTTAACGCCTGGAACGTACCGTGAACATTGGGGGATCCCATCCAATAGGCGCTGTGCGTGACATCCACCGTATCATTCACACCAACCATCCACGGTGTCGCCGTCTCCGGGGTACCACCAATCAACAATGTGCCCGTTGGTACACCCTTGACGACAAAACCTTGGATCGTCCCATCCACATCTTTCGCATCACCATGCAACAACAAATCGTCAAAAGTGATCGTCGCCTGGGTATCCTCCGCAACCGTCACCACCGACCCGTTGAAAGACGTCAGCACCGGCCCTTGATTAACCGGCGTTACTTCCGTCACATCCAGGGACACCATCACCGGGGTCTGCGACACTCCACCCATGTCATCCCGCGCCACAACGCTCAATGCCTGGAACGTACCGTGAACACTGGGGGATCCGTTCCAATAGGCGCTGTGCATGGCATCCACGACATCGTTCGACCCCACCATCCAAGGCGATGCCGTCTCCGGACTGGTGCCAATCATCAACTGGCCCATCGGCACACCCTTGACCACAAAACCTTGGATCGTCCCATCCACATCCTTCGCATCACTTTGCAGCAACAGATCGTCAAAAGTGATCGTCGCCTGGGTATTCCCCGGAATCGTCGCCACCGACCCGGTAAACGATGTCAGAACCGGCACATCATTAACCGGTGTCACGGCAACTTTCACCGGAACTGGAACCGCGGACTCCAAACCACCACTATCCCGAACCACGACCGCAAACGCATCCAACAGACCATTGGCATTGAGCGCCCCAGTCCAGTAAGCATGATGCGTTGCATCCAGGATATCGTTCGTCCCGGAAACCCACGGTGTTGCTGTCTCCGGGGAGGTTCCGATCAGTAACTGACCAGAAGTCACCGAACGCACCACAACGGTATCAACAAGACTATCCACATCCGCCGCATTGCCGTGCGCCAGCAAATCAGCCAGGGTGATCGTCGCCGTGGTATCCTCGCCAACCGTGGCAACAGGCCCGGTTACAGACGTCAACGTTGGGGCCTCGTTGACATTCAATACCTTGAAAGTGAACAACGACGAATACGGATTGAGCGGCAAGTTGTCCGAAGTTGCGGTAATATCAACCTTGAGCGTTGCCTTTTGCTCATAATCCACCACCGCATTGGCATTCAAATACAAATCACTTCCCTGAATCTGGAACAATGACGCATCGTCACCGCCGGTCACCGCGAAATGGACCACATTGGGAGATGCACCGGTGACCGTCAGTGAGGCAATCTTCAATGGACCATGCAACGTATCCGGATTTTCGTTCAACTGATCCACCGAAGAAGCCATGGCAGTAATAGGCGTGTAAGCGGGTTGACTCACCAAAAAGTGACTGATCGCCTTTTCAATGCTCACCATTTGTTCATGACCCGCACTCTTGACGATCTGGGTCACGACCGGGCTCGCCGCAAACGCCTCCTTGGAAACCGAGAAATCAATCGACTGCGTCTTCGCTTCCTGTCGCACGGTTTCGCTGATGGAAATACCGTTGCTGGGATCGCCATCGGCATCCAAACTTTGCAAAAATCTTAGAATATTGACCGTGGTATCCGAATTCACACCACCACCCAGTTCTGCCGGGGTCACAACCTCCTGTGCCTGACTCTCCCCCAGAACCACATTGCCCAAACTGAAGATGACCTTTTCACCTTGAAGGAATTGGAACGAACCATCCGCATTCGTCAAACCGGAAAAAGTGGCCGTTTTATACGTAACACCCCCAACCGCAGAGTCCACAAAAACACCCTTGCGGATCAGCTCAGGATTAATGGTCGGTGTGCTGGTCGTCGGCGTCTCATTCGATGCCACCTGCACCGGTGGCGTTGTTTGCGTCGGTTGTGACGTTTGCGTCGGTTGTGACGTTTGCGTCGGTTGCTGGGTCGTTGCCTGGGTCGTTTGCGATGGTGACGTACTCGGATTGACTACAACCTGAGGAGGCGGAATATATTCGTTCGTCGTCGGAGTCACCGGGGTATTGACAACTGTCTTGATATAACTGGAAACTTTCAAAATATCTTTGGCGATTGAATCCTGCAAGACATTGTTAGAACTGGCATTCTTCTGATCATTATAGACCGGGGTCACAACAGGTGTGATGACATTGGAAACAGGGAGATTGTTAGCAGTAGCGAGCAGATTGCTGGTCGGATACAGAACCGCCTTGATATCCTGTATATGAAGATCAGCCGGAGGGGCCACAGGTTGCAGGACCGCCTGTTGATCCGCGACAGGGGCAGCCGCAGGAGATAATGGGTTGCCTTTCAGCAAAGCCGCGTCGACACCAGTCTTGCCCACAGAAGCGGGATCGGGGGGGACCAAAGACAAGGCCGAATCCTTTGCCGAACCAGCATCACCTGCTGTTTTGGCCGCCGCAGGATCGGGAGGCACCAGAGACATGGCCGAATCCTTTGCCGAACCAGCATCAGCGGCCTTATCCGCCTTGTCGCCCGTTCCATCCTTGGCATGAGCATCATCCTTGCCATCCTTGTTGCCATGCGCGTCACCATCCGCCGCCTTGTTGGACGCATGTTCATCAGACGACTGGGCATCGTGTCCATCCTTCTTCGCCCCATCCTTATCGTGCTGCTCCCCCTCCTTCGGAGCATTGGTACCGTCTTTGTTGGTGTGATCGGGATCATTGGCCTTCTTGAGGATTTCCACCTCCTTGGCCTTGTTGATCGATTGATTGGAAACCTTGTTTTCGAAGTGTTGGATCAATTGTTCCGGGGCCTGAAAGATGGCCTGCGGCGCCCCACCCCCAAAACGAACCGCCGTCGCCATGCCGGGTTGCGTCAGTGTGACCATACCCTTGCCCAAAATATCGGAAATCTCCAACGTACCGGTTTTGTGAACCACCGTGGTACCACCGGTCGGGTCCACCTCACCCATCAACTCGCTGCCACGAATACCGATCGTCGCCGTTGGCGTCTTGATGGTCGAGTGGCGCCCCTCGTGAACATGACCGATCTCACCACTGGCATAACGAAACGCCCCGGCCAAAACCGTTGCGGTGAACTGCCCCTTGCCTTCGGTCGGGTTGAACACATATTCGTTGATGAGGGCGCGTGATGTTTCGGCAACCTGAAAAACCGTGCCATCCTTGAAAACCAGTTTGGCCAAACCACCTTTGGCGGTACTGATTTGATCACCCACCTGAATGGGATCGCCATCCTTCAAGGGACGCACCACCCCATCCTTGCCGCGGGCCTCCACAGAGCCCACCACCGACTCAATTTTTCCGACGACCTGAATTTCCCCTCCGGTACCACTCGCAGCTTCCGTTGGCCCCGCCAACATCACTGGCATCTGGTCGATCGCGATCAGCGCCTTGACGGTGTCGAACGTGACTCCCGACCCATTGGCCAGGACCAGCGGTGGTGGATGCGGCAAGGAAAAATAACCTTCGACACGTACCATTTCCCCGGTCGGGCTGGTAATGATCAAATCCTGCCCTTCTCGTGCATACCCCCCCTCGAGAAGAAACGAGGCATCCGGCAATTCAACCGAGGGCTGGTCAGCGGCGGCATGAATCGTGATCATACCGCTCTTGGCTGCGACTTGGCTGTTTTTGGGTTCGGAATGTGGCAAAGGATGGAGCATTGTGACTATCCTGTTCTGGAGCCTCGCCTATTTTAACGATGCGAGTCGGAATGGGGGCTGGGAAAAAGCTTCCACGCCAACCATACGGTCCTATTCAATTATGCAATTATTGTACTGATCTGGCTGCACATTCAACGATAATTTATTTTATCAAGCAATCAAAAATTTAGCGGTACGGTGTGGATCGGCACGATGCACGCCTCGATAGCGCGTTCCCGCCACCATGAAACCATGGGGGAAATCACTTGGCAACACCATGAAAATCAGGCAGCGTGAAAGAGATGGTCCGTCTTGACGTCAACTTTGAATTTGTTTTTTTTGTTCAAAGAGACTATTGTTTACACTGGGATTCCGATCCCCCTCATTCATCCTCATACAGCGAATCAGGACTCCTCCTTGCCACCCCCCCCGCATCCACTCCCGACGCCAACGCTTTCCGTGATCATCCCCGTCTATAACGAGGAGGACAACATTCTCCCCCTTTGCCAAGACCTGCTGGCGGTTTTGGAAACAATCGCGTTACCCTTCGAGGTCATCCTGGTCGACGATGGCAGCCTGGACCAATCTCAGAAACGATTGCAGGAAGTGGCAGCTTGGCATCCATCATTTAAAATCATCCGGTTCCGACGCAATTTTGGTCAAACCGCCGCCATCATGGCAGGTATTGATCACTCCCTAGGGGAAATCATCATCCCCATGGACTCGGATCGACAAAACGACCCCAAAGACATCCCAAGATTGCTGGATAAACTCAATCAGGGCTACGATGTCGTATCGGGCTGGCGCAAAGAGCGCAAGGACAACTCCTTGATTCGTACTATGCCCAGTCGCATCGCCAACCGGCTGATCTCCAAAATTTCAGGGGTTGTTCTGCATGATTACGGATGCACCATCAAAGCCTATCGTCGTAGCGTCATCCACGGGGTCAAGCTATACGGCGAAATGCACCGTTTCATACCCATATACGCCCACTGGATGGGGGCCTCGGTCACCGAACTGGAGGTCTCGCACCATGCCAGGGAATTCGGTCTGTCGAAATACGGCCTCAACCGTATCGTCAAGGTCACTCTCGATTTGATCGTGGTAAAATTCCTCGGAAAATATTTCGTCAAACCCATCTATCTTTTCGGTGGATTCGGACTGTTCGCCCTCCTGATCTCATTTCTCAGTGGCGGCTACGCGGTCTATCTGAAATTTTTTGAAGACACATCACTCATCAAAACCCCTTTGCCTCTGGCATCGGTCATGGCCTTCATGATCGGCATCATGGCCATTCTCCTGGGATTGGTCGCCGAAATGCTGGTCCGCACCTATTTTGAATCTCAGGGACGCAGTGCCTACCTTGTACAATCAACCACCAACTTCCCCCCCGCCGATGACGCCAACCCCTAATGTGCGCTACCTGTAGAAATCCATGAATACTTTCGCCACTCTTTCCAGATCCGTCCGCACGCTTCTCGCAAGGCTTCGACCCGCGACCGAACCACCATCGCACCCCGGATCACGAACCGCATGGATACTTTTCGCTGCTGCACTGCTCTTCGCAATAAGTCTCAAATTCAGCATCACCATCATTCCCATGCTGCAACGCCCCATTCCCGTGGAAGCTGACGATAACTTCACCAGGATATTCCACAGCATTCGCATCACCAACTGCTTTACCCAGAACTGCCCAGCCCTGCAAAGCTTGCGCAATCAATTCAATTCCTTTCCGGGCAATAGCGCAACCGAAGACTATGATCTCTGGGACCTATGGGTTCGGGCATCCACAGTATCCGAACCTTGGCCCAACCTCCTGGAAAGGGGAATGCATCGGTTGGGACTCTCTTATGTGGACAGCTTCAATCTTCTGACATCGTTTTATCCCCTGCTCGTCATGTCCGCAATGGGCTACTGGTTATGGGTCTCATTCGGTCCCGGTCCCGCAGCAGTGGCCCTTACACTTCTCTCCGTCATGGACATTGATCTTTTACTGATCAAACCCAATGAGTTCGTGCTTGGACTTGCCTTGATCACCTGGGCATATATCCGCCAACGTGGCGCATCAAGTGCACGTTTTTTATTCTTCATGATATTTATCATGTCGGGTTGGCATATGATCGGCAAAATGTGGTCCGTGGTATCCCTTCTTATTTATTGGTGGTTCGCTAGGCGACCTCTGACCAATAGCGAAAAGAAATGGTTGATCGGATCTTTGGTCTTAATCCTGCTGTTTTTCCTCCTGCCCCTGTTATCGGTGTCCGGCTCGGGGGTTCCAACACTGGATGGGATCACAAAACATTCCCCCTTGGAGCTATTTTCTTTCCATTTGCCAGTCATTATTGAAAGATTTAGAAGCACCATCATTTTTTTCAAAAACCCGATGTTCATCGTTATCCTGCTGGGTATCGGCTTACTCTCCCTTTCCAAGAATGAGCGCTACGAAACACTGTTTTGGATGCTCCTGCTCGTCATGTTACTGTTGGCCTCGTTGATCGATTTCCAACCGGTCCATCCCGGCCATCTCTTGAAGCGCATTTGGGTCATGTTCATCATTCTTCTGACCGGCATATTCTCATATGGCATCTATCATTGGGCGAATCGCCTGCAACGCATGACCACGGAAGTATGGCAAATCGCAAACAATGACTCGGAATCCACCCGCACCATTTTCACCTGGGTCCTTATTCTGGGCTTTTCCTTATCCTTGGTGGACCAACTGGTTTTCCAAATCACCACCTCTTTGAAATCAACACCTCATTTCATCAATCGCTTCAGAACGCAACACAATTTTGCATTGGGACCTGCACAACCCCGATTGTTGTACACCGGCAGCACACCATGCAAGAACGTACTTTATACCGATATCACTTTAGCCATGTATTATCTGGCCTATGGCGGTTATGACTGCGGCGCTTTCCGCCATTCCTTTAACCAGAAAAGCAGTGCTTGGCTCAACAAGCAAGCCAATATTTCCCATCTGGTTACCTGGAACCCGATCAACAAAGACTACGGCAATCTCCCCATCTCCCAACAGCGTCCCATCACCATCTATTTTGACGATAAACCGAAAGATGGGGATTGGAAAATCGGCCTGCTCAATTCAGGATCCGCCCCGGTCACGGTTCAACTGCGTCAAGCCGGTGGGAAACTTGTTCTCGACAAGGAATTGCCAGCCGGATGGAATGGTTGGTGGAACCCGGGATCCGTCGCTCAGTTCGCCAGTCAGACCCTGGTCCTGGCCCCTCTGGATCACGGAAAATTGTTACTGACTGGCATGCGCGTCGGCGATTCTGGTCTGCCCGGGCTACGCTGGCCATGGGATCAAGGGATCAAACTCTCTGTCACCGATGCCAAGGCGGAAGGGGGAATACGGTTTTTCAATTTTTCCAGTTCCGGTCTGTGGCCAGATAGCAATAAGATTATCACTGTATTGGACGATTCGGGCAGCTCAGTGCTTGCTACTGTACAATAGAGACGATAAGGACTTGCAAGATGGATTTCTCAGGAAACCATAATCTGACTCGTAGCGAATTGGATTGTCTGCATGCGGAGTTCGATCGGGTACTTGCCAGTCCCTGGTGTCAACGAGCCCTGCTGTGGAGAATGCACGCCAACAGGATTTCTCAAAGTGCTTACATTCTTTTGCGGTCTTATAATATTATCCCAAATATATTAAAAGGTGTTGCTGCGGGATTGATGGGCCAAAGTCCCACTTTAAGATCTTTGGAACTGGCTGTTACTTACCGCTGCAATGCCAAATGTGAACAGTGTTCCTGTCGACTGGAAATGGATATGGAACGCGAGCGCAAAGAACACCTGACCGTGGACGAATACAAGAGTGCCATCGATCAGGCTCGGGAAATGGGAGCATTCCAGTTTCTCATCAATGGTGGCGAGCCCATGCTGGGTGCCGACCTTGTTTTTGATCTGATTGCCTATATCAAGAAAAACAAACAGAACTATGTGCATCTGTGTACCAACGGCTATCTCCTGAATCGGGAACGTATCGATCAATTAGCCAATTTGCATTTGGATTCGGTGGAAATGGGACTGGACTCGGCTTTCCCGGAAATCCACGACGCCAACCGCATGCCAGGCAGCTTCCAAAAAATCATGGAATGCACCGATTTGTTCCGCAGGCATGGTATTCTGGTGATTTACAATACGGTCCTGACGAACCAGAAAGTCCAATCCGACGACATCCTGCTCACCTGCCAACTCGCCGCAAAAAATGGGTGTCTGTTGCAAATCACCCCAGCCTGCTTGACGGGTGCCTACAAGAATCGCCTTGATTTGTTGTTGACGGATAAGACGAAACTGTATTTCATCTGGCTGTTATCCAAATATTGGAGCAATCGCTCCGACCTGTATTCAAGTCTGACAAACATTCGTTGCCCAGCCGCCCGCGAAAAAATAGGTTTGCAACCCTATGGCGATGTGGTTTCCTGTCCTTTGATCCAAATTCCCTATGGGAATATTCGTCACACCCCACTACGTGAAATTCAAGCCAAAATGTTATTGAATCCCTATTATCACCTGAAAGAAACACAAGGTTGCCTGCCTTCCATGAGTGAAACCTTTATTCGCGAATATCTGCTGGACCCGCATCATGATTGTCAAACTACCCCGATGCGGAAACATCAGTCCGCCGAAAAGGGCAGATGACCCACCCCTTGGACGATATCCAGGAGGCAAACGATGACGAACTCAATGACATGCCGAATCTGTGGTGCCAAGCATGGAGAAATTATGGTGCGGGGTATTCGCGATTGGGAATATGGCATTCCCGGTCAGTTCGACTACGTGCGCTGTTCCAGCTGCGGTATCGTGCAAATCGACCCATTCCCCGGTTTGGATGACCTGCAAAACGCCTATGACATCGACTATCATGGTCATGCCGGTGCTGCGGAACGGGGGAGATTATTCCAAACACTGTTTGCTTTAAACGATTTTTTCAGTATGCGATCATTGCAACGTCACCTGCAACCAGGCAGCGCCATACTGGACGTCGGTTGCGGCAGTGGTGAATTCCTGACCAAACTGAAAGCCCTGCAACCCGGTTCTTTGGAAGGAATCGATTTCAGTGCCAAGGCGGTCGCCATGGCCCGGTCTCGTGGAATCAAGGTTTTTCAGGGCGTCTTTGCCGAATTTCTTTCAGCGGATGAGACATATGACGCCATTTTCATGAATAATTATCTGGAGCATGTACTCGACCCGGTAGCGGAATTGCTCAAGGCGCGCCGCTTGTTGAAGCAAAATGGGATGCTGTTGGGAGAAGTACCCAATTTTAGTTCTTTTGACCGTTTTCTGTTCGGCAAATACTGGGGGGGCAACCATGTGCCACGACATACTTTCCAGTTTGAACCGCAGACACTGACCAATCTTCTTGAACGGACAGGATTTGGACAGATTTCGATCAAGTGCCTTTTGAATCCAAGCCATTTGGCTTTGTCCATCCAGAATTACCTGCAACGCAACACCTTCGACTTGCGCCATAACCCGGCTCTCGACAAAGGGCGTGCCAAAGGGTATTATGCCCCGCTGTTAATGGGCATGTTGCCTGTGAATGTCATACCGACTCTGTTGCAACGCAGTGGCTCCATGCATTTCACAGCAAGGATCAACACGCGGTATTCACTGTGAAAGGGTGAAAATGAGTATCGCCTATCCGCAATATACAATACGAAATATTTGGAAATTTGCGGCTCAATGCGCCCTGATTCGTACTGCGCACTTGGCCAACCATTGACACAGGAAAAAAGGCAACCTTCGTACAATTTGTTTCCGAAATCGATACCACCAGGGGGCAATATCCGGGATCGGAATCCCCGGGTCGAGCAAAGTGGCCGTTACTGGAGCGGGTAGTTTATGCAGGATATCCTTGTCTGCATATAAAAATATATTATAACGATACCAGGGCTGCACTTCTGGATCATCCTTGATCTGCAAACGGCAATAATCAAGTGGCACAAAATTCCATTGATAGAATAAATTTTTCCAATAATCATACGATTGTTCATTGATATGGTGTTCCCCCCCCTGCCCTGGAGGGGCGGCGGAAAAGAGTACCAGTTGGGCATGACGGACCAGGTTTTCCACCAATATCCTGGAAGCCTGTGGTGAGACATGTTCGGCAACTTCCACCGACATGGTCAGATCAAAGCGTCTCCCCAAATCGATGGGTTTCTCCAAATCCATGACTTTGAAATCGTTTTTTGGTATCAACAGACGATCCGGATTGACGTAAGGTCCATCCAGCCCAAGCGTATCGGTTACGCCCTGTTCTCTCCAGGCGGACAACCACCCACCCTCGGCACAGCCAAAATCGGCTACGCTGCCAGGCCGTAATAATGGTGTCAGCAGTGCCGTAACCTTTCTCGCCGATACAATATTACCTTTTGTCGTCGCCGACATAAAAACATCATCATAACTGTACTTAAACGAGTTTATGGACACCATGCCAACTCCAATTATTTGGCTTTATCAGGAATCTTATGCTACGTATCACATCTCTGCCGATAGCAACCAGGGATCGTGAAGAGGCTCCAGAAAGAATCCGAATTATTGACCGGGTTCAGTATGCATTCATTTCCATCCCATGTAAACCATCAAGGCAAAAGAGAAGCAATTCGCAACACCCATTGTATAGTCTTGGTTAAAGGAATTGGCAAACATGGAAAAATACGGTATCTTTAAAGGCACCAAATCAATCCAAACTGGAAAATCACTATCCGGCCCCAAAGGCATTATTCTCGTTCCCGGCTCGTGGTGGCTGACGTTTGAAGAACAGCCATTTGATAAGACGTAGAATTCCCAATCAAGATTTCAGAGGAACCACTGGATGGAATCAAATCAGCCAGGGTATGCACACTTGCTGGTTAACCCGGATATTTTGCGCATACTGTTGCGTTACCTGCTGCTGTTTGGACTGTTCTCGTACATCATCATGGCCTCATTGTCCTGGTATATGGATTGGACCAATTATGGGGCCAGAAGGGATGGCACGGAAGAAAAAGTGGCGTTTGTGCTCAACTATCGTGAAAAATTGGATCTATTCTTTTTTGGTGACAGCCGAACTTTTTGCAACATTCATCCTGAAATGATTGATCCCATTCTGGGAAGTCACTCCTTCAATCTTGGCCTTTTCGGCTTCTGGTTTCCATCCCAGTACCCGTTTTTGCATAAACTATTGCCATTGTTACCCACACATGCCACGGTGGTTTGGTCGATTGGCCATCAAAATTTTTTTAGTGTCAGCACATGCGGTGATCTTCACTATCCCATGACCACAGCGCAACTGCTTGATTACTTCCTATGGGGTGCCGAACCCTGTGAGATCGGAATACGCTATTGGAGTTCATCATCCATCAAGCATTTCTGGGATCGAAGCAAATGGAATTATCAAAGATTATCACGTCTTACTGAAAAGAAACTGCTGGATAGATCCACGCATCCGCCGATGCTCCCCCAGCATGATCATCTCGATCACAACCCAACATCAGACCCTTTACAAACCACATTCAAAGATTTGGCTGCTCCCTACCGGAAACAACCAGGTGTGGAAAAAATTGAATACAAAGCGGAGAATGGCAAAATTGTTTCGCTGACCCTCCTTATGCGGGGCGGTGGATATTACCGTATTGAAATAGAGCCGGAATCCTTTCGTGCGGGACAACGCATATTTGCAAAAGACAACCCCCAGTTGTCCAGTGAGGATCCCACGCACGTCATACCGAATCCTCTGCGCATGCGACTTTTTGAAGAAATTCTCGAACTTTTCAAGCACAACGGCATACGCCTGATCGTCAACGAATTAGAAGAGGCCCCGTTCACCTATGGTGCCCCACAGCGGCGTCAGCAATGGCAAGATTTCATGGACAAAAAGATTCGTCCCATCGTTGAGAGGCATCATTTCCCCTATGTCCGATTGCCGTTGGAACAACTCAACGATGCAGACTATTTTGATTTCAATCATATGAACAGTCAGGGTATCGCCAAATACACCCCCATGCTGGCCAATGGGTTACGGGCGTATCTGCCACCACGCAAAACTGTGGAATAATGGCTCATGCTTTTTAATTCTCTTGAGTATCTTGTCTTTTATCTATTGGTACTCCTCGTCGGATGGTTTTTGCTGGCTTGGCCAAGGGTGCGCATTTGGACTTTGCTGTTGGCAAGTCTCTATTTTTATGCTAGCAATAATCATTGGCAGGTACTATTACTGCTCATCACCTCGTCGCTTGATTACTGGATCTGCCTGCGACTGCAGGTTACGGAACCCGAAGCCGAACGCAAGCAACTGCTGGCTCTCTCCTTGGTCAGCAATCTCGGACTCTTGGCTTACTTCAAATATGCCAATTTTTTTTCCTCTTCCATGGCTGCTCTGGCAGAAAGCCTTGGATTGCATCTGGATTGGGTGGATTTGAATATTATCCTGCCCGTCGGTATTTCATTTTTCACCTTTGAAGCCTTGAGCTACACCATCGACGTCTACCGGCGTAAAATCGCCGTCGAACCGCAGTGGCATCGTCTGGTCTTCATGGTGGCCTTTTTTCCACACCTGATCGCAGGCCCCATTGTACGCGCCGCCGACTTTTTGCCACAACTGCGTCGTACCCCTGTATTCACTCCCACCATCGTAGAGGAAAGCCTGTATCGCATCTTTACCGGCCTGTTCAAAAAAATCGTATTGGCGGATTTTCTTGCGCTCCATGTCGATTTAGCTTTTGATCACACGGCACAAGTTGATTCCCTGGGCGCATGGATCGGTGTTTATGCCTTTGCCTTCCAGATCTATTTCGACTTCAGCGGCTATACCGACATCGCTATCGGATCCGCCAGGTTATTGGGATTTCAATTGCCTGAAAATTTTCGTCAACCCTATGTGGCTTGGAATTTTTCCGACTTTTGGCGCCGCTGGCACATGTCCCTCTCTTTATGGTTGCGCGACTATTTGTATGTCGCGTTGGGAGGCAATCGGGTACTTCAGCGCTGGCATCAGTATCGCAACCTGCTTCTGACCATGTTGCTCGGCGGGTTATGGCACGGGGCACAATGGCATTTTGTCGTTTGGGGAGGGGTGCATGGCATGCTACTCTCCTTGGAACGATTCCTGGGTTGGCATCGGCAACGCGACATCCCCACATTGCCATCGGCGAGATTTTGGCGGGGGCTGTTGATGTTTCACTTGATCGCATTCTCATGGGTGCCTTTCCGGGTCAACGATATGCGTTCCCTGGAGCATCTGCTGCAATTGCTCTATGGTTCGCAACCCCCCGCAGTTATTACGGTTGGAATGGCAATGGTGGTCACCATGGTAGCCGGAGGCTGGTTGGTACAATGGCTGTTGCTATGCTGGCCAGAATGGCAGGAGAAGGTAAATGCATGGCCCATTGCACTCAAGGCCGCCTTTTATGCGACCATTTGGGCACTTGTAGTTATTTTCAACGCCGATGCACCACAACCATTTATATATTTCCGTTTCTGAATGTAACGGTTTCCCTTCATTTCTCGAGCTGGCAGCACACCGTATCGGAGTCATTCCATGTTGGCTAGCAATAGAAAAATCTGGCAATTCGGTATCAATATTTTACTGATATTTTTGGGTTTGACCATCGGCTACCTATCCATGGAAATCATATTTCTGCGTCTGATCATCCCACATCTGTCATTGGCAAAACAATCACGCTTGCCCCCTGGATTACGACCTCTGGCCCAAAGCTCAAAAAATGGATTGCTACCCCATCATTATATTGCCGTGCTGGGGGATTCCTACGCCAATGGTAATGGTGACTGGCTCCTCTCCGTACTTAAAGATCAGGGCAACCCACCCTACCAAAGCATTCATGTTCTCCACGAAAAATCCGGGCGGGATGTTGTCAGCTTTGGCGAGAGTGGTGCTGACAGCATTTATGGCTTGGTAACGGAACCAGTCCAGTATGACCGATATATCAACCATTCCTGGTTATTGAACCTGGAAACACCAACACTATTCATCCACTATTTCTACGAGGGAAATGATTTAAACGATAATCATGAACGTTTGAAATCGTTTAAACGCAATGACGGCGAGTTGGACAACCACAAACTTTATCAACCCCATGTGTTGGATGATTTCATAAAGAATAAGGCCATGTTTTATGCGGGCTTTTTTGATGATATCGCCCCACCCTGGTCAGGTTGGAAATTAAAATATTTGACACGCAATCTGTTTTTGTTTCAGTTTTTGTGCGGTGGCCTTGACTGCTTGTCCGGCAAAAAAAGAGACCTTCCCAAACTTGATAGAATCAAAAATTTAACCAACTATTCTATCAACAAAGTCCTGATTGGAGAAAAAGCCGTCAATCTTCCAGATGGCATGCAAGGACCGGGAATGGAACTGAATGACGAAGAAATTCGCGCTTCCGCATGGCTATTTGAACGCTCCCTGGCTGCCTTACGGAGTAATTATCCAAACACCCCGGTAATCATTGCCTATATCCCTTCCACGATAACCGTCTATCGAGTCCTCTCCAAACATGTCATCATGCAATCCTATATGGATCGCGGCAATTCTTTTCCAACCCCCGAAATCTTTGCTCGCAGTGATCAATTGGTCGCCATGATTCGCGATGCTTCCGAACGGCAAGGTGCCATCTTTGCCGATACTCGGCCCGTATTACGCCAAGCCGCCCGTAAAGAGTTGATCCACGGTCCGAAAGACTGGCTGCACTTTAACCAACGCGGTTATACCGTTCTGGGAGAAGAAATGGCTAAGCTTGTGAAAGATCTCGGCTTCTGAGCATGGTGCCAGAGAGCGTAACCACCACCCTCGGGATGCGCCCCGGAAGGCCCGTTTCGTATCGGGTAGGAGGCGGAGTCTCCCCCGCCGTCCTCCCACACCACCGTGCATACGGTTCCGTACACGGCGGTTCATGGTGCACCTTGAAGCCGTTGCAGTTGATTCAGCAATGACACGAGAC
>PEAK01000096.1 GCA_002753515.1 Magnetococcales bacterium
GAATGGTGTTTCATCCACCCTTTTTGTATATGGGATACGTCGGTTTCGCCATCCCTTTCGCCTTTGCCATCGCCGCGTTGATCAACGGTCGCATCACCGACGAATGGATCCTGGCAACCCGCCGCTGGACTTTGTTTTCCTGGGCCATGCTCTCCACCGGGATCGTCTTCGGCGCCTACTGGGCCTATTACGTCCTGGGATGGGGCGGCTATTGGGCCTGGGATCCGGTGGAAAATGCCTCGTTCATCCCCTGGCTCATCGCCACCGCATTCTTGCATTCGGTCATGGTGCAGGAACATCGGCGCATGTTTAAAATATGGAACCTGTTCCTGATCATCACCACCTTCAGCCTGTCGCTGTTGGGAACCTTCCTGGTGCGCTCCGGGGTGTTGTCGTCGGTCCATGCCTTCGCCTCCGATCCGGGACGCGGGGTCTACATCCTCATGTTCATGGCCGTCGTGCTGCTGGCCTCCTTCGGCCTGCTGGTCCTGCGCTCCGACCGCCTGCGCTCCAAGGTCACTCTGGAAAGCCTGCTCTCCACGGAAGCCGCTTTCCTGTTCAATAATCTTTTTTTGGTCATTGCCGGACTCACCGTCCTGTTGGGAACGCTCTACCCCTTGGCCGTGGAAACCTTGGGCGCTTCCAAAGTAACCGTTGGCGCGCCGTACTACAACAAAGTGTTCATCCCCATCATGCTGGGTATCCTGATCCTGATGGGTATCGGACCCGGCCTGGTTTGGCGCGGGATCGAGGGCAGACGATTGCTCCAATACCTGAAACCACCCCTGGCCATCGGCTTGGCAGGGGGCATCTCCGTGTCATGGCTCTTGGGGGTCCACCACCCCTATGCCGTGGCGACCATCCTCTTGGTTTTCTTCGTTGGCAGTACCCATCTGCTTAACCTCGGCTTGGCCATTCGCCGCAAAAAAATACAAACACAACAGGGGGTGGTGGCGGCTGCCTGGAGCCTCATCAACCGCAACAAACGTCGCTATGGCGGCTTTCTGGTACATCTGGGCGTCCTGGTCATGGCCATTGGCTTTGTCGGGTCAGGATTGTTTCAGGAGGAAAAAGATTTGGCCATGGCCCAAGGCGATTTTGTCGTCCTGGGCGATTGGCGCCTGCAGTTTTCCACCATGCAACCCGTTCAGGGCAGCAACTGGAAAGGTCAGGAGGCCGTCATGGAAGTCACTGGAATAAAAAATAACAAAAAAAGAATCATGCGACCACAAAAACGGGTTTATAACAATCATCCCATGCCCATGACCGAAGCCGCCATTTATTCCCAATTTTTGGAAGATATCTACGTCGTCCTTGGCGATCCGGTGACCGAGACCACCTGGGCCTTTCGTTTGTACCGCAATCCTTTGGTATCGTGGATTTGGGCCGGGTCGGAAATGATGGCGCTGGGCATTCTCTTTTCCCTGTTGCAGGGGCGGCGTCAGAAACAAAATATTCGCGGGGAACGGTAACAGAACGCTTCTGTCAATCCTACCCGTTATATACCGAAACCAACTCGGGATACGTAGTTTTCCAGCGTCATTCCCGCGAAAGCGGGAATCCAGAAAGTCAGGGGAGATAGGAAAGTCCCCTGGATCCCCGCTTTCGCGGGGATGAAAAAACTACGTATCCCAAAATAGCTGCGGTATAGAACAAAAAATTACCTGGAGGAAGCCCATCATGGAAGCGCTGTCCGCCGATGCCCGGGCGACTTTGCTCCTCACCGCACCCCTGATGTTCGGCGGAGCTGCGCAACACTATCCCTTGCTGACACCCAAGGAATGGAATCGCCTGTCAAGCGGCCTTCAGGATGTGGGGCTCGCCCCGGGCAACCTGCTCTCAACGATCCCGAACGAACTCCAGCAAGATGCCATCATCGATCCATCCCGCCTGCGCCATCTCTTAGAACGTAGCACACTTCTGAACCAAGCCCTGGAACATTGGCAATCCAGGGACATTTGGGTCATGGATCGTAGCGATCCCCGCTATCCGCAACGCCTCCTCCAACGCCTGGGAGACAAGGCACCAGGCATCCTCTACGGTTGTGGTCCAATGCAACACTTGCACTCGGGTGGGGTGGCCATCGTTGGATCACGCCATGTGGATGCAATACTCACCAACTATGCCTTTGCCGCTGGCCAGCAGGCTGCAAACGCCGGAATCACCATAGTCTCGGGTGGAGCCATCGGCATCGATCAGGCTGCCATGCGTGGTGCCTTGGAAGCGGGTGGAAACGTGGTCGGGGTACTCACGGACTCCCTGGAAAAAATCATCCTGCAACACGATAACCGGGATCTCATTCAGGGAAATCGCTTGCTGCTGATCTCCCCCTACGACCCCGGGGCCAGCTTTAACGCCGGCAACGCCATGCAACGCAACAAGCTGATCTATCTCCTCGCCGATGCCGCTCTGGTCGTCAATGCCGATCTGAACCGGGGGGGTACCTGGGGGGGAGCCGTCGAACAACTCGATAAGATAAAAAAAATACCAATCTATATCAGAACTTCCGGCACCACTTTTCCCGCTTGCGCCCCCTTGCTGAACAAAGGAGGTCTCCCCTGGCCCGACCCGGAAAACGCCGAACAACTTCATCGCGTGTTCATCCCGGTACCCGCTACCGAACCGCCGCCTCCGCAACAGTCCACCCTTCCCCTGCTCCATGACGTGGAAACAACCGATCCCTTGTCGCTTATGTCTGAGTTCTCCAACTGGAAAAACCAGATAAAATCAATACCATCCGCCAGTCCGTGCAAACGCAATCAGGGAGATCCCGCAGAACTTTTATTCGCCCGCGTACGCGAATTATTACTGGAACTCCTGATCCATCCCATGAAAGAATCTCATATCGCCGAGACTCTCAATCTGTCCAAACAACAAAACAAGGCATGGCTGGAACGATTGGTTGCAATGGGTGATCTGGAAAAACAAAACAAACCATCCGGCACTTACCGGCTGAAACAGAAAAAATTGTTTGACACCCCCTCCAGCTGAAGATCTTCCGATCAATCATGAAGGAAAACAACGAAATACTCCCAAATGATGCCTTTGACATCCCATGGAAGGATATCCTGGAGGCCTTTTTTCAACAGTTTTTAGCGTTTTTTCTACCGGTGGCTTATGAAAACATTGACTGGAAACGAGGATTTGAATTTCTCGATAAAGAACTGTCCCGCATCACCCGAGAATCCAAGATTGGTGACCGGCGCATGGACAAACTGGTCAAGGTTTGGCGATGCGACGGCGTTGAGCTTTGGGTATTGATTCATATCGAAATCCAGGGAAATCGTAAGACAAATTTTGCCGAAGGCATGTATATCTACCACTATCGAGCGTATGATCTGTACCGGGTGCCGGTAGTCGGATTGGCCATTCTGGCAGACGAAGAACTCGGCTGGCGACCATCACACTTCAGTTACGACCTTTGGGGAACGAAACAAAGCTATCACTTTACTTCGGTCAAGTTGTTGGACTATCCAGAAACCGAGTTGGAACAGTCCCATAATCCATTCGCGATTGTCACATTGGCACACCTGCACGCCAAAAAGACCAAGCACCGGAGCGAGGATCGTTATCGAGAAAAATGGCGTTTAATTCGAAAGTTATATCAAAGTGACTTTAACCGCCAACAGGTGATCAGCCTCTTTCGTTTCATCGATTGGGTGCTGCATCTACCAGAAGAGCTTGATAATCGACTGAACGCGGAAATTGTTGCTTACGAGGAGAACCAAAAAATGCCTTACATTTCGAGTATAGAACGGCTCGGCGAAAAACGGGGTGAAAAACGGGGCGAAAAAAAAGGCGAAAAAAAAGGCGAGGCCAAAATGTTGATGCGTCAGTTGCAGCGCCGCTTTGGAACTGTTCCTGATTGGGCTAGTGACAAAATTGCCAAGGCCAAGCAGCCCTCTTTAGAGGAATGGGGGCTTCGATTTGTGGATGCCCAATCATTGGACGATATCTTTTCGGAAAAAGCGTAATATTGAAGGATCTTGCCCATGAGCGATGCCTACAAGCTCGACAGCCACAAAATGATCTACCACCCCAGGCGAACTGCCGATGTGCTGGAAGCCAAAGGGAGCTGGGACAAAGGGCGCCACATCTACCCCATCTATGTCGAACTCTCCCCGATTGGCGCCTGCAATCATCGATGTTTATTCTGCGCTGTCGATTATGTGGGCTATCATCCCGATCGACTTGATCTGGATATCATGCGGCAAAGGTTTCCAGAAATGGCACGTTTGGGGGTGAAAAGCGTCAATTTTGCCGGCGAAGGGGAACCGATGTTGCATAAGGCGATCGCCCCCATGATCCACGCCGCCAAAACAGGAGGCCTGGATACCTCGCTGACCACCAATGCCTCGATACTGCCCCACGATTTTATCGACCTTGCCCTCCCCTGTCTCTCCTGGCTGAAGGTGTCCATCAACGCCGGTACCGCCCCAACGTATTCCGCTATTCACCGCACGAAAGAAAGCGATTTTGCCAAAGTGACGGAACACATGCAGGCCATGGTCGCCGCCAAACGCACCCATCATCTCACCTGCGTCCTGGGCGCCCAAGCCCTGCTCCTTCCAGACAACGCCCACGAAATGGAAACCCTCGCCCATCTGTGCCGTAACATCGGCATGGACTATCTGGTCGTCAAACCGTACTCACAACATTTGTCCAGCGGCAACTGGCGCTACGAAACCATCGACTACAGCCAGTTTCTCGACCTGGGTGAACGACTCCGACGCCTGTCCACCCCGACGTTTTCCCTGGTTTTCAGGGAACATACCATGAAAAAAACCTTGGATACCACCAACCGCTATGATCGTTGCTACGCCACCCCGTTTCTTTGGGCACACATCATGGCCACCGGGGTGGTCTCGGGTTGCAGTGCCTACTTGATGGATCAACGCTTTGAATATGGCAATATCCATCACAACACCTTTGAAGAAATATGGCAGGGTGCCAAACGTCAGGAAGGAATGCGTTTTGTCAGCGAACAACTCGATATCAAAGAGTGCCGTCTGAATTGTCGTATGGATGAGGTCAACCGTTACCTGCACGCCATCGCCACCCAGTCGCCACCGCACATCAATTTTATTTAGAATCCCGACATGCGCATCGGTTTTGATTTGGACAACACCCTCGCCTGCTACGATGCAAGCTTTATGGCCGCCGCCAAACTGAAAGGGTGGCTGTCAGAAGACCTGTCACCCGCCACCAAAAGCCAGGTACGGCAACATATTCGGCACCTGCCCGATGGGGAACACAAATGGCAGGAACTCCAGGCGCACGTGTACGGACCCGGAATGGGCATGGCAACACTCATGACCGGAGCCGATCGTTTTATCCAAACCGCCCGCAAACACAAGGCCTTCCTGACCATCGTCAGTCACAAAACAGACTATTCCCCCTTGGATGAACAACGACGCTGGCCATTGCGAGAGGCCGCCCGCCGATGGATGGCGGCACAGCATTTTTTCCACAACACGGGATTGGGATTCAGACCGGAACATGTCTGTTTTACGACAACCCGCCAGGAAAAAGTGCAAGCAATCACCAACTTGCATCTGGATCTGTTTGTCGATGACCTCCTTGAAGTCTTCCTGGAACCCGGCTTCCCACACGATCATACCCGGGCACTCCTGTTTGACCCGGGTGGTCTGGCAGCCAACCAGACGCCCATTCGCCGTTTCACCCACTGGGATGCCATTCATGATTGGGTCTTCCCATGAAACATGACGACATACACGCCCTGGCTCGACGCATTGCCGGAGATACTTTTGTATCCCTGCACCAAATTCGCCGCGGGGGCAACAATCAACTGTACCGTCTGGAAACCACCGCAGGTCCCAAAGCCTTGAAGTGTTATCGGCAAGCATCCCAAGATCCCCGTAACCGTCAGGGAAGGGAAACCTGTGCCTTGCACTTTTTCGCCCGGCACGGACTGACCCAGGCACCCCGATTATTAGACCAGGATCGTCACCAGGGTTGGTCGCTCTTGGAATGGGTCGAAGGGGTACCCGTCCAAAAGATCGCCCCCCAAGATGTGGATCAAGCCTTGGCTACCATCGAATCGTTGTATCAAGCAGGGCTGGTCACCGTCGACCACGACCTGCCTGAGGCCACCGATGCCGTCCTCTCGGGTCAAAACCTGACAGACACCATAGAACGCCGCCATGATCGTCTGAAAGCCTCGTTTGACCAACATCCCGAACTGGCCCACTTGATCCAAGGGCGGGTTTTGCCGTTCTACCATGAAAAAAATGCCGCAGCCCGGGAAGCTTTCAAACGAGCCGGCATCGATTGGGCCACGCCACTCCCCAAAAACTTTCGCCTGCCCAGCCCATCTGATTTTGGGCTGCACAATGCCCTGCGCCAAAGCGATGGCCGTCTGATCTTCCTCGATTTTGAATATTTCGGTTGGGACGATCCCGTCAAACTGGCCAGCGATATGGCGTTACACCCAGGCATGGATCTTGCTTGTCTTTATCAACAATCTTATCACCAGTCAGACCAACAACCAGTCCAGCATGGGGCAACTGCTGAACAACTCCTCCAGGGCTTTCACCGCATTTTCCACGGGGATCCCCTCTTTTCCCAACGGTTGGAAAGCCTGTTCCCCCTGTTTGGCGTGGTATGGATTTATATTTTACTCAATGAGTTTCGCAGCGAAGGATGGCAACAACGTGCATTCGCCAACGATCAACAAAACCAGACCCAGGCTTGCCGGCTTCAAATGCTTAAAGCATTGAGACTCATGGATCAATTAGAGAAAGAGACCCTCCTGAAACCATGCACAACACCCCTGACTCCATAAGCCTGGATTCCCGCTCTCTCCACCTGCGTCGATTGGTGGCCCGCGCCTTGGAGGGGGGAACACGCGGTCATCTGGGAAGCGCCCTCTCCCTGGTGGAAATCCTGCGCGTCCTTTACGACCACGTCTTGCATGTCCATCCCCGGGATCCCGCATTTCCCGAACGGGATCGACTCATCTTAAGCAAAGGGCATGGATGCTTGGCCCTCTACGCCATCCTGGCCGATCTTGGTTTTTTCCCCCTCGAAGAGTTGGATCGTTTTTGTCATTTTGACGCCATCCTGGGGGGACACCCGGAACGCGGTAAAATTCCCGGGGTCGAAGCCTCCACCGGTGCCCTGGGTCACGGTCTGTCCATCGCCGTTGGCATGGCCATCGCCGCCCGCCTGCATCAGCAAAAGCATCGCGTATTCGCCATCATGGGCGATGGCGAAATCAACGAGGGAGCCATCTGGGAAGCCGCCCTTTCCGCCAGTCAGCACCGCCTGAACAACCTGATCGCCATCGTCGATTACAACAAGTTGCAATCCTATGGCCCCATCGCCGACGTTGTCACCCTGGAACCGTTGGCCGACAAATGGCGCGCCTTTGGCTTTGCCACCTTTGAGGTCAACGGGCACGATCTGGACGCCCTGCGGGATCTCTTCACCCAACCCCTCGCAGCCAACCAACCTACGGCCATTATTTGCCACACCGTCAAAGGCAAAGGGATCCCCATGGCCGAACACAATCCCGATTGGCATCACAAATCCCGCATTCCGCCAGCCGAAATGGAAGCCATTTACAGCGCCCTGGGAGGACGCCATGCGTAAGACATGTCTCAACTGCGTCCTGGAACTGGCCAAAAACCATTCGGAGGTTTTATTCCTCGGCTCCGATTTGGGGGCGGGAACCATGAAGGAATTTCGTAAAACGTTCCCCGAACGCTTTTTCATGGAGGGCGTCAGCGAACAACACCTGATCGGAATGGCCGCCGGTTTGGCCATGGAGGGATTCATCCCCTACGTCAATACCATCGCCAGCTTTCTCACTCGCCGTTGCCTGGAGCAGGTCACCATTGATCTATGCCTGCCCAATCTGCCGGTACGCCTGATCGGTAACGGTGGTGGTATCGTCTATGCCCCCCTCGGAGCCACCCACTTTGCCCTGGATGATTTGGCACTCATGCGTTTGCAGCCCAACATGACGGTCATCGCCCCTTCCGATGCGGTGCAAATGCGGGCCTTTATGGAAATCTCCCTATCCCATCCCGGGCCGATCTACATCCGTTTGGCCAAGGGGGGCGACCCTGTTACCCATCCCAAGGGACTCCCTTTCGTCATCGGTCAAGCCATCGAACTCGCTCAAGGAACCCACATCGCCTTCTTATGCACCGGCGCCATGGCGCATCCCGCCCTGATCGCCGCGCAACAACTGACAAACAAGGGTATTTCCTGCTCCGTCTGGCACTTTCCCACCGTCAAACCATTGGACCAAGCCGCGCTGGCACCCATCGCTGATCGGCACACCCTTCTTGTTTCCCTGGAAGAACACACCATCGTCGGTGGTTTTGGTTCCGCCATCGCCGAATGGCTCATGGATCACCATCCCCACCCCCCACGCTTGCTCCGCTTGGGTTTTCCCGACCGCTTCCCCAGCCATTATGGTTCCCAGGAACAACACTTGGCCGCTGTGGGACTGGAACCGGAAGCCATCGCCCGGACCGTCATCCAAAGCTATCAACGGCAAAAATAGTCTTCAACTTTTTTGCTCGCATCCCCAACCACGTAGGTATCCAGACACGAAGCATTGCCAGACGAGGGATAAACCCAGGCCTCGGAAGCAGCCCGTCCCGTAATTGTGGAATCGATGATACCTTTGGGTGGTCCCAGGGTACGTTGCAGTTCCTCCATGCTCATACCAATAAAGCTCTTGCCACCAACCTTTACCTTACCCTCTTTATCATTTTTTTCTTCCCCGGGTGTTGGTTTTGCTGGTACTTGGGTAGCACCAGGCGAAGCCGACTGACTTGGTCCAGGCTCCGGTTTTTTGGTCTGGCAAGACCATAGTGTCAATGGCACAGCGATCAGGATCATCGGAACAAAGGGACGTTGCACGTATAAACTCCATGGAATAATCGTTAAACACCACACGATATCCCGTATCCCTGGTATACGAGGGACTTCGGGCAAGAGATCACTCTATGACCGTACCTAAGAAGTAAACAAGGGGAAATTCACTGGACCCAATCCACTCCTGACCTCAATACGATTCACGCTTATTGGTCGATTGAAAAAATATTGAAAAAAAAGGGGGCTGTGGGATTGCCCCCAGGGTTTTGATTTTGCTTTCCCGCCCCCCCTTTACACGAAGCATTTTCGCGTTTTTTTGCAAAAATGCGCCCGGGGGCTCGCCCTAATGGGATCGCTTTCGCGTTTTTTCAGAAAGCGATCGCACCTAATGCTGGTTTCCAGCCAAGGATTAGAATCAAAACCAAAATCTTTGAATGACTTCGCCCTCCCCTGTAAGGGGAAGTAAAATAAGGATCAAACCCCTTGGGACAATTACCAAGCCCAATTTTTTCTTTTAATAATCTATATCAATGAATTAAAGTATATATATTCAGGCTATCAAATATGATAAAGTAGAATCAATAATATTGAATCAAGAAACTGTTGACTATGCTGATATTTAGTGATAAAGGTTTCGTACACTGTGGCACCCACCAATAATTGATTGTGAGATAATATATGGAATTTATCATTGCCCTTCAAGAAATTCAAAAAAGAATCAAACAGTCGAAAAAACTCATAAAAACGGAAGAATCAGCAAAACACTCTTTTGTTATTCCATTTATCAAAGCACTTGGTTATGATGTTTATGACCCAAGCGAAGTAGTCCCCGAATTTACCGCCGATACGGTCGGAAAAAAAGGAGAAAAAGTCGATTACGCTATCATAAAAGATGGTTGCGCGGTAATGCTTTTAGAGTGTAAATGGTGCGGAGTTGATTTGAACATTGAACACGCATCACAGCTTTATCGGTATTTTTCAGTTCTCGACACAAGAATTGGCATTCTTACAAATGGTATTACTTATCAATTTTTTACTGACCTGGAAAAATCCAATCAAATGGATCAGCGACCATTTCTGGAAATCAATCTGGAAACCGCTAACGAAACCCAACTCAATGAATTAAGGCGATTCGCCAAGTCAAAATTTGACATTAAAGTCCTTGTCTCTGCCGCTGAAGAATTGAAATATACAAAAGAGATTAAACAGCGATTGATCGCAGAGTTTGAAAACCCTTCCGAGGAATTTGTTCGTCTGTTTGCTGGAAAGGTATATATTGGCAGATTAACGAAAGAGGTTATGGCAAATTTTACAGAATTGGTAAAACGTGCCTGCGGGCAATTTGTTAATGATGAAATAAACAGACGCATCAGTTCCGCCCTTGTCCCAGAAATGCCCAGTGAATCTGTCCAAGACCACGCAGAGGTAAAAAAGAAACTATTAGGGCAGTCAGAAAAACAAGATACTGATGAAGGAATCGTTACGACAGAAGATGAATATAATGCTTTTCTGATTGTGCGAGATATATCAAAACAAATAGTTAATCCTGAAAGAGTTCTCTTCCGGGATACTCTTTCCTATTGTGCAATAATACTTGATGACAACCGTAGAAAAACTATATGTCGCTGTCACTTTAATATTACCAATAAGAAAAAAATTGAATTATTTGATACCGATGAACCTGTTAAAATTGAAATAAATGACGTTTCAGAAATTAAATATTATTCAGACCGATTGATTTCAACAATTAAAAAGTATTTAAATGATCCTCAATAGTTCACTTTGTCACATTCGTTACCCTGAACATATGGCCTTTATTTCATTGATATACAGTACTCTTAAAATAGAAAACGGGTCTCAAGGATTGCTTCCAGTGTTTTGTTTTTGTTTTATTCCCCCTTATCAGAGAGTGTGGGGGACGAAGTCACCCAAGGTTTTGTTTTTGGTTTTGCCTCTGGCATTAGGTGGGATCCCTTTCGCAAAAAACGCGAAAGAGATCCCGTTAAGACACGCCCCTGGGCGCATTTTCGCAAAAAACGCGAAAATGCTTCTTGTAAAGGGGGGCGGAAAAAGCAAAATCAAAACACTGGGGGCAATCCCCCAGCCCCCCTTTTTTTTTCAATATTTTTTCAATCAACCATCCAACATGACTTCGACAAAGTAGAACCAATAAAGACCATCCCTGGGAATGAATTCGGAAAGAACCATGGATGACATGGTGTCCAGCATGAGTGACATGGTGTCCTACCATGAGTGACATTTAAGTCCAGCATGAGTGGCATAATGTCACCCATCTATCAAAGAAGAACCATCCACTAGGAACTGTCCACCTGAACCATCCACTGCAAGCACCCACCCGGCCTGACGGCCATACCCCGGGAATGGGGATGCGGGGCACACCCCCTGTTTGGCATTCCCCATGACCCGAGGTCATGACCACCTTTTATGGAGACAAAATGGGGTGCTACGAGTGCGCTTGGCGTTCGCAGCAGATCACAATCCACTCTTCCATAATTCCGCCTCATGTTCACGACGACTGCGCAATCCCGGGAGATCCGGCCACAACCGTTTCATGGCAATCAATTGGTCGGGAACGCCATCCAGATGTCCCTCCTGGATCAGATCGTGTATGGCACGCATTTCGACCCGCCTTGGACCGACCAGACTGGTCCCACGATTGTACACCAGACTGACCAACGCAGACTTACACAAGGGTGATAAGGCATCATAGCCAGGAAAAGCCTTTTGCGTTGTGTGAACCTCGTTTGGAATGGTGCGTTTTAAATATACATTCCAGGCGGCTTCAAACGGTTGCCGCGTGTGTTTCAAACTTTCCTTTCCCTCCTGGCTCCCCGTCCTTCCCAGCCACGGAACAAGGGCGGAATAGGTGTCCGGGTCCAACAACGCTTGCCAATCATCCCTGAAAGTATCCTTAGCAAATTTCAGATCATAACCAATGCCGATGGTGATGCCACTGTCTGCACTGGGCCACGTGGGACGACTGTACAAGGCATCGTAAGCTTGGCGGGAGGAGATCTCCTCCAAGGCAATAAAAGTCACCCCCCATGTCGGTAGCAAAGGCGTCGGTTCAGGCAATGCGTCGAGACGATTCCACATTTCTTGATCCACAAAATGAACAGGCGGCATATTGAAGAAACTGCACGCTTGCGCAAGTGCCTCTTCGGTTACGCCACCAAATCGGCCATCCTCTTTCAACAACGCCCCACGTCGGTTAAGCCGGTTTTGCACCAAAACCACATCCGAACTCTTATCACCCCGGTGTGCGGACATCGGCCTGGAAATGTCATAAAAGCAGCGGTTTGAAATTGTTCTTCCCGCCTTTTCTTCCCATTTTCTTCATTTATTCTTTTATTTTTTCTTTCATTCGATAACTTTTTCCTTC
>PEAK01000097.1 GCA_002753515.1 Magnetococcales bacterium
CAATAAATTTCCGCCTACCGCTTCCCTTCAGAAGCAGCGCGGTATTTTTCCATAGTTCCTGAACCTCTACATTACATTTCTCCGTTGATGAATAATTGGAAAAATTTTAACAAATTCAGAGAATATTGGCCAGGGGAAATGGGATATTTTATTTTTTCCGCGAGCCCTACATAGCTTGGCTCGCCTACAGAAAAGATGGATCCCCTGAAGAACCAACAACTAAAAATAATGAAAAGTTAGAAATTGTATTAAAAAAAGAAATATTTGCTCAGCTTCTTAAAGATCCGAATTTTCTGGATCTGTTGCGGAAATTCACTGGTGTTGTTACCGTCCTGGGACTTATCGTCACAATTGGCATTGTCGGATGGCGTTCCCATAGGGATGATGTCACGCAGACACTGGACCTTTCTTCAAAAAGTCCTGATGTTCCAGTTCCGGTAGTTGCTCAAACCGACCAGAATGTCCGGGACGTAAAACATACAAGGGGAATTGTTGCACGATTCGATGAAGCTGATTCCCCGGAAGGGGACGCGAAGCTGGTTTCTGTCCCAACTGGTTGGAATACGGCTTCGACTGGAAAAGGTAGTCTCGCGGCATGGGACATGGGTACTATCCTGCCTGGAGAAAAGTTGACCGGCGATAATTTAGTTGCTCAGGTATCAGGGGATCTGGAGCTTAAGACGCATGGTGAACCAGCACCAGTGCGGGAAATGCATCGGAAAAACCTGACCAAGCATATGGAACTGGAACGCAAGGAGGGAATGGCTATCGCCTTCAACACCTTGGGTAATCATTACAAGGAGCGGGGGGAACTGATGCGAGCCGAGGCAATGTACAAAAAAAGCCTGGCTATCAATAAAGGACTTGGACTCAAAGAGGAAATGCTCAGCAACTACGCCAATCTACTCAACATCTACCGTACAAGTGGCGATTTTGTCCGGGCAGAGGAAGCGTACCGATCAGGACTGGCTATCAACGCGGAACTGGTACACGAAATGGGATTGGTTGGAGTCGGTTCCAAGGCGTACGTCCCCCCCTACGTCGCCCCCTCTATGAAAAGCTACGAGGGGATACACGTAGAACCCAGCATGAAAGAATTTATGGCCCCACCCAAAGCCTCTGTAAGATAATTCATCAATAAAAGTCATTAAGGGAGAGCATGTCCAAGACCTGGATATTTATTGGAATGCCCCTCACTTTCGTAGGAAAGAAATCCTCATGGCCGGTATCGGTTTCGTACTGCGCAACTTGACCAACAAGGATGACCTGTCCGGGTTGTTGAGCGGTTTCGCCTATTCGGCGCTGATTGCCACGGGTCCGTGGTTGTTCACCATCGTCGCCCTCACGGGAATCCTGACCTTGGGCTCCATGTTCACCACCTTCGAGCAGCAAATCGCCTTTCGGGTCGCGATTATTTATAATTTTTCATTCTCATTGGTTATTTCCGGCCCCATCGTCATGGTTCTCACCCGTCATGTCGCGGATTTGATTTACCTCAAAGAAGTGGACAAGGCCCCAGGCGCCCTGGTGGGGGGATTGATCCTGGTTTATGCGATCCAATTGCCCATTGCGGTTGTTTTTTATTTTTATTACCTGGAGATGGATTTTTTAACAGCCATCAGCGCCTTCATCAACTATTTTTTGATCAACGGTATCTGGGTGGCGAGCATTTTTGTAACCGCCCTGAAAGATTATAAAACCGTCATGCGTATCTTTTTGTTGGGCATGACCATGGGGGCGGTATCCAATCCCTTCTTGTCCAAGGATTTGGGCGTTCTGGGCATGTATACCGGGTTCAATGCCGGTTTGGTGATCATCCTGTTTGGCATCATCGCCCGGGTGTTTGCCGAATATCCCTATGATGCCAAGAATTTTTTTGGTTTCATGCAAGGCTTTCGCCGCTACTGGGATCTGGCACTCGTCGGGTTCACCTTCAATCTGGCGGCCTGGGCCGATAAATGGATCATGTGGTTCGCACCCGAACGCGAAGTCCTCGCCGGCGGATTCATCTCTTATTCCAACTACGACAGCGCCATGTTCCTGGCCTATCTCACCATCGTCCCCTCCATGGCATCGTTCGTCCTGAGCATGGAGACGCGATTCTACGAACATTATTTAAAATATTATCGGGATATTCAAAAACATGCCAACTTGAAGGTGATTCAGGCCAATCATAAGGAACTGATCCAGGCCGTGCAAATCAGTGGCCGTAATTTTATCATCTTGCAAGGGGGGGTCAGTCTGTTGGCCATTCTCCTGGCGCCGAAATTGTTCGTCTGGTTGGACATCAACTTCAAACAATTGGCCATGTTCCGCCTGGGGGTATTGGGGGCGTTCTACCACGTCTCCATCTTATTCCTCAATATCGTTCTCTCTTATTTTGATTGCCGGGCCAAGGCATTGCAGGTCAGTCTCATTTTTTTATTTTCCAATATCCTCATGAGTTCTTTGAGCATGCATATGGGCTTTCCCTATTACGGTTATGGCTATTTCGGCGCCTGCCTGATCACCTTCATGGTTGCGCTCATCGTAACCTTCCGGCATCTCCTGGAATTGCCCTACCATACGTTTATCACTCAGAATGAATCGGTTTCCGGGGGCTGATGAAACGGAATTCCCACTCTCCAAGGCAGACTTGACAAAGGTTTCACCAAGATTGAAATACAAGTTCCCCATGCCGGACAAAACTGGTATTTTCAGTTAAACCGCAACCAATACGGGAAACGTAGTTTTCTAGCGTCATTCCCGAGAAAGCGGGAATCCAAAAAGTCAGGGAAGGTAGAAAAGTCCTCTGGATCCCCGCTTTCGCGGGGATGACAAAAACTACGCAACCCAAGATAGTTGCGGTTTAAGATGACACCGCAAATCGGAGGATCCCCATGTCGCAGGCCGTAACCTTTGATGATGTCTGGAAATTGGTTCGGGAAGTTTCCGCGCAAATAAAGGAAGTTTCCGCGCAAATGCGGAATACCGACCGTGAATTTCAGGAAATGGTCCGAGAAGACCGGGAGCGCAGAGCGGAACTGGACCGCAAATTTCAGGAGACCGATCGGCAGACGAAGGAGACCGACCGAAGAATGCAGGAAACCGACCGGCAAATGAAGGAAACCGACCGAAGAATGCAGGAAACCGACCGGCAGATGCAGGAGACCGATCGTAGAATGCAGGAAACCGACCGGCAGTTGCAGGAGACCGACCGCTTGGTCAAGGAGGTCAGCCGGCAGGTTGGCAACCTGGGTAGCCGGTGGGGTGAATTTGTCGAAGGCATTGTGGCTCCCGCCTGTGAGACACTGTTTGTCGAACGGGGTATCCCGGTGCATCGTGTCTCGCCCCGGGTCAAGGCCAAGAGCTTGGACAACAGCCGCCGCATGGAGATTGACCTGATGGTGGTCAATACCGATTGCGTTATCCTGGTGGAAGTCAAGAGTCGCCTGACCGCCGAAGATGTTCGTGATCATCTGAAGCGGTTGCGCGAATTCAAAGAATTCTACGAAGGCGAAAAAGGTACACGGGTCATGGGTGCCGTGGCTGGTATCCTGATTGATAACGATGTCGATCAATTCGCCATGAACCAAGGGTTATTCGTCATCGTCCAATCCGGCGACAGCGTCAAGCTGGCCAATGACAGGACATTCGTACCCCGTACCTGGTGAGTGGATGGGGCGTCGCTAGGTCTGAGGGTGCTGGAAAAAGGGACGGGTTTCAAACAGGGAAACGGGGAAGTGTTGCTTATTCCAGGAGAGGTGCCGTTTCAGGACGAAATCGAATAATAGTGGGTTGTAATCTTGTAATTCACGGAAGAAGGGTAGTTTTTCCTCGGCCAGCAAGCCCCGGCGCACAAAATGGGCCGGGGCGATCAATGGTATGATGCCGGGCAGGGGATAATCGCTGCCGTGCAGCAGGCGGGGGTGCCAATCGGAGCGTTCGAGGAGGGTTCGGATCACCATGGGATCGCGATTGCGCAAGGTAATGGCGGAGATATCGGCGAACAGGAGATTGCGGTGTGCCGGGTGGTCCATCATGCGGGCGAACAACGTAAAGCTGGCTACCCGTCGATTTCCCTGATCCCAATCCTCGTCTTCGCCGAGGGAGGCGCAGTGCGCCACAATGACCCGGACTCCGGCGTCCAAGGCCCGTCGCAGCTTCAAGGGATTGCCAAATTCAGGTTTGCCGATGCCGTGAACCGCCTTTTCTTCCCCGCCATGTGTCAACAGGGGCAGATGCAGACGCGCCAGGGCGGCGTAAAACGGTTGGCAGCGTTTGTCATCGGGATCAATATTCATCGCCGGCGGCAGCCATTTGATCGCCCGGGCACCCTGGGCATGGACCTGTTCCAAGGCGGCAACGGCATCCCGACGGCAGGGATGAATCGAGGCGATCCATTCAAAATGATCGGGGTGGCGTTGGGCCAGGGCATGGGCATGGGCGTTGGGTATATGAAACGCACTGTGTTCCGGCAGGGGATTACCCGAGGCATCATGTGCGCGGTCAAACGCCAGCAGCATCAACTTGACCCCGGGAGGCATGGCAAGCAAAAGTTGCAGCAGGCGCTCCACATAGCCCGTATCCATGCGCCCGGGGACATCCGGGACGCAGGCGGCGTTCAAGTAAAACAGGCGTTGCAGGTAAAGTTGCGGATGTAAAAAAGAATTCATTTCCGGTGCCAGGGTGATGCCACTCCCGGAATCGCCGGTTCCGGCCAGATGGGCATGACAATCCCAAACCTTGTGCGTATCGATCCCCTCCCAGGCTTCCGCAACCAGGGGGTGTTGCGCCAGGGAGTCGGGCAATCGGGAATGACAGGGATTGAACACCACCGGGAAGGTTTTACAACCCGCCAACGTGGCCCCCAGGGCACCCATCCCGGTCAACAGCAGGCGGCGCAGTCGATTCATCGATCGATTCCTTTAAAGTTGCTGGGCACCCATGGCGCATGGGATTGGCCGCGAAAAACGTCCCGATATCGGGCACCCTCCTTGACAAAACGCCCGGTCACGCTTTAAGCATGATGTCGGTTTGGGGAAAAATCAATGTGAAACTCTTTACTTAAACCGCAACCAACACGGGAAACGTAGTTTTCCAGTGTCATTCCCGCGAAAGCGGGAATCCAGAAAGTCAGGGGAGGTAGGAAAGTCCTCTGGATCCCCGCTGAAGCCTGCCCTCGAATGCTTGAATCGGGGGCGAGGATGACAATAACTACACATCCTCAAGATAGCTGCGGTTTAAGGCGGGACCAACATTCGGCTAAGAGGATTCAAGATCGTTCTCATGACCTACAAACTGATCGTCTGCATCAAAGAGCGTTTCACGAAAGCACCCTCCTGTGCCGGCGGGGGGAGTGTGGCGATGGTGAAACAGTTGGAACAGATCATCCAAAGGCGTGGGCTGAAGATGGAGATTGAGCAGATTCACTGCTTGGGGCAATGCAACCAGGGTCCCAATATGCGCATCGCCCCCGGGAAGGACATGTATCACCACGTCACTCCGCAGGATTTGGAAGGCATTATCGACAAACTGGCGTTTTATAATGCGGCGGAACCCGCCCCGGGTCAGGACACCTGAAGAACGCCCCGCTTTGGAAGGCGTGGACAAGACTTGGGGGATGTTGGCAGGAGACCCCCTGTTCGCCACGATAAGGGTCTCCCGCAACGATCCGGATCATATCAAATAGGTGTAAACGAGTCCGATGGCGGCGCAGGCGCCGATGACCTTCATGATGTCCTGTTTGTATCGCCACAGGGCCAGGAATGCGACCACCGACATGATGGCGTAGAACCATTGTAGATGCACAGTTGCTGGGCTTCGGGACCGGGTAAGACCATGCAATAGTTCAGCGCATGCAAAAACCGATGTTCGGAGATCCAGCGTTTCTTCTCCACCAAATCCTGGTGCATGACGGCGATCTGTCCGGCAGGCCCCCCGAAACTGATGAATCCCAGTTTCAACCAATAAAAGAAAGCCTCCCAAAAGGTGGGGTGGGGTGGTCGTTCGCGGGGTGGATTGTTCTCATTCATGGGTTTTTCTCCTGATTAGAGAAAAAAAGATGGTAATCGTCCAGGATGCGTGCCCCCTCTTCCAGGAGACGGTCGTCATCCTGGATGCGGGTTTTCATCCCCTTGAGCAAGGCCAGGAAGCCGGGAGCTTCCCCGATGCTCCCTTTCTCCTCACCCATATCCAGGTCATGGACCAGCCGGGCGAGACGCGATAACGCGTGATTGTCCTCCAGTCCGAAGGAGGCCAGCAGCGTCTCAAAGGTGACCCGGACGCCCATGTGGAAAAAACGGGCGCCGTCGAAGTCGAAACCAATGGCCTCCGGCGGCAGTTCCCCGGGAGAGGTGAACCAAACGAAACGCGCTTGCGGATCGATGAAGCGGCGTATCAGCCAAGCGGAAGTCAGCCGGTCCACCCCCAGGTTGCGGCGGGTTGCCCACAGACAGCCCTGGAACGCTTTGATGTCCAGGGATTCGACCGTTCCTGATCGGGTTCTGGGCTCGCCGGGGAAAAGACGGGTATTGAGTTCTCGTTCCAGGGTGAGAAGTCGGGTTTCCACTTCCTGCTGCGCCTGTCCAGGGAAAAAGTCGATGTCGCTGACATCGCTGAAGCGTCGGCGCAAGGTGCGCAAGGTTTTTTTGAGATGGTTGGTGTCGGGAAAGTTGGGATCCAGCTTATCCAGTTCCGCGCCCAGTCGAGCGTATTCCTTGCTGCGGTCGAACAGGGTGCGGAAGCCCGCTTCCTGGATTGTTGTCAGGGGTGTCACCCGGAGTACCTCGGCTTGGCCCCCGCTGGCCCGCACGCCAACGGCCAGGTCCGACAACCGTTCCTGATACGTTTTTGTGTCGGGCAGGAGATAGACCCCATCCCGCAACACGGCTGCGCCGTAACCTTTGAGTGTGCGCCATGCCCGCATGCGTTCCGTGGCGTTCTGGGAAGGCAAGCTGAGAACGAGGGCGAGAAATGAGGATTCCATTCGTGCGTCCATCCGCGACATGGTGATTTTCCCGAATCATGGTAGGCGGGTTTGTGTGACCAGGACTTCGGTGGGAAAGTCTTGGTACGCCGTACTCATTTTCAATGTTATGAACTCTACGATAATGTAGACATAATTGCAACATATTTTTTGCGATACTTTGGCTGGCCAGGGGATGCTGATGCGGGGGAAGGGTCTGGAATGGACAATGGCGTCCCTTCCGATTGGCCCATTCGGCAGGATCTTGGGCGTAATGGGAGCCAAATTTGGAAAATTTCAGTGGACGTGGATGGTGAAATTCAGGACAATCAGAATGTGGGATAGCTGTTTTCGTGTGACCATACGCCAGATCCGCTGGAGTGCTGCCCTACCGCGCAACCAATGGGCCAAGGTGGAAATAATGAGGAAGATCCAATCTTTCATAATTCCTCATATGGCTGGTGCGTTTTTATGAGCAAGATTGCCCACCCGCATGACCGTTTCCTGAAGATCCTGCTCTCGGATCCAAAAAGGACAGCGTGCCTGCTGCGAGAACGACTTCCGGTCGAAATATCGGAGTTGCTGTCCGATGAACTCCCGGAGTTGGTTGGTGGCTCATTCGTTGATCAGGAACTCCAAGAGTACCTGACGGACCGGCTTTTTCGGGTGAGGACCGTTCATGGACAAGAAGCCTTTTTGTATGCCTTGATTGACCATAAAAGTTATCCGGACCGGTTTGTAGGGTGGCAATTATTGAGGTACATGATCAGGGCACTTGAGCAATGGGAACGAGAAAATCCCAAATGGAAACGGCTGCCAGCCATTGTTCCACTTGTCGTATATCATGGAGCGGACAAATGGCGAATTCCGAACAATTTTCTGGCACTGGTGGATGCACCAACAGGATGGCGGCAATACCTGCTGGACTTCAAGTTTTCCCTTTTCGATTTGGGCCACGTTGAGGATCATCGGCTTTCCAAGCAACCCCACCTGAGAGCGTGGTTGCTGGCCGCCAAGTATGCAACGAGAGACGGAAAGCAACTTGAGATCAAGGATTTTCTCGTTGAGGTTTTGACAGAAATTCCCGCCGATGACTTCATGCTCATCATGAGGTATGTGGTGGAAACGTACAGGAATTACGATGAAAAGGATGTCCGGGAGATTATCCGGCGGGTGCGTCCAGAGGAGGAAGAGAAAATGATGTCACAATTTGCGCGAAGCGTTATTGAGAACACGAATCCAAAATGGACCCAGATGGTTCGGCAGGAAGGTGAGCGGAAAGGCAAAGCAGAAATGTTGACGCGCCAAGTGCAACGCCGTTTCGGCACCGTACCTGACTGGGCCAGGGAAAAAATTGCCAACGCGGACCTGTCCTCATTGGAGGAGTGGAGCCTTCGCATCTTCGATGCCCAGTCGCTGGACGATGTTTTCACGGATAAGGTGTAATGGACCGAGAAAATTTTTCGACGAATTCTTTCGGTAACTGGTCGATACCCAAAGCGAACTTTGTCTTTCCGTGCGTATTAAACTGCAACCAACACGGGAAACGTAGTTTTCCAGCGTCATTCCCGCCCCCGATTAAAGCGTTCGAGGGCGGGAATGACAATATCTACACATCCCAAGATAGCTGCGGTTTAGCATGCGAAAATTAACGAAATCCAGATACAATTGCGTTGATAACGCCGTGAACAGGGGACACCGTGATGTCGCAAGCCGTAACCTTTCATGATGTTTGGAGAATGTTTCAGGAAACCGACCGTAAGTTTCAGGAAACCGACCGTAAGTTTCAGGAAACCGACCGTAAGTTTCAGGAAACCGACCGTAAGTTTCAGGAAACCGACCGTAAGTTTCAGGAAACCGACCGTAAGTTCCAGGAAATGGTCCGGGAAGACCGTGAGCGCAGGGCAGAACTTGATCGTAAATTCCAGGAAACCGACCGGCAGATGAAGGAAACCGACCGTAGAATACAGGAAACCGACCGTAGAATACAGGAAACCGACCGGCAGATGCAGGAGACCGACCGCTTGGTCAAGGAGGTCAGCCGGCAGGTTGGCAACCTGGGTAGCCGGTGGGGTGAGTTTGTCGAAGGGATCGTAGCTCCCGCCTGCGAGACCCTGTTCGCCAAGCGGGGCATCCCGGTGCATCTTGTCTCGCCCCGGGTCAAGGCCAAGAGCTTGGACAACAGCCGCCG
Organism: Magnetococcales bacterium; assembly: GCA_002753515.1. Classification (GTDB taxonomy): domain Bacteria; phylum Pseudomonadota; class Magnetococcia; order Magnetococcales; family UBA8363; genus UBA8363. Next base: position 9,138 of record PEAK01000097.1, read on the forward strand.
CATGGAGATTGACCTGATGGTGGTCAACACCGACCATGTTATCCTGGTGGAAGTCAAGAGTCGCCTGACCGCCGAAGATGTCCGTGATCATCTAAAACGGGTACGCGAATTCAAAGAATTCTACAAAGGCGAAAAAGGCGCGAAGGTGATGGGGGCCGTGGCCGGCATCCTGATTGATAACGATGTCGATAAATTTGCCATGAACGAGGGATTGTTCGTCATCGTTCAGTCCGGCGACAGCGTCAAGCTAGCCAATGATGAAAAGTTTGTACCACGCATCTGGTGAGCTGAACCGCAACCAACACGGAAAACGTAGTTTTCCAGCGTCATTCCCGCCCTCGATGAAAGCATTCGAGGGCAGGAATGACACTATCTACACATCCTAAACCGCAACTAACACGGGAAACGTCGTTTTCCAGTGTCATTCCGGCGAAAGCGGGAATCCAGAAAGTCAGGGGAGGTAGGAAAGTACTCTGGATCCCCGCTTTCGCGAGGATGACAATAACTACACATCCCAAGATAGCTGCGGTTTAACACGGGAAACGTAGTTTTCCAGTGTCATTCCCGCGAAAGCGGGAATCCAGAAAGTCAGGAGAGGTAGGAAAGTACTCTGGATCCCCGCTTTCGCGAGGATGACAATAACTACACATCCCAAGATAGCTGCGGTTTAGTTTTTAAGAAATGCTTGATTCGCTATCCCGGCTGGCCAGGGGATGCCGATGCGGGGGAAGGGTCCGTATTGGACAATGGTGTGGTGTTGGTTTAAAGTGACACCGATGTGAAAGAGGGCGGTGGCGCATGTTGCTCAGGGGGATCGATTGGTTACACAATTGAAAAGCAGTTTACCAAGAAATACCCGTTTTCGGGGTGTTGTGGTGATTCTGTTGCTACTCCAGTGTATTCCGGTGTCCACCACGTTCGCGGCTTCACCCACCATGAGTCGGGTCATGCCGTTGTTGCAGGGATACGAATGGCGTGATCGACCCGATGTGTTTCTCACCCTGGGCGAGGGCACCGACCAGGCCTTGATGGACATTGTCGCCAATGCCGATGGGTATGCGGTGATCCGTTTCCGGGCGTTGGCCGCCCTGCGCTACTTCGCCAATCCCCGGGTAGCCCTCTTCCTGGAAAACCGTATCGCCCGGGAACAAGCCCCCGATATGTTGCGTCGGGAATTGGAAGCCTATGCCTTCGCCTTCGGCAACGATCAGCCCGCCCGGGTGGCTCAGACAACCGAACCTTTGTTGGATCACCCGGATGCACATATCCGCATGCGCGCTGCGGTCACGTTGCAAAAATTGCCACGCAGTGCCGTTTCGCAACGTGTTCAACAACTCCTGGATTCGGGTTCCCTCGCAACCGGTTTGGAGTAACGAGGTGTCTGAACGTATGGTGCGCAAAGTTTTGCGAGTATTTGTGACGGTTGCCCTGGCACTGCCGTTGTGGATCATCGCCACCGGCTGTGGTGGCGGTGGCGGTTCCCCGGGGGCATCGTCCGCAGACAGTGACGGTTTCTCGGCAACGTCGTCCGCTGCCGATAGTAACAGTTCCTCGGCAACGGTAGCCAATACCAGCTCCACGAGTTCCTCGGATACGACAACCACCGTCACCATTAGCAGCAGCGGTAACCAAGTGGCACCCGGGGTGACAGCAACATCGGTCGGCAGCAACAGCAGTGTGACGTTCACCCGGGTCAACGATCACAATGTATCGCCGACATTTACCTTTGACAGTGCCACGTTGGCGTCACTCGATGGTCGCGGCGGCACCTTTCGTTCTTCAACATCGCCTCCCGTTTCGTTTTTATTGCACCTGACCGGGAGCAGCGTCGGGGATGACGGGGTATCGTTCCAATCGGTTACCAATCCCCGGGGGAAAAACCTGGATATGGCCTTGCAACCGTGTGTCGCCAATTATTGTGGCGTGTTGGTGCCGCGGATGCCGGCGATGATCGGTATCGAAGGCTCCTGGAGCTTTCGTTTGCAAAGTGCCAAAACCTCCACACCCGGTGATTTCAAGGTGTCCGTCACATTCCGGAGCGGTCCGACCCCCGGCTCAGGCACCAAAATAATCGTGGCCCCATACATGTTGAAGGCTTCCAAATTCTCAACCGGCGCCATCCAGGCGGCCCTGGATCATCTGGTGGCCATTTATGCCAAAAGCCAGATCACGGTTACGGTGCGTGATATGACCTTGGTCGATGATTCCCGCTACCTGGTGACCAACCTTGATTTCACCGATCCGGTGACGCAAGCGCTCATTGCACGGGGTGGGACCGACACGGTCAACCTGTTTTTCGTCGATGATTTCAGTGAGTATGGCGCCTTGGGGATCGCCTCGGCCATTCCAGGTTCGATGGGAGTGGCGGGGGGATTCAATGGCATCCTTATTGGTTTGTCGCCGCACAAAAAGGGTTCGCTGCTGGATACGAACTTTTTGGGGGAAACCTCGGCCCATGAAATGGGCCACTTTCTGGGATTGTTTCATACAACGGAAGCGGATGGGGTGACCTTCGATCCGTTGGACGATACCCCTTCGTGTTCGATCGGTCGGGATGCCAACAGGTCGGGTTCCGTGGAGGTGGACGATTGCAGCGGTTCGGGCGCCGACAACCTGATGTTTTGGACCCCTTTCACCGGCTCAGGGTCACGGGTGACGCAGGATACCTTGACCAATGATCAACAAACCATCCTCCGCTATGCCCCCATTGGTCAGTAGCGGACCGACCCGTAACCCTGTCATCCCTACTTGGGAAGATTTGATTCCAGTCTCTATCCTTGAAATACCGGGGTGGGTTCCATGAAGACCATGAAAAAAGTACCGCATCATTCCCCCAGTCACCTCCTGGATCATCTTGAGGATGTCCACGTGCCGGTACTGAACAAACAACATCAAGATCTTCAAAGGTGTTTGTTGGATTTCAATGATCTCGTGGATTACCTGTCCAAAAAGCGTCCAACACCGGAAGAGTGGAATCGGGTAGGAGGCGGAGTCTCCCCCGCCGTCCTCCCACACCACCGTGCATACGGTTCCGTACACGGCGGTTCATGGTGCACCTTGAAGCCGTTGCAGTTGATTCAGCAATGACACGAGAC
>PEAK01000020.1 GCA_002753515.1 Magnetococcales bacterium
CACCCCTTGAGTCCGGTTCATTTTCCATTTCATCTCTCTGCAACAGCCATCTAACAGGGAGATGACATCATGGCAGGAAAGGAATTGGACGTGTTTGAAGTCAGGGAAATTATTCGGCGGGGAAAATCCGGGGACAGTATATTGACTCAACCGGCAAATCCGAAGGTGTTATAGAACCAATACACCCGGACCCACTTTCGAATCTCTCCCCCATTCTCCGCAACCAAGTTTCACATCGAACCAGTCCAGCATCAGGAGCCAATGATATTCTCAAAATATCATACCGTTAAGTGGGTCCGAGATTTCCGGACCCGCATGGGGCGGGTCCACAGCTTTTAGAGAATGTGGCCGGAGAGAGAATGGAAACCGCCGATTTCGACTCCTGCGGGTCCGACACCGCACAAAGTGGAATTTCGATCTCTCCTACGTAACCATTGGAAACATTATTATTTTTTGCACTCGCAAAAACCGCCCGGTTGGGCGGCCTCGGTAACGAGAAAACAAGCTATCAGAAAATTGGTGGAGGTGGCGGGAGTCGAACCCGCGTCCGAAACATGTATTCAACCTGGAAGATGTACGGCCATTTTGCCGGTCATAAGCGCGGGACCCGGTTACAGACCGGCTGGATCCTTTGCTTCCGTAACCTCGGAAAACTGGGTGAACCTGGATTTTAACCGGCCTTCACACTCCGGCTTGATCCTGTCGTAAGACTTCTGTTGCCGGGCCTGGATCCGGACCCCGATCAAGCAGCGGTTTTAGGCCGCAGCCATCACCGGAGCATAATGCTCGTCGTTGGCAATTATAAAGTTCCGCCCGATTACGGTGGTGCGATGCCGAGCCGCCTCCAAAATCTTTCCATACCCCGTCGAAACCGTGACACCCCCATTGAGCAAACGGGAAACCCACCAACAAATTGTGTAACCAGCAAAGGAGAAGTGTATTATGGTGCCCAGAAGAAGACTCGAACTTCCACGACCGCGAGGCCACTAGACCCTGAATCTAGCGCGTCTACCAATTCCGCCATCTGGGCTTTCTAAAACTGTTTCATGTTACCAAGCCTAACTGGTCTTTGTCAATGGTACCGCGAAACTTTGCCGTCCCTGTTTGGTCAATGTGTCCGGATTTGGACACATTTCACCTTCAGTCGAAACGTGCGGCTACCTGGATAGCGGCTTGTGCCATGGCGTCAAGGTCCAGGTCATGCACGAAGCAATTGGGTGATCGTGTACCTTTTTTTCTTTGAGCTTCAGTACACTTACAGGCTTTCAGCAGATGAGGGCGCATGGCATCGGCAACTTGGTGCATGATGTCTTCTTCTTCGATAGTTCCTCGTCCCATACATCGGTCACAAGGAAAAAACGAGGCGCGGGTACCTTCAGGTGGTGCGATCAACCCGGTGCCATGACAAGTTTTGCACAGATGTAAATGAGAATAGTTAATTTTCATGGAAGTACCAACTTTCTTATTATATGATCGAGAAGCCACGCCCAAAGGACTTCTTTACCGATCATGGTTATCTTGTATCACGAGACTCAGGCGTTGGGACAAGGTATTGAACAGAAATTCCAGGGTCGCATCCTTAGATGTGGAGCCGCCAATAGGTTGTCTGCCAGTTTGGCACGACCGATTGTGGATAATCACTGACATTGCGGAGACTGGTCGGGAGGGAATGCTATTCAGTTCCACCTCTCGCAAACACACTCGAGCATGATAGATTAGCGTTATTTTCGTTAAAGTGCAATGGAAATTCTCTATCCACACCATGATCCCGGATCGTGGTCAGATACCTGTATTTTAAAGCGTTTATAAATGAATGGATCAAGACAGTTGTTCATAACGGGTCATTCATTTATGACAAGCTAAAGATTGGTCGCACCCTGGATTTTGTTTTTGATCTTGGCAACCATCGCTCTTATACTGAATCTTTTCCAGTCACGGCTAAAGTGCCAGTCGCCGCTTGATGACACGTTAGCCAGCAGTCTGAGGTTACAAGGAAGTGATACCCGAATCCTGGGGAATGGCGATTGACGGTAGCCGATTGAAATGGAGGGTGGCACAATGTCGTTGATGGGATTTATGGAGCAGATCGCCTTTTTTGAGGGATTTACCAACGATGAAAAAGCGATTTTTGTACAGAATGAAGATTTTTTTGTTACTGTCAGTCCTGCCGAACTTTTGATCAAAGAGGGCCCGGACGCGGATGATTCTTTTTTTATCATCCTTGACGGGCAAGTTGCCATCACCAAGAATGATTTGCCAGGCAGGGTGCTTTCCACCTTGGGAGCAGGTGCGATACTGGGTGAAATGACCTTTTTGACCGGTCACGCACGCTCAACCAATGTCGTTGCTGAAGAAGGAGTTACAGCATTCAAAATTAATCAAAAGACCATGAACCGTCTGGACGCCCCCATGCAGGTCAAAATTTTGCGACAATTAACCGGAGTTCTCGTGGAACGCTTGGATAAGCTGACCAGTGACTTGGTTCAGCAAAAGAGGATGAATGAAACACTGACCTTGGCGTTGCGGGAAAAGGTACTTGCTTGAGAAGGAATGCTCCCGACTTTCGTGAATACGTTGCACTGTCATAATGGTCTATGCTATGGCTGCCAAAGAAAGTACGCTGTTGTCCTGCGGCAAGGTCTGAGAAATGTGCTGTTCGCCTGAATCATAAGGGGTTTTCGTGACCAACAAGCGTAAACATTCCCGTACCCAACTTCCGGTTGAAGTTTCGATCCACTGCGATAATGGCTCTGTTTACCGGGGTATTGTCAAGAACATCTCCATGTCCGGAATAAATATTAATATCATTAAAATACATGACATGGGTTTCTGTAATAATGGTCTTCTCAAAATGCGCTGCGGCTCCAAGGAAGATCCCCTGATTGCCGAGTTTTCAGGAAAAATCATCCGCTGCGAGCAGGATTCTTTGGTCTACCAGTTGCATCAGTCGGATCCGGTCAGTTTTAAACGACTTAAGAAAATCATTTTGCATCACGCGGATGACCCACACGGGTTATTGAAGGAGATGCGATACAGATCCGATTTTTCACTGAACTATCTGTATCTGCCGGCCATGCGGGAATCCATTAGCTACCTGATACACCAAGCGGTGGAGTCCGTATTTCGCGTTTATTTTGATCGATCAATCGAATCCATTACCGTATGCCCCACCGATACATCGGACAATTTGAAAATAACCAGCCTGTGTGGTTTCAATGGTTCGATTTTTGGCAATGTGATCTTGGTGGCAGAGATGCCATTGGCCAGGGGGTTGGTGGGCAAGCTGTTGGAGCAGCACGTTTCCACAGTCAATATGACACAAGTTATTGATGGTTTTGGTGAAATATGCAACATGATCGCCGGGGGAATCCAAAGCGGGCTGTCGGAAGAATATGAAAACATCTCTCTGATTCCACCCGTGATTTTTATCGGTGATCATTGCAGCTACAGCAGCGATCAGCTGTATTCCGTCAAGACGCACTTTCAGTGCAATCTGGGTCCCTTTGTTGTTGAGTGTTTGTTTTCGGTTGTTTAGCCGTCGGGCGCTGAGGCAAGGGCGGATGGATCAGCTTGTTGTAGGCTTGGACCATTTTCCGGCTACGCAACAAGAAAACAATGCTCACAAGGAAGAACATCAGGGAAACCGCCCCTTTTTCTTCGGGACTGTACGCCGCAAGCACGCTAAAAGGTGCGTAGGACAATACCCAAAGAATGGCAAGACCGACACAGGAACCCACAATTCCAAAATTTAAGAAAAACCTGGCTTCAATGGAGGTTTTGGAATCATTCCGCGTGACGTTATGATAGGCGACAGCCTGAAGAATGCCGTCACGGGTGGTGCCGCTGACGGCCACGATATCGCCGTTGTTTATTTCATTTTCCTGCGCTCGAACGAAAGAAAAATCAATCTGGACCCGTCTTCCATCAAGTTCCAGCAAGGCTACCGAACCACCGCGCTGGTCGGTAGTGAAATGGACCTTTGTGGCCACACCCTGGATTTGCTCAGAAATATTTTTTTGTTTTGTCATTTAACGATTATCCTGCCTGCTCAGACCTGCGGATTGTAACGCCCGTCCGATTTCGTCCATCACCCCATTCCATTCTCCCGGAACTTTTTGCCGAAACAACCGCATGCCCGGATACCAGGGGCTATCCGTCCGGTCCAACAACCAGCGCCAGTCGGGAACCCGTGGTAGCAGCACCCAGGTCGGACATCCCAGGGCACCAGCCAGATGGATGACCGCCGTATCGACACCCACCACCAGATCCAGGTTGGCAATGACAGCGGCTGTGTGGGCGAAATCCACCAACCATTCCCCGGAATGGCGGATCGGACCGGGCCAATGAGCCAACTCCTCCGGTCTGGCATCTTTTTGCAGGCTTATCAGGGAATGGTTCGTACGCCGCTGCAATCGGGCCATGGTGTTCGCCGTCGTGGAACGATTCCGATCATTGCCGTGTCGCGCATCCCCATGCCAAACCACCCCCACCCGGATGCCTGACAAGTCGCGGAATTGCTGCTGACAGCAATCCTTCAGTTCAGGATCGACGGTTAGATAAGGGATCGCGGATGGGATGGTCTCCAGGGTAGTCCCCAACACGTTGGGCAAGCTTAACAGCGGTATCTGGCAATCGCACGCTGGCAGTTGGCTTGGATCATCCACGAGGTGATCGATACCGCGCACTGTGGCGAACAGACGGGTCAATGCCGGTGGACACAGCAGCACCACGCGACCACCGAATGCCTGGATAAAAGGTACCAGACGGATAAATTGAATGCTGTCGCCAAACCCCTGCTCACAATGGATCAGAAGGGTCTTCCCAGCCAACTCAGTGCCATGCCAAGGGGGTTCCGGACGGTTGTGGGGCAGGAATCCTTCGGTCTGCCAACGCCATTCGTACAAGTGCCACCCTTCCTGTAAATCCCCCGCCAGCAAATGGGACATGGCTTTATTATACGAAGCGTCCGGGAAGTCGGGCTGGAGATCCAGCGCTTTCTGGTATGCGATCACGGCATTTCGTGGTTGCAGCAGCTGATGGTAGGCATTGCCCAGATTAAAATGCCCTTCAGCCAGGGAATCATTGCGTTCCAGGCCACGGCACAGATGGGTCACCCCTTCATCGGCTCTGCCGATTTCCACCAGGGCATTTCCAAGGTTGACCAGGGCTTCGGCAGAAGCGGGCTGCAAACGAACCGCCAGTCGATAACTGGCCACGGCCTGATCCCAACGTTTGCATGATCGGAGGATGTTGCCCAAATTGAGGTGGTATTCAAAACGCTCCGGAGCCAATTCAACGCCTTTATGCAAATGCTCCACGGCTTCATCCAAGCGCCCTTGATGCCAACAAGCCATTCCCAGGTTACTCCAGGCTTCGGCATAGTCGGGCCGCAACGCCAGGGCACGATGATAACTTGCGACGGCCTCATCCCATTGCTGTAACCCTTTAAAAACATTTCCAAGATTGTTCAAGGCTTCGGGATAGGAGGGTTGGATGGCCAACGCCGATTGCAAACTGGCCCGTGCGGCATGCCAATTCCCGGAGCGGCATTGGATGCTACCCAGATTATTGTACGCCTCGGCATAATCCGGTTTGAACGCCAGGGCCAGGCGAATCATCTCCAAAGCCAGGTCATCCCGCCCCATTTGATGCGCGACGACACCCAACAGGTGCAAAGCCTGGGGATTTTCCGGATCCGCTCCCAGGATCTCCTGATAGAGGTCATGTGCTTGTTGTAATTGGCCTTTAGCATGATGCCCGAGTGCTCGTTGCAACAGTTCATCGACAGGTGGGGGCATCATGGGGGCGGTAACTTTCAGGGATGGACCGGGAAGATACGCTGCATGAAGCGCCTGGGTGCTTTTTTGCCCAGAAAAACCAATAATGCCACGATGACCGATAACCTGAGCTTGCTTTCGCCGGCCACCCGGGGACGAAAGGTAAAGGGGACCTCACGGATGACGATATCCTGGCGCGCATGGACCACGATATCCAGTAATATTTTAAACCCCTGCCCCTCCAAATCCTTGAACACATGGTGCATGACGTTGTCCGTGACCATGAAAAACCCGCTCATGGGATCTGAGAGGCGTGTACCCAATAGAAAGTTGGTCATCCACGTAGCCGAACGGCTGATCACTTGGCGGACCATGCCCCATTCGCCAACGCTGCCACCGCTGGAATAGCGGGTACCGATACACAGGTCGGCTCCGACACGAATCTGTTCCAACATCAACGGCAAGCGGGTTTCATCGTGTTGCAAGTCGGCATCCATGATCGCGTAAACCGGGGCGCACACATGGCGCATGCCGGCGATACAAGCCGATGACAATCCCTTCTCCCCCACCCGCTTCAAGCAGGCCACCCGTGCATGGCTTCGTCCCAACTCGGTGACGACATCCGCCGTGTTGTCAGGGGAGTCGTCATCGACGAATAGAACCTGCCAATCGATGCCGTCGAGGGTTTGATCCAGACGCGCCACCAAAGGTTTGATGTTTTTGCTTTCGTTATAGGTCGGAATGACGATTGCCAATTCAGGCATGATTCAACCATCCTTATCAGGTTGCAGCATCCTTTATGCTGAGCGGCCTTGATCATCGTTTCGGCCAAAGCGCATCGAAGATGCTTCGGTTCCGTCTGGATTCCCGCTTTCGCGGGAATGACAAACAACTGCAATCTCAGCGTTTTTTTCGTCATTCCCGCGAAAGCGGGAATCCAGAATGAGTTGGCTCGGACGAAACGATGATCAAGGCCTGCTGAGCGACTGGTCTTTTTTGAGTAACGCGTACGCCAGTGCGGATAACGTTGTTACCAGGGCCAATAGTGACATGACGACTGCGGCGTCATGGATCGGTGGTCGATTGAACTCATAATCTTTATAAAAGAGAAAATCTTTGGCGGTCTGGAGATGGTCCGGCGTGAAGTGATCTCCCGGCTTGCAAGCATTTTCCTCGGGATAAAGGTAACATTCCGGCCTTTTGACATTGAGGACGCCCTCTCCGACGATGCTCAAGGGTGGTTTTGGCATGAGGGGGAGCATGGGAAATGATTCCAATCCGTATCCCATCATGGATTGGTAACACATGATCTGACTGGAGCTGTCCGTCATGGCATCGTTGCGATCAATGGGTGTCACGGGTTGAAAGGTTTGTGCATCGAAGGCGATCGCCATGAACTTGATGCTTGGTTGTTCCTCGCCAAATTTTATTTTATTCCAGAAAGCCACTTGTTTGGCTGGATGATAGCGTCCCAAGACGGTTGTCATGTAGGTCAAGTCGTTATTAAATGCCTGGGCCCAGGTGATAACCATTCCCAAGGCAAAGAACAGTACAAATCTTTTTCGTGGCAACTCCAAATAATCCAAGATGATTGCTGCCAACAAGGGCAAGACGAATACATACGTTGCATACCAACGCACCAGGCTGGAGCTGTTTTTAAAGTAGGGCAGGCTTTTGATGAATGCCGACCACCAGGGATTGTAATAATTGAGCAGCACCGGGATGGCCAACAGGAGACCGCCGCCCCACACGGCCCAGACGACCCGCATTTCTGTCGTTTCATCGGGTTTCCAGGCCTGGCGCACCAGGAAGATGAGGAGCAACAGAGCGGGTACGATACCGATTCCGTACTGGAACTCGTGTTTTTGCAGCAGGATGGAGCCGTGAGTCATATGGGCGTGAATTTCCGCCATGGGGGGATAAATGAACAGTGTCTGCGCAGTCAGCCAGATGGCATTGGCGATACTGTCGAATCCCGGCAAGGCGTATTGATCCCTGGGGAACTGTTTCAGGAGGGCCATGAGGGGGACGAGTTTCACGGCGGACAAGGCCATGCCCAAGAGGCCACCTGCGCCCAAACGGATCCAGGGTACCCAGGTCCAATGGCCGAGAATGGCGTAAACCAAGAGCAGAATGGCGATACCCAGGAGGATGGGGGGGATGCCATGGACCATACCCGCATGAAACATGACGCCCAGGGACAAGGCGAGAGTACAAATGCCGATGACATGTTCTCTCCACCCCTTTTCCAAACCATACAACACGCCCCAAGCGGACACAGGGGCCAGGGCGAAGGCGTGAAAAGCCAGGTGGCCGTTGACGAAGCGGTGGGCATAAAAGCCGTTGAGGCCAAAGATGAAAGCCCCGAGGAGGCTGGCACCGAGACTGCAGTTGAAACCGTTGCGTAACAGCAGGTAGGCCCCTAAAAATCCGATGGCGGCGAACGCGACGAAGGAAACCTGCAATGCGGTTACAGGGTCCACGATCAGGGTGAGGAATTGCGGCAGGCTGAATGTGGGAACGTTGGCATCGGGAAAAAATGGAAACCCACCGCATTGCGCAGGGGAGAACCAGGGAATGGAAAACAAACCATTCACTTTGTATTTGATGAATCCGGAAACCAGATTGGGGACGAACAGGCTATAGTCGTGACCCAGAAAGCCATCGGAAAAGGGCAAAACTCTGCTGTAGACGACCCACAACGTGGCCACGGCCACGGCGCAGATCAACCAGGGTGCCCATTGGCTTTTGGCAAAGCCTATGAAATCATCATTCCTGGGATCCCGCATTGTCCATTACCATTCAGGGGCTTTCCATGTCGTGACGGGCGTGAAGATACCACGCCAATCCAACGGATATCATGTTTTTGAAGTCTGCAATCGGGCTGTCAGGAATGCGGTGATCACATGGGCGACAATCAGATGGCCATCTTCAACCGGGCCATATTCCCCTTTTATGGTTGGGATTCTGAGAACGTGATCCGCCATATCTTTCAACAGACCGCCGTCAAAACCAACCAGGGCGATGACGATACCCTTTCTTTCCCGGGCCAACTGTGCCGCCTTGACCACGTTGGGACTATTGCCACTTGCCGAAATGACCACCAGGACATCGTTTTCTTGGAACAGGAATGCCATTTGGTTGGTGAATATGGCATCGAAGCCATAATCATTTCCTGCGGCGGTCACGTAGGCGGTATTGTCGGTCAAACTCAAGACGCGAAATCCCTCTTTTCCAGCCTTTCTTCCCACCTCAGCCACATCCTGGCAAAAATGCGATGCTGTTGCGGCACTGCCACCGTTTCCGGCGAAAAACAGTGTTTTTTGGTCTGTTCTGGCGCGGAGAAAGATTTCCCCGACCGCAGTTAATTGTTCCAGATCAACACCTTTGAGGCATTTGCCCAGATACTCGGCATATCCGTTAAAAAAACCGGCCAGGCCAAAAGAGCCTGTTTTAAGAGAACCCATGAGAGTTTCCAGATTTGCCATGTGGGCAACTCCAAATCCCCAGCTTCGCCAAACGGCACATATTACACCCGGGTAACTCTTTGATCCTAGAGGAGCCAGCGGCATTATTCAAGGTTCTGGCCGGCTACGGGAAAAAAAGTTTCGATAGGGGGGCCAATAGTCCAGGACAATTTCATGGTTACCCTTGTCCAGACGAATGCCTTGGAACAGATGATCAACGGGAACGATGCGCTCCTCTTTGCCATCGACCCAAACACGCCAATAAGGGTCATAAACATCTGTCAGAACTACCAAACTTGGGAATGTGGCTTTGGTTTTCAGTCGTATTTTGTCGGGGCGCACACGCTGATACGTGACTTCCCCACCGTGCCACTCTGGGGGCGGGTTTTCAAGACCAACATCGGCGTGAGACGCATCAAGAAAGGCCGTCTGGCGTAACTCTTCTGGGGATGCCTGAGCCAAAGCGCTGAGCAAGTGCGTGTCATCCGAGAATATCCGCGCCGATCCCACCATGAAAACACGCGGGAATACAGCCCTGTTTTCATAGAGGTAGATGGCATGCTGGGGTGCTTTCCCCAGAATGGTCTGAACAATCATGTCTCGATGACGCAATTGATGCCACTCTTTTTGCGCGATCAATTCCTGGGTCGGTTCATGAATCAGCCGCAGATCGGGATGTGTCAACGGCCATTTGGAGATGAGATAGCGGATGTTGAATAGGGAGAGAAGCTTAAGATTATACAAGCTTGCCAGATCGATGGGAGTATCGGAATGACGATCAAAACCATCGGGAAAGAATAGATACTGCCATTTGTTGATCCGGTAGACAATGGTCGGATCCCTCTCCAGGACGCCCGCGAGGACAAGCTGCCAAAAGCGGAACAATCGTGCCGAATGCATGCGGTAGTAGCCATCAGCGGTATCCAAACCATAAGAAAAGGCCATGCCGGGATACAGCCAATCCCCCGAGGCGGAACGTATCGTCGGTTGGTGAGCCCCCACCGTGGCAACGCGAAATGGTTCCCCATCCCGGGCATTGTGTGCCAGTTGTTTTAAAATGGGATTGTCAAAATGGATGGCATAATTGTCCATATACATCCGGCGCGCCAAATTGACGGTCAGGTGATACCAGTGCCACAAGGGGACGATTATGATTCCTGCGGCAACGAGACGGTGTAGATGTCGAGCCGCATCGGGAGTTATCCAATCCGACAATGGATAGTCTCCCGCCAAGAGACCCTGGCGTATTCTGTGGAGACCCGCCGCAGCCAGAAGGACGCTGGCCAGTAAGGTGAACTGGTCAAAATCCATCAGGTTGCCGCGTGAGGACGGCAACCAGTTACTGGCCAGATTTTGAAAGAGGAACAACAGTCGGGCACCCAGACCCGATATCAGAAATATACCGAGCAACCTCCAGGACAGGGTTCGGTTGTTTTTAGAAAAGAACAAACCTCCAATCCCCAACACAAGACATCCTGAATTATTTATAAGATCCCGTGCAACAAAACCATCAGCCAATGCGTGTAGTGTGTCGCCCCAACCCATCGGAGTATGAGCGGTTACCAGGGTACGTGCCGATTCTGGTGCATAGACCACCAACGCCCAGGCAACAGGGGCTTCGGCCAACACGGCACCCGCAATGAAACATAAGAAGAATGGCCATACTTGAACAATGGAACGCTTTCCGACCAGCAAAAACCAAATGGGAAGGGCTGCCAGAATGAAGACGGTGTACAACGCCGAGGAAGCCACCATGCCGACAAAAATTCCCAACAAGCTACAGGCCACCAGGGCCAACACTTGGGATTTTATGGCGAGGAATCGCCCAAAGGCAAAGAGGAACAGGGGGGTTCCGGGGGCACCGAGACAGTCGAACAGGGTCCAATCGGTCACATCCCAACGATTGAGAGAAAAGGCCAATCCAGCAAAAACGCTGGCCCCGGATTCCATCCCCAAGTGGTCGCGGCACAGGCGAAAGGTGAACCAAGCGGCGACAAAGCGCTGTAACCACATGACAAAGCCATAGGCCAACCAGGGGGGCAATAAAAAATAGGGGGGGCCGTTCATAAGAAAACTGTCGGCCAGGGGCAACATCCATGAAGGCAGGCCACCGCTGAAATGTGGCTGCCACCAGGTTATCCCATAGGTTAAGAAATCTCGTGCGGCAGCGATTCGATATGGAAGATTAAAGTCGGCGGTATCTTGAATACGCAGATAGGAGTGCGGACCCAGGATCCAATAAATGGCCGAAATAAGCAGAGACCAGATGAACCAGAACACTAGCCAGCGCGTGTGCCCGGCTTTCATGCGTGGTCGAAGGCGGCACCCTTACGCACCGCCCATACGGCTTTACTGCGCAACATCGATGGTAGATAGCGCTCCAAGGTTTGCACAAACCTGAGTATGGGGCCTGGGAAAAAACGATAGGCAAAACTGGGGAACAACAGGATGCGATCCATCCCATCGATTGTAAGACCCAGTTCTGCCAGAACGCGATGCACCTGCGTTTCATTGTGGCTCCAGATGCGACCGCCAAAAGGTTTTTGCAACCACCCCAACCAGGAACGGGGTGTCCAGCGCAGGGTATCGAATACCACCAATCCTCCCGGTTGGGTGATACGGGTTAATTCCTGGAGCAGTGGCAGTAACTCCTCGTGATGAAAGGTGAACCGCAGGCTTACAACCGCCGCAAAGGTGTTATCGGGAAAATGGGTGGCAAAGGCGTCCTGACGACTCAGGGTCAATTGGGGGCCGCATCGTTTGGCAGAGGCTTCCAACATGGCCGGGGAAAAGTCGGCCCCGGCAACGGCAGTAAACCCTTGTTGCAATAAAGAGTGTGCCAAGCGCCCGGTACCTACCGGCATATCAAGAATTTTTTCATGTGGTTGCAGGAAATTCAGCCAAAAGAGGGCACGTCCTTGTTCGCACTGATCGACATACCGACCACCTGCGGAGCGAAAACGCCAATCGTCGTAGCCGGCAACCACATCCGACTGGCTGTAATAATTTTGTTTGACTGTTCGAGAACCAGGCACAACACCCCCTGCCCCGTGATTGTATCGCCGTGAAGGGACCATCAATCCGACCCCTTGTAACAAATTCGAGCCCTCCCTGTCCATCTTTAGAGTGGGTTGCGTGCATTGATCCCCTTGCCACGGGGGTGGTGTTTCAATTATTAGGACAAAAATAGTCCGCGATTGTGGAACTCTTTTTGCCGGCCGGTTGTCTAAACATGGCAAGGGCTCAAAGGGATTGTCGGCTCACGGATATCACCGCAAAAGGCCAGCAATACGAAGTGTACCGACCTGGACTGGCTTGAGGATTCAGAATAACCATTTCAGGTTGCTTTACAGAGTCATAAACGCATCAATTGACATGGGAGATCAGCACATGAAATCTCATTTTTCCCAAGGTGCAGTCCGCCCCTCATCTCGAAAGGACTGGAAAAACCAACGCAACAACGTCCAACCCATTGCAAACGCCGAACATGTTCGACGCGCCAGAAAAGACCGATTGGATCAGGAAATTTTTGAGCACCACCTGATGGGATTCGGGGCGGGGGGATGATCGGCTTGAAATCCTCAAGACGGAATCCTTGGGGCCGGGAACATCCATCCCTATGGCTGTTCCCGGTATACTAAACTTAAAGACTGGCAAACATCACTGCCATAATGGAGAAAGCTGTGTTCAGGATTGGCATGTTAACGGACTACGGAACGTTGCTTATGACGCATATTGCTTCAAGATCAGGGGAATGGCTCAGCGCTGCGGATCTTGCGACAGCGTTGGACATGCCTCGGCATACGGTTGCCAAAGTTTTAAAAATCCTGCACGGCAATGGGCTCCTGGAATCGCGACGCGGTAAGCAGGGCGGTTACCGATTGGCACGATCTCCCAAAGAAATTTCCGTCATGGCTATTTTTGAGGCTTTTGAGGGTCAGTTGCATGTGACCGAATGTTCGCTTCCTACAGAACCGTGTCTGTTTTCTTCAAAGTGTCACATGGCACGACACTGGCGCATCGTCAATGAAGCCATCCGCCGCACGCTTGAAGACATTTCTCTCGAATTTCTCCTTAATCCGGAACCTGTTGGCTGGGTTGGTTTTGTCGGTCGCGCCACCAATCTGGAACAGGATTGGAGCCGAAGAGCCTATTCCCCAAAACCAGGTTTAACCTGTTCCAGCGAAAATTACGGGCAGCAATCCGGAAAAGAACCGGATCACACTATTGATAAAAAATTTGAAGGTCATTCTGCATTGGCTTCATAATATTATATCCAAAGATATTATACGGCAATACTGAATGGAGGTTACCATGAAAGTCTACATGTGCATGGTTTGTGGATTTGAATACAGCGAGAAGGATGGATTACCGGACCATGGGATTGCTCCAGGAACACGCTGGGAAGACATACCGGATGACTGGTGCTGTCCCGATTGCGGCGCGGGCAAGGACAGTTTTTCAAAGGTTGAATATAAGCCATGACAGGGAAAGGGAGGTTACCATGAACCACGACCTGAACGAACGCATCCGCCAAGCCAGACGTTATGCTGGCCTTTCAACAAGTGAACTTTCGGACAAGATACACATGTTTACCAGTGAAGTGGATCATCTGGATACAGGGCGGTCGCATCTGCCCGAAAAGATTGTTGCCATTGCATCATTATGTGGTGTCGATGGCGTCTGGCTGAACTCCGGCTACGGCGAGATGATCCATCCTTCGACACGGATGTGAAAGGACGGGTTTGACGAAGGTATTGCGGTTGGAACTTGATCTTTCACGTTGTGAGATCAAGAGCATTATTGGATCAAGTCGTTCAACATCCGGGATTGTTCGGAGATTGAACGACTTGACCTGTTTTTTTTAGTGTTGGACTTGAATCATGCCGTGACTGACGCGAACGGGGACCACGTTGATATCTTCATAGGCCGGCGGGGAAAGAACCGCTCCCGTTTTAAGATCAAATCGAGCGCCGTGCCGGGGACAAATGATTGCCCCGCCTTCCATGTCACCATCGGACAAATGATCACCGTCATGGGAGCAACAATCTTCCAAACCGTAAAAAACACCACCCAGATTGACGATAAGCACCTCCAAACCATCCACGATGAGGGGTTTCAGGGTACCCGGGGGACACGCCACCTCTGGAAGCACATCCATCCATTCTTTCATGATCGTTATCTCCACCGTTCCTAAAGGTTACCATCTCATAACATTTCCATCTGCCATCGTCCGTTCTCAGTCATCTTGGCCCAGCTCCAGGGGGGATCCCAGCGAAGCTCGACGGCAACGCCAGTCACGCCTTCAACGTGAGAGACGGCTTCCTTGACCATATCGGGCAAAGATTGCGCTACCGGGCATCCCGGAGCCGTCAAGGTCATGCCCACCGTGACCAGACCCTGCGGCGTGGCATCCAGGTCATACACCAATCCCAGGTCATAAATGTTGACGGGCACTTCAGGGTCCACAACCGTGGACAAAGCTCTTATGATGCCCTCACGAAATTTTCCAACGGGCTCCATGGCACTCTCCTCATTCGGTACAAACGGGATTGGTATCTTCTTGAATGGCGGCGTGCAGGATATGCCAGCTCAGATTGGCACATTTGATTCGATCGGGGTGATCGAGAATACCGCCGAGAAGCTCCAATTTTCCCAGGATTTGATCTTTTTCACTGGAAGAGGATGCTTCACCGTGGAGAAAGGAGGTCATACGCCGGAACATGGCGTCCGCTTCCTTGAGAGTTTTCCCCTCCACCGCTTCAACCATCATGGACGTGGAAGCGACGGAAACGGCACATCCGACCCCTTCAAAACCGGCACTTTTGATCACCCCATCCTCGGCACGCAAGTGAACGGTGAATTCATCCCCGCACGTGGGATTGAAACCATATCCCTGTTTATTGGTATTCTGCGGCACCTGCATATAGTGAAAGGGATTGCGATTGTGATCGAGGATCATTTCCTCGAACAGTTCACGATCAGCTTTCATGATGATATTCTCCCTTGTTGAAATGCTTTTCAATCCAGTTCTGGACCAGTTTCGGTGTTATCCGTTGCAACAACTCTTCCGCGAATCCCTGAATCAGTAGATTACGGGCCGTGGAAGCATCCAATCCGCGACTTTGCAAATAGAACAAAGCCTCGGGATCCAAACTTCCCACAGTCGCTCCATGGCTGCACTGAACGGCATCGGAATTGATTTCCAGTTGTGGTTTGGTATCAATTTCCGCGGTATCGGATAAAAGCAGGTTGGTACTCAACTGGTTGGATTGTGTGTGGTGAACATGGGGGGGCACTGTGATAATGCCGTTGAATACGCCATGGGCATGGCCCGCCAAGATACCTTTATACAACTGCTGCGACCGGGTGTTGGCGTGTGTGTGGTGAATGGAAGTATGAAAATCCATATGTTGGCGGCCATTGCCGATGAAGAGTCCGTCCAGGGAACATTCCGCCTGTTCCCCGGCCAATTGGACGTGGATTTCCTGACGCGTGCGTTCACCACCGAAGGAAAACAATTGGGAATCCAAACGGCTGTCACCTTTTTGCGTGGATTCGACAGTTCCTACGTGCTGGGCGGAATGATTTTCTCCCAGGTGCAGCAGATGATGAACATGGGCATGATCGTGCAAGACAATCGTGCTATGGGCGTTGGTCATATGCGGGAAATGGCCGAGGGAGGCAAAACTTTCCACAATCCAGGCATGGGAATCGGCGCCAGCGACCACGATATTCCTGGGCAAAGTCATCATGGATTTTTTGGAGGTGGCTGTCAGGAAGAAAAGGTGTAACGGCCTTTCCAGACGCGTTCCAGGGGACAAATGGATATAAGCGCCGTCCGACCACAGGGCATCATTGAGATGGGTGAATCCTTGATCAGAACCGGATTTCTTGTTTTTAAGATAGGGTTCGAGCATGTCTGGTGCCTCTTTGACCAGTTTTGCCATGCTTTCCACCCGAACGCCGTCGGGCAAATCATGCAAATCGGAGAGTGTTTGGGAAAACCAACCGTTGACGAATACCAGGCGGTAGACCCCCAGGGGGGCTATCAGATAGGGCAGCAGATCCGATGGGTCCAATCCTTGGCAAGCGTGATTGTTAATGTGATAAATTTTCTGAGAAATGGCCTTGACCGGGGTGTATTTCCAGTTTTCCAACCGTTGCGAAGGAAAACCTTTATCCATAAAATGTTGCATTCCTTCCTGTCTGAGGCCACGTAAGGGCAAGGAGTCGTATCCAGGTAAACTTTTTTCCAATTCCGTAAAAAGATCCCGATAGAGTGTCACTGGCGTGTTCATGCGGCCACCTCCGACAACCATCCATACCCCTGCTCTTCCAATCGACCGGCCAGATCCATGCCACCCGTCATGACAATTCTGCCCCCGATGAGAACATGTACTTTGTCTGGATGCACCTGCTCAAGCAAACGTGGGTAGTGGGTGATCAAGAGCATGGATCGTAGATTATTACGCAGGGCATTGATCCCATTGGCAACATCGGTGAGTGCGTCGATATCCAATCCTGAGTCGATTTCGTCAAGAATGGCCAGGTTTGGCTCCAGGACCAGCATTTGCAGGAGTTCGTTACGTTTTTTCTCACCGCCAGAAAATCCAACGTTGATTGGTCGCAGCAACCAATCATCGGAGAGACCCAAATGTTTCGCCCGCTCCTGGAGGTGAGTGCGAAACGTCATGGCATCCATTTCCGGCAGATGACCGTAGCGCCGATGTGCATTGAATGCCTCTTTCAGCAGGCGGGCGTTACTGACTCCGGGAATTTCCACTGGATTTTGGAAGGCGAGGAATACGCCTGCCATGGCACGTTCTTCCGGACTGCGGACGATCAAATCTTCGCCCTGGTAGCGAATGGTTCCCGCGGTGATCTGGTAATCACCGCGTCCGACCAGGATGTTGGCCAAGGTACTTTTACCCGAGCCGTTGGGTCCCATGATGGCATGGATTTCACCCTCCCCCAGACGCAGATCCAAGCCGCGCAGGATGGGCTTGTTCATGACGGAAACCTGTAAATTTTGAATCTCCAATATGTTCATCCCACGCTCCCCTCCAGGTTGACTTCCAGGAGTTTACGGGCCTCTACAGAAAACTCCATGGGAAGTTCCCGCAAGACTTCCTGACAAAATCCGTTGACGATCAAGGAGACAGCCTGTTCCCTGGACAGCCCCCGTTGCTGGCAATAGAACAGTTGCTCTTCACTGATACGGGATGTCGTTGCTTCATGCTCCACTTTTGAGGTTTTATTTTTGACCTCGATATAGGGATAGGTGTGCGCCGAACAGGTATTGCCCAACAACAGCGAATCACATTGGCTGTGATTGCGCGCCCCCTGGGCACCCGCCAACACCTTGACCAGACCGCGGTAGGCATTGTGGCCAAAGCCGGCGGAGATTCCTTTGGAAAGAATGGTACTGCGGGTATTGTGTCCAATGTGGATCATTTTGGTACCGGTATCGGCCTGCTGGTGATTGTTGGTCAAGGCGACCGAATGGAACCTGCCAACCGACCCCTCTCCACGCAGGATAACACTGGGGTATTTCCAGGTAATGGCGGAACCCGTTTCAACCTGGGTCCAGGAGATGCGCGAACGATCCCCACGACACTCTCCGCGTTTGGTGACAAAGTTGTAGATCCCCCCGTTCCCCTCCGCATCGCCTGGATACCAGTTCTGCACCGTGGAATATTTGATTTCCGCACCTTCCATGGCGATCAATTCCACCACAGCGGCATGGAGTTGATGACGGTCACGTTGCGGTGCGGTACATCCTTCCAGATAGCTCACGTAGCTGTTTTTGTCGGCGATGATCAGAGTTCGTTCAAACTGGCCGGTTCCGGCGGCATTGATGCGGAAATAGGTAGAGAGTTCCATGGGACACCGCACCCCGGGTGGGATGTAGCAGAAGGAGCCATCGCTGAAGACGGACGCATTGAGGGCGGCAAAAAAGTTGTCCCCGGGTGGTACGACGGAACCCAGAAAGCGTTGCACCAAAGCACTGTGTTCTCGAACAGCTTCGGACATGGAACAAAACACAATACCCAGTTTCGCCAGCTTTTTTTTATGTGTCGTGGCCACGGAAACGCTGTCGAAGACCGCGTCCACCGCCACCCCGGCCAGGCTCAAGCGTTCACTCAAGGGAATTCCCAATTTTTCGTAGGTGGCCAGGAGTTTTGGATCCACATCCTTCAAGTCGATGCTGTCTGGATTGTTGGTGAGGGGCGAGGAATAATAACTGATATTTTGGTAGTCGATGGTTGGATAGCGCACACTGGACCAGCGGGGTTCGGTCATCCCTTGCCAGTGACGATAGGCCGCCAAGCGCCAGGCCAGCATGAACTCCGGCTCCCTTTTCTTGGCTGAAATCAGACGGATCACCCCTTCATCGAGTCCTGTTGGAATCGTATCGGAGGGGATTGCAGTGACAAATCCATGCTTGTAACTTTGGGAAATGGCACTGTTCACAGCATTGGAATCCAACATGTCGGGGCACTCCTTATGCCCATCCGGGGGGTGGCATCCCCCCGGTGGCAGTCATCCCATTTATTTGGGCTGGGTGACCCAATGATTCAATGGACCATCACGTCGATTGACCGGGGTTTGGCCTCCTCGTTTTTGGGAACACAGACCACCAATTCACCGTTTTTGCAGGTCGCCTGAATCTTGTCCAAATCGACAGCACCGCTCAATTGAAAAGTCCGGCTGAAACTGCCATAGGCCCGTTCGATGCGATGATAGTCATCACGTTTGCTTTCGTCCTCCAATTTCCTCTCCCCGGCGATGGTCAGTTGATTGTTTTCCACATGAATTTTGATTTGATCCTGTGTCATGCCGGGAACATCGGCCTGGATAAAATAGGCATCGGCATCTTCGTGGACATCCACCCGCAAATGCCATTGACTTGTCATGCCGCAACACCCCCCTTCACCTTCTTCAAACAAACGGTTGATTTCGTTTTGGATCACACGCTGGTTGCTGTACACAGGGTCTTGTTTAATGAAAAGCATTGCACTTCTCCTGGTAAGGTCTTCGAGTGGGAATGGTCTTGATGTGTGGGGTCAGCCCTCATCCACCCAATCGTCGGTTGCATTGGAGAGGTCCAATGTGGAAGGTTCCATGGGGATGGCCATGTATTCCTGCCGATTGGCTTCGGATTCAAAGTGTACGGTGAGATAATCATCTCCCTGCCCGTCCACCAGGCAGGGCAGGCACTCCGTATGACCGTGCAGGTCTTTGAAGCTGATCGGATCCGTCGTCGAGATAATGTCCATTGTAAGCCTCCGAGATACCAAGAGCGTTGATGGTTCCTAAGATTCATTCCAGCAAGAGACGCTGTGCGAGGGTGTCTCTCTGCTTGCGTGATAATTTAGACAAATTTCGTACTAATAAGTTCCAAAAATTTGCTCCGTGACAAAATATTTCTTGAAAAATAAGGCTAAATAATGTTTATTTAAGATATTGATTTTTTTATTTACACATTAATGATCGTTCGTTTTTATATATATCAATAAATAATAATGCTTTACATATAGATTCGGAAACATGCCCCAGATATACAGATTTTCAAAGTAGTACGAAAGAAAGCCGAATTCGTGGAACTTTGTTGCCACCGGATTGTCAAAGACTCTGCACGTAAAGGCTATGAATGTGGATCCAGGATTCAATGCGCCCAAGTGTCTTAAGCGGAGGTCTCTTAATGACCGTAACGAGGGAAAACTTTCAAACAACGATTTCGGTTGCTGCAATTCCTTGTTATATCAAACAATCAGCACACGAGAACAACAGGGGGCACCATGGACATCTTGCCTGCACTGATTGGCAAATTTGACTCCGACCGCGTGATCGGTGGTCTCCAAGCCAATCTCAACATGTTGGGAATGTGTGAAAACTGTGGCATTGAGCGTTTGAATGATATCGGCATCGCCCTGTCGTCCGAGCGGGATGTCAATGCTTTGATGGAACGAATTCTCCATGGCGCTTTGGAGCTGACCAATGCCGATGCGGGAACCATGTATGGGGTCACGGAAAGAAAGACCCTCAAGTTTGAAATTTTGCGCACGGATGCCCTGGGCATTGCCATGGGTGGCACCAGTGGCAAAGCCATCACGTTTCCCGAAATCCCCCTGTACGAAAATGGGGTACCCAATCTGCGCATGATTGCCGCCTTCACGGCCCTGCAAGGCACTACGGTCAACATCCCGGATGCTTATGAAACCAAAGGATTTGATTTTTCAGGAACACGCGAATTCGATCGAAAAACCGGCTATCGCTCCCAATCTTTTTTGACCGTGCCGATGAAAAATCACATCGGCGAAATCATAGGCGTGTTGCAACTGATCAATGCCAAGGATGTCCAGACTCAGGAGATTATTCCTTTCTCCCTGAAAAATCAAAAGCTTGCTGAATCCTTGGCTTCGCAAGCCGCCATCGCCATGACCAATCAAAAGTTGATTGCGGACCTCAAAGCCCTCTTTGAATCTTTCATCCACGCCATTGCCTCCGCCATTGATGACAAATCCCCCTATACCGGGGGACATTGCCAACGGGTTCCGGTATTGGCGGAAATGATTGGCAGGGAGGCCAGCGCTATCCAGGAAGGCCCCCTGAAGGATTTTCATCTATCCGAAGAAGAGATGTATGAATTACGTATCGCTTCCTGGTTGCACGATTGCGGAAAGGTTGTCACACCTACCGAGGTCGTGGACAAATCGACAAAGTTGGAGGGTATTTTTGACCGCATCCATCTCATTGAGAGCCGTTTCGAGACTCTTAAAAGAAATGTTGAGATTGCCACTCTTAAAAAGAAGTTGGCCCTTGTGGCGTCGGGCCTCCCCGCCGACTTTGAAGCCCTGGATGCGGAATTACAGCGGCAGCTCACGGAGATTGATGCAGATAGAAAATTTTTGCAGGAAGCCAATGTGGGTGGGGAATTCATGTCCAGCAAACATCAGGATCGGGTGCGCACCATCGCCAGCCGCCGATGGATCCATGCCGATGGTCAAGAGGGACCGTTCCTGTCCGATAATGAGGTTTACAACCTGAACATTCCCAAGGGGACCATTAACCCGGAAGAACGGGATATCATCAACTATCACGTATCAGCGACCATCAAGATGCTCGAATCCATTCCTTTTCCCAAGCACCTCAAGCAGGTTCCGGAGATTGCGGGTGGGCATCATGAAAAGATGAATGGTCAAGGATACCCCAAGGGCCTTACTGGGGATCAAATGTCCCTTCAGGCGCGAATGATGGCCATTGCTGATGTGTTCGAGGCGTTGACAGCCCAGGATCGACCCTACAAGAAAGGCAAGACCCTTTCTGAATCATTAAAAATACTTGGCTTCATGAAAAAGGACAATCACATTGATCCCGACCTTTTCAAATTGTTCATCGATAAGCGCATTTACCTGCACTATGCCGAAAGGTACATGGATCCTGAGCAGATTGACGATATCAATCTGGATGCCATTCCCGGTTATGTCAGGTCAGCCGTAGCCCTTTGATAGAAATAACAATGAAACCAAGGAGACGATTTCACAGGGTCTGTTGAAAATCACTGGCAAATTCAATAATAGCGCAAGCTTATATGACCAAACCGAGGAGAACGCCCATGCTTCGTCTGCGGAAATACGGGTCAATGCCTTTGACACCGGCGGTCGCATTCATGTATTTCTCTAAATTTGGACTCCTGGCATGTCTTGTCATCATCTGGTTGACGTCCCTTTATGTACTGCCAGATGTTGTGAATTCGTTCTATAAAATCAGCAATGAACGGACAACCTGTCAATATTCCTTCGATGTCTCATGTAGAGACAAGGCTGCTTTCCATGTTTATGATGAATCTGCGGGATGGAATCAACCTGTGCGGAGAAAACAAGTGATTTCAATGCAATAAATTCCATGCAAACGGATCGACCGCACGGAACGAGACCAATGGATTGAAGCCGTATTTCAATAGATTACGAGGTCTGGCATGAACAAGAACAATCATCGCCCAACCATCCTCATTGTCGATGATTCCCCGGGAAATATCCACTTGATGGGAAAACTCTTGTCTCACGATTACCAGGTTTTGTTTGCCACCAACGGCCAGGATGCCTTGACCATGGCGGCCTCTGCCCTTCCAGACCTCGTTCTCCTGGATGTTATGATGCCGGAAATCGATGGGTTCACCGTCTGTAACCTGTTACGTGACGATGAACGGACACGTCACATCCCGGTTATCATCGTGACAGCGATGAACGATTCCGATTCCGAGACGCGGGGATTCACCTCCGGTGCTGTGGATTTTTTGACCAAACCGATCAACCCATCCTCAATGCGCGCCCGGGTGGCTGTTCACCTGGAGTTGAAGAAACAACGGGAAGAACTGAAAGCCGCCAATGCACAACTCCAAGAGGATTCCGAGTTCGATACCTTGACCTGTTTGCCCAATCGCAAGCTGTTCCAGGATCGCCTGAAGCAGGCGATCCTGGCGGGAGAACGCAACAATTCTATTTTTTCCTTACTGTTCATAGATCTGGATCGGTTCAAGTGGGTCAACGACACGTTGGGACATGATGCCGGTGATGCTCTCTTGATTGAGGTGGCCCAGAGAATGAAAAGTGTGGTACGTAAATCCGATACTGTGGCCCGACTGGGAGGCGATGAATTCACGGTCATCCTTTCCGACATTCTTCATGAATCCATGGCCGAGCTGGTTGGTCGCAAAATCCTGGAACAACTCTGCGCGCCATTCAAATTACAGGGGCAGGATGTGGTCATCTCCGGGAGTGTGGGAATCGCCGTATTTCCCGGGGACGGGACCTCAACGACGGAACTTGCCAAAAATGCCGATATCGCCATGTATCAGGCCAAGGAATCCGGCAGGAACAGTTTGCGTTTCTTCTCTCAGGAACTCAACCGTACCGCCCAAAGACGCCTGCTCCTGGAAGCGGACATGCGCCGCGCCTGCTTGCAAAACGAATTTTTCCTCGAATACCAACCCAAAATCAATAGTACAACGGGCAAAATTACCGGCATGGAGGCGTTGGTGCGCTGGGAACATCCCCGTGACGGTATTCTCTATCCTCATAAATTCATTCCCATTGCTGAAGAAAATGGCTTGATCATTGAAATAAGCGCCTGGGTACTGCGCACTTCCTGTCGCGATGCCGTCATTTGGGCTGATGACGGATTTGCCCATCTTAAATTGGCTGTCAACCTTTCGGCAATTCAGTTCCGTGAAGGAGACAAGCTCTTTGATCTTGTTGAATCGGCACTCCACGAAACAGGGTTTCCCGCACATAATCTGGAATTGGAAATTACGGAAACCATGATGCTGGCAAATACAAAGAATGTATCTGCAACCTTGCAAAAGTTGCGAAACATGGGTGTTTCCATTGCCATGGATGATTTTGGAACGGGGTATTCATCCCTGGCCCTGTTGCGCTCTTTGCCCATACAGGTTATCAAAATCGACGGTTCTTTTATCAAAGACTTGGTATCAAACTCGAAAGACGTTGATTTCGTATCGGCCATCCTTTCAATGGCCAAGAAATTGGGGCTGCATGTGATTATCGAGGGGGTGGAAACCGCCGTCCAGATGGATATCCTGAAAAGTCATGGGGGGGATGATATTCAAGGATACTATTTTTGTCCGCCATTGTGCGGTAGTGCCTTCCACGCCCTTCTTCACGGCAAGATACCTTTGGGAGGTGGGAACTGAAACCTGTAATCCAACCTGATGCAATCCATTGCCGTTTCTATTTCGAGAGTTTTATATGCCATTTGTTTGTTATATACCGGTAAACCAGATGACTGTCTTCATTATCGTCAGGAGTAAATATGTATGAATAAGAAAAACAGTGACGTTGATAATACAAATTGTGAACACACTTATAAATCGCATATTGAAATCAGTGCGAATGGATACAGCGTGTGTCGCAGCGATCACGTCGTCGTGGGCGATTGCATTGCCGATGGCATCCATGACCTCGGGGAAGCACTGAAATCGGTGGAAACGCTGGAATCAGAACAAGAAAAAAGCATAAATACACGCATTTGCGAACAATGCCATCCGCTAAAAATCGAGATGGGTACCAATGGTTACAGTTTATGCCGCAGCAATCACATCGTCGTTGGGGACTGTGTTGTGGATGGTATACAGGATTTGGGTGATGCCCTGAATACCTTGAACACCATCATCTCTGATAAATGAAAAGGTGAATTCTGGCTTCCAGTAAAAATTTACAAAAAACACGGAATCTTTTTTTATTACAGAGTTCCACTGAATCAGTACCGGCCAAGTAGGCGTTACCATGTGGAAAAATACGCAAGAGGGTTATGGTCGGGTTGCGCGCCTGCTGCACTGGGGCATGGCGATATTGCTGCTGGGGCTTTTGGCCTTGGGTTTTTATATCACCACCTTGACCTATTATCACCCGTGGTATCGAATCGCCCCCGATTGGCATCGGACTCTGGGAATACTCGCCTTTTTGTTGGTTTTGTTCCGTTTGGGATGGCGGTTGTATTCGCCACCCCCACCCTTGGAAGACCCGTTATCCCTGTGGGAAAAACGGATAGCCCATAACGTGCATCGATTGCTTTATGTCCTGATGATGGCCATGCCGGTTACCGGCTATCTGCTCTCCACTGCCGATGGTCAGGCAATCCGCATGTTTTCCGGGCGATTGACGGTTCCCGCCCTGTTCCCACCCTTCAAAGGGTGGGAAAGTTGGTTGGGAAAGGTTCATCTGCTTTTGGCAATCGCCTTGCTCATTCTGGTGCTTCTTCATGCCGCAGCGGCCTTGCAACACCATTTCCTGCGCCGGGATCGCACCTTGATACGAATGCTGGCGCCCCACGCCGCCAATCTACCCTCAGCCAATGGAGAAAAATAATGAGATCATTTCGTTACTTTTTATTGTCCGTCACTGGCCTGGCCCTGACCTTGACCCTGGGGATGGGGAGTGCTTGGTCTGCGGAAAACTATCGGATCGACCCGGCCCATTCCTTTGTGGCATTTTCCATTTCCCATCTGGGATTCAGCCTGCTCCAGGGGCGGTTCAATACCATTTCGGGACATTTTACCTATGATAAAGAAAAGATGGAAAATTCTGCCATCACAGTGGATGTGGCAACCAACAGCATCGACACCAACCATGCAGAACGGGATAAACATCTACGCAGCAAGGATTTTCTCGATGTGGAGCAATTTCCGAAGGCGTCTTTTGTCAGCAGCAAGTTTACCGAAAAAGATGGCAAAGGGACGCTGGAAGGCAAGTTTACCCTGCATGGGGTGACCAAGGATGTTGTGATTCCCGTCACCTTTATCGGTGCTGGGAAGGATCCCTGGGGAGGCAGCCGTCGCGGCTACAGTGCCAAGTTGCCTATCAAACGAGGGGATTATGGCATTCAACACAACCTCGGACCTGCTGCCGAGGAGATGAACCTGGAAATATTCATCGAGGGTATTCGTGAATAGTTGGCAGCTTACGTTGTCTCTGGTGAGGTAGGGACGGCCATTACTTTTCTGGCGCACCCAGACCCCTTTTTTCCTTCAATATTTTTTCAATCAACCAACAAGCGTGAATGTGACAAAGTAGAATTAATGAAAAAGACTATCTTACAAGAAGAAAGAATACAACCGAGACACTTTCAGGGAGATTTGTAGCCGTTTTCACGCAAGGCAATACGAAGGAATAATGGAATATCGTTATAATCAAGCCGGTTGATGCGATCAACAAATGTTTGCCATGCAACCTGCCGCCCACGATAAGTGGCCTGCATGGTTTTAACATCCCAATTTAAAAATCCCGTAGGGTTCAGAGTACGGTTGACAAGTCGCACTTCATAATGCAGGTGTGGTCCACTCGACAAACCAGAATTGCCCGTTCGACCAATCAAGGAACCTTTTCTGACAAAATCACCTTTCCTGACCCCCAGGTCCGCCAGATGGGCATAAACAGTTCTGAATCCATAGTTGTGCAAAAGAATGATCAGATTGCCATAAGTATGCTTGCTCTCAAACCCGGAAAATTCAACAATCCCATCGGCGGTCGCTAGAACTGGCGTGTTCATCTCCGCAAACAAATCCACACCGGGATGAAATTTATATTTGCCCTGTTTCGGATGGTTGCGATTGCCGAATGGGCTGTTAATACCCTTAAAAGGGACAGGGGAGCCGTTGGGAATCCTCTCCAGATCAACCCTGACAGGCTGATCAACCGGATTGCCAACGCTCCCCTGATTCCATGCCAGGGCATGCTTATTCTGGGTTCCACTTTTGGGCCTGGTTTTGGGTAACTCCTTTTTCTCCGACTTTTCCCCACCCCTTGCTTTCTCCGGTACCGGATTTATCCTCGGTCCAAAAAGATCGTCCAAGGATTTCAAATCTGGCAGCAACTCCGGGTAGGCGTTGGGGGAAGCCGGGTTCACCCTTGGGGGGGGGCGGCTCTCCTGCTTGGGTTCCCTGTTTTTGACACCAAAACCTTCTCCATCCGGTTTGCCAGCAGACCCCGATTTGCCAAACCAGACATCCTCCCGGGTGTTTGTGGAGTAAAAATGAAAACTACCCAAAGTAAAACATAGCACAACAAGAAACAGCGCCAGGGAAATCAATGAAAAACGATACTGACAGGGTCCCGATGCGGTCTGTATGGTGATGGAAAGGGTATTGGGCATGGCTGTTGTTTGCAAACAATGAGGTTTTCGATAATTTTTAGTCCACATCCCTGCAAGCCCTTTATCGGCAGGTGCCAAGGGAATATGAAAGAAAACCCAATAAAGAATGACGGCACCGATCCAGCATTAGAGGAATAAATTTTGCATAAATAGAATGCCATAACTTTCCGCCATCCTTACCCTTGGCGGCAATGTATGCCATTAAACTATTGAAAAAATTTATGATTCAATGAAAGGAGAAAACATGCTTCCCAAAGTTTCGTTGGCCTCCGCTTGGCTGGTAGCTTCGGGAGTGACATTTTTTGCCCAGTGGAGCTGGGCCGGAAGTGCCCTGGAAGAGGCGACACGCCCCTATACGCCCACTCAAACAATCCATTTGGGACGTGGCAGCCAACCTGTCACCACCCCAGCCCCCTTGGAAACAAACCAGGAAAACCAGCAACAATCCAAACCTGTCCCCACGGACACTTCTGCTATAAAATCCCCCGAGCAATCAGGAGATCCAGCCGATACACCCAAGGAAACAGGCAACAAATAATGGATGAATGCGGCGTCACGCTTCTCGTACCAAGGGTTCCACGATGGCAACGGAAAACTCTTCAAATAACAAGCAAGCTCCGGCATTCCCCTTATCGACGATCCTGTTGGTGGATGATTCGGAAGAAAACCGTATGGTTATCGAAGCCTTTTTGCTGGGATCGGGTTGGCGGGTTGAGGTCGCAGAAAACGGCATCGAGGCCGTGGAAAAATTTAAAAATGGTCGCTTTGCCATGGTGTTGATGGATCTGCAAATGCCTGTCATGGATGGCATCGAAGCCACACAAAAGATTCGCGCCTGGGAAACAGAACATCGTCACAATCAAAAAACACCAATCATCGCGTTGACGGCCCATGCAGCGGGACCCGAGTGGGATCAATGCCGGGAGGCGGGCTGCAATCATGTACTCACCAAACCCATTCGCAAACAAAATCTGCTGCAAACCATTGATTCATGGAAGAGCGGTGGGCAGGTCTGATACCCTGGTGGCGTAACCGTTGTGCGGATGTCAGCCGTTGGTAACGGAGGTCGGGAGTGGGATTTTCCCGGATCAAAACACTATTTCCGGTTCCGCGTTTGCTCGCCAATCCCGATCTGTTCGCGGGACGACACGCGCTGATGGCCCTGAAGGGCATCGGCTCCTCCAGGACGCTGCTCTTGACAGGGGGATCGCTGCAACCCGAAAAACGCGCTGAAATTAAAAAAATGTTGCAGGCCGAATCGGTTATAGACGTTGTGCGCTCGCAGACGTTCGATCCCGACTGGCACCAGGTTGAAACCATCCTGCAATCCCTGGCGGGGAAAGTACCCGACCTGATCATTGCCGTTGGCGGCGGTGCCGTACTGGACTTGGCCAAGCTCGTTTTGCTGAAACTGACCTGGCCCGAGGCGACACCAGAACGTATCACCCGACCTTTCGCCGCCCCACCCTTGAAAAACCATATTCGCCTGTGCGCCATTCCCACCACAGCCGGTTCCGGTGCCGAAGTTTCGTCATCCGCCCTGGTGTTGGACCAAACCTCCCAAAGCAAAAGCGCCATCGTCACCCACGATTTTATTTACGATGTGGTTTTGCTGGACCCGCGTTTTTTATCCGGCATACCCCGTTCGGTCATGTTGGCGGGGGTCATCGATGCCATGACCCATGCGGTTGAGGGCACCATTTCCAATGTGGACAATCCTTTGGCCGATGCCCTGGCGGAAACATCCCTGGAACGGTTGGGTCGCTTGGCGCTCCACTGGTTACAGGATGAATCCAATCTGGAAATCATTCTGCAACTGCAATTTGCCGCACACCTGGCCGGAATGGTACAAAACCAGTGTGGCGTTGGCATCTGCCATTCTTTGGCCCATCAACTGGCACGATTCGCCATCGGCCATGGGGAAGCCAATGGGGTATTCCTGGCCCGGGTATTGGCTTTCAACAGTGCGGTGCCCCAAGTGGCCGAACGGTTGCATCGATTGCAAACACAGATCGGCTTTTCCATTGCAGAACGGGTTGGCGAACTGCAATCCGCCGCCGGCATGGCCACACAATTTCAGGATCTTCGCTCACGGATGGCATCCCGAGGCACGGCTGTGGCACCCGCTGTCCTGGGAAGGGATGCCTTGGCAGATATTTGCACCCGCTTCAATCCCCGCCCAGTGGATGCCGGGCAACTGACCGCCTTCTTCCAGGAAGGGGCACCCGGGGTTTAGGCAGCATTCCAACACTTTGAAGGTCACCCTGGATCCGCGAACCAAGCCGCATTATGAACGAAACCAATCTTCCCTTGCAAACGCTGCTCTCCAAGCCCCCACGGGAATGGCTGGAGGAAGAACGCCGCCCCCTGTTCCTGGCGGCCATGACCGAAGAAATGCGGCACCATTTTCAACATTGCCCCCCCTTTCAACGCTATTGCCAACACCGTGGCGTCACCTTTGCAGAATCCCTGACCGATCTCGCGCCCCTCCCCTGGCTGCCCGTTCACGCCTTTAAATGGTTGGGTGGACGGCTGCTATCGGTGCCGGCAGAAGAGGTGCGCGTCAATCTGCAGTCATCGGGAACGTCGGGCATCCCCAGCCAAGTGATGATTGATCGCTTGACCGCCAAAAGACAAATCAAAGCCATGAGTCTCTCCATCGGAGAAGCCATTGGCAACCGCAGACGCCCCTTCCTGTTCATGGATGTTGACCCCAAAACGCATGTGGCCCACCTCAAAGCCCGTGGTGCCGCCATATTGGGCTATTTAAATTTTGCCTCGGAAGCGGTCTTTTGCCTGGAACCCGATGGGGCGGACGGGTTTCGTTTGCGGCACGATGTATTGCAGACCACCTTGGAAAAATGGGCGCATAACGAACGTGCGCCCGTTGTTTTCGGCTTTACCTACCTGCTTTATCAGGCCGTCCTGTTACCCCTGATGCGTGCAGGGCAATCCTTGCGCTTGCCCGAAACCAGTCAGGTTCTGCACATTGGCGGCTGGAAAAAATTGCGTGATCTGGCCGTGGGACCGGAACAATTCAAAGATTTGATTCATCGCGTATTCCATATCGAACCGGCGGCTGTGGTCGATGTGTATGGTTTTACCGAACAAATGGGAGTCAACTATCCCGATTGTATCCAGGGGGTCAAACATCTCCCCGCTGTCGCGGAAATCATGGTACGCGATCCCCATACCCTGGAGCCCCTGGCAGATGGTTCCGAGGGCGTCCTGCAATTTTTGACTCCGATACCCCATTCCTATCCGGGTAATTCGGTATTGACGGATGATTTGGGGCGCATCCTGGGACGTGGTCGCTGTGGCTGTGGTCGCGAGGGGGTCCAGTTCCAGGTCACAGGACGGCTGGCGACGGCGGAAGTGCGAGGGTGTGGGGATGTCCTGGCCAACCGGGTCGCCACGATTACCCCATTGGAACAAAAACGCAGCGGCGATACCGTGGAGTTATTATTGGTCCAAGGAAACCATGGCGGGTTCACCAACTCCCTGGACCAGGTCTGCGATGCCATGGAAAAACGCCGTGACTGGTTGAGCCGGGTACCGGTCGAATCGATGATCATGCTCCTTGATTTGCTGGCCAGGGAGTGGCGCAATTCGGCATTGTTCGGCGTTTTGGACAAACAAGGATTGGCTTTTTTGTGCGATTGGTGCAGTGCCGATTCATTGCGACGCCTGGCGCAGACCGGCTTGGGTGGACATGTGGGCTTTCTGGATGAATTTCATCCCGTGGGATCCAGTACACGACGCAAAGCCATGGCACACCCCAAAGGATTGGTGTTGCATTGGGTGGCTGGAAATGTCCCCTTGATCGGCTTGTTTGTGTTGGTACAAGGGATGGTCACCAAAAACCTGAATCTGGTGCGGGCACCCTCGGCAGAACGACATATCATGGCGCAACTCTTGGCCCCCTTGAACCATTTGCAGGCGACACTGCCGGGCGGCTATTGTTTGCGGGGTAAAGATTGGTTGGAAACCTTGGCAATCGTCCATTTCCCCAAGGATCATGCCTTGGGTCCCGAACTATCGGCCAGGGCGGATGTCCGCGTCGCCTGGGGCGGGCGCGAAGCCGTGGAAACGCTGGCGGCCTGGCCACGAAAATATAACGTGCGCGATATTTTTTTTGGACCCAAACTATCGTTCATGGTCATCGGCAAGGAGTACCTGACCGAAGGACGTGACTTGAAAAAATTAGTGCGTCGGGTGGCAACGGATTGTTCGGTCTTTGATCAATACGCCTGCTCCTCCCCCCACACCATTTTTGTGGAAATGGGCGGAGAAGTCACGCCACAACAATTTGCCGAACGTCTCGGCACGGAGATGGCCCATACCTTGACGCGGATTCCCAAGCAAGCCCCCGATGCCGGAACGGTGATGAACATTGGTTTGCATCGCATTTATCATGACATGCTGCACGATGTGTGGCACTCAAAAGACAGCAGTTGGACGGTGTTGTATGATAACGAGGAGGGTTTGATGACACCGTGTTATTCCCGCGTCGTCACCGTCAAAGGGACACGGGATATCATGGACACCAGCCGATGGGCCAGCGAAGATATTCAAACAATCGGTCTGGCATTGCGTGGGGAACGACGCTTGGAATATGCCCGCAACGTTGCATTGAAAGGGGTATGCCGATTGCCGGACATTGGCAAAATGACGCTGTTTGAACCCATATGGGATGGGCTGCGGGTGATGGAACACATGGTACGTTGGGTCACCTTGGGGGGACCGGGCTGACAAACCTTGAGGCCACACCTATGACAACCAACACTGGGATGCCCTTCCCCACCACGGGAGAACATTTTCTCGCAATTCTCAAGCGCCACGCCCATGAGCATCCGCATCGACCGGCGTTGGTCGCAGACGAACAAACCCTGGATTATGGGACACTGTGGTCTTGGACAGAGGGCATCGCCCAGGAATTGGCCGCACAAGGATTGCAACGGGGGCAGTGTGTTTTCCTGGCCATGGAGCCTTCCCTGTCGGGGCTGTTGTTTCATTTGGGACTATTGCGCCTGGGGGTGGTGACAGCGTTGCTCGACCCGGGACTATCCATCACGCAATGGTCCAATCGTGTGCAAGATCTGGCACCGACGACCATCATCGCCCCCTCCCCCATCCTGGCTGAAATTCATAAAAACACCCCTTGGCAAGGTCGCTCCATCGATCTTTCATCCAAGGTACTGGAAAACCTGACCCTATCCAGCCAGGCATTGCCGGAATGCCCGAACACGAACGATCCCGTCCTGATTCTGGGCACCACCGGAACCACCGGCCCGGTTAAATATGTCCTGTTAACGCTAGGCAACATCAGCGCTGCCACCTCCCATATCAACGCAACCATGGGAATAAGGGATACCGACGTCGAAATTCTCACTCTGCCGCTGCATCATTCGTTCGGATTGGGGCGTTTGCGCTGTGGGCTGGCAGCCGGGGCCTGTAGCCACTTGGTTGCGGGGCGATTCCGACCCGAACGCCTGCTCAAAGCGGTCAAGGGGAACCATGCCACCCTTTTTGCCCAGGTACCGGCGGGGATACGTCTGCTATTGGCGTTGGGAAACAGGGTACGCCCCTGGCTGGAGGGAATCCGCTTGGTTGAAATAGGCAGCGCACCTTTGGAAATGGATGAAAAAAAACGGTTGATGGATCTCCTGCCACAAGCCAAGCTATGGCACCATTACGGCTTGACCGAAGCCTCCCGTTCCCTGTTCCTGGAGTATCATGACGCTTTGCAAGCGGGATGTTTGCACGCTTTGGGACGACCCGCCCCCGGGGTGGAACTCCAATTGTCGGAAGCAAAGGATGGCGAACCCCGGGAACTCCTGATACGCGGCCCCCATGTCAGCCCGGGATATTGCATCCCCGGGGGCAGGTCGTATGGCGTGCAACCCACCAACGCCTGGTTGGCTACCGGGGATTTGGTTCGTTTGGATGAACGCGGCACTTATTACCATGTGGGACGATCCGATGATGTCATCAACCTGGGGGGATTCAAAGTCCACCCCCAGGAAATTGAATCCGTCCTGGCTGCTTGTCCTGGAATTGCCGATGTTGCCGTAGCGTTCCGTGGCGGACAATTGGTCGCCTTTATCCAAAATGACAGTACGTTCCAGGAACAACGCGCATTGGAATGGCTGCAAAAACACCTGGAACCCTACAAACATCCCCAATGCTATCGCTTGCTGGATCGCGTGCCACGCACGGAATCAGGCAAATTGCTGCGTCGGTTGCTGCCCGATTGATGACAACAAGCATGGTGACCCGAGCCAATATTTTAGCCCACTTGGAATTGATCGTGAACTATGCGTATAAAAATGATCAACCAGGAGGAGAGCGATGAGAAGAAAGAGACGGCTATGCCCCTATGAAGATAAGGCGATCATTTTGAAACGGCACACGGTAATACGAAAAGCTCTCTCGGCTCAGTGTGAAGAAGCCGGCTGTCACCTGACCAAGCATACCCATTGGTGGCACCTTTTTTCGAGCATGCCCCTGTCCTGGTGTACCATTGCATGATTCCTGTTCTTTATGAAAAGGCTTTTGCCCTGTTTAACAAGGGAAACGTATCGGAATCCCTGCGTGTCATCCATGCCATTCTAGAGGTAATGGAACCCGATGTTTCGCTTCTGGACCTTCAAGCGCTGTGTCATATGCGTTTAGGCCATTATGAACTGGCTATTTCTTATTGGCAGCAAGCCTTAAAGATTAAACCTGACTATGCTGAACTTCACAATAATGTGGGCATACTTCTGAAAAATATGAAACGCTACCAGGAAGCGGAGACGGCTTATCGGAAAGCCATAAGCCTCAAACCTGAATTCAGCGATGCCAGCTATAATCTTGGAAACCTATTGAAAGAATTGCGGCGTTACCCGGAAGCGGAAATGGCCTATCGTCGGGTACTTGAAATCCACAATGACGATGCTGGTATTTATATCAATCTTGGAATACTTCTCCAGGAAATGAAACGAGACGACGAAGCGGAAACAGCTTACCGTCAGGCTTTGCGTATCAAGCCAGATTCAGCCAAAGCCAATAATAATCTTGGAGTGCTTTTGAAAAGCTTGAAGCGTTACCAGGAAGCGGCGGCAACCTACCGCTCAGCTCTGAAATTTTTGCCTGAAAACGTGGAGGTATTAAACAATTACGGCAATCTTCTACGAGAAATGAAGTGTTATGAAGAAGCGAAAGCGGTATACCAGCAGGCTTTGCGCAGGTCACCGGAATACGCTGAGGCACTCAATGGATTTGGCAATCTTTTACATGAATTGAAGCGGGAAAGAGATGCGGAGGATTACTATCGCCACGCCATTGCCGTAAGGCCGGCTTTTGTCGAAGCCTGGGACAATCTTGGCAATTTATTGTACCGATTGAAACGCTACGAAGAAGCGGAAGCTGCTTATCGAGAGGCATTGCGCCTCAACCCGCAAGATGGGAGCGCCTTGGAAGGGGTGTACCACATCAACAGGATTCTTTGTCAATGGGATGCAATGAAAGAGTACGAACGGGCCATCATTGATGCCATGGACAAAGGGATCGCCATTTCACCATTTACATTATTATCCCTACCCCACGATGAAGGTTTGCATCATCGTAAAGCGAGTTTTCATTTTTTTCAAGATTCTGTGGGAAATTTCCTTAAATATCCCCCTTTGGTTCACCCCAATCAGCATCACAATCGAGATCGGTTGCGTATTGGTTACTTGTCTGCAGATTTCCATGATCATGCCACTGCTCATCTATTGGTTGGGATATTGGAGGCGCATGAACGGAAACGGTATGAAATATATGGTTATTCCTACGGCCCCCCCCGTTCGGATTCCTATCGGCAGCGTATTGTCGCAGGATGCGATTTTTTTCAAGATTTATTTTTCTGCCCTGATGATGAAAGCGCACGTAAAATAGCGGAAGATAATATTGATATTTTAATCGACCTGAAAGGCTATACCCATTTGGCGCGTCCTGGCATTATGGTGATGCGTCCCGCACCCATCCTCATCAATTGGCTGGGATATCCCGGAACGATGGGGCATTCCCGCGTGGCCGATTATCTTATTGGTGATGCAACGGTTTCCCCACCCCATCATGCCGGACATTTTTCCGAAACCCTTGCCCTTTTACCACACTGCTACCAGCCGAATGATCGCAACCGGGCCTTGGTTACCGGTATGACACGTCATGATGTGGGATTGCCTGAAAAAGCCTTTGTATTTTGCTGTTTCAATCAAAGCTACAAATTGGGGCCAGAGAGTTTTGACCATTGGTGCCGATTGCTTCAGGCGGTTCCAGACGCTATTCTTTGGTTGTTGGCAGCCCCCCCCGCTGCCAATGGAAACCTGCAACGCGAGGCAACCTTGCGTGGTATTGACAGCCGTCGGATCATTTTTGCCCCAACATTACCATTGGAGCGGCATCTTGGCCGATTGGCACTGGCTGATCTGGCACTGGACACCTTTCCAGTCACCTCGCACACTTCGGGAAGCGATGCCTTGTGGGCAGGTGTCCCGATGATTACCAAGATGGGGAACAGCTTTGCAAGCCGTGTGGCTGCAAGTTTATTGCATGCGGTTGGCTTGCCGGAACTGGTTACGGAATCATGGGACAGTTATTTTGAATTGGCATTGAACCTGGCTCAAGATACCAACCGTTATCAGTCGATTCGCAGGCAACTTGCTGCCAACCGTCTGACCCATCCCTTGTTTGACACCGAACGTTTCACCCGTGATCTTGAGAAGCTATACGAACGCATATGGCAGGATCATGGGCACGGCAAAAAAGAAATGATTATCTTATAGCAAGTGTGTTTTCAGGTATTGGATCAAATTCTGGTGTAACGGTATGAGGGTGTATATTTATAATTTTTTTCTGGGAGCACACGGTCGTGAGTCGTCATGTAAATATTTTAGTCCATTTGGAATTGATCGTGAAAAATTCGTATAAAGCATGATCGACCAGGAGGACAGCGATGAGAAAAATGAGACGGCAGTACACTTAATGAGGAGAAGGCGATCTTTCTGAAGCGGCACTTGGCAGAACGAAAATCTCCCTCAGATATGTGTGACGAAACCGGCTGTCACCCGACCATGATTTACCGTTGGCAACGAGCCCTTTTCGAACATGCCGCAGTGGCGTTGCAAGGTGGGCGTGATCATGGCCCGCAGTGTGATCAACAACGGAATAGCATTTTTCCATGAGCATCCCCTGGATGGCTATCGCCGCCTGACTTGCATGAATGGTGCTGACATTGTGGCCGTGAGTCCTTCGACTGTCAGACGGGTTCTCAACGGGGCGGGAAAAGCAAAACCCTGGGGGCAATCC
The DNA here is from genome assembly GCA_002753515.1 of Magnetococcales bacterium. Classification (GTDB taxonomy): domain Bacteria; phylum Pseudomonadota; class Magnetococcia; order Magnetococcales; family UBA8363; genus UBA8363. The sequence continues at coordinate 36,254 of PEAK01000020.1, forward strand.
CCCAGCCCCCTTTTTTCTTTTAATATTTTTTCAATCAACCAAGAAGCGCGAATGTGGCAAAGTAGAATTAAGTCCTTTCCCGCAACTCCTGGGCCACACGCGCCACCAGCGACCGCCAATCTCTGGGTGTTGACTGACGAAACAAGCGCATGCCCGGGTACCAGGGACTGTCGTTACGATGGGCCAACCACCGCCATTCCGCACCGGTATGGAGCAGCGTCCACGTCGGCACCCCCAAAGCCCCGGCCAGATGCACCACGGCGGTATCGGTGGATATCAACAGATCCAAATTGACCAATACCGCCGCAGTTTCCGAAAAATCTTCCAATTCTCCAGCCAGATCCACAATTTTTTTCTCCCGGTCCACAAAGCGTAATTCCTCAGCCGGAGTGTCCTTTTGCAAGCTGAAAAATTGCATTCCCGGAATATCGGTCAACGGATACAAATCCCGAAGGGTGCAAGCACGATTGCGGTTGGCAGTAGCCGTCGGGTTACCCGACCAGTTGATCCCAACCTTGAAACCAGGAAACACCTGCAAACGGTCGCGCCAATAGGTGATACGTTCGGCATCGCCACTCAGGTAAGGAATCTGACTGGGAATATCCGCCAGGGATTGGGTAAGGAAACCCGGCAAACTCATGATGGGTAGATGGTAGTCGTAGTCAAACGGGGGGGGCTCGCCATCGTCGGGCAGGCGAACGTGCAATTTGTCGGACAACCGAGACAATGAAAACAAACGATACAATTCTTTTTTGCACTCAAAATGGACCTGCGCCCCTTGCGAGCGTAAGACGTGCAGATAACGACTCATCATGATGGCATCGCCGAACCCCTGCTCGGTATAGATATAGATGCTTTTCCCTTCCAGGTTCTCACCCTGCCAGCGTGGTTTTGGACAAATTCTCGGGGCCAGGTTTTCCAATTGCCACCGCCATTCGTACTCCAACCATCCTTCACGAAAACGCTCCAGCATCAACAGGGAGAAGGCACGGGCCATGTGGACGTTGGCTGATGTGGGACCAAACTCCAGGGCACGGTCCAAATATCGCAGCGCCCCATCATGATTACCCCGTTCCTGATCCAAAATTCCCAGGTTAAAATGTGCCGTGACATGCTGCGGATTGCAGATCGTTGCCATTTCAAAGCAACGCCTGGCCTCCTGAACGTCATCCTCGGCAAAGTAGATGCTACCCAGATTGAGATACCCCTCATAAAAATCGGGTTTCAACCTGAGAGACTCCTGATAGGCTTTTTTAGCTTGTGCAATCTTCTCCTGACCTTGAAGCAGACTGCCGAGATGAAAGTGATAATGGGGGTTGCTGGGAAAGCTGGCGATGGCCTGCTCCATCAAGGTGATCGCCAAAGGGTAGCGTCCGGCGGTATTGGCGACCATGGCCAGGATATGCAAGGCTTTATGATTATCGGGCTCCATGGCGTACACACGATTGGCCAATGATCCCGCCTTGGCCAGATCACCCTTATTGTAGGCCAGTGTTGCCTGCTGCAACACGCTTTGAATTTCATCCTCGGTCATAGCTGTTCTTCAAGGTCAGCGACCAGGCGGGCAATGGGTTCCTCCCATTGATTGGCCCGAGTCTGTCGATACAATCTGGAGCTGGGGTACCAGGGTGACCGCTCCCGATCCAGGGTCCAACGCCAATCTGGAGCAACCGGGAGCAAGATCCAGACCGGTTTTCCCATTCCACCCGCCAGATGCGCCACAGCGGTATCGATGGTGATCACCAAGTCCAGGTTGTCCACAACAGCCGCTGTTTCGGAAAAATCATGTAAATTCGGCCCCACATCCAACACGTTTACCGGGCAATCCTGATGAAAGATTTGCTCACGAGCCGCTTCTTTTTGCAGGCTGACCAGTGTTATCCGTTCCGCCAATCGATTGAGCGATGCAAACTCCCCCAGGTTGGCCGAGCGGCGGCGCAGGGGATCATTCTGATGCAAGGCTTTGCCTTCCCAAACCAGGCCAACCTTGAAACGATCCTGCGGCAATCGGTGCCGCCAATACCGACTCCTTTCCGGATCCGCGAGCAAATACCGCTGTGATGCACCCATGGAATCGGCTGAGCGGACAAACATTGTTCCCAGGCTCATCATGGGGATGAAATAATCAAATTTTTGCTGATAATCCAGAAGCGCTTGTACCCGCCCCAGGTTCGGTTGTCCCTGGAATAGGGCTTCCAAAGGTTTGGCGACACACACGGTCACCTCAGCCCCCAACGTCAGCAATCGGGGGATGAAGCGGACGAACTGCAGGGCATCGCCATAACCTTGTTCGGCCAGAACCAACAATGCCCTGTCTGTTAGGGGTTCCCCATTCCAACGCGGCAGAGCTGGCGGCGGGGGCAGGTGCAAACCATGTCCCTCGGGCAAATGGAAACGCCATTCCAGTTCCGCAAATCCCCGTTCATAATCGCCCTGGAGCAACAGGGTATGGGCCAAATTGACATGGCTCACCGCCGATTGGCCATCAATCTTCAGGGCTTGCTCAAAACACCCCCTGGCTCTCTGCATGGCACCGACCCCCTTCTGGCAGAGACCCAGGTTGATCCAGGCGGACAACAATTCCGGGTTGCAATCGATCGCCATGGAAAAACAATCGATTGCCAACGCCATATTACCCTGATCCATGGCGAGATCCCCCATCATGAAATGCAGGTCGGCATGCCGGGGATTGCGTGCAATGGCATCTTTCAGTCTTTCCATGGCAGCGGCGAGTTTTCCGGTTTTTCGCAGCATGATGGCCAGGGAGTGGTACATGTCCACCTGACCCGCATCCAGGGCAATGGCGCGACTGACATGGTGAATGGCTTGCGGCAACGCCCCGGTTTGTTCAAAAGCCAGTCCCAACAGATAATGCAACTGCGGATGGCCTGGATATTGCTTGATAAATGGTTCGATAACAGCCACGGCTTGACCACCCTGGCCTGTCTGAAGCCATTGAAATACTTTATGTATTACTGTTTGCAAAGAATCGGACGGGGGGGAAGCCATCAGGGCCATTCTTAAGGTTGGACGTATCATACGGTAACTCGTAACACGTCAAGGATAAGCTTTCCCAGAGGCAAAGATCAAGCAATCATTCCCAAGGAATTTCCGACCCAAACCGCCATGAGCCATTCCTCCACATCCTTTGGTGCCCTGCTGACCAATCGTTTCGGTGAGCGCTATTTTCCCGCCATCAATGGGGAAACGTTTTCCCTGACTGGATCCGGCAGCTATTTCCAGCGCTATTTTGGCAGCATGGTTGAGCGCAAGGATGCCATGAACCTGATCCCGGGGACCGATGGTGGACTGCTGGTCCACTGGCTACTCAACAAACAAACTGGGGAGGGCAGTCGGTTCCTGTTCATTGAAATACCGGAACTCCTGCAACGATTGCACGACGAGCGACTGCTACCGGATGAATTACCCGAGCATATCGTCATTACAACACCGGACAACTGGCTCAAAACTGCCGAAGAATTATCTCTTAAGGATTATTTTTATATTGGCAACGTCTTCCCCTGGCGTTCCCTGGCGGTTGTTGACAGTTTTCATGATGGCTATGTCAAACTTTGGAACCATTTTGATGAGCAGCTCGGTCAATACCTGATCGCCGTGGGCCAGGAGACCGGGTCACGCATTTTCATGTTGAAATGTCTGGAAAATCTCCCTGAAAATCGCACCCCCATTCTCGCCCTGGACATGAAGTTTCAAGGACGCACGGCTATCCTGCTCTCTGGGGGGCCGTCCCTGAATGAAAGTTTTGACTGGGTTAAAAAACATCGCGATAACCTGGCCGTGTTGGCGGTCACCCGTATCGCCAAGCAACTGGCTGAAGTCGATCTGGTACCCGATCTGTTTTTTGCGATCGATCCCCATGACATTATTTTTCACCAAAGCAAGCATACCCTGGAATTCCACGAAAAAAGCCTGCTCATCAACATGTATCATCTCAATCCCAGATTGATGGGTCTTTGGCGCGGGCGCAGCCTGTACATGGGCACCTTGTTTCCCTGGGAAGCACCGCAAAATCCGGAATCACATAGCTACCCGGGCATCACCGTCAGCCATCAAGCCTTGGGAGCCGCCATTGACATGGGGTTTGCCAGGATCATCCTGGCGGGCTTTGACTTGTGTTTCAGCCGGGAAGGGTTTACCCACGCCCGGGGCAGTGTGGAAATGGCCAGCGGTCCCTACGTTCACCGCTCCGAACTGTGGGTTGAGACCAATGGCGGTTGGCAGGCGGAAACCCGCAGTGATTTTTTCAATGCCTTGCCGGCACTCCACTCGTTGGCCGACTATGCCCAAACCAAGGGGTGTGAAATCATCAACCCCGCAGCTTCCGCCGCCAAAATTGCCGGGGTCGCTTGGCGTCCATGGGACACATTGCATGTAACCCCGATCACCCCCAACACTTGGGATCACTTGCAGCACATCGTGCCGTCAGAAAATGCCCAAAATCGTCGGGAACATTATCACATGTTACTGACCGAGTTGCAGCGTGTCGAAGAGGAACTCACTGCCGTTCGTGACCTCACCGCCGAAGCGGTGGAATGTAACGATCTGCTCTTCGGTCGCAAAGGCGGCCCTGCCGATTTTCAATACAAAATCAGAATGGATGCCATAGAAACCATCTTGGATGAAGAGCATCGGGAATTTTCGCGCCTGGTCAAAAAATGGAGCGTTGCCGATTTTCTCCGCTTATCCCGACCCAACAAAAGCAAAGAGTGGAGCGATGAGGAGATAGAAACCATAGGTCGGCGTTATTACGAAGTCTACCGGGACAGTGCCATCAACCTATTGGAGACCCTCGCCAACAACCGGACCAGAATTCAAGCCCGTCTTGCCGAAGAAGAGGCGGACGCCGACATGGCAACCATTCTGGACCAGTACGAAAAGGATGGCCAGGAGGGCCGTGTTCCCATCTTGCTCAGCAAACGCCAACAATCGCTCGATGATTTTCCCGAAGCAATCCGCCAACGGCTGCATGCCTTCCAGGAGGCGCACCGCGCCCTCATGGAACAAACCGAAACCGACTACAAGGACCATTGTAAAAACCAATTGGCCTCCCCCAATGCCATTTGTTCCAAGGTCATGGCCATGTTTCAAAGTGGTGAAACGGAGCGTCTGCGACATTTCATGGATGGCGTCCAACAGAGCGGAATGGAACATAAGGAACATTTCCTCCGTCTCATCCGGGGTCTTTTGGCGGAACATGACGAAGATTTTCAGCAGGCTTTGACCTGGTACCGGCAAATTTCCTTCGCCCCGCTCATTCTGACCGGATTGCAGCGACAACTGGCCGTCTACCTGCGCCAGGGCAGTTTGACCAGCGCCTGTGCCGTTGCCAAACGCCTGGGTGATAATTCCCTGTTGCATCTCCCTTTCTACGCTGATTTATTGCGTTTGACCGGCGACAAGGGGGGGGCGATTGCCACCCTCACAGAGTACACCAAACTTATCGTTGATGATTTTGTCGCCATGATCAAACTGGGGCAACTGTTGCTGGATGACGGCGATTGGCAGGGCGCGCAACGTTGTTGTCAGGAAATCCTCGCCAAAGATGGTGGCCATAAAGCCGCTCTCATGTTGCTGGAAAAAGCCAATACGCAGGCCATCGGGTTTGATGGCGATCCATCACCGGCCACTGCGCCTTCCAACACGCCAGAAAGGGACTTGGCACCATGATCCCTTTGTCCATGCCCGATCTTTCGGGTAATGAAGCGGCCTACCTGCAAGAGTGCATTCACAGCACCTATGTGTCATCCGTAGGCCCGTTCGTCAGCCGTTTTGAACAGATGGTCGCGCATGCCGCCGGGAGTCCCCATGCCGTGGCCACCGCTTCGGGTACTGCTGGCCTGCATGTGGCTCTCGTCGCCTCGGGCGTTGCCCCGGGAGATCTGGTCATTGTGCCCAGCCTGACATTTATCGCCAGTGCCAATGCTGTGAGCTATTGCGGTGCCCAACCGTGGCTGGTGGATATCGATCCACACACCTGGAATCTGGATCCCGATGTGTTGCAAACCATCCTGACCGAAGAATGTGTTTTGCAACATGGCCACTTGTTTCGCAAGGCGTCCAACCAACGGGTGGCTGCCATCATGCCGGTCCATATTTTGGGAAATCCGGCGGAGATGGATCGCCTGATCCCCCTGGCCCGGCAATTCAACCTGCCTGTGATCGCAGATGGTGCTGCCGCCCTGGGAGCGCACTATCGTGGACATCGGATTGGCGATCTGGGAGCAGACTTGACAGTGTTCTCTTTCAACGGCAATAAAACGGTAACCTGTGGCGGGGGCGGGGCCGTCGTTGGATCCCGGGAACAGCAAATGCATCACATTCGCCATCTGTGTACCACCGCCCGCCTGGGTGAAGCCTACGACCACGATCAGGTCGGCTTCAATTATCGCCTCACCAATATTCAGGCCGCGGTCGGATGTGCGCAAATGGAACGATTGGCGCACCTGGTTGCCAAAAAACAGGGGGTCCGGGACTATTATCGCCAAGCCTTTGCGCATTTCACCCCGGTTGCCCTGTTCCCCGATGCGGTCCATGGTCAATCGGCAGCCTGGTTTTCCGGGATCGTCCTACAACATCCCTCTCCCAGCCATGCCGCTGATTTAAAGACATTCTTGCGCCAACGCGACATTGATGCCCGACCATTCTGGAAACCGTTGCATCTTCAGGCCCCGTATCGCGATGTGCCAAGGACCCCGCAACCTGTCAGTGAATCCCTTTGGTACCGCATCATGGTGTTGCCCTGTTCCACCACCATAACCGATCAGGAACTGGCGCATGTGGTCCAATCGGTGTACCAGGGTTGCGAAAAGGTCGGCATTTCGTGAGCGATCACACCCTCCCGCCTGCGCAGCATTTGGTCATGATTGGAGCAGGTGGACATGCCCGTGTCCTGCTGGATGCCCTTGCCGAAAACAAACAACAGCTCAGCGCCCTTTGCCTCCCGCCCCAAGCCCCCATTCCCCCCTGGGGGCGGGCATTACCCTGCATGACCAGCGATGCAGAACTCGTGGAACGATTTCCCCCCGGGATAACCCGCTTGATTCTCGGCATCGGATCGGTCGCAACCAATCATAAACGAATGCACCTGTTTCAGCATTACCAATCGCTTGGCTATCGTTTCGCTTCCATCCTGCACCCCCATCATTATCAGGCCCGGGAAGTGGTTTTGGGAGAGGGATGCCAGATCATGGCCGGGGCGATCGTGCAAACCGCCTGCATCCTGCACGATAACGTCATCATCAATACCAGGGCCACCGTCGATCATGAATGCGTCATCGACAGCCACGTCCACATCGCCCCCGGAGCCGTCTTATCGGGTGGTATCCATATCGGTTGTGCCGCTCACATCGGTACCGGTGCCGTCATCATTCAAGGGTTGCACATCGGTGCCGCTGCCCTGGTTGCTGCGGGGGCGGTCGTGGTGGACAATGTGCCGGATGGTACTGCCGTGGCCGGGGTTCCAGCCAAACCCATGCGGCATAAAAGTCTCCCCCACCTTTAGAATTTTCTTCCACCCCACCGGGTACTGGAAATAATTGCCGCATCCACCCCTGCATTTCTTCCCCTCCCCCATACCTTTCGATCATGTTTTCTCACGGAACTAACATTTTTTCCAATGTTTTTCAGTAAGATATAAAAGACAAACAACACGGCACCCTTCTTGCGTTGCCCCCTGTAACCCTCGGAATGATCCAGGGTTGCCCATGAAGATGATTCACAATCCATTGGAACTGGCCAGCGGCAAGTTACGTTCTAGCCCAGGAGGATACTGTTATGACGGCCGTAGAATATTGGCGAAAGGTTGTCATTGGTTCGCAAACATCCATACTGGATGTCATGAAGGTGATTGATCGGGGTGCCCTCAGGGTCGCCCTGGTAACCGACGAGGTCAACCGCTTGATCGGGGTCATCACCGATGGCGACATTCGACGGGGATTGCTCAATGGGATCAACATGAAAGATCCCGTACAACGCATCATGGGACGGATTCCCACCGTTGCCCGCGAAACCGATGCCGAAGAACGTGTGTTGGCCCTCATGACCAGTAAAAGTATCGATCACATGCCCATCGTCGACGACGATGGACGCCTGATCGGCTTGAAAACCTTGCGGGAACTGGCCAGTCGCGAACAACGCCCCAATTGGGTCGTCCTCATGGCGGGAGGACTGGGTTCGCGCATGGGACCATTAACCAAATCGTGTCCCAAGCCCATGCTCAAAGTCGGCACCAAACCCATCCTGGAACTCATCCTGGAAAGCTTTGCCGCGTATGGCTTCAAACATTTTTACATCTCGGTCAATTACCGCAAGGAAATCATCCAGGATTATTTCCAGGATGGTGCCAACTGGGGCGTAGAGATTCATTACCTGGAGGAAGAGGATCGCCGTGGCACTGCCGGGCCCCTGGCATTGTTACCGGAAGTCCCGGAAGAGCCGTTTTTTGTCATGAATGGGGATCTGTTGACGCAGATCAACTTTAAAAACATCCTCGAATTTCACGAGGAACACGGATCCCTGGCCACCTTGTGTGTCCGCAAGGTGGAACAAGCCATCCCATACGGGGTAGTGCATACCCACCAGCACAATCTGGTAAGCATCGAAGAAAAACCTGTGCAGGAGTATTTCATCAACGCGGGCATCTATCTGCTGGATCCAAAAGTAATGGATTACATTCCGTCCAACACCTATTTTGACATGCCCGACTTATTCCACAAAGTCATCGAACATGGCCATTCCACAGCGGCTTTCCCGTTCCTCGACTATTGGATGGATATTGGACGGATGGCCGACCTGAAACAGGCCAGCCGGGATTACCCGGAGGTTTTTTCCTGAGCATGGCGGGATCCACGATGTTAAGTCCACAACCGTGGATCCCCCCTTGACCAACCGTTCAGACCAATTCCCGTGCCGCCCGTTCGATGCGTTTCATGGCCTCGACCAGATCGTTCATCCCCAGGGCGAACGAAATACGCACAAAGGGATCCTTGCCAAAGGCAGAACCTGGCACCAGGGCGACTTCCAGATCGTTCAGCAAATGATCGGCCAGATCCATGCTGTTTTCGATCCGTTGTCCTTTGGGGGTTTTCTTGCCCATCAAGCCGCCGACGTTGGGAAAGACATAAAAAGACCCCTCCGGGTTGTTGCAATGGATACCCGGGATGGCATTCAAGGCCCGCACGACAAAGTCACGGCGTTCCCCGAAGGCTTTGATCATGGGAAGCATACAGCTTTGATCGCCAGAAAGGGCGGCCACCGCCGCTTTTTGCGCAATGGACGTGGCACAGGAGGTACTTTGTTCCTGAACCTTGCCCATGGCCTTGATGGCCTCTTTGGGACCGACGGCATACCCAATACGCCAACCGGTCATGGAATAGGATTTGGAAACGCCATTGAGCAGGATGGTTCGATCCTTCAAGAACGGCGCCACCTGGATGATACTGGTATGGCGAAACCCATCATAAACGATATGTTCGTAAATATCGTCGCTGGCCACCCAAACGTGGGGATGCTGACGTAATACATCGGCAAGTTGGGCCATCTCAGCGGCTGTGTAGGCGGCACCGGTCGGGTTGGAGGGTGAGTTGATGACCACAAAGCGCGTTTTGGCTGTTATGGCGGCGGCCAATTGTTCCGGTCGCATCTTGAACCCGGCCCCCTCCTCGGTATCCACGATCACCGGTTGACCATCGGCCACCAGGGTCATGTCGGGATAGGAAACCCAGTACGGGGCGGGGATGATCACCTCATCGCCCTCATTGAGCATGGCCAGCGCCATATTGAAAAACGCCTGCTTGCCCCCCGAAGTCACCAAAATTTCGTCAGGGTTGTAGGATAGCCCGTTATCCCGCTGCAACTTGCCAATGATAGCCTTCTTCAGATCAGGGATACCGTCTGCGGGGGTATATTTGGTGAATCCGTCACGCAATGCCGTGATGGCAGCCAGTTTGATATGCTCCGGGGTATCAAAATCGGGCTCGCCAGCCCCCAGGCCAATAACATTCTTTCCTTGTGCGCGCAGTTCCTTGGCTTTCGCGGTAATTTGCAGTGTCGCCGAGGGTTTCACCTTCTGAATGCGTTGGGATAAAACGACCATGTTCAATGTCTCCAGCGTGGGATGGAAGGTCTTTACAACGGCGCGTAATCTAGCATCGTTGTCCGTTGAAATACAGGGACATCCCCACTTTTGGATAGTTTCCAAATCCACATGCAAATTTCTGTTGGAGAAGATGATTTTCAATACCGTATTCTGAAGGAAACCTTTTTCCTGGACTCTTTTGCTCCATGATGATCAACTGCAAGCCAGTCGCCATCATTTCGAGCCAAAGGGTCGGCTCCTCCAGATCACCCAAGTGGAAACACCATGGAAAATCGTGAACAAGAATTTGTCTTTGGCATCAATCCAGTCTTGGCCGTACTGGCGGCCAGGGAGCGCCCCATTGAATCCATGGTAGCCTTGAAAGGGGGACGGGGGGATAAATTTCAGCAAGCCCTCTCTCTGGCAAAAGAACGCGGGATCCGCCCCCGATTGGTGGATCGACAGGCTTTGGACCGGTTGACTGGAACCGCCACCCATCAAGGATTGGCATTGCGGGTCGGATACCGGGTACAACCATCATTCGAGCAACTGCTGGCGCGCATCGAACCCAACGCACAGGACCTGTTGATCGTACTTGATGGTGTCGAAGATCCCCGCAACCTGGGAGCCATCCTGCGAACCGCCGAAGCCTTCGGCGCCCTGGGTGTCGTCCTGCCCAAAGACCGCGCCGCCCCCTTGTCCGGGGCAGCCGTCAAGGCCTCGGCAGGGGCTGCTGAACGGGTCGATGTCGTCCGCGTGACCAATCTGGCCCGGGCCATGAAGACATTACAGGAGAAAGGGGTGCAACTCGTTGGCCTGGATGCGGAAGCGGAACACCCCCTGGATGGGCAATCGTTTCGCGGAACCATCGCCCTCATTATGGGCAATGAAGGCAAGGGATTGCGTCGCCTGACCAAAGAAAACTGCGACCTTCTGGTCGCAATACCCATGCAAGGGAAAACGGGTTCCCTGAATGTTGCCGTTGCCTGTGGCATCGCCTGCCACTCCTGCCGCCAACAACAAGCGATGCGGCAAGTGCCATGACATTCTGAAGGTGAAACCAGGGCGGACCCACCAATACGCCACCCTTGGCATACCCCCTTACAGCCCCACCATCATAAAGGCTGACCAAATGTAAGGGAGTTTCCAATCCTTGGATTCGATCATCTGCAACTGGGTTTCCCGCAGGGCTTTATGGGGATTCATCCCCTGGTTGATGCGTTGATACATGTTGGACATCAACTCCTGGGTACCCGCATCACTCACTTCCCAAAGCGACGAGATGACCGATTGGGCACCCGCCTCCTGGAAAGCCCGGCGCAAACCGTAAACACCCTCCCCTTCATGGATTTCCCCCAGGCCGGTCTCACACGCGGAAAGAACCACCAAGCGCGTTCCGGCAAAGTTGCGCCCCATCACCTCCAAAGCTGTCAGCACGCCATCGTTATCGGTATCCATTTCGCCCAAGAATTTGGCATTGCTGTTGATGCCGGCAAAGGCCAGCCCCGAACGCAGCATGGGATTATCCCCGGGGGGAACGATTTGCAGGTCGGCACCACGTTGCAATTTCAGCAAACGTTTGCGCAAACTGTCGTCCGGCTTGAGAAAGAAACCATGGGTGGCAACATGCAATACTTCCGGCGGTTGCTGGAGTTCGCTCAATATTTTTTCCTGAGCCTCATTCTTGATGTAGACCTTACTCGTTTTTTTGCCCGTCTTGGATATATCAGCAACCAATCCCCCTTCCTTTTCCGCCCCGGGCAACGGATCAAAACGCAAGCCCCGCATACCGGATGAAAAAGCCCGCAAACCCGCCTTCAAGGAAGCGGACCGGGTTCTTTGGTTCTCCGGTGTCACGGTATTGGAAGCAACGATCTGGTCAAAATTGTAATCAGGACCGGCCAGGATTAAGAATTGCCCTGTTGCGGCAGGCACATCCGTGGGAACAAGGTCGCGACTGGAACCCAGGATGTGCAGATCGGTACTCTGGGTCAAATACCGTTCTTTATCGTCAACCATGGCTGCAAATGGCAAGATATTCAGGATGCCATCCGGTACCAGATACACATGCTCACGCGCACCGATCAAATCGGCAACGGGTCGCCAGACCAATTGATACACCTGCTGTCCCGCCTTGACGACATCCCCGCTCTTGGCCTCTTCATCCTGGATAACACTGCGATAGCTGACGACCGCCTTGTGGATGGCCTCCAGGTCAGGATAATGCGCCACCTTGAACTGCGCCCGATCCTTCCCCTTGATCAATACACCCGCAATCACCTTGTCTTTGTCGCCTTCCTTGAAGACCAGGAAATCCACCAATGCCGATTCGACAGGCAGGTTCTCGATCAACTGGCTGACGCCGATATCACTGATGGAACGGCGAAAACGTTTGCTGGCCTCTCCCAGTTTCATCTGCAACGTGTTGACCTTGTTTTCCAAATCGCGAACATGCTGAAAATGGGTATCCACTGTTTCCGGGGTTGGACCCGAGAGGGTCAATGCCGCCAACTCTTTTCGGGCTCCGGACAAATCGTTGCTGACGGATTCCAGTTGCGGATCCTGAGTCATGCGGGTGATCTGCTGAATTTCCGATGTAATTTTGAGCAGGACACCTTTGCGTTTCAAGGCGATGTTCAACACTTCCTGTCCCGCCGTTGCCGCATCCAGGCGGGCTAACAGTGACAGGTACAGATCCAATTCGGGTCGATGCAGTCGCAGGTATCCCTCACGGGCATTGTCCCCCGCCGACCACAGCATGCGGTTCAAGAATTCGGTTCTGCGGGTAAACCCTTCCTGACGCACCTGAAACGCCCCTTCCAGATCAGGCTTGGCCTCCATGACCCGCGCCAGGGTGTTGATGGTTTCCAAGGTGTAGGGGTGCATTTTTCCCAAAACCTGATCATCCAGGGAGAGTGTCTTTTTCAGCAGCTCCTCCGCCTCCTTCTTGCGTCCCATATCCTGGTACAGACTGGCCAAGTCGTGCATGGTCCGCAACGTATCCATGTGGCGCGGCCCCATGGCTTTGGTGCGTTGCGCCAATGCCTTGTTGAACAATGTTTCCGCTTGATTGAACTGCCCCATTTTGTGATGCGTGCGCGCCAAGTTGTTCAAGGCCTTGAGGGTACGCTGGTGCAATTCCCCAATGGTATCGCGCCAAACCGATACAATTTTTTCAAACAACGGGAGGGACTTGGCGTAATCCTGCTTTAACAGGTAAAGATAAGCCAGGTTGTTCACGACAGCGACCGTATTGGAATGACGTGCGCCAACCAGTTGCATGTAGGCTTCCAGCGCCTGAAGATACAAGGGTTCGGCCTTGTCAAAATTGCCCTGACTTTCGTGAAGTAAAGCCAAATTGTTCAGAGTTGTCAGTGTTGTTGGATGATTTTTGCCAAAAACCACCTCAGATGTGGCAACAGCCTGGCGCAAAATGGGTTCGGCCTCATCGTAAAGTCCCGCCGTCTCCATCATCTGGCCCAGATTATTCAAGACAGTAATGGTTGCGGGATGTTTCTCGCCAAAAATTTTCTTATAACCGGTGAGTGCCTCGCCCAGGGCTTTCTCAGATTCGTCAAACAATCCCTTTTTTTCTTTGATCCCTGCCAGATCCGCCAAGGCGGCCAAGGTATCGGGATGTTCCACACCCGACTTGGCTTTATGTTCCTCATACAAAGCACTGGTCAGAACTTGCGCCTGATCCAGCTCTCCCAGATCAAGATGAACCCGGGCCAAGACGGTACGGGCGTCCGAACTCAAGAAACCCAGGGCCCGCAGATTGGCTTTGACATCTTCCAGGATGCCGAGAAGGATGCGTTTCGCCTCGGGAAAATGCCCCAAATCCCGATTGACACCAGCCAGGCTGATCTGTCCCCCCACAATGCGCGGATCCTGTTTGGGAAGCACCCCGGTCAACACCCCCAGGGCACTATTCAGTTCCTTGAGGGCATTGTCGAATTGCCCCCCGGCACGTAGCACATCGGCATATTGTTGCAGGCAACTGGCCGTTTCGGGGTGGTAATAACCAAAGACCTTGGACATGACCGGACAAGCGGCCCGCAATATTTTCTCACTTTCCGTGTTGTTGCCCTGGTTTTTCAGGACGCGGGCCAAAGCGATGTCGGCTTGCGGCTTGCGGGGATACTCGGGGCCGAAACCTTTATTATAACTGGCAGAAATGTCCCGATACGCGGCAATGGCACCATCCAATTGCATCCGGCTCTCCTTGATCTCTGCCAGCAAGGTTTTGGCCGCCAGTGTTTCGGGATGCGACTCGCCCAATTTTTTCAAGCCCAGATCCGCCGACTGCTGCAACAGGGGTTCCGCCGCATCCAGCTTGCCGCTCTGCAAATGCAGGTTACCGACTTCTCGAAGGGTCAGAATGGTCGCCAGATGATCCTCACCCAGTTTTTCCCTGGCCAATGCCAGTGCCTGCTGCCCCTGCTCAAGGGCCAACGTCAGATCACCCTCCTGACCGCGATTGATCGCCGACTCCAGAAGGTTGGTCCACTGGGTATTGGCCGCAGCCTTGTCGGCTGGAACCTCTCCAGCGGCATTCAATTTTTCTTCCACCCATGGGGGGGCAACAGCGAGCAATTCGCTGATACGATCATTGGCGAATCCCGCCTCGGCCACCTCCCCATGCGCGGCCGCCCCCTGGGCTGCTACCCTGAAATAGGTCAAGGCATCCCCCGCATTGCCGGACGCCATGCTCAGGGTGCCCAAGCGCTTGGCAACCTCGGCATTCTGGGGATCGAGGGAATAGGCCTTGGTCAGGTACTGTAACATCAGGTCTGGGGATTTGTCCCCTTCGGCGGCAATAGCCTTTTTAAGGTTTTCCTTAGCCTCTTCCTGGGCCTGGGTGGAAACACCCTTGATTGGTGGAACCGTCAATAACGGGACAAAGGGTGATGTTTTCGCGGTATTTTCCGCATCGACAGGCTTGGCGGTATCGCCTGGCTTGGCGAGGAGCCGTTTTTGCCACTGCTCCAGAATCGGCGACAGTTCCGTTTGCGTAGCGGGCGCGGATGGCGCAGCCGCCGCACTGGCAATCTGCTCCGGGGCACTTTTGGCAATGCCACGTTTGGTTCGTTGACCCGATTGTGGTCCGGGAGAGCCCGCATCTGCACCGGTAGTCGAAACAGCAGGGGTATCCAATCGTACACCCGAGCCTAAATTCAAGCTGGCCAACTGGATCTCGGAAGAAGGCGCGTCCGTGGTACCACCGCGTTTGGCCCGGAACGTTGAGACTCCGGCACCGGCCTTGTTGATATCGGCCGCCAGCATGGTGGCCATCAACTGCTTCCTGGCTTTACCGGCACTACCCTGTCCCTGCCCTGCCGCCAAAGAGTACCATTGCAACGCCTTGACGCGATCCTTGGCAACCCCCTTGCCTTTTTCAAACAAGTTGGCCAATAAGAACTGCGCCTCGGCATGGTCCTGTTCCGCCGCCTTTTCCAACCATTTGGCCGCGCCTGCGGGATCTTCTTTCGTCGCCACGCCGGTCAACAGCATGGAAGCCAAATTGATTTGCGCCCGAGGATGACCGGATGCCGCAGCCGCCTGGAACCATCGCAAAGCCTCCTTGGCATTCGTAGGGGCCCCAAAACCTGACAGGTACATGGTCCCCAGATGATTCTGCGCCTCTCTGTCGCCCCCTTCCGCATCGCGTTTCGTTTTTTCAAACAGTGCCGACACGCGCCGGTTACCGGGAGTCGCGGTCTCCACCTTCCAGGGAACATGGGCCACGGATGGTACGGGGGTCGGAGTCGATTTGGCAACGGCAGGGGGAGGTTTCACAGCCTCTTCCGCCCGTTTGCTGGTGACGGAAGGGGGCGAAGGCGATAGTACCGCTACCGAATGGTTACCATCGGACCACGATCCCTTGGATAATCGGGACCAATCGGCACGGGCCTGGATGCTCCCCTGTTCCCCCCCTTTTTTATACCACCGTTCGGCCTCCTTGGCATCCGCCTGCACCCCCAAGCCCCCCTCATAAAACATCCCCATGAGGTGACTCGCCTGGGCATACCCCAGATCAGCCGATTTTTGGATCCATTGCCGTGCCAGCTTCAAGTCGGAGCCAACACCCTCGCCCGTCAGATACATCATGCCCAAGTTGACACTGGCCAAGGCATGACCGCGTTTCGCTGCCCGCTCGTACCAGTCCGCCGCTGTTTTGGGATCGTATGGGGCGCCCACTCCCGTGGCAAACATGGTCCCCATCCGGTTTTCCGCCTCGCCGGAGCCGTTATTAGCCGCCTCCAGGGCCGGGCGAAAGCCTGCAACCGGTTCTGCCGCCAGGAGAGTACCCGGAGCAGCCCAGAAGGGAATGGAGGAGAGCAGGGCGGACAGCAGCAACCCTGATGAAAACGATGCGATCCTTGATTGCCTCCGTCTCATCCCAACCTCCTGGTCACATAGCCAGCCTCACCGGCCAAACATGCGACACCGACATCCAGACAAGCATCGGGACATGATGCTCTCTTCCTCACGACGCGGCACCGACAAGGATAAAATCAGAATTTTTACGATAGCAACAATAACTACCCTGATTGGCAACCAAGTTTTGATGCTAAACCGCAACCAGTGCGGGATACGTAGTTTTCTAGCGTCATCCCCGCGAAAGCGGGGATCCAGGGAGTCTACACACCTTCCCCTGACTTTCTGGATCCCCGCTTTCGCGGGGATGACAAGAACTGCGCATCCCAAGATAGCTGCGGTTTAATTTGAAAACGACAGATTATATTATCTTTTCTTCATGCCAATTGGCAATGCTTTTATTTGTAACAATTCTAAGGACTTTGTAAAATAACGTACCTTAATATACCGAAACTGTCAGCACGCATACGGGGGTTTATCGGCAGAAAGCCCAATAAAGATTAATCCACTGGAGGGTGTGGAATTCAGGCCGATGCGGACTCAAACAACCTGAGATTTTGCCAAACCTCAGAATTTGGGAAATGGATACCATTGAAAGTAACCGCCAATTGAGCGTATAAACACCTATGCACTCAAACACCGGAGGCCGTCATGGAATCAGTCCGTTGGAATATCGCTGTAACACCAGACACCGATAAGTCTGTGCGCATGTTCATCGCCGCCCAGGGTGGTGGTCGTAAAGGCGACCTATCGCGTTTCATCGAAGAAGCCGTGCGTGCCTACCTCTTGGATCGAGCCGTCGAGCAAGCCAAGACTGCCACTACCAACATGAATGAAACTGAATTGACCGATCTCATCGACGAGGCGGTACAATGGGCGCGTGACCATTGATGCTCGTCATTTTAGACACCAATGTACTACTCGGTGCGCTGATTTCGTCACATGGTCCGCCTGAAGTGATTTATCGCGCCTGGCGTTCTTCTAAATTCGAGCTGGTAACATCAATGGCCCAGCTCGATGAACTACGACGCGTAAGCCGCTACCCAAAACTCAAGACCATCTTGCCCGCCCATCGCATCGGCACAATGGTGAACAATATGCACCGTGCAATCGTGCTTGGAGATCTACCCCCCTTACCAGAAAGTATCGATGTGAATGATCCAAATGACGCTTTTCTTTTCTCAATGGCAATGATTGGCAAAGCCGACTACCTGGTCACTGGTGACCGTCATTCTGGACTACTTCAACGTGGCAGTATCGGCCGCACACGGGTTGTAACACCAACCACCTTTTGCACCGAAATACTCTAACGCACTGACCCGGGCCACATCTGAAACAGGACTCCCCTGTCAAGAACTCACACCATTCACGTTACTCAGTGGCCTGGGAGTCCGTGCGCCAAACCTAACAGCAAAAAGCCGGCGATCCAAGAAAGACCGCCGGCTTTTCAACCATCGATAAAAACGGGCGTCACATGGGACGTCAGCCGGGAACTTGCTCCAGCTCGGTCAACACGCCATTAAAATCTTTCGGGTGCAAAAACACCACCGGATTGCCATGGGCACCAATTTTCGGCTTTTCATTCAGCACCTTGACACCCTTGTCCATCATGGCCTTGGTCGCGGCCACCACATCCTGGACTTCGTAGCACACATGATGCAGGCCACCACCGGGATTTTTTTTCAAAAATCCCGCAATCGGGCTGGCATCGGACAAGGGATGCAACAATTCCACCGTCGTATTGGTCAAACGGACCATCACCACCCGCACACCATGCTCCGGCAAATCAACCGGTGCCTCCACCTTGGCACCCAGATCATCCCGATACCGGGCAGCAGCCGCATTCAAATCTGGAACAGCAATGGCCACATGATTCAGTCGTCCGATCATTCCACTCTCCTCTAGGATTGGCTATTCAAACTCAATTAATACCGCATCTGCTTCAACCGTATCTCCAACCTGAACCAGGACGGACTTGACCCGCTTGCCGTCATGCTCACACCGGATGGCATTTTCCATTTTCATGGCTTCCAACACACAAACCGTCTGACCCGCATTCACCGTTTGCCCCACCCCGACCAACACCTTCAGTACCGCACCCGGCATGGGCGATACGATCATACGACTGGTATCGGGGGCTTTTTTGCGCAACATGTGCCGTGCAAACGCGTGATGTCTGGGGGTACGGGCGATGGCGGTCACGGTACGCCCGCCACGCGACAACAAATGCCCCTCAGCCAAGCGACTGATACGAAAGGTGCAGGTTTGATTGTGGATGACAAACGATGCCAACTTCCCACCCGCCCGGAAATTGTGGGTTACCAGCACCGGATCCTCAAGTCCGAAAGAGACCAGATCACAACCTTCCTTGCGTTCGACCGTCAGCTGCAACTCTTCGTTTTCCACGGTGACCACCAAATCCTGCAAGTCGGGGATTTGCCGGTACAATGCCGATTCCACCAATAAAATGATCGCCGCCGCCACTGCAAATGCCCGGGTCCCCTCTTCGGTGGGTGCCGCCCCCATGAAACCATCGGGAAAGATCTCTTGGATGAACGAAGTGGTGAAATCACCCGCCAAAAAACGTGGATGCCTGATGATGGTGTTGAGGAGATCGATATTGTGGTCCGGTCCGCGAATGGCGAATTCATCCAGGACATTTTCCATCTGCGCTATGGCGCTCTCCCGGTTGTGATCCCAGGTCACCAGTTTGGCGATCATCGGGTCGTAGTACCTGGAAACCTCGCCCCCCTCGAACACCCCCGAATCGACGCGTATCTTGGAACTCTCCTGGGGTGGCCGATAGTACATCAAGCGCCCCGTCGACGGCATGAAATTGCGGTAGGGATTTTCCGCATAAACGCGGCATTCCAAGGCCCACCCCTTCAACCGGACATCCTTTTGCGTAAACGGCAACGGCTCCCCCGCCGCCACGCGAATCATCTGCTCCACCAAATCCAGACCCGTCACCATTTCCGTCACAGCGTGCTCGACCTGGAGGCGGGAGTTCATCTCCAGGAAATAGAAACTTTTATCCGCCCCAACCACGAATTCGACCGTACCCGCCGAATAGTACCCCACCGCCTGGGCCAGGCGAACGGCCTGTTCTCCCATGGCGCGGCGCAAAGAGGGATCGACGAATGGCGACGGGGCCTCCTCAATCACCTTTTGGTTACGACGTTGAATGCTGCACTCCCGTTCATTGAGCCAAAGGACATGGCCCTGTTTATCACCCAGGATTTGGATTTCGATATGGCGGGGGTTTTCAATAAATTTTTCAATGAATACGCGTTCATCATTAAAATAGGAGCGCCCTTCGTTGCTACAGGTTTCCCAAGCCTCGCGCACTTCCTCATCGTTAGCGGCGATACGCATCCCCTTACCGCCACCCCCGGCCGATGCCTTGACCATCACCGGATACCCCACGTCTCTGGCGACCGTGACCGCATGATCGGCACTGGCAATGATGCCGTCATATCCGGGGATCGTCGGTACCCCGGCCTGCATGGCGACACGCTTGGAGTGAATCTTATCCCCCATGGATTCAATCGCTTCCCGCGCCGGTCCAATAAAAACAATGCCCCGCTCCTCCAAGGCTTTGCAAAATTCGGCATTCTCCGACAAAAAACCATAACCGGGGTGAACCGCATCCACCTTGGAGCGGTCGATCACCTCCAGAATACGTTCCACATTCAGGTACGATTGGCTGCTGGGTGCCGGACCGATGCGGTATGCCTCATCCGCCTGACGGACAAACAAACTATCCTTGTCGGCATCGGAATAAACCGCCACCGTCCGCAGGTGCATTTTTCGGGCGGTACGGACGATGCGCGACACGATCTCGCCACGGTTGGCAATCAAAATTTTCTTCATCGCAATCCCACACCCGGGGAGACTGAACTTTGCTGGCGCACCCTTCGGGAAGACAGCACTCCAGAACTTAATTCTACTTAGTCACATTTCCAGTTCGGCGTTTGTAGCCTCTGGATCCCCGCTTTCGCGGGGATGACGGTTGCCCTTTTTCAACGGATTTTCTGCTCTGTCATCCCCGCGAAAGCGGGGATCCAGGGCGTATATTCTAATGTGACAAAGTAGAATTAAGCATCCTAAACCGAAAAGGCTTCCATGAGCATACCGGCCGCACGAACCGCGGTCATCTTGCCATCACTGACCTTGCGCCGGAGATCGGGTAAAAGGAGGCGGACATCCGGATGATCGTCAAACCTGCGAACCAACTCCTCATGCACCAAAGTAGACATCCATTCCAGGTTTTGCTGCCGACGCTTGGCCATGATTTCGCCGTTGGCAAGCATCACTTCCTGGAAATGCAACATCGCCTTCCAAATGGCATCGATCCCCAAACCAGTTCGGGCACTGATCAACAACACCGGCAATTCCCAATCGGGACGGGGATGTTTCATCAACTGCAAGGCTGAGCGCAACATGTGGGCCGCCTGCTTGGCCGACTCTTCAAAAGGGCCATCCGCCTTGTTGACCACAACAGCATCAGCCATTTCCATGATGCCGCGTTTGATCCCCTGGAGTTCATCCCCGGCATTGGGCAACGCCACCAACAGAAAAAAATCGGTCATGTCGGCGACCACCGTTTCACTTTGCCCCACCCCGACGGTTTCCACCAACACCGTATCATAACCAGCCGCTTCCAGGATCAGCATGGTCTCCCGTGTTTTGCGCGCCACGCCACCCAAGGTTTCGCCCGCTGCGGAAGGACGAATGAAAATGTCGTTATTGGCCATCAAGCGACCCATGCGGGTCTTGTCACCCAAAACACTGCCACCCGAGAGCTTGGACGATGGATCCACCGCCAAAACCGCCACCCGACGTTTGTTTTCCAAAAGATGCAGGCCCAACGCCTCGATAAAGGTACTTTTGCCCGCCCCCGGGGGACCGGTAATGCCGATACGCAAGGATTTTCCGGTGTGTTGCAGCAATTGCCCGATAATTTCCTGGGTCTGTTCCTCATCCCGATGCAGGGTGCTTTCGATCAGAGTAATCGTTTTGGCGATCATTCTGCGGTCACCATCCAGGACTCCCTGAACGTAAGTCCCACTGTCAAACCTTGGCATCCCATCCTCCCGTAGCCCGAAACCACCAGCAACCGACCCAAGCCCGGTCCTGATCCAACACACCCGGACGAATCGGCGGGCCGTCCGTATTTTTGGCCGGACAGCCCGCCGTCCTCACATCATCTCGCGCAACGCCCCCCGGCCAAACCTGAAGCAACACCCCGGGGGGAACACCCTTTTCATCACCGCTTGGCAATGCGTTGGATCACATTGCGCGCCGAAACCGCCACCGATGTCCCGGGTCCAAAGATTTCCGCGACACCCGCTGCACGCAATTCATCGTAATCCTGGCTGGGAATGACACCACCGCAGACCACCACCACATCACCGGCATTCTTCTTTTTCAGCTCCTGGATCAATTGCGGGATCAGGGTGCTGTGCGCCCCGGCCAGGGTGGAGACGCCCACCACATGGACATCGTTTTCCACGGCCTGCTCGGCGACCTCTTCAGGGGTTTGAAACAAAGGTGCCAAATCGACGTCGAAACCGGCATCGGCAAAGGCCGAGGCCACCACTTTGGCACCGCGGTCGTGGCCGTCCTGACCCATTTTGACCACCAACATGCGGGGTCTGCGCCCTTCTTTGGCGGCGAAATCATCGACATCTTTCTTGAGGGCGAGCCATTCGGGATCATCGGCCCACACCTTGCCATACACACCGGAAACGGTGCTGGTATGGGGGGTGTGACGGCCAAAGATTTTTTCCATGGCCATGGTCACTTCACCCAAGGTTGCCCGGACGCGCATGGCGTTGATGGACAATTCGAGCAGGTTGCCCTTGCCCGACTGCGCCGCCTGGGTCAAAGCTTCCAACGCCGCATTCACCTTGTTTTGATCACGGCTCGCCTTGATCTTGTCCAAACGGGCGATCTGCGACAGACGCACCGCCTTGTTGTCCACCTTGAAGGCGTCGATGGTCTCTTCTTTTTTCAGCTTGTACTTGTTGACGCCGACGATGGTTTCCAAACCGCGATCGATGTTGCCTTGCCGACGCGCCGAAGATTCTTCGATACGGCGTTGCGGCAAACCCGCTTCGATGGCCTTCACCATGCCACCCGCCTGATCGACCTCTTTCATGATGGCGCGGGCCTGGTCAGCCAATTGATGGGTCAGTGTTTCCATCATGTAGGAACCGGCCCAGGGATCGGCCACATGGGTGATGTGGGCCTCTTCCTGCAACACGAGTTGGGTGTTGCGGGCAATACGTGCGGAAAAATCGGTGGGCAGGGCGATCGCCTCGTCCAACGCATTGGTGTGCAACGATTGGGTACCGCCAAAAACCGCGGCCATGGCCTCGATGGTGGTACGCATCACGTTGTTGTAGGGATCCTGGAAGGTGAGGCTCCAACCCGATGTTTGACAATGGGTCCGCAACATTTTGGAAGAGGCTTTCTTCGCGCCAAACCCTTCCATGATTTCGCACCACAGCATACGGGCCGCCCGAAGTTTGGCAATTTCCAGATAAAAATTCATGCCAATGGCAAAAAAGAAAGACAACCGCCCGGCGAATTCATCCACTCCCATGCCACGTTCCACCGCTGTCTTCACATAATCCTTGCCGTCAGCCAGGGTGTAGGCCAACTCCAGAGAGGCATCGGCACCCGCTTCCTGCATGTGATAGCCGGAGATGGAAATGGTGTTGAAGTGCGGCATGTGCTTGGAGGCGTACTCGATGATGTCGCCAACAATGCGGATGGAGGGGGTCGGGGGGTAGATGAAGGTGTTGCGAACCATGAATTCCTTGAGGATGTCGTTCTGGATGGTTCCGCGCAACTGGTCCTGGGGCACACCCTGCTCTTCAGCCGCGATGACATACCCGGCCAACACCGGCAACACCGCGCCGTTCATGGTCATGGAGACGGAAATCTGTCCCAGGGGAATCCCATCGAACAAAATTTTCATATCCTCAACGCTGTCGATGGCCACACCCGCCTTGCCCACGTCACCGGTCACCCGGGGATGATCCGAATCGTAACCACGATGTGTCGCCAGGTCGAACGCCACGGAAACACCCTGGCCACCACCCGCCAGCGTGCGACGGTAGAAAGCATTGGATTCCTCGGCGGTGGAAAAACCGGCATATTGACGGATGGTCCAGGGCCTGCCCGCATACATGGTGGTGTGCGGACCGCGTACAAACGGTGCGAAACCGGGAAGGGAATCCTGGTACGGCAAATTCTCGACATCCGCCTTCGTGTAGACGGTCTTCATGGTGATACCGTCGGGGGTAGTCCACTCCAGGGAACTCAAAGGTTTCCCCTTCAAACTTTTTTCCGTTGCTGCTTTCCAGTCATCCATGCTGGGCTTTTTGGATTCGGACATGAACGTCACCTTTCGTCTTTGTAGGGTCACTCATAGAAGAAATAGCCGGATTGCCTCCAACACACCATCGCCGTACCTTTTTCAAAGGCGGCTCCTGCTCACAAGCACTCTGTGGTTGCACGAATGTAATGCATGTCGCCAAAATCGTCATCCCCTTTTTTCAACTTTTTGTGGAAAAACTTGCACTTTGACGATAAACAGGCCATATAATCATAGTAGGCATTTTAATCCCGGAAGACGCCTCTTTTTCTATTTCGTGCCATGTCAATGCGTTAGCAGTTCTCTCCCCATGCCATACGTACCGTTCCAATGTCCAGCTCCCCAACCGTAACGAACGGGCAGGCCCCCCTCCCATCCATTTTTGTCTCCATCGCCAGCTATCGCGATGCCGATTGTGGACACACGTTGACCGACCTGTTCGCCAAGGCCGCTCATCCGCAGCGGGTCCATGTTGGCGTGTTGTGGCAGGTGGCCCCCGAAGACGATGACCAGTTCACACAAACGCCCGAACCTTGGCGGGGACACATTCGTGGCGAAATCGTCGATGCCGGAAAAAGTCTCGGCGTTTGCTGGGCACGCCACCACATCCAAAAACACTTTTGGCAAGGAGAACCGTATTACCTCCAGTTGGACAGCCATTGCCGCTTTGAATCCCACTGGGATCAACGCTTGCTCACCATGCTGGCAGAGTGCCCCTCCCAACAACCCATCCTCTCCACCCACCCCAACGCCTTTCACCCACCGGATCAGTTGCTCAAGACCGGCATCCCGGTCATGAGGGCGGGGCGCTTTGATACCCATGGCACCCTGATCCCCACCGCCAAGATGATCCCTTTGGAGCGCCGCCCAGCGCACCCCATCCCGTCACCATTCATCGGTGCGGGGTTTTTGTTCGCCCCCGCCTCCATCATCCAAACCGTCCCCTACGACCCCTTCCTGTATTTCCACGGTGAGGAGATCAGCCTGTCGGTACGCCTGTGGACCTGGGGCTACGACCTTTTCACCCCCAACGACATGTTGGTATTCCACGATTACACCACCGTGCGGGAACGGCGGCGTCATTGGGATGATCATGTCCATTGGAACCAGCTCAATCAGCGTACCGTGGCCCGTTTGCACCACCTGTTGGACATGCAAAAAAGCACCGACCCCGATGTCCTCCAGCAACTGGAACACTTCGGATTGGGAAGCGTGCGCACCCTGGATGACTACCAAGCCTTTGCCGATTGCGATTTCCGCAAACGATCCATCGGTGTTCGAGCCAGTGACGCCCTGTTTCCCAACCATCCCGCCAGTGATCCCAACACCCTCGCCATGCGGCAGTGTTTCGACCGCATCTATCTCCACAACCAATGGAAATCGGTGGATACCCGCAGTGGCCCGGGCTCCGCACCCCAGGTGACCGTCCGGTTGCGTCACAGTCTCCTGAAACTGTGGCAGGATTTACGGATTCAGATACTCGTCGATGCCGGGTGTGGCGACAGCCGCTGGTTGGAAGCCATTACCGGTTCGTTGAAACTCTATCTCGGTTTTGACCTGGTCGAAACTTTGATCGCCAACAATCGCGTCCTGTTCGCGGACCGCAAGAATCATTTTTTCAACACCGCCGACATCTGCCGCGATACCCTCCCGCAAGCCGATCTCCTCCTGTGCCGCAATACCCTGACCCATCTCCCCAATGCCCTGGTTCAGGAAGCATTGACCAGCTTTCGTGCCAGTGGTTCGCACTATCTCCTGGCCACCACCTTTCCCGGGGCCCCGCTCGTCGATATTGAACCCGGCCATTGGCGCCCATTGGATTTGACTGCCCCGCCCTTCAACCTGCCGGCCCCCCTGCAATTGCTCCCAGATGGTCACCCGGCCAACAACAGTTATCTAGGTCTTTGGAAAATGGCCAGATCATGTTGAAAAAACTCTTCTTTTGCTATTGGTCTGCCCTTTTCTGCTTCGGCTTAGCATCCCCACTCCTGGCAGAATCCAAGCTGTGGTCCGTTTATCCAGCTCCCCTACCCGGCAGTCGCCTGGAATCGGTTCGTCTGGCCAACGATCAACGATGCCGCTCTGGAGAATTATTGGTCGAAGAATTTTTTTCAGTCGCCGATTATGATCCAACAGAACTACTCCTGGTGAAAGAATCGGAAACGGGGCAGATCACCCGGCAACCGGTACAATGGATAGACGCCAAAGGCCGCATCGTTGTGACCCACTGTGCCAGTGCCACCCTGGACACCATTGTCAAAGCATGGTTTTTGCGCCACGATGGCCATGCCACCTCACCCATTGGCTATCGCCTGCAACTCCAAGGTCACGCTGTCGAGGGGGCGGCAACAGAACTCCAACCCCTCCATCGCCACACCCGCTATGCCCAGTTTGCCAGCAAAGAACATCCCGAGCAGGGTACCTGTTGCTGGCATTATGTGTACCTGGTGTATCCCAAACCGGTGGAAGAACCCATCACCTCGCTAACCATCCCCCTGGAGATCAAGGAGGCACCACAAGCAGGAAATTACATGTATTGGCAATTTCACGCCGCCATCAATAATATAAATTTTTATATGGGCTTACAGACCGACCTCCTCAACAAAGGCCAAAGTCAGGGACCAGGAGTCCTCTTTTCACGCTGGGACAGCCAGGATGCGGTCGATTTTCAGGTGGCTCCGGGGGGATTTTCAGAGGTCGGTTCCCACGAAGGACGCTTTGTCGGTGTACGTAAACCGCACCCTTGGGGCGTGGGACGCTGGAGCTTGAACCTGACCCGGAGAAACGCGGAAGACCCGGAACATGTATGGCTCGATATGACCTTGAAACATGATACCGAACCTGTGGGTGTGGCCGTTGGCTCTCTCCGTTTTCCCGGACAAAGCGCCAGATTTACCAAAGATATGACAGTCGTCGTCGAAAGCTATGGTTTTGCCACCAATCATCGGGCCAACATTTGGCAGATACCGGATATCGATTTTTCCGTTCACACACCCCAGATGAACGGCAAACCATTTGCCAAACCACCCCGGATCATCTACCCGGAAAAAGCCCCCCACATTATCGATGCGGAAATACTTGACGGCAGGATACGCCTCCACCGGAGTCTCTTCGTCCCCTAAGGAACAACGCACACTTGAAGGAGCAATCACCCCATGTCCCGTCAACACCATTGGGAAACCGTTTATCAAACCAAGCCGCTGGAGCAGTTGAGCTGGACGCAAAAATCGGCTGACAGCTCCCTGGACTGCCAGCACCGGTCCGGAACTGTAGGAACACCACCGGCTTGAAAATGCGAGTGGGATCTTCTTCTCTTCTTCAAAAAATCAGATAAAGAAATCTTTTTTCTTCCCTCTTTTTTTTCTT
>PEAK01000098.1 GCA_002753515.1 Magnetococcales bacterium
TTGGTTTGCCGGCATAGGGGTCGATGGAACCTTCCGCTGTGGTGCGAATCGGAAATTTGAAGCGTTTCACGTTGCCGTTGCGGAACTTGATGGTCCACATGATGGAATCGGAACCACGCAATGGAATGACCGCACCACCCATGGGGACGATATCGGCGTAGGCGCGAACCTCAATGGCTTGTTGCGGGCAAATCTTGACGCAGGAATAACATTCCCAGCATTGCTCCGGCTCCTGGTTGAAGCCCTTCATTCTTTCCTTGTCCAGTTTCATCAGATTGTTCGGGCAAATGTACATGCAAGCGGTCTTGTCCTGACCCTTGCACCCGTCACACTTATCATGGATCACGAAACTTGGCATTTTTTCAACTCCGGCTGATGATTGCTCCGCATGGCTCGATGGGGCCTTTGGATAAAATTTACTGATTAATAATAGAACGCGATAATAGCAAATGCCAGAAAAAAAAAGCCCCCCTCGCATTTTGCCAGGGGGGCTCGCTCAGTCAAACAATCACCGCATTAATTGTTGGCAATCAAGCCCACGATCAACAAAGCAACAATGTTGGCAATTTTGATCATCGGGTTGATCGCCGGACCCGCCGTATCCTTGTAGGGGTCGCCCACGGTGTCACCCGTAACAGCCGCCTTATGGGCATCGGAACCTTTACCGCCAAAATGACCCTCTTCGATGTATTTTTTGGCGTTATCCCAAGCACCACCACCCGTGGTCATGGAGATAGCGACGAAGATACCCGTAATGATGGTCCCCATCAACACACCACCCAGCGCTTTGGGTCCCAGCATCACGCCGACCAGGATCGGTGCCAAAACCGGCAACATGGAAGGCACCACCATCTCTTTGATGGCGGCCTTGGTCAGCATGTCCACCGCACGGGAATAATCGGGCTTGGCCGTCCCTTCCATGATACCTGGGATTTCCTTGAATTGCCGCCGCACCTCGATCACAACGCTGCCCGCCGCACGCCCCACCGCTTCCATGCCCATGGCACCAAACAGGTAAGGCAGCAAACCACCGATGAACAAACCAATGATCACCATATGGTCGGACAGGTCGAAAACAACGCCCTGCTTGAAGGTGGCCAGCTCATGGGTGTAGTCGGCGAACAGCACCAGGGCTGCCAGACCGGCCGAACCAATGGCATACCCCTTGGTCACCGCCTTGGTGGTGTTACCCACCGCATCGAGGGGATCGGTGATGTTACGAATTTCCGGAGGCAGATTGGCCATCTCCGCGATACCACCCGCGTTATCGGTGATGGGACCATAGGCGTCGAGGGCCACAATGATACCGGTCATGGAAAGCATGGATGTGGCTGCAACGGCAATGCCATACAATCCACCCAGCTCAAAGGCAACCAAAATACTGGCGCACACGGCCAGCACCGGGGCCGCAGTCGATTTCATGGAGACACCCAGACCAGCGATCACATTAGTACCATGGCCGGTTTCCGAGGCCTTGGCGATGAGCTTCACCGGGGCAAAATCAGTCCCGGTATAATATTCGGTGATCCACACCATGGCCGCCGTCAAAGCCAGTCCTATCAGGGCACAGCCATAAATAGCGCCCACGGAATAGGAACCATTACCCGCCATGAGCCACTTGGTAACCGGGAAAAACAACACGGCGGCAATACCACCCGCCACGACCAGACCGCGATACAACGCCGTCATGATCTTTTTACCTTCTTCCGCCTTGACCGCAAACGCACCGGCAACGGAAGCCAGAATAGCCACACCACCCAACACCAAGGGATAAACCAGGGCATTGGAAAAGCCGGGCATTACCATGGCACCCAACAGGATGGAAGCGATCACCGTCACCGCATAGGTTTCAAAAAGGTCGGCGGCCATACCGGCGCAGTCACCCACGTTGTCGCCCACGTTGTCGGCGATAACAGCCGGGTTACGTGGGTCGTCCTCAGGGATCCCCGCTTCCACCTTACCCACCAAGTCGGCACCGACGTCCGCGCCCTTGGTGAAGATACCACCACCAAGACGCGCAAAGATGGAAATCAATGATCCACCAAAGGCCACACCCACCAACGGCTTCAGAAATTGGCTCGTAGACGTGTCACCCATTTTCAGGAGCAGCATCAAAAAGATGGTGACACCCAACAGTCCCAGGCCGACCACCAGCATACCGGTGATGGCACCACCGCGAAACGCCACCTGCAGGGCGGCGTCCAACCCATTTTTGGCAGCTTCAGCGGTACGCACATTGGCCTTGACGGAAATGCCCATGCCGATAAAACCGGCCATACCCGACAAAATCGCCCCCACTGCAAAACCAATCGCAGTGGAAAAGCTAAGGAACATCCACAACAGGATAAAAAGTATGGCACCCACGTATGCGATCGTGGTGTATTGACGCTTCATGTAAGCCCGCGCCCCTTCTTCCACGGCACCAGCAATTTTTTGCATCGCTTCCGAGCCCGCCGGAAGATTTAAAATCCAGGTACGGGACATATAGCCATACACGATGGCCCCTATCCCGCACACAATCGCAAGGTATAACCCTTGCCATCCGTTTGCCGTCATTTCCATTGTTGTCCATCCCCTATAGATAAGCTGTGAATGTTAATCTTTGGTGACTAAAACGCCGTCAGCCAATGATGCTGCACAAAGTTTTAAACACCGTGTTCATTTCCTGCATGCCGTCGACCGTTTTGAAGGCCCCTGCATGCCGATAATGTCCGATAACAGGTGCCGTCTGTTGGTCATACACCGTCAAGCGATTGCGCACCGTCTCTTCGTTATCGTCGGCCCGAGTGGTCAACGCCCCGCCACATTTGTCACAAACCCCCTCTTTGGCTGGTTTTTTATGTTCCTTGTGGTACCCTTCCCCACATTTGGCGCAGGTACTGCGACCGGTGATCCGGGAAACCAGGGCCTCGGTATCACAGGTGATGTCGATGACATGATCAATTTTCAGCGCACGCTCTTTCAGCATGGAGTCCAAGGCTTTGGCCTGGGCCACCGTCCGGGGGAACCCATCCAGGATAAAGCCTTTTTTGCAATCCGGCTCGGCAATGCGATCAGCGATGATGCCTACGACGATATCATCTGTCACCAAACCACCGCTTTCCATCGCCGCCTTGGCTTTTTTGCCGATCTCGGTACCCGCTTTCACTGCGGCACGCAACATGTCACCCGTGGACAACTGGGGAATGCCATATTTTTCCGCAATCTGTCTTGCCTGGGTTCCCTTGCCCGCCCCCGGGGGTCCCATAAAAATCAAGTTCATCGTCCACATCCTCCTTGGCTTTCAACAGTATAACACACGCCCGGCCCGGTAGCCGCGCCGATCACGCCATTCAACCCACCGGGATTATAGCCACAACTAAGGCGGCAGTCCTAGTTGAAACCTGACCCCCAACCCACTATTTTCCCGAGCCCTACGATTTCACCTCTCGTTTGAAACGTCGCAAACGTTCCAGATCCTCCCTGTTAACCGATGCGGGAGGCGGTTTAACTCCCGTCAACCAATCCAACAGATCGGCATCGGAATGATCCAGCAGCACAAGCAGCCGATCACAGGTTTCATCGTCCAGGCTGGCCAGCTCACTGCCGACAAACCGTTGCATGATCCGCTCGACTTCCGCCATGGAACGCCGCAAAGCCCGAAACATGAAGGTCTTCTGCTTGGGACTTAACGGCCCGTCAGGCATTTGGGGAATCACCGCACTCCTCCACCCACGACACGATCCGTAATCAAGGACGGTTTGCGTCAATAATCTGGTTCAAGTCATAATCCTCCCGGCCACCCACCCCATCCATAATGGCCGTCATCTGCATGTCCAGGGTAGGCCGATCAACCTTGTAAAGCAATCCCATCGGGGCACACCCTTCGCTGGTCCGGCGCGCCAGGGAAATGGCCGCCCCCAGATCGGTCACATCATGGTCCTGGGGCACCGTTTCCACCAAATCCCGATAAAATTCCACTGTATCCACTGTGTTAAACGTGGGGCATTGGGAATAGATGTTGACGTAGGCAAACCCGCGATGTTCCAAAGCGCCCTTGATCAACTCGGCACAAACCCCCGGCTTGCCGGCAAACGCCTGCGCCACATAGGTGGCACCGTAGGTCAACATATACAGCAAAGGATTCATCGGTGCCTCGGGTCCCCCATAGGGCGTGGTGTAGGCCGTCATTTCCGGGCGCGACGTTGGCGAATACTGCCCCTTGGTCAAACCATAAATACCGTTGTCAAACAACACATAGGTCAGATCAACATTTTTGCGTGCCAAATGCGGCATGTGACCACCACCGATGGAGAACCCATCCCCATCCCCACCCATCACCAGGGTCGTCAGATCCGGACGTACCAATTGCGCCCCGGTAGCCACCGCTCCAGCGCGCCCATGCAACGTATGCATCTTATAGGAATTGATAAAATACGGTGCCCTGGAGGAACAACCAATCCCGGAAATGCTCATCAAACGACTGGGATCAATCCCAGCCTCGGAGAGGGCGCGATAAATACCATTGAGAATACCATAATGACCGCACCCCGGACACCAAACCACCGGGACTTCCGATTTGTAATCCTTGGGCTTGAGCGCAACCTGACCGATCATGCTGATGGACATCAGATAATCTCCCTGACCTTGTTCATGATCTGGATGGGCGTAAAAGGAACACCGCCACAGATGGTATAAGGAATGGGATTCAATGTGGTCTCGGAACGGATGAAATGCGACAATTGCCCCTGAAAATTAACCTCCGGAACCAAGATTTTGCCGCAAGTCTTGGCAAAACTTTCATATTGCGCCACCGGCATGGGCCACATGAGCTTCGGGTAAAATCCCTTGACCTTCACCCCATCCGCCTGCAGGCGTGTCACCGCCTCCCGCACCACCCCGATAGTGCTGCCCCAGGCAATGATGCCGACATCCGCCCACCCCTCGCCGTCCACTTCGGTCGGTTTGACGAACTCGGCAACCGATTGCAATTTGCCAAAACGTTTGCGATGCATCGCCTCATGGTTGCCCGGGACATAATTGGGGGCACCCGTGGGACCATGCTCCAGGCCCGTGGCCATATGCATCGCCCCCGGCGTCCCCGGATCCGCCATCGGCGAAATGCCATCCGCAACCATCTGGTACCTTTGGTATACCCCTTGGCCATCCCAACGCTTGCGGTTGACAATCCTGATCGCATCCAATTTGGGCGCCGGAACCGTCTGTGTCGAGAAAGCCAGGGATCCATCCGACAAAAGAATTACTGGCGTCTGATACAGTTCTGCCAGATTCAATGCCTCCACGGTCATGTGGATGCAGTCCTTCACATCCTCCACCGCCAACACGATGCGCGGCGCATCGCCATGACTCCCAAACACCGCCAGAAACAAATCCGATTGTTCATGTTTGGTCGGCATGCCGGTACCCGGCCCACCCCGCTGCACATCCACCACCAATACCGGGGTCTCACTCATGGAGGCCATCCCCAGCATCTCGCCCATCAACGATAACCCCGGCCCCGAGGTCGCCGTCATTGCCCGCGCCCCGGCATACGATGCCCCCAACACCTGCGACAACGAAGCAATCTCATCTTCCGCCTGAATCAATATGCCCCGTACCTTGGGCAAATGCAGGGCAACAAACTTGGCAATCTCCGTTGCCGGGGTGATCGGGTAGGCCGAATAAAATTTCAGCCCCCCCAAAATAGCCCCCAAACCGACCCCCTCATTACCCGAAACAATAATCACATCCTTGGGATCAACAGGATCGGCAACCCGCCAGGGATCGGTCTTGACCAGACCCTCCGCCAATTCCTTGCCCTTGTGAAAGGCATCCAGATTGAAATTGAGTTTTTCCGTCCCCTTGGATCTGAACTTATACACCAATACTTCAAGCAGCGTTTTTTCATTAATGTTAAACAATACCGACAACGCCCCCAACGCCACCATGTTCTTGGAACGGTAGGATTTCATCTCCTTGGCCGTCCGGGACATGGGGATGGGATAGGCATGAACTCCCGCAGGGATCTCCGGCTCAAACCCGCCGTCGGGATAATCATAGACAAACGCCACACCCGGGCGCAGCAATTGGCGATTTACCTCATAGGCCTCGCCATTGAATGCGCACAATATATCGAATGTGTCGCCCTGGTTGAAAACGGGATCCAGGGAGGTACGCACTTGATACATGGCGTACCCCCCTTTGATCTCCGCAGGAAATGTTTTGATGGTGTATACCTCCTGGCCAGCCCTTGCGCACGCAGCCGCGATAAAATCACCGGTGGAGATGACACCCTCCCCTCCTTCCCCGGCAATTTTGATGACCAGATCAACCTTTCCCATCACATCTCCTCCATCGTCACCCAGGAATGAACACTTACTTTTTCAAGGATTGCTTCACGACAACGCCCATCTCCGCCGGCGACCGGGCAATGTGAACCCCGGCATCCTTCAAAGCGGCAAATTTTTCTTCCGCAGTCCCCTTGCCACCCGAGATGATCGCCCCGGCATGACCCATCCGTTTTCCTTTGGGGGCCGTTGCGCCGGCAATGAACGCCGTCACCGGTTTGGTCATATTTTTCTTGATCCACTCCGCCGCCTGCTCCTCGGCATTACCACCGATTTCACCAATCATGATCACCGCCTCGGTCTGCGGATCATTCTGGAACATGGAGAGACAGTCAATGAAGTTGGTACCGTTGATAGGATCACCACCCAGACCCACACAGGTGCTTTGACCCAAACCGACAGCCGAGGTCTGTGCCACCGCCTCGTAAGTCAGGGTGCCCGAACGCGACACAACACCAATGGAACCCGCACGGTGAATGTGACCTGGCATAATGCCGATCTTGCACTCACCCGGGGTGATGATACCCGGACAGTTGGGTCCGATAAGGCGTGCCTCCTTGCCTGCCAGGAAACGCTTGACCTGCATCATATCCATCACCGGGATCCCCTCGGTAATGCACACCACCAGACGGATTCCCGCATCCACAGCTTCCATGATGGCATCGGCGGCAAAGGGCGGTGGGACAAAAATAACCGACGCATCCGCCCCGGTTGCCTTGACCGCCTCGGCAACCGTGTTGAACACCGGGCGGTTGATATGCATCGTTCCACCCTTGCCGGGGGTCACACCGCCAACCAGTTGGGTACCGTAGGCGATGGCCTGCTCCGAATGGAACGTCCCATTGGCGCCGGTGAATCCCTGACAGATAACCTTCGTGTTTTTATTAACAATGATGCTCATTCTTTCCTCTCCTTTCAGGCGGCCAGGGCAGCGACGGCTTTGGTGGCGGCGTCATCCAAATTGGCGGCTGTGATGATAGCCAGACCCGATTCGGCCAGAATTTTTTTGCCAAGTTCCACGTTGGTCCCTTCGAGACGGACCACCACGGGGACATGAATGTTCAACTGTTTGGCCGCGATGACGATCCCCTGAGCAATGACATCACACCGCATGATGCCACCAAAAATATTGACCATGATGCATTTGACCTGCGGATCGGAAAGGATCAGCTTGAAGGCATTGGTAACGTTTTCGGTTGTGGCACCACCGCCGACATCCAGGAAGTTGGCCGGTGCCCCCCCCTTGAGCTTGATGAGGTCCATGGTGGCCATGGCAAGACCCGCCCCGTTGACCATGCAACCGATGTTGCCCTCCAGGGCAATGTAGTTCAGGTCATATTTGGAGGCTTCGATTTCCTTGGGATCTTCTTCGTTCAGATCGCGCAGTTCCAGGATATCCTTGTGGCGGAACAGGGCATTGCCGTCAAAATTCATCTTGGCGTCCAGGGCCATGATATCGCCGTCACCGGTCACAACCAGCGGATTGATCTCCGCCAGGGAGGCGTCCGTCGCCACAAAGGCTTTGTAAAGGGCTGTCATGAAACTGACCGCTTTATTGACCTGTTTGCCTTCCAATCCCAGGGCAAAGGCCAGATTGCGCGCTTGATAGGCTTGAAAACCCACAGCCGGATCCACAGTTTCCTTGAGAATTTTTTCCGGGGAACGGGCGGCCACTTCTTCGATTTCCATCCCACCTTCGGTGGAAGCCATCATGGTAACCCGGCTGGTAGCGCGGTCGATCACCATACCCAGGTAAAGTTCCCGGGCGATATTGCACCCTTCCTCAACATAGATTCTCTTGACTTCCTTGCCTTTGGGGCCGGTCTGTTTGGTGACCAGGGTCATCCCCAGCATCCGTTGGGCCTCGGCGCGCACCTCCTGGATACTCTTGACCACCTTGACGCCACCCCCTTTGCCGCGACCACCTGCGTGAATCTGCGACTTGACGACGAAAACCTTGCTACCCAGCTCCGTTGCCGCTTTTTCAGCCTCGTCGGGTGTAAAAGCCACCCGCCCGCGGGGCACCGCTACGCCAAATTTGGCCAGGATCTCTTTTGCCTGATATTCATGGATATTCATAGGACTCCTGCTTGCTCCAAAGATAGTGTCTAAACCGTGGCCGGAAAACCGTTCTACCGGCACCCTTCCCGAGTGATCAGGCAGGATAAGCGATTTGTTTCCGAAATTGAAGGATCCTTCGCGACCCAATCATGCAAAACCCAAAATTTGCCTCCAGAGTACCCTGCCGCTCGGCAGATGGGACACTTAAGTCACTTTGGAAGGTTCCGGCGAAAACCTTGCCAGCATGTAAACAACTGTGTACCATGATTCCGGTGGTGTGACCTGAGTGCCAGAACGCAAAACGAATCAACGCCAGATTCACAACGGCAATATCACCCGCCCGCCCTTGAAAGAACTGGAATGGCAAACATCATTAAAATACCCATAATCCAAGGCGTTTATTGGGTAGAAATCCCCGAAGCCAAGCTCCAGATCCTGTGCGGTTGTCCTGCCGACTGCGTCAAACACCTCATGAAACGTGGGTTGATCGTGCAACACGAACTGGACGGTGTCCTGTGCGAAACCGGTCCCAACGCCATTCTCCTTTCCGATGTTATGATCCAACACGGGGAATTTTCCAATCTGGCCGAATTCCCCGTGCTGCAAATGCTGTACAAACAAGGCTTGATCATCCCCAACCATCCCAACAATACCGGACTGAAACCACTCCTCATCGGACTCGGCGAACAGGTCCACTCCCAGATGCAATACATCTTTCGTGGCAACTACGGACTGATCAGCCTGGAAGAAATTCTGGAGGCGGGCGTCGATCCCGATACGGCTCGGGAGATGCTCCGATTGAAAAAACGCTTCGCGTTCGGGCAGATCAAACCTTCCAACCTGTTGTTGGATACCTGCATTCTCGGTCGGGAAAAACGCGACATTCGCAACGGCGTCACCATCGAACGCATCGCCGTCAACCAGTTTGCCATCGCTTACCAAAACGCCAGTGTGACCGTCGATCTCAATCTGTACGGTGAAGAACGTTACGACCCCCCCTATACTCTGGGATTCCAAAGCATTCCCAAAGATTATTTCGCCGTTATCCATTCCGGCGAAGGCGACGGCTGGGACGTCAATCGGCCCTCCATGTCCAGCATCCTCGTCTTTCAGGGCAAAATCTACCTGATCGATGCCGGTCCCAACCTGTTTTTCAACCTGACCGCCCTGGGTATCGGCATCAACGAAATTGAAGGCATATTCCACACCCATGCCCACGACGATCACTTCGCCGGCATCACCTCGCTGATGCGCTCGGGACATAAAATTAAATATTTTGCCTCGCCGTTGGTGCGCCTGACCGTGGAAAAAAAGTTGAACGCCCTGCTCGCCACCGAAGGAAACCAGTTCAGCGATTTTTTCAGCTTCTTCGACCTACCCCTGGGTCAATGGACCGATATCCAAGGTTTGGAAGTCCGCCCCATTTTTTCGCCTCACCCCCTGGAAACAACCATCTTTATATTTCGTACCGCCTGGTCCGGTGGTTACCGCACCTACGGGCATTTCGCCGATATCGTCTCATTCAACGTCCTCAGGGCCATGATCACCGACGATAACGATGCCCCCGGGATCACCAGCCAATTCTATGAAACCGTCAAAGAGGAATACCTGGTTCCCCTCAATTTAAAAAAAATCGACATCGGGGGTGGCATGATCCACGGTCAGGCCATCGACTTTGTCAGCGACCGCTCCGAACGGATCGTCCTGGCCCACACTTCGGCCAAATTAACCTCCAAAGAGAAAGAAATCGGATCCTCCGCCCCTTTTGGCATCAGCGATGTCCTGATCCCCGGTAAAAACGATCATGCCCGAAACCTGGCCTTTCAATTTTTGCAAAGCCATTTTTCCCGCATCCCTTTCCACCACCTGCGCATGCTCCTGAACAACGATGTGGTCGCTATCAACCCGGGTGCCATCATCCTGAAAGAGGGCGAAACACCTACCAAAGTTTTGTTGCTCCTGTCAGGCCTGGTGGAAAAAATATTTCCTGACGAAAACCGTCTGAGCCGTCTCATGGCCGGTGCCATGCTGGGGGAATTATCCGCCCTGGACAAACGGGCTTCCGCCTTCACCTTTCGCGCCGCAAGCTACGTCAACGCCTTGGCCATCCCGGTGGACATGTACCATCAGGTCGCCCAAAAAAACGGCTTGATTGCAAAAATCGCCCGCACAACCGCCATGCGATCCTTTCTAGAGTCCATGGATCTGTTCAACGAAGGCTTGTCTCACCCGGTCATGGCGGGAATCATTGATCGCTTAACCTATCGAACCATACCCGCCGGTGAAACACTTTCTTTCGATCGTGACCAAACACTGCACATCCTGCACCGGGGAAAAGTTCAACGTTCCATCGGCAAGTTTGAACTGGACGTTCTCCAAGTGGGAGAATTCTTTGGCGAAGAGGGTGCCGTATTCGACGTCCCTTGCCACTTCCAAATTCAAACCCTTGAAGAAACAGAATTATTGCAAATCAACGGGGATATCCTGAGGGACATCCCCATCATCCGCTGGAAATTGTTTGAAACCTACAAAATCAGGACCATGCGGATCATTTACAGCGGTGGCGCATGCCTGGCGCTCACCTGGCGGGTCGAATTCGCAATCAATATTGCCGCAATCGATGCGCATCACAAAGAATTCTTTGAGGTTGCCAATACCATCGACACCATCCTGCGCAGCGACCAGCAACTCGAACCACTCGCCGCCGCTTTAACCTCGTTGCTTACTCTGGCGCAAAACCACTTCGCCGCCGAAGAAGCCCTTTTTGACCAATACAATTATCCCGACCGGATCCCACACAAAGAACAACATCAGATACTCGTGAAACTCATTCGCGGCCTGCATCAAACTGTAGCACAGGGCCATCTGTTGAGTTATCTGGAGTTTTTATCTTTTCTGCAATACTGGCTGGTGCAGCACATCCTGAAGGATGACCGCAACTATGCCGCATTTCTAAATGACCGTGGGGTATTGTAAGACCACCCCGGGCAGGCACTGGGTTTCAATTATTCCCAATTCGGTCATTTCGGGTATTGGGCTGGAACTTCACCCGTTGTCCAATAAGGACGAACAAAATTGTAAAATATAAATATATATCAATAAACTAAAAACCATCCGTTCATGTTAACGAATGTGACAAAGTAGAACTAAATCTAAGGCAAGCGCAACTCCCCCTCCGGTCCCAGGGGAAACATGGGTGCCCAGGTGATTTCCCAGGGGTGGCCATCCGGGTCGGCAAAATAGGCGGTTCGTCCACCCCATGGAGTGTCCACAGCGGATTGCAGGAGCGTGGCCCCACAGGCCAACACGGCGGCCAGTTCCCGGTCCACTTCTTCGCGCAAGGAAACGTTGATCCCCAAGGTGATCCCGCCAGGAATCGGGTTGGCATTCGTCAGCCCGGCATCTGCCAGCAAGGCTTTGACAGGGTAAAGGGCGATGCCCATGGAGCCGGTCTGAAAAAAACAGACCTGGGCGCAACTGGCCGATGAAGGCTGCCATCCCAGGCTTTCGTAAAAGGCGCGTGCCTTGGGCAAATCCCGGACACCGAGGGTGACGAGGGAGAGACGTTGATTCATGACGGTGATTCCTCAGAGCCTGCCTAGCCCGTCTTTCGCGATTCGACCAACTTGAATAGTCTAACAAATTGATTTTTAAGGATATGGCCTACAAAGGTCGGCACCACAGAGGGTGAATTGGTTCAAGGAGCCTGGACAGTATTCAATGAAATTTTTGGTGGTGGTTGGGCTG
Source organism: Magnetococcales bacterium (assembly GCA_002753515.1). GTDB lineage: Bacteria > Pseudomonadota > Magnetococcia > Magnetococcales > UBA8363 > UBA8363. Next base: position 12,135 of record PEAK01000098.1, read on the forward strand.
GTAAATCCATACACATTTGTTGCAACAAAATGAGCTGGTCTTTTTCAGGTTGTGTGTAACGGGATAAGGTGATGTGACGACCATCGGTGG
>PEAK01000099.1 GCA_002753515.1 Magnetococcales bacterium
GAGGTAGTCCGTCAACTGGAAGAGCGTCACAGAAAGCGCCAGATCTCAATTGATTTAGCCTATATTAAACAAAGAGTTACACAGGAATCTGCATCTGGTTAATGAATGTGACAAAGTAGAATTAAGAAGGCCATTTTTCCCATGAATGACGAACCGGCCACCGATAATAAAATTCCCCTGCTGCTGCTGGGAACCAATTCCCGTTTCAACAAACGTCTGGCCCCTTTCTGGCCCCAGTGGGGGTTGCAGGCGATGATGATCGATGATGGCGAAAAAGCTCGATCTTTCTTGCAAACCTTCTCTTTGGAGCTGGTTCTGGTCGACATGGTTTGGTCGCGCAACGATGACCATGTGACCTTGGAAATGCTGAAACAGTTAACCGGTTCCATGACCACTTCGGTCTTGGCACTGATTCACCACAACGAATCCACCGACCATATCAGGCAAGCCGTAGCGACCGGAGTCGATGATTTCTTCGTCATGGCCGGTAATCTGGCATTGCTGGAAAATCGGATTCGCATCCTGCTGGAAACAGCCCGCAGCAAACGGATGATGGCTGCCCAGGAAGATCGCTTCAACGCCATTTTGCAACGTGCCGCCGATGGCAACATCACGACCGATGGATCCGGGATCATCCTGGCCATCAACAACGGTGCCGCCCGTATTTTCGCCTGTAACGAACAAGAAATCATCGGAGATGAAGCCGATCGTCTCATACCCGGTATCGCCAAATATTTACACACGATGGTCGACAGCGAAGAAACCGGCAACGGGTACGGCACCGAAGGATCCGGGGTCCGCAAGGACGGCTTCCGATTGCCCCTGCATTATTCGGTTGTCCGCATCCGTGTTGACCGGGAGGTCCGCTATTCCATCATTATCCGGGATCTGTCCGCCCTCAAAGAGGTGGAAAATGACTATCGCCGCCTGGCCAAAGTATTGGAGTACAACCCCAGCATGGTGATGATCACCAGCCCCCTGGGGATCATCGAATATGTCAACTTGAAACTCACCGAGGTCACGGGCTATCCCGCCGAAGAATTGGTGGGCAAGGATCAAAAAATACTCAAGTCGGGAGCACAGGATCGCGAATTCAACGAAACACTGTGGAACACCATCCAGCAAGGACAGGTTTGGCGCGGTGAAATTCAAAATCGCAAGCGCGACGGCAGCCTGTACTGGGCCTGGGTCAATATTTCCCCCATTCGCAGTCCAGATGGATCAATTCAACAATATGTCGCCACCTCCCGGGATATCTCCGCCGAAAAGGCCATGGCGGAACAAATGGCCAAGGCACAACGGGAACGCCAGGAAGCACAGGCGCAAATGGAAGCGATCCTGAACAACATGTCCAGCATCGTTTTCCTCAAAAACTATCAGGGACGTTATCTGTTCATCAATCGCTCATTTGAAACTTTCCTGGGACGCCAAGCCCAAGACGTCCTGGGGAAACAAGCCCATGACCTCTTCGGACCCACGTTGGCAAACGTCATGGAGGAAGCGGATCGGGAAGTTCTCGACCGAAAGGCCCCCGTGGAAACGGAAATCACCATGACCGGAGCGGATGGGGAACGGGTTTTTTTCATGACCAAGTTTCCCCTGGCCATCGGAGATAATCCCACGACAGTCCTGTGCGGTATCGCCACCGACATCAGCAAACGCAAGCGCATGGAAAGGGAGTTGCAAGTCGCCAAAGAGCAGGCGGAAGCAGCCAATCGCGCCAAAAGTGACTTTCTGGCCAATATGAGCCATGAAGTCCGTACCCCGATGAACGGGGTCGTCGGCATGCTGGAACTCTTGGATCGCACCGAACTGGATGCCAATCAACGACATTTTTTATCGACTGCCATCAAATCGGCGGAACTGCAACTTGCGGTCATCAACGATATCCTCGACTTCTCCAAAATTGAGGCGGGTCGCCTGGAGTTGGAAGAGATGCCCTTCGTCTTGAACGAGGTCGTGGAGGAAACCGCCGCCATGCTGGCGGATCGGGCCCATGGCAAAGGGCTGGAACTGGCCGTGTACATTCAACCGGAATTGCCCACACGGCTGACGGGTGATTCCCTGCGCCTACGCCAGATTTTGATCAACCTGATCGCCAACGCCATCAAGTTCACGGAAACAGGCGAAGTGGTCGTGGAGGTCAAACGGGACATGCCCCGTCAGGATGAAGCCATCCGGGTGGGCTTTCGCATCAGTGACACCGGCATCGGTATGGACGAAAACGTCCGGGAAAAAATTTTTCAGCCATTCACCCAGGCAGACGGTTCCACCACGCGAAAATATGGCGGTACCGGCCTGGGTTTGGTGATCTCACGGCAGTTGGTCGAAGCCATGGGCGGTGATATCACCGTCGAAAGCATCCCGGGAATGGGGTCAACGTTTCACTTTTCCATCCCGTTCATCGACATCGATCACGACCGGGAAGGGGCCGTGGAAAGTTTGCGCGGCGCGTATGTCCTTATTGTCGATGACAACGAAACCAACCGTATTATTTTGGAAAATTATTTTAAATCATGGTGCATTCCCTTTCGCAGCGTCGAATCGGGTCCCCTGGCGCTGGCGGCGTTGCGCCGTCAAAAGGATCCGCGCAATCGCCGTGCTGCGTTTCGTGTAGCCATCATCGACTTTCACATGCCGGAGATGGATGGTCTCGAATTGGCGCGTTCCATTCGTCACGACCCCGACATCCCACCAGTTCAAATCATGTTGTTCAGCTCTGGCATGCAGCCGCCCCGGGATGTGTTGCGCGCCGCCGGCATCGACCTGTGCATCATGAAGCCCGCAGGAAAAACCAAAATCTTGGACGGCTTGGCCGCCTTGATCAAAACACAGAAACATTTGGTCAAAGAAAAAAAGCTTCAGGAAGGCAAGCCGGTTGGCCAGAGCGCCCACTATCGTGGTCGGGTACTCCTGGTGGAGGATACCGTCATCAACCAGCAAGTCGCCATGGGCATGCTCAAACAATTGGGCCTGGAGGTCACCTTGGCCACCAACGGTGCTGAAGCTGTGGAAAAGGTCAAAAACGGCGATTTCGACCTGGTGTTGATGGATGTCCAAATGCCGATCATGGATGGGCTGGAAGCGTCTCGGGCCGTCCGTTCCATGGAAGCCGCATCCGAAAAAACATCCCTTCCCATCATCGCCATGACGGCACACGCCTTGGAGGAAGATCGACGGCGCTGCCTGGAAGCGGGAATGGATGACCATCTACCCAAACCGGTGCGCTGGGACATGTTGGAACGGATGTTGACCCGTTGGTTGGGAGACATCATTTGGAACGAAAGCAAACCGGGTGAACAAGAAATCCCCCCCCCCCTCCCCCGGGCGGAATCAACGAAAGATGAGCCCAACCATCTGGACACAAAAGCCCTGGCATCCATGGCCATGATCTTTAAAAACGATCCTGAACAGGTTCAACGTTTGATTCAGGAGTACCTGTCCGCTGTGCCACGCCATTTGGATACGATGACCAGCGAATTGGCGAAGCATGGCTATGACAAGGTAACCCGGGCCGCCCACAGCCTGAAATCCCAATCGGGTTATGCCGGGGTGCCGATACTGGCAAAATTGGGAAGTGATTTGGAATCTTTAAAAAATGATCCCGACAGGGAAGAGCGCATGCGCTTGATTATCCAACACATGCAAACACTATGGCCCGATATCAAAAAGTCACTGGAGTCCTGGGTGGAATCCTATCGAGAGAATGCATAAAAATTGAGTCATTGATCATCGTTTCTGTCAAAGCAGGAGTACGTTTTTTTATAAAAGGGATCCGATTTTCTACATGCTGTATTGAAATCGGTGACCGGTATCCGTCCAGGGGAGCTGTCATTTCTTCGATCGCAGAGGTAACAGGCGCATGCGTGTGCGAACCTGGATCAATGGTCAGCAATGCGCCTTCTTTCAGTTCTGATTCCATCTGCTGCAAAGCGGTAATGACCTGAAAGCCAATCGTATCCGGGTTAACATCTTCCGCTCGAATTTGTACAACGCTGGGTTTCTCACCATCCGTTGCCGCAAGAATGCTACTGAAATCTAAATCATGGGTGAGTACCACGTAATCGTCCGCTCTGGCGAAGGCCATTATTTCAAAGTCCCTTGCATTACGTCGTCCAACCAATGACCAGTGAACTGCCTGAAAACCCGCAGCGTCCAATAAGGTAATCCAGCGTGGTGACAGGTTCATATCAACAAGCAGCTTCATACGGTGGCCAGCATGACCTCACGTTCTTCGGTCCGCCATGCGGCATAACGCAATGCTTGCAGAACGTCTTCACGCTCCAGGTAAGGATAGTCGAGAAGGACTTTATCAATGCTGTAGCCAGCACCGATTTGGCTGACAACCATGCCGACCGTAACCCGCATCCCACGGATACACGCCTTGCCACCCATCACGCCAGGCTGTTGGGTAATACGATCCAGTTGCTCCATATTCTATTCCTCTCCTTTGGTTTTTTTATTGCTGGGTAGGACAATATTGAGCCTAATATTATATGGGAAAAAAATTCTGACACGTATCAGCCTATCGTGTCACGATAGCGAGCGGCAGCCTTGAGCAGTTGTTCTCCAGGTTCAGAGGGATTGAGCATAGTTGCCACAAAAAAATCACTATCGCGCTTGGTCAGGTGCAACACCTGCTGCTCTTCAATTGCCCTTACCGCTGCTTGTTCCGCACGGCCTTGATCATCGTTTCGTCCGAGCCAACTCATTCTGGATTCCCGCTTTCGCGGGAATGACGAAAAAAACGCTGAGATTGCAGTCGTTTGTCATTCCCGCGAAAGCGGGAATCCAGACGGAACCGAAGCATTTTCGATGCGCTTTGGCCGAAACGATGATCAAGGCCTTCCGCACTATCAAGAACAAATTGCGTCAGAGAACGCCCAGTCAGTGTTGCCGCACGTTCCAGCAAGTCGCGCCGATGTTGAGTGACTCGCATTTGCAGACAGCTTGTTCTTTCGTTCAAAGTTTTCATGACGCCTTCTTCTTTGCAATTTGTACTCCACTTGTAAGCCCATTGCAAGCTGGCTTAGACCCAGACTTCGTGTTACCTGCCACCAGATCGCATAGTATTGGTTGCTGTCTTCCATACAAGTGATATCTGATTGAACCTATTTGATATGCCATCAATAGAGATGTGAGCGCGGGACTTTGGAAATATTCTGCGATGACATTTTAAAGATGGTTTTTAATCGCATCAAAATACCCCTGAGCGATATAATGCCAATCCAGAGCTTGCACTGAATCCAATCCACCCGTGCGGCATGTCTGATAAAGATCGGTCCTATAAAAAAGGGCGTCCAGTGCTTCCGCCAGGGCACGACTGTCTTCAACATCAGCCAACATGCCGTTTACTCCTGTTTGAATACGATCCGCAGGCATGCCAACCCGTGTAGAGACCACGGGGACACCGCACGCCCAACTCTCCATCAAAGCTTTCGGTCCCCCCTCGGCACGAGAGGCAATCACATAAGCATCCAAAGCCTGATAACAAGGGACGATATCCAAGTACTCATCGACATACAGGTGTCGCCAGGGAATACCCAGCTGATCCAGGCCATTTTTGACATAACCCCGGGCCGGACCAGTGAGAAACACCAGCAACCGTTCCTTGGGAATCGTGACCCTGGCCAGGGCATCCAGAAACACATCGGGGCCTTTCACCAGCTTGGGATCCAACCCATCCCCCCACCCTGTACCATCCTTTTGAAAGGAACCGACACAAAATGCACCTTCGGGAATATTCAGATCGGCACGAATCCGTTTTTTATCCTCCGGCGTTGGTGGACAAAATGTTTGCAAATCGACACCAAGGGGAATGGTAATCAGTTTATCCTCGGCAACACCGTGATCAATCAATATATTTCTGGAGATCTGACAGGTGACGATAACTCCGGCCATGCGATCAAAAATGTGCGGAAGTTGTTTGAACATCTCTTGCATCCGTTCGTTGGTATCGGCGGGATCCCCGTGAAACCACGTCAGGAACACCGTATTGGAGCGATGCAAACGATGCCTGGGACCGAAAAACCAGGGATAGCGATTACCAAACAAAATGATTTGATGCCGCAAATGCCAGGGGGTTGTAATAACTGGAACGACATCGTGAAGATGCTGGCTCAATCCTGTGGTGATATAATGAGCATCCCACTTGAAAGACCAATTGGCATAATCGGTCACAAAATGCACCTGCCGATGACGGCGTCCACGCCATTCATGGGCCGCAAGTTGGGCCAGTCGCCACCATGTTTCCCGAATCTTGCCCATTATTGTTGCGCATCCAATCTGTTGCAAAGCATGATTGCCGACCTTAATCATTTTGCAGGATGGTTTGAAAAAGTTCAATTTGATCCTGGGTGGTCTGATCCCAGGAAAATTTTTCGGCATAGCGCCGGGTCATGGCGCGATCCGGCATGGCCGACATCAAACGATGAAACGCCTCGACCAATCCATCCACCGAACGTTCCCGCATGATGACACCCGCTTCGGGAGCCGTTACCGCCTCGGGATTGCCCCATACCGGTGACGTGATAACCGGCAACCCACAGGCCATGGCTTCCAGAAGCACGTTGGCCCGCCCCTCCCGCGCCGAGGCCAACACAAGGATATCGGCGGCGGAATAATAGATTGGCAAACGTGTTTGCAAAACGCCACCCGCAAAATGCACCCGATCCTGAACGCCCAAGTCATGGGCCAATTGTTTCAACGCCAACTCGTTGTCATCCTCAAAAGTCCCGCCACCCCCAGCGATCACCAATCGGACGTCAGGCAGTCGTGTCAACGCCCGTATGGGAATATCATGACCCTTGCGCTTTACCAAATGCCCCACCGACAACAATGTTATCCCGGTGACCCCCAACTCTTCCCGTGCCCTGTCCCGGTCCAATGGGCGAAATAATTCCAGGTCAACACCGTTGGGTAACACCCGAATGTGGTGTTCGGGAATAGCCAACGGCAACAACGCCTCCTTCAGGGCATGGCACACTGTAATCATTGCCGCCGAGTGTCGCGATGCCCAGGTGATCATGCGTCGTGGCCCATGGAATTGCGGCAGCAAGGTGATATCGGTCCCACGACCCGTCATCACCACGGGGCGATGAAACCATTGTCCCAGCAATGCTGCGGCGACGCCATCAGGATATAAAAAATGGGCATCAATCAATTGAAAATTAAAACCTTCCCGAATCATTCTCCGCAAGGGTCCTATCATGGCGACCGCCATGGTCAAAGGGGTCAGGTTCATACCAATTTTCGGGATCAGGGGATAGCGCGGATGCTCGATGATCACGCCATGACGTTGATCTCGCCGCGGGACACGGGCCAAACCGGCATAGTTGCCAAAGCGCGGATGGGTAAAGGGAAACCATGCCACCGGTGCCAGGACCCTGACGTTGGCTTGGCCACTTTGGGCCAGTCGCCGGATACGATGCTCCACAAACAACCCATGATTGGGTTGGGAATCATTGGGATAGAGCGTCGTAAACGTTAAAATATCCATGATCTTGGCATGGCGATGCACCGAACGAAAGCTCGATTGTTTTCCCGCAATCTATTGCCAACTGCAATTTTTAAGTTTTGCCAGATTTTCAAAATCATGTTTGCGTTGGCGAACCCTTTTCTCATAACTGACTTGATTTTTGGTGCAGATGAGCGCATAAGGACGAGTATTCCGGTCGATTTTCCAATCCACATCGCATTCGCTGCCCTGTATGACGGAGGAAACGTGACTTCGTTTCGCTTCAGCAGCTTTATAAACCCAGACTTTTTCTAATGGATTGGCGAGAAAGCGCGCCAGTTCCATACACGGTACACATTGACAAGTCAAGAAATTGGCACGGCTCCAATTATTTGGTGGCTCCAACGGCTCGACACTGCGAGTACGCAAATGGTCCAGGCAGGCCCCCCAAAGACGTTTGAACGACGTCAAATCATGTATTCCAGACTGGTTGCACAAATTGAGCGTGGCAGGGATGAGAACCTTATCCAGATGGAACGTCACGGGATTGGCCAAGAGAATACCGACCGCTTGATTGGCCAAAGAACCATCCAGAGATCCCAGCGCATTCAGAAGATCAACGATAAAGTCAGGCTCAATGGACTTGGACTGCCGCCAAAACGCGGATGTGGAAGATTGGTCGCTGTCGGCAGGGAGAGACGCCAACAGCACATTGGCTGCTGGGCGTAAACTATCCGACTGGTCACCCCTGAATATTTCAACTGCCCGGGCCAACAAGTCACCGCATGCGTGGAGACGCTCCTTTATGTTCCCGAACACAATACGTTCGACCAGTCCTGTAGCTTCTGGCGCGGACAGAAGCTTCAGGGCTTCAACGATAGCTTGGTTGTCTTCCTTTCCATAGACACCCTGGACTGAAAGTTCAGAAAGAAAGGTCTCGATGTGTTCTGTATCCCCAAGACGCTTCAGAAGAGTGAGCATCCAAGATTCACGGGGCGTTTTCTCTTGTCGCATCCAGGAATGATGCGGATTTCTCGGCCATCCGCGGATCATGTGTTTGGCGAGAGTATGTGCCTGGAGCCAAAGAGGGGAACGAAGATCTTGTCTGTTCTCGCACCATTGGTCTACCAAACCATTGAGATAAGGCAGGGTCACCGACAAACCTCCCTGGCAAAGGACTACAAGGGTTTGGTCTTTTGGCCATAGGACAAGGGCGGCACTACGGTAAAGTCTTTCAAAGGATGGTCCCTCATTGCCCGTTGCTTCTTCAAACTCCAACTCATCGGGATCCGAATCCTCAAAGATATCTGGTGGGGAAAGTTCACCATCAAAAAAAGGAAATTCTCCAAAATCGAATCCGCCACCATCGGGATGTTGCCAATTGGAAAGGGACAGATTACGTTCACAGATCTCGCCAACTTCAAGTTCAGCAACATACTGTCCCCGGTGCCTTACATAATCTGAAGCGTACTCGGCAGTGCCACTTTCAGCGATGGAAAGTAATGCCAAATGGATTTCACAATCTGCCTGGCGTGCCGCAGCAACGAGTGCCGAGGCCCTTGCAGCATCTTCACCTTTTAACGAAGAAAACGAAATCCCAGCTTCGGTGTAGGCGTGATCCAGGGGATAAACCAGTTTTTCTGGAGAATTCCTGCCAAACTCCGATCTATCTTGTGCCCACTGTCGCAGTAAAGTGGCAATCTTCCCTTCCTCGTTGTGGTAATCGGGAGGTTTGGCTCGGTGGTTATCACCAAGTTGCAACAAATTGTAGACAAGAACCAAACGACAACCCGATGTTACGGGCAACACCTCATGTCTGCAATCCGCATAAAACGCTGCAAAGGCCACCTCGGAGGGTTCATCGCACTTGAGGTCGAGTCGAACTTGGCGCTCTTGATGACGGATAACCAATTCACCACCGCTATACACAGAGGGCATGACAACAACCAAGGTGGCAAACATACCGTCCACTTTTTCGGTGTCACGATGGCTTAAAAAGAACCCGCCCTCTTCATAAATCAAGAGTTTATAAAGTTCTGCCTTGATATTTTCACCGACACCCAGACCTTCTGCGGATCGGCGAACAATGGTTTTTAGCGTTTCTTGCCAACGCTGACCACCAATATGGACATGATCAGCGTGAATCTGCCATGTTTTGCGAACGCTGGTGTCAATCAAGGTTTCTTGACCACGGCCATAGGGGGCTTGTTCGGCGATGGCAATGAGCTGTTCCGCCTGAACGGGCATAAATGGAAGGGATATCGGGCCAACCCCATCCACTTTCAATAGGGGGGCGTATATATCCATCCTTCCAGAAACGTAAAAATCTCCTGCGCGATTAACCCGGGCCAATAATCTTGGCAATTCGTCGTTGATGGTAGTCATGTGACAACTGATCCGTTTCCCTTTCGACAACAGCAAAATAGAACCCAACAATGGATTAAGACAAAGTTCGCCTCGGGCATCGACCGAATGCCAGAACGATGCCGCAAACTTTTTCGGTAAAAAGTGTCACACCTTGGCCGAAAAAGAATCGTTCAGGGACTGGGCATCGAAAATGCGAAGGCTCCAGTCTCCCAGGGATGACAGGTCCGCTTTGGCGATTTTTTCGTAAGCCCAGTCGGGTACGGTGCCGAAGCGGCGTTGCAGTTGGCGGGTTAACGTCAATGCACCTTCTTCTCGCCGGCCTCTCTGTTCGCCTCGCAGCTCGCCAATCTGTTCTCCTTCCTCCCGTGCCAGATCTACGCGCCCACGTGCATCGGCGATGGCAATTCCAGCTTTGTCGTACAGCTCCAACTCATCCGCCGTCATGTTGGCAACCCTGGCTTTCTCAAAAACGTGCCGAATGGGATCAGCCTGCATTTTTTGGGGAATCTCCTCAAGGGTACCCGCATGTTTGATAAAATAGAGCCATTGATCAAAAATACCATCACAAGAGTCCAGATCCTTGGTAAACTTTGGCAACTCGACAAAATAATGAACAATATCGGTAAGGTGGGATTGACCGCTGATCATTTCGCGGGATTCGTGAACCGATGCGCAGTGTTCGAAGCTATCAAACAGGATAAAGTCCGTGATTGTGACGGCAATGATCTGTTTCAAGTTCGGGTAGTCTTCGCCCCGGCTGATCTGGTTGGCGTAAGCCTTGGCGCTGTTGTATCGGATTCTTTTCAAAAAAGCAGCGACCTTCTCGACCTGCATCTCGACAATATAGGAGATGCCTCGATGGTCCTTGCAACGCACATCCAGGAGGATTGATTTAAGATCCTTGAGACGCGGAACCAGAAAAGGATCCATGATAGCCAACTCGGCGATACATCTATCTCCTTTAAGGCCAAGAAGACTCTCAAGAAAACTAATGAGAATATCTTTGGCATCCTCGCTGCCGAAAATTTTATTGAAAGCAAAGTCGATGCGTGGGTCGATGAATTTCACTTGAAGGGCCTTTCCAAGAAAACATCGTCCAGGGACTGGGCATCGAAGATGCGAAGGCTCCATTCTTCCAATGAAGACAAATCCGCTCCGGCTATTTTTTTATTGGCCCAGTCTGGTAAATTGCCGAAGCGGCGTTGCAACAGGCGGGTTAACATCAATGCGCCTTCTTCTCGACGGCCTCGCTGCTCGCCTCGCTGCTCGCCAATCTGTTCTCCTTCCTCCCGTGCCAGTTCTACGCGCCCACGTGCATCGGCGATGGCAATTCCAGCTTTGTCGTACAGCTCCAACTCATCCGCCGTCATGTTGGCAACCCTGGCTTTTTCAAAAGCGTGCCGAATGGGGTCAGCCTGCATTTTTTGGGGAATCTCCTCAAGGGTACCCGCATATTTGATAAAATAGAGCCATTGATCAAAAATACCATCACAAGAGTCCAGATCCTTGGTAAACTTTGGCAACTCGACAAAATAATGAACAATATCGGTGAGGTGGGATTGACCGCTGATCATTTCGCGGGATTCGTGAACCGATGCGCAGTGTTCGAAGCTATCAAACAGGATAAAGTCCGTGATTGTGACGGCAATGATCTGTTTCAAGTTCGGGTAGTCTTCGCCCCGGCTGATCTGGTTGGCGTAAGCCTTGGCGCTGTTGTATTGGATTCTTTTCAAAAAAGCAGCGACCTTCTCGACCTGCATCTCGACAATATAGGAGATGCCTCGATGGTCCTTGCAACGCACATCCAGGATCGTTGATTTGAGATCCTTGAGACGCGGAACTAAAAAAGGATCAACGATGGCCAACTCAGCGATACATCTATCTCCTTTAAGGCCAAGAAGACTCTCAAGAAAACTAATGAGAATATCTTTGGCATCCTCACTGCCGAAAATTTTTTTGAAAGCGAAGTCGATGCGTGGGTCGATGAATTTCACTTGAAGGGCCTTGAGTTGGATTCACGATCTCAAAGCAATATTCGCCGAAAATGGCACCGCTGTCCATAAAATAGCAGGAAAAAATGCGGGAAAAGTTGGATCCCCCCGGTGGTTTTTGTCACGCAACCACCGGGGGGCTAAAACTGGAAAGATCAGTGAACCATTTCAGAATAGGACGCCTTTTGGGTGGTGCCTTACGTTAACCTAATCGGTCGGGATGGAAATAAAATCCATTCATGAACCGTCCAAACATGGTCAGCGAGGCCAGCAGCCATGGCCGGTGTTCGGGGTTCCCATTTTCCATT
>PEAK01000100.1 GCA_002753515.1 Magnetococcales bacterium
TGGAATCGTTTTTTTAAGGAAATATCCGCATGTACTTTCAAAGAACGCTTAAAAACTCAATCCGTTGCACTGGAATCGGTTTGCATGGGGGCAAGAAAGTCTACTTGTCCCTGCGCCCCGCTCCGGAAAATACAGGGATCGTGTTTCATCGCACAGACCTGAATGGGGCTCTGATCCCCGCCCGGGTTGAAAACGTGACCGATACCCGATTGTGTACGACGGTCGCCAACGCTGATGGGGCTCAGGTCTCCACCGTGGAACACCTGCTGGCCGCGTTCGTGGGCTTGGGGGTGGATAATGCCTACGTCGATCTTGATGGTCCCGAAGTTCCCATCATGGACGGCAGTGCGGCACCTTTCGTGTTTTTGATTCAGTGCGCCGGGGTCGTGGAGCAATCCTTACCGAAAAAATTCATTCGGATCAAACGGCCTATTTCGGTCACCACCGAAAACAAAAAAGTTTCGTTTGAACCCTGTGACCATTTCCGCGTCACGTTTACCGTGGATTTTGAGCATCCCTTGCTGTCCAAACAGGGGGTGGGCCTGGATATCACCGAGACCACCTTCATCAAGGATGTCAGCCGCGCCCGCACCTTCGGTTTCCTCAAAGATTTGGAAACGTTGCGAGCCAATGGCTTGGCCAAGGGGGGCTCCCTGGACAATGCTATCGTCATCGGTGATTTCCGCATTCTCAATGAGGGCGGTCTGCGCTATGAGAAAGAATTTGTCCGCCACAAAATCATTGATGCCATTGGGGATTTGTTTCTTCTGGGGCACCCCATTCTCGGACATTTCAAGGGCGTACGTTCCGGACATGGTCTCAACAACAGTTTGTTGAAAAAATTGCTCAGGCAACGCCAGGCATGGGAGTTTGTCGAGGCCCAACCCAAATCAAGATTGGATGTGTCCAAGCCCAGGCTGGATGTATTGGAACAGTTGCCATCGTATGCAGGTGTGTCCGACGGCAATAGAACCGCTCTGGCCTTGAGCGCCTGAAACACCCAGGGCATCTTCTGAATTTCGGGAGAGGTCTCTGAATGTCGGGGGGGGGCTCTGAATTTCGGGGATGGGGGAAGACATTAACGCAAGGACACTTAGTCCCAACACAAAAAAAACACACCAAAAAGCCCGTTTTTATGACGGGCTTTTTGGTTGTTGTCGTAAGTGTTTCATGGCCCCCTCTCTCTGCCTCATTTTTAGCCAACCACGATGGCGGTTGTGCATAAAAATGGGCACTGTGATCTTTCTTTCGTACTGAAAATCTGGCAACCGGCAACCCAATTGGGTCAAACGGTTGTTCTAGGGTTGGTCGTATTCCTTGTATTTACAGATGGCAACACCACACACCTGGAGGGAACCCCTGACTTCTATCAAGGGATACCTGGGATTCAAGGGTTTGAGGTATTGTTGGTCACCGTGATGAATCATCTGTTTGAAGGTCGGTCGGTTGCTTCCTTCCCGTGCCACGAGGAATTGGTTGTGGGATCCTGGCATGGTTGGATCGACGACGATGATTTCACCCTCATAAAACTCCGGTTCCATGGAATCATCGGGAACCTTCAGGGCGAAACAGCGTTCGCTGGCCCGCGGTGAGACGGGAACCCACGCCGTGATACTGGGATTGAAGTTATCCTTGGACTCCCCGCAAAACTTGGCCATGTCATCCCAGGAAACCAGAGGAATGCGGGCGATCAGGGGAAAGGGTCGATAGGATTCCCCCTCCTTCAGGGTGCCTCCTGGCACCGAAGCGTAATGGGCGCCGCCCGCCAGAGCCATTTCGCCCAGGCCGGTATCCAGCCAAATGGGATCAACGCCGCAGGTCAACGCGATGGATACTGTCTTGCGGGACAGTCGGGATCGACCACACTCGATCTTGTGAATGGCGGTCTGGCTCAGACCAACCTTGTCGGCAAGTTCCTTTTGGGTTAGGCCAGCATGTTTCCTGGCTTGTTTGATACGTTCGCTCAAGTTACTGTTCATGGTGGGGTAGCTCTATTGAATTGTTGTCTCAACTTGCCCTTGATTTGCTCTCAACTTATCCTAATTGCAACTTCACATCTATTATTAACATGCTTTACTGGCAGTTGGAAAGCTAGAATGCCAACATTTTTCATGGGCTCTAATTTTTTATCAATGCGGCAGGACTTTGAAGACCCTCATGTTGCCGGCCCGGAATGGAACCCGTCCGTTCATTCCACGATAATCTGTGGGAATCCTTGATCGGTCAGTCCCATTGTGGCGATGATTGCGGCAATGCGGGCGGCGATTTCCCGATATTTCTGGGTTTGCGGACTATTGGGATGGGCTACCATGATGGGGATACCTGAGTCGGCGTCCTCGCGAATCGCCCCATCCAATGGAATGTCGCCCAAAAACTCCAGGCCGAAGGCTTCCGCCTGTTTCCTGGCGCCACCATGCGAGAAGATTTCCGACCGATGGCCACAACTCGGGCACAGGTAATAGGACATGTTTTCGATGATGCCAAGAACCGGTACATCCACCTTGCGGAACATGTTGATCCCTCTTTTGACATCGGCCAATGCCACATCCTGGGGTGTCGAAACGATGACAACACCCGTAATGGGGACTTTTTGCGTCAGGGTCAGTTGGGCATCCCCTGTCCCGGGCGGCAGGTCGATCACCAGATAATCCAGGTCGCCCCACTCAATATCGCGTAACAATTGTTCCACGGCCATGCCCACCATGGGACCACGCCATACCACCGGGGTATCTTCGTCCATGAAAAAACCCATGGACATTACCTTCAAGCCATATGCCTCGATCGGGGATAGCTTTTTTCCCTCTTGCTGATCGGGTCGGTGATCGATCTTGAGCATCTTGGGCAGGCTGGGGCCATAGATATCGGCATCGAGAATACCTGTATTGGCACCGGCTTGCGCCAAGGCCAGGGCCAGATTAACCGCTGTGGTCGATTTGCCGACCCCCCCCTTGCCCGATGCCACGGCAATCACATTTTTGACATGGGGTATCAGGTTGTCCGACGCTTTTCTCGGGGCATTGCGAACCCTGGCCGTCATATCAATGGTAGCTCCCTTGACGTTGGCCACCCCCATGACCGCATCCAGGGCTTGGCGGCGCAACAGTTCCTTGACCGGGCAAGCAGGGGTGGTCAGCTCAATCTTGAATGAGACATGACCGTCTGCGATGGCGAGATCTTTGATAAAGCCGAGACTGACGATGTCCCGGTGTAAATCGGGGTCCATGACCCCCTTCAACGCATCAAGTATCGCCTCTTGTGTCACGGATGACATGAAAGTTTTCCTTTCTTGAATGAATGCCCTCGAAATTTACCCAGGTTCCATAAGCTTTGTAGCATATCGTCATTGGCTGGGGAGTCAAGGCGACTTCAAGTACGGGCAACTGTAACGGGATCATCGGTGTGCGGGAATGGATGGTGGTGACTGTGTCGTGTTTGAAGCCGGTTGCGCGTTGGTACCGACGTGATACCGGTCGGCTGTGGGGTGCCAACCCACCACAATCAGCATGACGAAAAAACCAAGCGTATAAGCGATGATCACGTGCCAGCCATGCCGGAGCCATTGACCGACCGACTTGGCTTCGTGAAACATATTGGAAAGGGCGACCCCCGCCGAGGAGCCGAACCAAATCATGGATCCGCCAAAGCCAACGGAATAGGCGAGAACACCCCAATCATAACCACCTTGTTTGATGGCCAATGCGGTCAGGGGAATATTGTCGAAGACCGCCGATACATACCCAAGGCCCAAAGCCGTACCCCAGGAGGCAACGGGAAGCCTTTCCACGGGCATCAGGGACGCACATACCACCAAAGAAAGGAGAAAGACGCTGCCCTTGAAGGTTTCAGGCAACAGTTGCCAATCGGGACTGCGAACGGGAGCCGATGCCACGATGGCAACCCATACCGCAACGCCAATAAAAGGGAAGGTATCGGAAATTTCGTTGAACTTGATGTTGACCACCATGTTGACGGTGATGGCCATGACCAGAATGAAAGCCACTATGGCGACACGCACACCATCCACTCGAACACCAACCGTACCGCCGGCATCCAGGGGGGCGAACCTGTTCTGCTGGATCGCCCCAGGTATGCCACTGATAAACAGGGCAACAATTGCGCCCACGTAGGCATGGAGGACGTCGGCAGGGCTGATCCCGGCAATCCACATCATCGTTGTCGTGGTATCCCCCACAACACTCCCCGCTCCCCCGGCATTGGAGGCTGCGACAATGGCCGCCAGATAGCCAACATGCACTTTGTTGCGAAACACTGTTTTTGCAACGGTTCCGCCAATGAGGGCGGCTGCGATGTTATCCAAAAAGCTTGAAAGAATAAATATCAGAACCAGGAGGACAAAACCTCCAACCCAACCGCTTGGGAGGAATCGGGGCAACACGTCCGGAACCTTGCTGTGTTCAAAATGGTTGGAGAGCAGTGCAAACCCCATGAGCAGACACAGAAGGTTGGCGAGAATGACCCATTCATGCTGAAAATGTAATGCCAGTCCGCTCAACCCCTCACCATGTTTAAAACCTGTAAAGATCATTTTGTACAATAGGATGGTTGTTACACCTGCGAGGGCAACGTGCAGTGTCTTGTTGTGAAACAGGGCCACGCCCAACAAAACCAGGGCAAAAAGGATAAAATCCACCGGGATCCCAACAATCGATGGACCCACCGGGGATGGGGAGGCCGCGTTTGCCCAGGCAGTGGCAGGACAAAATGAAAGCACTGAAAACAATTTGATAATTCTGAGAATATTCAAAGTAACACCATCTCCTGCCTAAATCTGACGCATTAATTTTTTATAAAGATTTGCGCTGTGTTAATTTCTTGTAAAGATTTTCGAGACTGGAATCAAGGGGTGTTCTTAATTCTTCTTTGTCACATTCGTTAACCTGAACGGATGTGACACAGTTGAATTAAACAGTATCTCCCAAAAACGGTTCCAGGTAGGGTGCCACCTCGGCCAGAGCGGTTGTGCCCTGCACAACTTTGACCCAACCACTGGTCACCAATGGTTGGAAGCCTCGCCGAATGGCTTCGCGACGCAGGATGGAAGAAGCCTCGTTTTTAGCAATTCTTTGTTTCATTTCCTCATCAACCGTCAACATTTCATAGATGACGGTACGCCCCACATGACCGGTCTGGTTACACGCGGGGCACCCTTTGCTTTCAAAAGTGGTTTCGGCAAGCATCCGTTCGCTTTGGGGAACGCCCATGGCGAACAAAAGCTGTTTTTCGCTCTGTGTTGTTGGACGTTTGCTGCGACATTGGGGGCACAACCTTCTGACCAACCGTTGCGCGACCACCATGCTGACCGCGGACGAGACGAGGAAAGGTTCGACCCCCATGTCCACCAAGCGAGTGATGGCACCGGGGGCATCGTTGGTGTGGAGCGTGGAAAAGACCCGGTGTCCGGTTAAGGCCGCCTGCACGGCAATTTTGGCGGTTTCCCCATCGCGTATTTCGCCCACCATGATCACATCGGGATCATGACGCAAAAACTGGCGCAGGGCGCGGGGAAAGGTGAAACCAATGCGCGGATTGACCTGAACCTGGGTAACACCATCCATGCGCACTTCGACCGGATCTTCGACCGACAGGACGTGGCAAAACTGGTGCCGCACGATGTGATCAAGCGCGGCACGCAACGTTGTCGATTTCCCGCTGCCCGTGGGACCGGTAACCAGAATTAAACCATGGGGTAAATCAACATTCTTCCGAAAACGCTCCAGATCATTTTGGGCGAAGCCGAGCTTTTCCATGGGTACCAAACCCACCTGAAGGTCCAGGAGGCGCAAAACCATGGTTTCACCGTGGACGGCAGGGATGTCGGAAACCCGCAGATCCAGCATGCGGTCGGTCAGACGCGCCTGGATGTGACCATCCTGGGGCAGGCGCTTTTCCGCGATATCCATACCGGCTACAACCTTGATACGTGAAATCAAGGAGTTTTTCAGGTGCAGTGGCAGGCGTATTTCTTCCAATAAACGGCCATCGACACGAAAATGAACGTGTAAGAACCGTTGGTCGGGAACCAGGTGGATATCGCTGGCCCGTTTGGCAATGGCATTGACGACGAGTTGGTCAAACAGGGAAGTAACGGGTTGCCGGGTATTGATTTCCGAAGCGGCGATGGGATTGATGCCACGCAGATCCAGTTTGCCGATGGGTTGTTGCGCTTCGGAACGGGTTTCGCCGCCGTACCAGTTGTCGATGGCAACCCGAATGAGAGATTCGGGGGCGAGACACAGATGAACTTTCAGACCGGAAAGCTGGCTGGCGCGGGGCACATCCACCAATTTGGGATCGGAACAGGCCATGAGCAGGTCGTTTTGGTCCAAACGAATGGGGATCGCCTGCCAACGGTCCGCATTTCTGCCGTCCATGCGCTGAATGGCCGCCGGATCCATCTGTTCCGCTTCAAGTTCGGTATAGGGCAGGTTCAGGGTAATAGCCATCCCCATGGCCATGGTGCGCTCCCCGATCAGGCCCCGTTCCACCAATAATTTCCACAAAGGTATGGATGCATTGTTCTTTTTCCCTTCCTTGGCCTGCTGCATGGCTTCGCTGGTTACCAGGCCCGCCGATAACCAAACATGGAGCAGATTGCTGGTATCTTCCAAACGTTGACAGCCCAGCAATTCTTGCAACCGCTTGGCGGGTAACACCTCCTCCTGCATCAGCGCACTGAGCAATGGCTTGTAACGGGGCAGGGTCGCCAAAGCCTGATCGCTGAGGGCTGTCTTTTGTTCGGTTTGCGCTTGATTCGGGTTGGTTTCGGTATCGGTCATCATGAGTCATTGTTTGGGTGGTTGTCAGGTCCGGGATGATATCTTATCGTGATTGATTCGGCTGATATTGAGAAGTGTTTCATGTTTCCATTACATAAAATTGCAATATCTTTCATATTATTATGTCACTCCAAGAATCCATCCCTCCAACTCTGCCGTTTTCCTCTCTGGCAACGTCAGGGGTGGTTGCAGATAGCGCTCCAAAGCCCCACGGCGAACCGTCTCTTCCAACCATCGGGCAATGGCATAAGCATCCTGTTGATCGGGGGTGCGATATTCTTTCGGATACCGGCGTCGAAAGAGGGAAGGATAGGCTTCAGCGATCAGGGACTTTCCATCTGGAACCCGCCAACCGTCGAAGGGCCAAAAATGGAGCTGATGACCACAACGCTCCCGTAAAAACTGAAGCCAGGGCAGACCCGCATGGGTGGATTTGCCAACGGACCCCTGGCCATCCATCCGAAAAACGCTGCTGGCCGATGCGGTCCATAACTCGCTCAACCTGAGTTCCGTAGCCTTCCCCGTCCTCTCCCCGATGGGTCTGGTGCGATTGACCCACCAAGTCCCCTCACGGATCGCATCGATCAGGCAATCTTCCTCATCCGTGGGCCAATAGCGGTGAAAATCTGCCAGAAAATCATCCCAGGATTTCAGTCCATAGCATTGAAAATAAGTTTCCGGGAATGAAAATCCATGGTCGATGCCAACAAGCAGGCGTTCGCCGGTTTGCAAGCGTTCCAGCAACCAGTGGGCAACAGCACGACGATTCCAGTTGCGGCGCTTGTGCCCCACGGTGTTCGCAATCTTTTCAGGCAACTGGCCAACTTTGGCAGCAAATACCTGGATCCCCTTTAAACCGGTATCGGCTGTCTTTGCACCGGAATAATCAATGCCAACAAAAGAGTCAAAGTTCATGAACGCATCCCCGATCCAATGAAAATGAGCGCATCATACACCTGGGGCTTCAACATGGATGTTCCTGGACGTGCGGTCTGGATTGGGCAATAATGAAACTTATGAATGAAAATGCCCATCGAACTCCGCCACATGAAAACCGAACCGCCATGAGTAGCGCCCCCCCCCTACCCCACCGCCTGCTCCTACTCTTGATGTTGGCCATCGTGTGGTTCAGCCTCCTGGGCTATCGTGATTTAATAGAACCCGATGAGGGACGTTACGCCGAAATCCCCCTGGAAATGTTTGCCACCGGTGATTGGCTGACCCCACACCTGAACGGGTTTCTTTATTTTGAAAAACCACCTCTGCAATATTGGGCCACAGCAATTTTTTACCAATTGTTCGGTGTTGACAACCTGACCTCACGGTTGTGGGTGGCACTGACCGGTTTTTTCGGCATTCTCTGGACCCTGCATGTGGGAAATCGCCTGTTTGGCACGACCGCGGGCTGGAATGCCGCCCTGATCCTGGCCAGTATGCTGTTGTACTGCGCCCTGGGGCATTTCAACACCTTGGACATGGCCACCGGTGTCTGGATTTTCCTCGGAATTGGCGCTTTGCTCTTGGCCCAGCAGGAACGCACAACGCATCCCATCCGATGCCGAAACCATATGCTTCTCGCCTGGACCGCCCTGGCCGGGGCCACCTTGAGCAAAGGACTTATCGGCCTGCTTATTCCCGGATCCACCCTCGTCCTTTATACCCTCTGGCAACGGGATTGGACCCTGTGGCGACACATGCACCTGGGGAAAGGACTCTTGCTGTTTTTCGCCCTGACCACCCCCTGGTTCGTCCTGGTCAGCCTGAAAAATCCCGATTTCGCCCAGTTCTTTTTTATTCACGAACATTTTGATCGTTATGCCACTGCCAGCCACAGTCGGCCCGGACCCTGGTATTATTTTATCGGCGTCCTGTTGGCGGGCACCCTCCCCTGGACCGGTCGGGTGCTGTCCGCGCTGCGGCAACCCGGTTTCCCCTGGTACCGGGGCCAGGGCAATTTTGATCCCGTGCGACTGTTGTGGGTGTATGACCTGTTCATCCTGTTTTTTTTCTCCCTGTCTCACTCCAAGCTGATTCCCTACATCATCCCCATGTTTCCGGCCCTGGCCCTGTTGGCGGGCCGTCATCTGGCCGAATCGCCGGGGAAAACCCCCTTCGTTTGGGAAATTCGTGCCCTGGGGGTATTGGTCGTACTCTCCCTTCTGGCTACGGTGAGTTCTGAACTCTTGGCCAACCCAACCCACCCGGTCAGCATGATTCTGCAACTGCGTCCCTGGCTGTTGGGCGCTGCCGCCACCCTGTCCCTGGCCATGCTCGCCGCATGGCGCCTGCCAACCACGACAGCGCTTCTGGTAATGCCAATCCTCTCCGTACTCGGATTTCAATGGCTCACCTGGGGGGCGCAAGAATTGTCAGCCACCAAATCCAGTCGCGAAGCCGTCAACGCCATTGCGGCCCATGTCCCTCCAGACACTCCCGTCTACGCCATCGACGCCTATTTCCAATCCTTGCCCTTTTATTGGCGTCACACCGTCATCGTGGTGAACTTTCAGGGGGAACTGGAATTCGGCATCACCCGCAACCCGGATCGCTGGATCGGTGATTCCCATGTTTTCGCATCCCGGTGGATGCAAAGCGACCAGGCGGTGGCTGTGTTCAACCGGGATAATTTCCCCTCGTGGCAGGAGCGTCAACTCCCCATGAAGATCATCCACCAGGATGGTAAAAGGGTGGTGGTCATCCGACGCTAACTGTTGACAATAACACCTGAAACCATCTCGTCCCATTCACTTCCTCAAAGATTGACCCATCATGACGGCATCCCCTGCGAACCCACCCGATTTTTCCCTGGTCATCCCCGTCT
The DNA here is from genome assembly GCA_002753515.1 of Magnetococcales bacterium. Taxonomy (GTDB): domain Bacteria; phylum Pseudomonadota; class Magnetococcia; order Magnetococcales; family UBA8363; genus UBA8363. The sequence goes on from PEAK01000100.1 coordinate 9,619, forward strand.
ACAACGAAGAGGCCGTGCTGCCCCTGCTGTTCGCCCGCTTGGACGCCGCACTGCCAGCCATGGGACGAACCTATGAAGTCGTCTTCGTCAACGATGGCAGCCGCGACCGCTCCGCCCAGCTCCTCAAGGAGTATCACGAACATCATCCCAGCCATGTTCGCGTGGTGCTTCTGGGGGTCAATTGTGGCCAACACAATGCCATCATCGCCGGCTTTTTGATCGCCTGCGGGCGCTATGTCATCACCATTGACGCCGATCTGCAAACACCCCCCGAAGAAATCAGTAAACTTTTGGAGCAGTTGGACAAAGGATTCGACTATGTGGGTTCCATACGCCGGCAGCGCCACGATATCGCCTGGCGCCGCTGGGCCTCGCGCTTGATCAACCAGCTCAGGGAACGCATCACCTCGGTCCACATGACCGATCATGGATGCATGTTGCGCGGCTTCCATCGCAGCATCATTCAGGCAATCCTCGCCTCCAGCGAGACCATCACCTTTCTACCCGCCCTGGCCTATCTGTTTTCGGCACGACCCGTGGAGATCGAAGTGGAACATACCCATCGCGTTGCCGGAACCTCCAAATATTCCCTGGCGAAGCTGATTCGCCTCAACTTTGACTTGATGACCGGGTTTTCCACCTTGCCGTTGCACGTGTTTTCCCTGGTGGGCATGGGAATCTCCCTCAGTTCGTTGTTGTTCGTTTTCTACATGGCCTGGCGCCGCCTGGTGTTGGGACCCGAAGTGGAAGGGGTGTTCACCCTGTTTGGCATTTTATTCTTTTTGGTGGGCATCTGCCTGTTTGGCATCGGCCTGTTGGGGGAATACGTGGGGCGAATCTACCAACAGGTTCGCAAACGCCCCCGCTTCATGGTGGATCGCGTCTTGGGGGCACCTTCCGAACCGTTGCGGGCCTACGCATTGGGCAACCATTGGGAGGAAACACCATGACCCCGCCCCCCCCGGCCCGTGCGGTGGTTTTCGCCTACCACACGGTGGGGGTGCGTTGTCTGTCGGTGCTGCTGGCCCACAAGGTCCAGATACCCTTGATCATCAGCCACACGGATGACCCGGGGGAGACCATCTGGTTTGAAAGTGTCGCCAAACTGGCCCAAAACGAAGGCATTCCGATCCTCACCCCCAGCACACCGAATACACGGGATTTCATCGAACGGATTACCAGCCTGCAACCCGATTTCATCTTTTCCTTCTACTACAGGCATATGTTGGGTCCCGACCTGTTGGCCATCCCGAAAATCGGCTGTTATAACATGCATGGTTCGCTGCTACCCCGCTATCGCGGGCGGGTGCCGGTCAATTGGGCGCTAGTGCATGGGGAACCTGAAACCGGGGCCACGTTGCATCGCATGGAAATCAAGCCCGATGCCGGTGACATGGTGGGGCAACAAGCGGTACGCATCCTGCCCAACGATACCGCGCAACAGGTATTCACCAAGGTTTGCTGCGCCGCCGAATCCTTGCTGGGGCGGGTACTCCCCGACCTGTTGGCCGGGCAGGCCAACCATCACCCCCTCGACCTGACCCGGGGTAGCTATTTTGGCGGGCGGCGTCCCGAAGACGGACGCATCGATTGGCAGGGATCCGCTTGGCAAATCCACAATTTAATTCGAGCCGTAGCCCCTCCTTACCCGGGTGCCTTCTTTGCGTATCAGGGGGCGATCATTCAGGTGCTGGGCAGTTATTTCAAGGGTGAACCGGCGCGTCACACCTCGCGTCCCTGCCTGTATTGGGAAGGGGAGCGCTGTTGGGTGGATTGTCGGGATGGGGTGCGGTTGCAACTCACACTCCTGGCGATCAATGGTACCCCACTCAGCCAAGCCGATGCCCAGCGATTGTTGCCGGGCAATCCGTTTTCCCTCCCCGATTAACCTGAACAATGATCTGACCAAGAAAGAGTGACCATTGACAACATCCATCAACTAAACCGCAACCAACGCGGGGTACGTAGTTTTCCCGCGTCATTCCCGCGAAAGCGGGAATCCAGAAAGTCAGGGAAGGTAAGAAAGTCCTCTGGATCCCCGCTTTCGCGAGGATGACGATAACTACTAATCCGTGCATTGGATAGCCGACATATGCTATACTCCAGGGTATGAACGTTACCGATACCGATGGGCGCAAACTGAACCATAAAACTCTGGAAGAGATTCGTATCCGAGCCGTTCGGCGAGTTGAGGCCGGGGAATCTCCAGAGACGGTCATCCAGGCGTTGG
>PEAK01000101.1 GCA_002753515.1 Magnetococcales bacterium
GTCACCAGTCGGCAGCCATGACCGATCACTACATCAAAAGACGGGAAATTCCTCTTGTTCAAGGCGTGAAAAATCTTGTCAGATTAGATGCTTAGCCAAATCTTGCAGGTATAAACATTACTCACATAGTTGATAAAAATATTTTATTTGCATCTAACTTATTGATGTTATTGGAGCCGCCTTTCGGAATTGAACCGAAGACCTGCTCATTACGAGTGAGCTGCTCTACCCCTGAGCTAAGGCGGCGCGAATTCGGGCCAATCCTATGTTTAACGGACGTTGTCCGCAAGCATTTTTCCGCACAGAATTTAGAAAAATGCTTCAAAGGTCAGGATGCCTTGCCGAAAACCGCACCCCTTACCCATCGATAAACAATCCCGGGGGCAATGATTCGCCGTACAGGCTAACCTGATCGGCACGAACCACCGGATAAAAATCCAAAACCCGCGCCACTTTCAATGCGGAGACCCCTGATTTCTCCAGTTTGGAGGCAATTTTCTTGCGTGTGGATGCAGGGAGATCCAGGCTTCTGTTATCGACCATGCGCGCCGCCTGCAAAAACAAGGTTTGCATTTCCATTGACCAGTCGAAGGATTGAAACGCATGGAACACTTGCTCAACCTTGTCGGGTGCGACCACGGCCTCAGGTCCGGCGTGGAATGGTGCCCGGTTGAGCAGCAAACCCAAGGCGTTCACCAGGGGATCGGCATACTGTTCACGTTGGAGCAAATTCTGGGCGCGCTCCCGATACATGTCGATCAATTCGCTTTTAATTTCATGACCCAAACGCTCCAACGCCCCGGAAAGGCGGATCAACTCCGGGGAAGGACTTTGAGTGTTGCGCAAGGTGTGGAGTTCCGCGGAAAAAAGCAACTCTTGCCGCTGGCGATTGAGTCCCCCCGCCAGTCGGCGCCACAAAATGTGTTCCTGTAAACGAATGCGCTTACCGGGAAAAGCCAATCCCCCCTCCAGTAAGCGCCATAGGTTATCCATGCGCGTCTCATCCATGATGGCGCCAAAACCCGGACGTAAAAAATAACCAGCCAAAATCAACCAGGTTTCCTCGTGATCCACCGAGTTGGAGCGATACAGGGAACTCCCCTCCAACACCTCCCACAACCCCCGGACCACGACCCAGTTCCACTCCCCCTTGGGGCGTCCCAAGATTTCTTCCAAACTCTTCGTCAGACGGGTAGCAGTTAATTTATCCCGTTTTTCAATGGCCTTGGCAAAAATAGTCCGGATTCGTTCCCGGGCCGCTTCCATGGATTCGGGTGTTACATTGGGTTGTGCCTTGGCCATGGCATCCGCGTCCTGTAGCCCACCTTTGACTACGGGTGCCGTCACTTCGTGGGGTCGCAGGTTGAACTCCAAAGGCCATGTTTGCGTACTATCCGGGTCTTGACTGTGTATCATCACTTGCAACAGACCCAGTTCGTTTTGTTCGGCACTGAGAGAAACCGGGATGGTTTTTTTTAAATTATTTTCTTGATTCCCCTCTAGTTGGACGATGGTTTCCAACGCCAGCAGTGGATAAAATTCTTTTTCGTTCCAATCAACCAGACTTCCCGCCGCCGCTTTCCCACCCCGCAAGGCATAATAGCTCTGAAAACGCACCGGACGATTGATTTGCAGGGACAAGGGGAGCTGAGTCATGTCGAAACGTTCGCCACTCTTGGCACCTTTGGGCAGGATACACACCAAGGAGGGGGGGCCGGAGGATTGCGCCTGTTTGCCGGTACTGCGATGGACTTCCAGAAAAATCGCCCGTGCCGCACCCGCTTCGATACGCGATTCCTTAAAGTGCAGAATGCGACCGAACCGGGCGGCTCCCAGGGCTACCGCCAGGTCGGGTTCCCGATTCTCCAAAGCCAGGGGACGGTATCCCTCCTGCCATTGTTGCACCTGGTGCAGCAAGCGCATGCGCACCGACTCCGGATACAACGACCCGCCATTGAACAGTACGGCATCGACACGGGGCTGGCCATGTAGAAAGGCCGCCAAATGTTTGGTAATGGCACTGTCGGCGGCGTAGGGAAGTCCCCACTCCTTGAAGGCGCTGCGATTGCTCTCGGGAACGGCTGTGCGTGGACATTCGGGGAAAAAACCATCAAACAGAATATGGTAGATTTCGCCGCGAGTTAAACGAGCCGACATGGCGCTGCTGAGCAAAGAGGATCCCCGTCCAGAGATGGAAAGACTGAACGTTTCATCCAAGGCTCCTTCGGCGGACAGGGCTTTTTCCTTCAAATCGCGGCTGCGGGCCACCAAATTATCCCACTGATGACTGGTGAGATGCCCCTGATCCCCCACCAGGCGTTGTTGCAAAAGGTGCGCAATGGCCAGATCAATGTTGTCACCTCCCAAAAGGATGTGTTCGCTGACCGCCACCCGACGAATGGCAGGGGTACGTTGCTCCGCTTGGCGCTCCAGGGCAAACAGGGAAAAATCGGAAGTGCCGCCACCGATATCCACTACCAATACGTGGCAATGCCCGGCGTTGTCTTCGGGCAAACCTTTCCACAAGGCTTCCTGGGTGGGATGCCGTTCCAACCAACGATAAAAAGCGGCTTGGGGTTCTTCGATCAGACGAACCCCTTTGGGAAAACCCGCCTCGTGGGCCGCCATCAGGGTCAAACGTTGCGCCACCGCGTCAAAAGAGGCGGGAACCGTTATGGTAATGCTCTGATTCTCAAAAGCAAAATCGGGACCCGACGGGGCATAGCGATCATTCCACACACCGCTGAAATAATTGAGTATCAGCGCCAAAGCCCGTAGCGGCGATATTTTTTCATTGTGAGCGATCTCTTCCGATGCAAATGGCAAAAAGGGTGCGCTACGGTCAGCCGCATGGTGGCACAACCAGGATTTCGCGGAATGAACAACACGTCCCGGGGATTCGGCTGCCCGGGCTCGCGCCAGATGACCGATAATCCAAGGATCCTTGCGTTTGGCATCGCCAATAAAACGCTCTGCCAGGGCCGGTTCCGGCAGATATAAAAAGGAGGGCAAGGTTGCTGATTCGCCAACGTTGGCCCGGGAAAGCCATTGGGTTACCGAAAATACGTCACTGCCACCCCCCCCTTGCAAGGATTGATACGCCATGACCGAGGAGGTGGTGCCAAGATCGATACCGATGCTGAAACGGGCTTGTGACATGGGATTCCTGTACTGCCAAACGATTGGATTTATTCGGTACGTACCTGCAGTTCAATTTTCCACTTTTGCGCCGAATTGGCATGGTGCATCCACAATTCCAGGATACCCAATTCGGTAACCAGGGCGTTGATGCGTACCGGTACGACCTGTCCAACGGCCAAGTCGAGCAACTGGGGAATGGTAATTTCCAGGGTGTGGTTTTCGTCCAATTCGCGCTCGGCGTTGGGCACGATGACCCCCGGGGCATCGCCACCGCGAATGTCTGAGGAAAAAAAACGAAAATGAACCGTTTTTCCGGTTACCAAACCGAATTCTTTTTCCAGAACGAGATGTTGACTCCCCTCTTCCATCCCCTGCGGCACCACGCACAACGCCTTGACCGGGGGTCTGAAACCGGGAACTGCGGGCATGGAGGATTCCAGCCCCACATAGTAGGAACGTGCGGTTCCCGCCTTGATACGCATCCCTTTGCCAGTTTGCCGGTACTGGCCATAAACCGCTGCCCCCTTGGCCACCGCCAGATCGGGTTGAAAGCCTTGCAACAGGCGCACTTCTCCTCCACCCCAGCCTGAGAGTAAATCCAGGATGCGCTGCCGTAGGGGACCAGCCTTGAAGACGCCGCCGTTGAACAACACCGCCGTGGGCGCCAAAAAGGTATCGCGCAACGATGTTGTGGGAATCAGGGCTGCCAGGGCGGGATTGGAGCGTACCGTAGCCAGGCTTCGGGTTAAAAAACGGGCCAATTGTTTGCTGATCACCGGATCGGAGGCGTAGGGCAAACCAAACTCGTGCAACCCCCCTTTGGCATCTTCCACCGGCAGGTCGGTCACCTTGACCTTGGGAAAAAATCCCTCCACGATCACCTCGGTCAGCAGGGCTCGATCCAACTTGACAGTCATGGATTTGGCAAACAGGCTGGCACCGCGCGATGGAATAGCCAGGGGAATGTCCTCCAGATCCTCCTCCTCGAACAGTCTAACCTTGGCCTTGCTGGCGGCGTGCATCAGGGCCAAAAATTGCCAACCATCCAGAGATTTCCCCTGGGCTTCCAGTTTTCCGGACAGGGCATAGGTCAACGCCAGGTCCATGTTATCGCCGCCCAATAGAAGGTGTTCGCCCACGCTGATTCGTTCCAGCATGAGTTCGCCCCCTTGTTCGGCAACGGCAATGAGACTGAAATCAGCCGTTCCGCCACCCACATCGGCCACCAGGATGCAGTCGCCCGGGCGCACCTGACTGCGCCACTCTTTTCCCGCCTGATCCATCCAGGCATAAAAGGCGGCCTGGGGTTCTTCCAGCAGAATCACCTGGCCCAATCCCGCCTCTTCAGCCGCCTGGGCCGTTAAATTCCTGGCCACCTCGTCAAACGAAGCGGGGACGGTCAAAACTACCTGGGAATTCGCCAGATCAAACGTACTCTTCTCCAGCGATCGGGCATGCAAAAATCCCGAGCGCAATGCTTGCAAAATTTGCGTTGAACATGCCAAAGGTGAAAGATGAATACCGGCAATTTCGGAACGCCAGGGGAGGATCGGTTTTTTGGGATCGATGTGGGCGTTGGAAAGCCATGATTTGGCCGAAACCACCAGGCGATCGGGAACCAGTGCGCCATGCTCCCGGGCGAAATGACCTATGATGGGGCTGGACTGAGCCGTTTCACCTTGCCAGGGCAGTGTAACCGCCTCGGCGGGGAATTCATCGGCATGGGGCAGATAAAGTGCCGATGGTAGGGTATCCTTTTCGCCCATCTTGTTGGGACCCAGGATTTGCGTGACGGGGGCAATGGTGGCTTCGGTACCCACTTCAAAATCACATAGGGCTACTACACTGTTGCTGGTTCCCAGATCGATGCCGACGATGAATCGATTGTTCATGGATTAGCCTTGGGCGGGTTGCAGGACGAATCATCCTTAGTGGAAGATTGGGCAGACCTTATTTCAATTCCACCTGGGCCGGGGCGATGGCGGGCAGCCGTCCCCCTTGATCCTTGAGGGTACGCGGCAGTTTGACGCGATTGGTTTTCCAACCTTTGTGAACCAGGGTTCCGGTAAAGGGTGGCTGACCGGTGATTTTCCCAACCAATTGGTGATTATCGGGGGAAAAACCGGCGGGAACGACGACTTGCGATCCTTCCGCCTCCTCGCGTACCGGAACGATATCGAAATGCTCCAGAAGGGCTGTGCGACATCCTTCGTGGATGACGCGGGCGGCGGCACCCACTTGGGCATCTTCAAAGGCGGCAATCTCTTCCATCAAAAAATCGACCAGCCGCCCTTTTTCCTGGAGGACGCCCAAAAATGCCACGATTTCCGCCTCGCATCGTGCCACACCGGGTGCTTCGGCCTGTGGTCGGACGGCTGTGGCTGCGGCTTCTTTCTTTGGTTTGCCCGGTGTGCCGGGTTTGATGATGAGAATTGCGGGCAAAAGCATGATGGCCACCGCCAGGATGGTGTACATCAGTTTTTCATGGTTTTCCCGCACCAGGGCAACGACTGGTCCTGGAACATAGACTTCGGGGGCAATGACAGTGGCCAGGAGAATGATCAGGATAACAACGGTGAACAGGGAGACAGACCGCATGGGAACGACCCTTTATTGCGAAAAGATTCGGTAGAAGGTTGACGGGTCCGGAGTCCCCCCTCTATCGGGAGAGAGAATTTTGGACGCCGGTTGTGGATCATAACACTTGACGGTGTTGATGGAAAGTCAGTCGAATGCACGTCTTGACAAACCACCCGTGAAATGAGAATCTGCCTAGCTTTAATTTTGGGGGGAAGAGGTGTCTGTGTTACCTTGATTGTGTAACCTTCCCGCTCCGGAACATCCAATCTGAATTTTCGTGTTGGTAAGGTGGTCATGCCCCGTTATCCCGACAGCTTCATTGAAGAAGTCAGAGAGCGCATCGATTTTTTGGGGCTCGTGGGTCGCCACGTGCAACTGAAAAAAAGTGGCAGCAGTTGGCTGGGGCTATGCCCGTTCCATCACGAAAAAACCCCATCCTTTACCATCCGCCCCGACAAAGGCTTCTATAAATGTTTCGGTTGTGGCCAGGGGGGGGATGCCTTTGAATTCTTAATGAAAATACGGGGACTCACCTTTAACGAAACCATTGAGGAATTGGCGCTTGGCGTGGGTTTGGCACTGCCGGTTACATCTCGGGAACATCCCCATTCCCAGATTGAAAGCGACAAAAAATCACGCCTTCTCAAAATTCTAACCGAAAGTCGCGATTATTTTCATCGCCTGCTGATGCAAAAGGAGGGGCAAACAGCCCTGAATTATCTGCAAAACCGTGGCTTGACAGAACACATTATCCAACAGTTTCACCTGGGCTATGCCCCAGGGGGCTGGCATGCCTTGGCCGAACATTTCTCGGGATTCCCAGATGCCCCGGCGTTGCTGGAAGAGGCGGGACTCAGAATCAACAAGGGCGATGGCAGCCCACCCTATGACCGTTTCCGTGATCGGGTTATCTTTCCAATCCACGATACCAATGGACGTTGCGTCGGCTTTGGCGGTCGAACCATGGATCCGCAGGGCAAACCCAAATATATCAATTCCCCCGAAACACCCCTGTACCAAAAAGGGCATCTGCTCTACGGTCTGAATCAATCCCGGGAAGCCATCCAAAAACAAGGCGAAATCATCCTGGTCGAAGGGTACATGGACCTGATCTCCCTGGTCAGCCACGGGGTGAACAATTGTGTGGCCACCCTGGGCACGGCACTCACCGATGAGCAGGTTCAACTCCTCTGGAAACGCAGCCGCCGGATCGTCTTTTGTTTTGACGGTGATCGCGCCGGACGGCAAGCGGCTTGGCGGGCGCTGGAAAAAATGATCGACGGCCTGGAAGCAGATCACCATGTGCGCTTTCTGTTTTTGCCCCAGGGCGATGATCCCGACCAGTTTGTCAGACAACATGGCAGAGAGAAATTTTTACATCAGGCGGAAAAAGCCGTTGGGCTGTTTGAGTTTTTGACCGAAAAATTAGGAATGGACTTGGGCTTGGCGACCCCCGAGGGAAAGGCAGCGTTGATCCACCGATTGCGTCCTTATCTGAAGCGTATCCCCGATCCGGTATTGCTACAGCTCTTGACGCAATCCCTGGCGCAAAAAATTCAGGTTCCAGAATGGGCTATACTTCATGATGGGCGTCCAAGACCTTTGTTCGGTACGCGGGCTGCCCAGAAAAGTGATCGGAACGCCGAAAAAACGTCTCCAGAATTGGTCGGTCGGGATTGGGAGCGGACCCTCTTGGCTTTACTCTTGCGTTTCCCCAGACTGATTGCCCAGTACGAAGAAGACTTGGTTGCGGTTGAGTTGTACGACGCATCCTATAGCGAATTGTTAAGTACTCTGGTCGCCATGAGCCCGCAGCTTCTATCGGCAGGCGATGTGTTGGATACCACAAACCTGACTGTTGCAGCCATGCGTAGCCTTGCCGATGCCATTCTCGCCAATGAAGAGGTCCAACATGAACATCCTGACAAAGAATTGGAACATTACCTTGGCAAACTGGCAGACCGTAACCTTGAATCGCTCCAAAAACAAACTCGGAACCAGGACATCAGCAATGACGATGCCTTTAATGAACGTTTTCGTGTGACTGCCCTGCTCCAGCAGGAACGACACCGGGTATCGACCAACCAGGGTTCCTCCGGTTATCAGGCGTGATGCTGTCTGAATGTTGCAGACACCCAATGATCCAATTGGAAATGAGTGCAATGATTAACGAAGCGAAACAAGATAACATGAAAAAACTCATCGCCAGGGGCAAGGAACGCGGCTTCCTGACCTACGATGAGGTCAACGATGTGTTGCCGGAAGATGTCAACTCGGTTGATCAGATTGAAGGGGTTTATTCCATATTGGATGACATGGGCATCCAATTGATCGAGGAACAGCAGGAAGATGAAGAGGTCAAAGCAGCCGGACTCGATGCCGCCGCTGTGGGGGTGGACGACGATGACGATGATGAACTGATTATTGATGATGGATCCTCTGAGTTGTCAGTGGACCGCTCCGGACACGAGGGGGCCATTGAAGATATCGATCTGGGCAAAACCGATGATCCGGTACGCATGTATCTGCGCGAAATGGGTTCGGTCGATCTCCTGACCCGGGAAGGCGAAATCGTGATCGCCAAGCGCATCGAGGCTGGACGTAACGAGGTCATCTCCTCCATCTGCAACTCCCCCATTACCTTCCGGGAGATTACTTCTCTTGCAAATAGGCTGAGAAATAACGAAATTTCCTTACGTGACATCCTGGACATTCCAACGCCTCATGCGGAAGAGGATGTGGATGATCCCGACAAGGAATTGGATGAGGTGGATGTACTTTCGGAGGATATGGATCTTCTGGACGTTCGCGATCCCTTGGATGATTCCCCCGTCAAGCAGATGACTCCGGATGGTTTGCTTGTCGATCCCCTTCTGGTTGCCGGCGTCATCCCTGAAGACGATTCCCGCCTCCAGGAATTGTTGGAACAGACCCAACTGGCCTTCGACAAAATCACAACTTTGAACGAAAAGCTGGAACATGTGCAGATCGAACTGGCACAAGCCCAGGAAGAGGGTAACCCGTCCAAAATTAAAAAAATACGGAAACGTTACCAGGAAAGAAAAAGACGCTTGGTAGGCTATGTGAGCGAGGTTAATTTTTCGCAAAAGCAAATCGACCGTTTGGTAAAAAAGATCAAGATGCGGGTGGAGAAAATTCGCAGTCACGAAGCGGAAATTTGGCTGGTCGCGGAAAAGTTTAATGTCTCCAAAGAACTGTTTATCAAGGAATTCGCCGATAACGAAGGGAGTCGGGAATGGGTGGACCAGTTGCAGGATCACTCTGAAAAAACGTTGCGGGCCCTGCATCAATCGGCAAGCAAACTGTATGACCTACAGGATTTAATCCGTGGCGTTGAGTCTGAATCCGGACAAACGGTCGCCGAACTGAAAAATACCAACAAACGCATTCTGGACGGTGAACGCAAAGCCTCCAAGGCCAAAAAAGAGATGGTCGAGGCCAACTTGCGTTTGGTGATTTCCATTGCCAAGAAATATACCAATCGGGGCCTGCAATTTCTCGACCTGATTCAAGAGGGAAACATTGGTTTGATGAAGGCGGTGGACAAGTTTGAATGGCGCCGGGGCTATAAATTTTCCACCTACGCCACATGGTGGATCCGCCAGGCAATCACCCGCTCCATCGCCGATCAGGCACGTACCATTCGCATCCCGGTACACATGATCGAGACCATCAACAAACTGGTGCGCACCAGTCGGCAGATGGTCCAGGAAATGGGTCGGGAACCAACGCCGGAAGAAATCTCCAAACGGATGGACATGTCGCTGGATAAAGTGCGCAAAGTATTGAAAATCGCCAAAGAACCGATTTCACTGGAAACGCCTGTTGGTGATGAGGAAGATTCGCATCTGGGAGATTTTATCGAAGACAAATCGATGATGTCGCCGTCCGAGCTTGCAATTATGTCCAATTTGCGCGATACCACGGGGAGAGTGCTTAAGACGTTGACGGATCGTGAGGAAAACGTCTTGCGCATGCGGTTCGGGATTGGCATGCACACCGATCATACCTTGGAAGAGGTGGGTAAACAGTTTCACGTCACCCGGGAAAGAATCAGACAGATTGAAGCCAAAGCATTGCGTAAGTTGCGTCATCCGACCCGATCTCGTAAACTGAGAAGCTTTTTGGAGTCTTAGCTAATACGAGGGCCTATAGCTCAGCGGTCAGAGCCGCCGGCTCATAACCGGTCGGTCCCAGGTTCGAATCCTGGTGGGCCCACCATATTAGTAATTCTAGGCTTTCTCATTGTAATAGCCGTCTCTCCGGGCGGCTATTACTTTTTTAAAAATCCCAATGTTTCCAATGGTTGTCCGGTATGGTTCAAAGGCACTCTACACCACCTAGAGAACCCGTGGTACTCAGAATACAACTTTCCATTCTCTCTTCTCCAAAATTCTCAGAAACCTGTGGACCAGGGCCTAGCGGGTCCGACTCAGTCGGACCCGCTTATTTCTCTAAATTTTCAATGTTTAACAGCATAACCTTATCTTGGCCGAGTTCGAGGTTGCATTCGGTCTTCAAATGGCCAAGAAGGATTCTTCTCCTGGATAATATCAAGTACAAATCAATGAGTTACACTTGATATCTGAGAAACTCGCGCCAGGACGATGATTCGAATCCCATTCGGGCCGAGTCGCTGAAGTGGTGATGTATGCCGCCCTGGGCGCAATAACGGCTGATTTTATAGGCGTTGATTCATACTCCACCGGTGTTGCCATTCACCCTGGGACAGAGTAGGCAGGCGGTTTCTCCGCCGTCCGGTGGTGGGTGTTGAGGGCTCACGAAGCGCGGGTGGGAAGTGGGCGGCACCCTTCTGCGATGGCTCGCACAAATTGTTAACCTCCTTTGCTTCCATCGGTTGCCATTTTAACCAGAGGAAGGCCAACGGTCTCACTGAAGCAACTATGGAGCCCTTTGCGTATTAGAGCCTTGGCCTGCGACAGGGTGATAATGTTTTCCACCCATCACCGCCTCTTCCCTCGCCCCGGCAATCCTCCGCGCACAAACGTAGCATCTCCAGTTGTGAATTTCCGAACCTGTTTAAAATCAGTGATTGGAATTGATGGCCCAAAGGGATGAAGGAAGCCTTTGGAGTCAGGGACGCATTTGTGTTTGATTCTAAAGTGAACGCGCATCGCACGCATTTTCTTTTTGCTTTTGGGCGTGAACCCACAAAAAGGACAAACGAATTCAATCATTTTAGTTCACCGAGGCTGAATGTTTCAAGTCCGGACTTGCGTCCAGGAGGTAATTGGTTGATCTACCATCAACTTTCCTCACTGACCGTTTACCTCGTTCTTTAAGGCAAGTAAAGTCTTTATTAAAAAAATATGACCAAAAAGATGCATTTTTTGATGATTATGATTATTCAATCGTGGCTATAGCAATTTTTTCGACATCCAGCATCATTTTTTCTTTACTTCCTCCGAATAGCGAGGTAAATGATAGCAAACCATTAGAACGGATGAAGAATTGATTATAAAGTTAGAAAAAAAACATTAAAAAATATGCCGGATAGTCAACCAAAAAAAGCCCGAAAAAGGGAGATTCTTGGATGGAAGAAACACAGGTCAAACAGCCTCCCATAAGAGCAGCTCAGTACGTCCGGATGTCCACAGAGCATCAGCAATATTCAACTGATAATCAGAAGGATACCATCAGGACATTCGCTGCAAAACATGGAATGGAGATTGTGCGGACGTATGCAGATGATGGTAAGAGCGGCCTTAATATAGAAGGCAGGGAATCCCTTCAACGATTATTGAATGACATACAGAGTGGCAATGCTGATTTCAGCGTTATCTTGGTCTATGACGTAAGTCGTTTTGGCCGGTTCCAAAACACAGACCAAGCCGCCTACTACGAATATGTCTGCAATATGGCGAATATCCGTATCGAATATTGCGCAGTGCGGACATCGGCCTGGAAATGTCATAAAAGCAGCGGTTTGAAATTGTTCTTCCCGCCTTTTCTTCCCATTTTCTTCATTTATTCTTTTATTTTTTCTTTCATTCGATAACTTTTTCCTTC
>PEAK01000102.1 GCA_002753515.1 Magnetococcales bacterium
CTGATAACGAACAATCTGTGTTGGATGAATTAGCCGTGAAACGCAATGGTTAATTGATTTGTACGTGAAAACAATTACCTGCATGAACTTCGCCGGCCTGAGAAATGTGACAAAGTAGAAGTAGCCGGATTAAAGGTAAGCCAGGATGGCAAAATGGACCCATCGTCGAGGGTGGCGGTATAGGTCAAACCATAGCCATCAGTCGTAAACGTTCCCGCCGGAACCTGGAATGTCCATGCACCACTGCCACTCCAACTTTGTGGAACAATGGGCGCGGCTACTGAGGGTGGATCATTGGTCGGACCACTGAACAGCAAACTAAAGGTGCTGCTTGTGGATCCTCCATGACCATCGGACACCGTTACCTTCAAGGGAAGATTGGTGACCTCCGCAGGAGGATTGCCGGTAAAGATATGCGTGATCGGACCGAAGGCTAGCCATGTGGGCAGAGGCGAACCATCCGCCAAAGTGGCAGTATAGGTCATAACATCGCCATCGGCATCTGCAAACGTATTGGCCGGCACCTGGAAGCTCATGATGCCGCTACCGCTCCAGGTTTGATCCGTGATGGATGCTACCACGGTGGGTGCATCATTGGTGGATCCATTAAAATTTAAGATAAAAATCTGCTTGACTGCTCCACTGTTACTGGCTGCCGTCACCTGAATGGAAAGCGTAGTGACACCGTTGGGCGGATTGCCAGAGAAGGTCCGGGTGACTGGGTCGAAATGCAACCATGCCGGCAGAATGGAACCATCCACCAGTTGTGCGGAATAGGTCAGCCCCTTTCCGCTTGGATCGGAGAAGGAGTCTGCCGGAACCTGATAGCTGCCGGAGCCGCTGCCATTCCAGGTCTGGGCAGGAATGGGGGTAACCACAACCGGCATATTGTTTGGTGGTGTAACGGTAATCGTGATCTTGGCTACGTTGGAGTCCACTTTGCCATCGTTAACCCGAAAAAGAAAACTGTCCTCACCGTAAAAATGGTCAGTTGGCTGGTAGGTGAACGTAGGACTTGATGGATTGGAGACGGTTACCACGCCATGATCGGGTTGTTTTTGGATCAGGTAGGTCAATGGGTCGGAATCCGCATCACTGGCAACGAAATTGGCGGTCAGGGGATGATCCGCCGCAATGGAAAAAGATGCCTTGTCGGCTTGGGGGGGCTTGTTCGCAGACTTGGCCGCGAGCTGATCCTTGATCTGGGTGTTTTTCTCCGACACTTTGGCCTGGGTTCCAGAATCCAGGGATTGGGAAAGCGATGTCAGGGAGGTCTGAATACCTTGGGCAATGTTCTGTTGAACCGTGGTCAGCAGGCTCGTGGAAACGGCAGTAGGCGAAACAGCAACCACAGTCGCCATGTTGGTGGCGGTGGTGATCATTTGGGAAACGTCCAGTTTGGACTGGTTTAGAGAGGAGGCGGTAGATTTCAAAGCGTTGATGCTATTTTTGATAGCATCCTGACCAGCCTCTGTATTCAATGGTAAGGTTGTGGTAGCCACATCGGTCATGGCCGCCAGAGGTGCTGCGACTGCCTCCTTGACTTGTGCCAGCGTGCCACCCTTGTTCAAAACCGCATTGGCCATGCTGGAAGCGGTCTGGGCGATCTCCTGCGCCGCACCTTTCAATGAGCCACTGTTAACCAGGACATCTTTGACCTGGGAGACAACCGTGTTCACGGCATCTCCGTTGACGTGGCTGTCGCTCATCCCCTTGGTCACATCCCCAAGCGTCACACCGGAAGACTCCATCGCTTGGAAAGAGATCTCCAGGGTGGCAGAAGTCTGCTTGGCAGCATCCTTGGACTTGGTTTTTGCGGTTTCCAGGACAGCGCCCGTGACCATTTCCGTCAGCGCCATCTCCTCCTTGACCTTGGCTGTGGCTTGGGCAGCAGCCCCCATTGCCAATACCTCCAGATTGCTTCCCTTGCGGCTGGAGGTGGCTGCCACGTTTTCCACCAATGCCGGCCCAACCGTTTTGGCCAGATTGTTGGAGATGTTCTTCGCGCTATCGGGCAAAGTGGCACCGGTCAGATCGAGCGTTTTGACCTCGTTCAACACCTGTCCGGCCATGGCCGAGGTCAGTGCCGCCTTCTGTCCCGTACTCAGAGAAGCCATGTCATTGGCCATGCTGGCCGCCGTACCTACCACGAGCGTGGCCATGTTGGTGACGACGTTGAGCGCGGAACCAACTGCTGTGCTGTTGGCAATCGTCAGGTCGTAGTTTTTCAGTGTCTCGGAGGTCTGGCCGACAATAGTCTTGGCCAGGGAATTCAACACCTGCCCATCAAGATTTTTAGAATTGTCATTGGATACTATGACAGTCAGAGCCGAATCCAAGGTTTTGGCCGTATTGGATGCCGTATTGGTGGCTTTGGTCAGCGTAGCCTGCAGGGAAGCTTTTTCCGCATCCGGAAGCGTTGCCGGATCTTTGGCCATATCATCCAGATACAAGGTCATGGAATCGGCAACACCTTTGGCTATATTCTGCGCCACGATCTGCTGTTTTTTGTTATCGAGCGTCTGTTTGTCGGTCCCAGTAGCAAGGGAGTTGGACACCACCGAGGAGACGATCTCACCGAAATTTTTGACCTGATTGCCCAGGGCCGAGGTATCCGCGCCGGACTTGGCAAGCTTTGTCGCGTTGTCGGCAAGCAGGTTGGCCACCTGATCGGCGGTCGTACTCAGGACCAGATTTGTACCCGTTTTGGCCTGATTCTCCTGTCCGATCTGTATGATGGGATTCTTGACCACGGCCATACTGTTGCTGATCACTGTATTCAGACTGTTTCCTTGCGTGGCTCCAGACTTTTCCACGGTGGTGGCGATCACCTTGGCGGTTGCGTTAACGACGGCCTCCAGGGTTTTCTGTTTGTTGACCGAGGTGCCGGTAAGCATTGGAGCAGCAGCAGTCGCCACATCCGAGAATGCAGAAACAAAAGTGGAGGTGTTGGCAAGCAGAGTAGCCGTGTTCGCCGTAGGAGAGACCCCAGAACTGATCACGCCCTTGGCATCATCCGCAGATCGTCCCTGAGCCACAAGTTCACCGGCCACCTTGGCCTGAAAAGCCGGGGTGCCCATAAGATTTCCGGAAATCGAAGGGTCGTCCTTGTCGGACGCGCTGGTCAGGATTTCCTCGGGACGGCGTGAAGGATCCAGGCCGGCTACAACATCAATCAGGGTATCGGCCAAGCCCCCAGCAGTTGGGTTGGTATCAGTTTTGGCATTGAATGGTTTGTTGGCAAAGGTATCGTAGTCCACCGCGCTCCCCAGTGCCGTCTGCACCATTTTTTTGGCGGTAGCGGCCAGGCCACTGTCGCCATTACTGACATCAAGGGTCGCAAGCGTTTTTCCGGTCGGCAATACCTGAGCGGTAAAGGAGTGGGTAATGGGATTGACATTGGCTGTTTGGCCATTTGTCTTTTTGTTGATTGGGATAATGGTACGCAACGTCGTACCCGTGGTACCAGTGGCAATCATCACTGCTGGAAAATCAAAGCCGTCAGGCGGGGTGAATCCAGAAAATTGACCTTTGGCATCGGTGGTACCGACATCGATTGTTGTGCCGCTGGCCGATTGCATGGTCACCTTGGCATTAACCATCGCCGCCCCCCCGGCGACTGTGCCTGACAGACCAGCTTTGGCAACCGTGGGTGTTGATGTTTGGGTATTGGCAGAGGAACTATTGCTGTTCGTGGTTAGTGCGCTGATTGCTGAAACCAAGGTGGTGGAAGGAAATTGATTGCCTTTGATTTTTTGATTCAAGGCAGTCACGGTGCTTGTGACATTGCCCATCAAGGTGGCATCGATTTTCCCAGTGTTGTTTTGCCCGGCACTCAAACCACCAACGGCTGCTGCCAGAGAGGTCAAAAGCGATATATCCTGCCCCAACTGCTGCTGAATCGTTGTGGCATTGGCAATATCAGCAGTCAACTGCGTCTTTTCGGAGGCAGATACGGGCAATGCGTTGATTTTGGCTTGAGCCGCCGATGTTGTGATGGTTGAGTCAACGGCATTGATCGCCTGTGCCAACAAAGTCGAGGTGTTATCAAACTGGGTGCCATCGGTTTTGGTGACCTTGAAAGAACCATTGACCACTTCTGCTCCGACCGACACTTTGTGCTGTTCCAAGACAGTTAGAAAGGTATTGGGATCCGTAAATCCATAAGGCATCGATTGACTGAGGGCAGCACCATTTTTTTTGCCATCCATCATGTCATCGGCCAAATCTTCGCCAATCACCTTGATCGCCTGGGCCATGGCGGTGGGGTCTGTACCGACGGAACGGCGCACCATCTCTGCCACAGCTTCGGAGGCACGGAGGATTGAAGCCATATTGTTCGCGGAAACAGCAGTGGTAACCGGGTCGATGGTACTGTCTTCCGCATCAATGCCGAAACCAAATTGAGATATGACCGTACTTTTGACTGCCGAAACGGTGTCGGCGGTGACTTTATCCAGGCTGCCCGCTTTATTGACCGCCGTCTGGACCATCATGGAGGTAATAGGAGTAACATTGGCGGTCGTCTGAGAGGAACTGACGATAAGGGAATCCATATCCATAGGGCTGTTGCCTGTCATCAGGTCATTGCCACCCGATATTGACAAACGCAACGGATACATGGTTCCAGCAGGTATGATCAGGGAGTATCTGGCGTCAGTGCCGCTTTTCGTCTTAACCAAAATTTTACCGGAGGCGTCCAGTACCGAAACCGTTGTCCCTGACAATGGCCCCTTGATAACAGTGCCGCTGATCATTTGTCCAGTGTCTCTGCCCCCGCAGGCAGAAGCAAAGGCCGCAAGGAATAGAGCCGATACAACTCCCGCCGGCTTTTTTGGTCTCATTGACCGCCCCCCCAATTTTTAGTTCAAAACAGCCTAAACCGCAACCAACACGGGAAACGTAGTTTTCCAGTGTCATTCCCGCGAAAGCGGGAATCAAGAAAGTCAGGAGAGGTAGGAAAGTCCTCTGGATCCCCGCTTTCGCGAGGATGACAATAACTACACATCCCAAGATAGCTGCGGTTTAAGCGTTCTAATACCCCAACCGGACAAGCCGTCGATGGTATAATCTGACGCGTAGGTGTGATGCATGCTATTTGCAAAGTTAATAGAAAACTTGCACTCTGTTTTCTTATAATATTAGCTAGTTGAAAAAACTTTTCCCGATAAACTCGACCTAGTCGGCCTCCAAACTCCTCGGATGGAAACCACTTCACCCATATAATTTCACCTTATGGTTGCCCCCCCCGCAAGAATCAAGCTAATTTACCACATTGATAAAAAAAATTTCCGGCATGTTTGACGCTGAAATTTCCCGACGGACTGGACTTGGTTGTTGTCAACGACAGTCTGAATATCTGTCGGTACCTGACGGACTGGCACCCAATTTGCTTTCGTTATTTCCGAACGGCACACGTGCCGGCTTTCTTGACGCAAGGTGCCTGGAGTGGCTGAAAAGGGCTGCGTTGAAGATATTAAGAGTGGTCATCCTGCCAAGACATTCACGAGATCTATGGATCATCCCCTGCAACATTACCGTTGTGTCATCGGATTCCTGTGCGTGGTCATGGCCATCTGGCTGCGGGCGGCACCCCTGTGGGCCGCTGGTACGGTGGATGACAATCTGCTGGCGGGTGCCGAGGCCCTGGGTCGGGAAAATCTTGAGCAGGCCATCGAACAGTTCACCCAAGCCATCGATGCTGGTTCGGGAACCCGGGAACAGACCGTCGCCGCTTTTGAGGGGCGGTGCGCCGCACTCTATAAAAAAAGTCTGATCAAAAATGACACCGACTTGACCAAAGGGGCCATCGCCGATTGCAGCCGCTCCCTGGAATTCAAGTCGGATCATCAGCGCAGCTACCGCTTGCGGGGAACGGCTCGGTTGACATTGGGGGATGCGGCACGCGCCCTGGAAGATTTAAACGTCGCCCAGGCGTTAAACCCGCAAGATTATCTGACCTTGCAAAACCGTGGGTTGGCCCTGGCCCGCTCGGGGCAGCCGGAACGCGCCATCGACGATTTCAATCAAGCCATCAAAATCAAGCCGACCCACATCTGGAGTTACTACAATCGCGGGCGGCTGTATGCCGCCCTGGGGCGCCACGAGCGTGCCGTTGATGATTTCAGTCACTTTATCCGGCACCGCCATGACTACGAAGCCGCTTTCCTCTATCGCGGGCGCAGTTGGTTGGCAAGCGGTGCCTACCAACAGGCGCTGGTGGATCTCCACGAATCCTTACGCTTGAAACCGGAGGCCAATGCCGAGGCCCACTATTGGATCGGTGTCGGCCTGTATCTCCTGGAACGCTATGACGAAGCCCTGGCCGATTTTGAAGAGGTGCGGCAACTGGACGATACCCGGGTCGTCAATGCCTTGTGGCTGTATCTGACCCGGGAACGTCTCGGAAAACCGGGACGGGACGCGTTCGCCGGCATTCGTAACCTGAAGGAAGACACACATTGGCCCGGTGCCATGGTCGCCCACATGATGGAACGCGGTTCCGCCGAAACCGTACTGGTCGCAGCGGCGGAAGGGGAAGGGGAGGGGGATGGACAAAGCAACGAAGAAACCAAAAATTTGGCCCTGTTCATCCTCGGCGAACTGGCGCTGATCAAACACCAACCCATTCAGGAGAATACCTGGTTCCCCCAATTGGCTGCCAAGGATCCCGGTTTACCCTGGGTTCACGCAGCCCTCTGGAGGACACGTGACCTGCCCAAGCCCAAGTCTGTGGCCGGCACGGATTCGCCCAGAAAAACGCCGGTCATTGTCGATCCCATCATCACCGGGTCGGAAGATTTGGATGAAAGAACCGGTCCCCCAACGGTACGCCCGGATTCACCCCTGACTTCGGGGGCACCGATCAAATCCAAACTTGCGTTATCGACCACGCCACCGCAATCGGCACGGGCCATTACAGAAAAAAGAGAGGAACCGGTCCAGGAGGTTGCGACAATCACCCCGGAAAATAAGGCCAAACGGACACCCCACGTGCCGGGAACCTATGCCTTCAAGTTGGCCGCCTACGAAAGTACCGAGCATGTCGATCAGGCGTTGGCGGAAATCAGTCGTTTGAACCTCCCCGTCTATCTCCAGGATTTTCAAATCAAGGAACACTCCTATCTGCGGGTTTGGGTGGGTCCCTTCAAGACGGAAGAGCAGGCCATGGCCGCCTGGAAAAGGGTGAAAGCTTTGCCCGGTGCCAATCCCAGCGCAGTTCGCAAACGCTAAGGAAATCCCTGACGCTCGGAAACAAGAGTGCGCTGTTGCAGGCCATTCGTTGACCATTCATTCAATCGGGAACCAGGAAGATCATGACCACCCAGCAATTTCGTGACACCATTGTTTCCTTCGCAGGTGGTGGCAACATGGCCACTGCCCTGATCCAGGGCTTGATCCGCTCGGGCTTCCAGGGCGGCAATATACGCCTTTTCGAGCCGGATGCCAGTCGGGCACAGGCGTTGCATCAACAGTTCGGTATCGTCCCCGCAGCGAGCAACCTCGCCACCCTCCAAGGGTCTCAGGTATTGGTTCTGGCTGTCAAACCGGGAATCATCGGCACAGTGCTCCAGGAAGTGGCACCCCACCTCTCCCGGGATACCCTGGTGATCTCCATCGCCGCCGGTATCACCCTGGCCAGCCTGACCAAAGTATTGCCACCCCGTCAACCCGTCATTCGCGCCATGCCCAACACCCCGGCGCTGATCCAGGCGGGGGTGACCGTCTTGTGCCCGGGCGATCACGTCAACGAGGAACAACGTCTCCTCGGCGAAACCCTCCTGAAAACGGTTGGCGACGTCCGTACCGTCGGCGATGAATCGGTGATGGATGCCGTGACCGCCTTGTCGGGTTCCGGGCCTGCTTATGTTTACCTGATCCTGGAAGCTCTTTCCGATGGTGGTGTGGCCTGCGGCTTGCCCAGGGATATGGCTACCTGGCTGGCAACGCACACCGTGCAGGGCGCGGCCCGCCTGGTCCAGGAAACGGGTCAGCATCCCGGCGTATTGAAAAATCAGGTGACTTCGCCGGGGGGGACCACCATCGCCGCCCTGAAAGTCCTGGAGGAGGCCGGCATGCGGGGCACCTTGATGCGTGCCGTGGAGGCGGCTTGGCGCAGATCCCGGGAGTTGAGCGGCCCGTCGTCCGGTCACTGACCCGACCAGAGAGCCTCGGACAACGGCCCAATCAGCAATCAGGACTTGAAACACCATGGCTTGGACTGGCATCATGCAGACGTTGAAACGATAAGACGGTCCAGATCATCCTCAAAAAGTGCCGGTTGGGATACGGGCTTCGCGGTGGGCAGGGCATCCCCATACCATCTGGAGCGCACTCTTTCAATAACGATCTATCTTAAAATCCATCTGGAAGGGTGTATCTCATGGGCTTGTCGGGTTCTTTGGCCGTTATCATCGATTTCATTCTCGGTATTTACACGTGGTTGATTTTGATACGGGTTCTCCTCTCCTGGGTCAATCCCGACCCTTACAATCCCATCGTGCAATTCTTGCTCCAGGCGACGGAACCGGTGTTGCGACCTTTCCGCAGACTGATTCCATCCGTGGCGGGATTGGATCTCTCCCCGGTCGCCGCCCTGCTGGCCGTGCAACTGGTTCAGCGATTGCTGGTGGGATTGTTGCGCGGCGGCATGGGCGGTGGGGCGATTCTGGGTTTCCTCGGTGAGTTGCTCGCCTTTGTCCATCTGTTGCTCACCCTCTACATGATGCTGTTGATGGTTCGTGCCGGATTCCATATCCATGCCTGGTATACCTTCAAAAAACGCCGTCCCATGGTGCTCAATCTCAATCACCCCCTGACGCGCTTCGTGTTCCAGGTCACCGAACCCGCCCTCAAACCTTTGCGCGGATGGGTTCCCACCGTTTCAGGACTGGATGTCACCCCCATCGTGGCCGTGCTGTTCGTCCTGGCCACCTTGTCGGTGCTGCAACAATTCTTCCAGGTTCTCGCACTCGGGGGCATGGGCGATATGGCCCCGCATCGCATGGCACCCTCCCTGTAATCCCCCATGGAACCAGGTAGCTGGCATGGCGAAGATTATCACCTGGGGGTCTGGGTACGACCACGGGCCTCGCGGGAAGGCGTGGCCGGGCTGCGTGGCCAGGATCTGTGCATCGCCCTGAACGCACCACCCGTGGAAGGGGCCGCTAATCGCGCCCTGATACGATTCCTCGCCCGGGAACTGGGGCTGGCCAAGAATAGGGTCGAACTCGTCTCCGGCGAACACGCACGCAACAAACGATTATGTCTTAAAAAAATTTCCAAAGAGGCGTTGCGGGATTTTTTCGTACGCTGGGGCGTGGCAACAAACCACACCTGACGGGCAGCAACACCATGCGACACAAAAAAGGGGCAACAGGTTGTGGAACATCCCCCTGTTACCCCTGTTCCGGGCTTCATGATTATTAAAGGGCGCCTTCAACCCACTCAAACAGCTTGGATTTGGGCATGGCCCCTATTTTCGTGGCTTCGATCTGTCCCTTCTTGAAAATCATCAGGGTCGGGATGCTACGCACGCCAAACTGGGCGGCTGTGCCGGGATTGTTGTCGATGTTCAACTTGCAAACCTTGATGCGTCCTTTAAACTTGTCGGCCAATTCTTCAAGGTAGGGACCAATCTGCTTACAAGGTCCACACCAGTCGGCCCAAAAATCCACCAGAGCCGGGATATCAGATTCCAGAACGTCTTGTTTAAACTGACCGTCAGAGGTTTGGATGGTTTTGTCGCTCATTGTTTTCGTTCACTCCTTTTTATTCTACTTTGTCACATTCGTGCTTCTTGGTTGATTGAAAAATATTGAAAGAAAAAAGGGGGCTGGGGGATTGCCCCCAGGGTTTTGCTTTTTTTTTGCCCCCCTTTACACGAAACATTTTCGCGTCTTTTTGCGAAAGGGATCACACCTCCTGCTGGGTTAGTCAGGGCAGTGAAATCAAAACCCTGGGGGCAATCCCCAAGACCCCTTTTTTCTTCTAAACCGCAGCCATCTTGGAATGTGTAGTTATTGTCATCCCCGCGAAAGCGGGGATCCAGAGGGCATTTCTACTTCCCCTGACTTTCTGGATTCCCGCTTTCGCGGGAATGACACTGGAAAGCTACGTTTCCCGTGTTGGTTGCGGTTTAATAGTAATATATATCAATGAACTAAAAAAAAAACCGTTCAGGTTAACGAATGTGACAAAGCAGGATTAAGGATCACTGAGATGAAATCCAGACCGGGCAACGGTAATCGCCTCCATCCCCCATTGTCAAGACAAGGCGTTGTTCCTTTGACAGCCGGGGGCTTTCTTCTCTATGATGCCCTCCACAGGGTGATGCCACCCCGTATCAGCGCGGTTAGCTCAGTTGGATAGAGCGTTGGCCTCCGGAGCCAAAGGTCACAGGTTCAAATCCTGTACCGCGCGCCAATAAAATCATATAGTTATGGTCGTGCGCAAGGTGACTGTTTTTGTTTCAGTAAGCATCCAGTAAGCAGTAGGAACGATTTCACTGGTCAATTGCCGGGCTTTTCTCTCAAGCAAAACAGCCCGGCAAAATCTTCATTGCGCCAGACCATCACCGGGTCCACAGGGCATCAGGTAATCCGTTGATCCTGTGCTTCCCGAGGCTACATGGCATCAGTCGTCACGATAATCATGACTGATGTGCCTGTCTTCCGTTGATCACAACAACTGTTAAGGGCATCAGGTAATCCGTTGATCCTGTGCTTCCCTGCCTTCCGTTTACCATCAGACCGTCTTAAAGACGTGCTGTGCATCAGTCGTCACGATAATCATGACGCCTGTGCCTGTCTTCCGTTGATCACACCAGTTGCCCGAGGGTACGAATCGGATTCGTAGCCCGTCTTCCGTTGATCCGACCAAGGTATATCGATAATCGATACACCTGTATGTTGGCAATAAAGCGTCAGTGTTGTAATATCAACACATGGATGAGCTACTCGCCACCCTGCCACACGAACACAATTTAAGCCCTGAAGCCCGCCTTTGGTTGGGAGTGTTGAAGTTGGCCATTGATGATACAAATGACCCCCGACATTTCCGCGATGCATGGCGGTGGATTAATGACCGCAGAACATATGCTGGATCCTTCAGATTCGTCATGGATGTTCTGGGCATTGATCACGATTGGGCACGATCAGTGATTAAATGCTGCAATACAGCATAATATGTTTTTATATACGTCGCACTAAGTTACTAATTTCACACTGTTTCCTGTGCCAGCACCGGTCCGGAACTGTAGGAACACCACCGGCTTGAAAATGCGAGTGGGATCTTCTTCTCTTCTTCAAAAAATCAGATAAAGAAATCTTTTTTCTTCCCTCTT
The DNA here is from genome assembly GCA_002753515.1 of Magnetococcales bacterium. Taxonomy (GTDB): domain Bacteria; phylum Pseudomonadota; class Magnetococcia; order Magnetococcales; family UBA8363; genus UBA8363. Next base: position 11,345 of record PEAK01000102.1, read on the forward strand.
TTTTTTCTTTTC